>CAYJLW010000081.1:10477-19182 GCA_964370965.1 uncultured Acidimicrobiia bacterium | reverse complement strand
CCGACGACCATCGCCGGGACCCCGGCAACGATCGCGTTCTCGGGGCCGTCACGGGTGACCACGGCGCCGGCGGCCACGACGGCGCCGTCCCCGATCCGCACGCCCTTCAAGACGACGACCGACGCTCCCAGCCAGACGTCCGACCCGATCACGACGTCCCCCGGGACACCGGGCTGCAGGCGCATGGGCTCCCCGGTGAGGCGCGTGCCGTGGTCGACGGTGTGGATCGAGACGTGCGGGCCCATCATCGACCAGTCCCCCACCGTGAGGTCCCCGCCGAAGACGCTCAAGAAGTTGTAGGGCCCGACCCCCACGTGGTCACCGAGACGCAGGGTGGCGTCGCAGGCGACGGCGAGGCGGGCGCCCTGCTCGAGGGAAGCGCCCCGGCCCAACTCGATGCGACCGTTGTCGCGGGCCTGCAGTTCGACCTCCCCGGGACAGAAGAGGCCGTCGCCGACGACGACGGAGCCGGCATCGGAGACGGCGACGCGGGCGGGCCGGCTCAGCCAGGCGCCCCCGAGCAACTCCACGCCCGGGTGGGCGGCCAGCGCCTCGTAGGCGCGCTTCTCCGCGGACGGCGGCCGCAGCATGTCGCGCAGACGGGAAAGGCGGGGTCCGGCCATCGACGCCACGCTACCGTGCGGCGCCCAGCGCCTCCCGCACCCGGCGGATCCCGGCGACGGTACGGGGCCCGTACCAGTGGAGGTCCTGGCCGGAGCAGAACGCCACCCGGAGGCCGGCGGAGCGGAGCTCCTCGGCGTGACGGCTCGCGAACGAGAACGGCTCGTCCGAAAGGAGCGCCACCTCGGCGCCCGCCTCGAGCGCGTCCGCCAACTCCACACGCGGGTAGCGATCCGGGAAGGACGCGAAGACGTTCCCGCCCCCGGCGAGGGTGAGCACGTCGTGGGCGTAGGTGTCGGCGTTGAAGACCACCCAGGGACGCCGCCACACGGGCGCGAACACGCCGGGCGGGGGGCCCGCCGGCGGATCGGCGACGAGGGCGGCGAGGTCGTACCGGAGCCGGTCCACGAGCACGGCGGCCGCGTCGCCCACGCCCGCCGCCTCCCCCACGACGACGACGCTGTCGATGCCCTCACTCACCGTGCGCGGAAGCGTGACGAGCACACGGACGCCCGCTGCCTCCAGCGCCGCCACGTCCTCGCGTCGGTTCTCCTCCGCGTTCGCCACGACGAGGTCGGGCCCGAGAGCGGCGACGGCCTCCGGGTCCGGGTCCTTGGTGCCCCCCACGCGAGGGAGGCGGTCGAGGGACGCGGGCACGGTGCAGTAACGGGTCACACCCACGAGATCGGCTCCGAGAGCAGCCAGCGTCTCGGAGTGGCTGGGAACGAGAGAGACGACGCGGAGCGGAGTCACATGCGGCGCAGGAGCTCGTCCTTCTTGATCTGGTAGTCGACCTCGGTGATGGCGCCCTGGCGCCGAAGCTGGTCGAGCTGGGCGATCTGGGAGGGCACGTCGGGTGCCGGCGGGGCCGCCACGGGCACCTGCCCGGCGATCACGACCCGGCGGTTCTCCTCCTCTTCGGCCTCCATCGCCCGGTAGATCGCGTTCTGCACCTGCTCGGGCTTGCGGATGAACTCGAAGCGGTTCCCCTCCACGTCCTCGCTGGCGGAGCGGATGACGAGGTTGCCGGATCCCACCATGCGCTCGAGCACGGTCTGGGTGAAGGTGATCTCGTTGATGCGCCCCAGCGGGACGTCCTTGGCGTGCTTCGCGAAGACGCCCTTGCGATGGATGACCCGCTGGCTCGTGAGGACGAACTCCGTCCGGAGCCAGGTGAGGACGCGGAATCCGGCGAGGGCGAGGAACGCCACGATGCCCACGCCGACGAGGACGAGCTTCACGCTCGTCGACCAGTCGGCGCCCAGCCAGAACAGGCCGACCAGGGCGGCGACGACGAGCAGCGTCCAGAGGGTGGGGATCGTGAGTGCCACCCAGTGGGGCCGGAGGTCGAGGATGATCTCCTCGCCCTGGTTGAGCAACTTCCTCGGATACGGCATGTCCGTCCCCGTAACTCGCGGTGGTTGCGGGCACACTACCGCGCGTCGGTCGGAGCGCGCGAGCGCACCCCGCAGCGACACGCGGGCTCTCCGCGCCTGGTTCTGCGGACCCGCCCCAGACCGGCGCAGGCTCGTGAGCAGGCCGACGGACCACGCTTCCACGGGAGGACGGGCGGTCTCCTCGCCATCCCCATTTCTGTCGGAGGTGACTTCTAGAGTCGCCTCATGTTGCCCTTCGCACTCTCGCCGAGCCGGGCCTCGGACTTCCGCAACTGCCCGCAGCTCTTCAAGTTCCGGGCGATCGACCGCCTGCCCGAACCCCGCTCGATCGCCGCCCTCCGGGGCACGATCGCCCACGTCGTCCTGCAACGCCTCTACGACCACCCCGCGGCCGCACGCACGGTCGAGACCGCCCTCGACCTGCTCGACCCCGCCTGGGACCAGACGGTCGCCCGCGAAGACGCCGGCGACCTCTTCGAGTCCGCCGAACACGCCGCCCACCATCACGCCGAGACCGCCCGCTTCGTGCGCAACTACTTCGACCTCGAGGACCCCATGCGCCTCGAACCCGCGGGGCGCGAGGTCCGCCTCGAGGCCGACCTGGGAGAGCTCCGCGTGGTCGGCATCCTCGACCGCCTCGACCGTTGTCCCGACGGCACGTGGGTCGTGGGCGACTACAAGACCGGCGGCACCCCTGATCTCGGCCGCTCCCTCTCGCGCTTCTTCGGCCTCAGTGTGTACGCCGTCCTCGTGCACCGCCTCACCGGCCAGGTCCCGAAGCGACTCCGCCTGCTCTACCTCGACACCCCCGACGCGTACGTGCTCGAACCGAGCGAGCGTGACGTGGAATCCACGGTCCGGCTCCTGACCGCTCTGGGCAAGGCGATCTCCGGCGCCCTCTCGGGGGGGG
Source organism: uncultured Acidimicrobiia bacterium (assembly GCA_964370965.1). GTDB lineage: Bacteria > Actinomycetota > Acidimicrobiia > UBA2766 > UBA2766 > CAYJLW01. Next base: position 16,254 of record CAYJLW010000081.1, on the reverse strand, counting down.
CCTGGAAGCCGCGGCCCGGCCGCCTCTGCGAGTACTGCTCGTTCCGCGACCTCTGCCCGGCCTTCGGGGGCACGGTCACGCCCACGCATCCGCCGGCAGCCACCCCGGCACCCCTGGGCCTCCCGGTGGGGTGAACGTGCAGACAGCCACACCCTCACGGATCCGTGACCTCGGCGCCGGCCTCACGCCGGCCCAGGCCGAGGCCGTCTTCACCGACGCCGCCCCCCTGTGCATCCTCGCCGGCGCCGGGTCCGGCAAGACCCGTGTCCTCACCCGGCGCATCGCCCGCCGGGTCCTCGACGGCTCCACCGACGCGGGTGCCGTCGTCGCCGTCACATTCACCCGCAAGGCAGCCGAGGAGCTCCGCCACCGCCTCAGCGGCCTCGGAGTCTCCGAGCGCATCACCTGCGGCACGTTCCACGGCCTCGCCTACGCGATGCTGCGCGAGTACTGGCAGATGCGCGGCCAGGAGCCCCGCCAAGTACTCGAGCACAAGGTCAGGCTCCTCTTCCCGCTCCTCGAAGGCCGCCGCTCCCGCAGCCCGCGGCTCTTGGCGCGCGACGTCGCCGCCGAGATCGAGTGGGCCAAGGCCCGCCTCCTCACACCCGACGCCTACCCCGACGCCGTCGGCGACCGCCGCCCGCCCCTCCCCCCCGACGACGTCGCCCGCGTCTACAGCCGCTACGAGCAGGCCAAGGCGCGCCGCCACCTCGTCGACTTCGAGGACATGCTCATGGCCCTCGCCACTGCGTTCCGCGACGACGCCGCCTTCGCCCATGTGCTGCGGGGGCGCATCGGCCATCTCTTCGTCGACGAATTCCAGGACGTCAACCCGGCCCAGTTCGCCCTCCTGCGGGCGTGGTTGGGCGACTCGAATCCTGCCGACCTCTGTGTCGTCGGAGACGACGACCAGGCCATATTCAGCTTCAGCGGTGCCCAGGCCCGCTTCCTCGTCGACTTCGAGCGCTACTGGCCCGCCGCCACCCGCATCGCGCTCAACGACAACTTCCGCTCGCCTCCCCAGGTCCTCGCCCTCGCCAACGCCCTCCTGGCAGACGCCACCGGGCGCAGCGGCAAGGTGTTGCGCCCACACGTCCACGACGCTCCCGTCCCCACGCTCACGATCCTCCCCACCGACGAAGCCGAGGCACAGTGGGTGGCGCGCACCCTGCAGCGCGAGCGGCGCCCCGGCGGGTCCTGGTCCTCGATGGCGATCCTCGTGCGCACGAACGCCCAGACTCTCCTCTTCGAACAGGCCCTCGCCGCCGCCCACATCCCCTGCGTCGTGCGCGCGGGCGCCTTCCTCGCGCGCGAGGAGGTAGCCCGTGTGCTCGGCATCCTCCGCAAGGCGCGTCCCCCGGCGGGGGCGTCCCTGCCCGCAGCCGTGCGCGAGGCTGCGGGTCTCGACGACGCCGACATCCTGGCGGGGGATCTCGCCGACCCGGAGAGACGCGCCAACGTGGAGCTCCTCGTGTCGATGGCCGCCGAGTACGCCGGGCGGGTCTCCACCCCCGACGTCGCCGGATTCCTGTCGTATCTGGCGGCGAGCGTCTCCGGCGACGCCCCCCACCGGGGAAACGACGCCGTGTCCATCCTCACGATGCACAAGGCCAAGGGCCTGGAGTTCGACGTCGTCGTGGTCGCGGGCCTCGAGGACGGCCTCATGCCGATCGGCCACGCCCGCTCCCGGGCGCAAACAGAAGAGGAGCGCCGCCTCCTCTACGTCGCCCTCACCCGGTGCCGGAGCCGCCTGCATCTCACCTGGGCCCGCCAGCGACGTCTCGCAGAACGCTACGTCACCCGCCGGCCCTCGCGCTTCCTCGATCCCATCGACGCCGCCCGAACCGCCATGGCCACCGGGGCCCGCCCCAGCGAGGCGTGGCAGGCCTGGCTCGCCACTGCCCGCCGAGACCTGCAGGAACGCTCCGCCCCGCAAGGGTCCGGTTCGGGTTCCCCCGGCGCGGTCCCGGCACTCGATGCCGCCCTCTTCGATGCTCTTCGCTCCTGGCGACGCGAGGTCGCCGCCTCCGAAGGCGTCCCCGCGTTCTGCATCCTGCACGACTCCACCCTGCAAGAGGTCGCCGCCGCCGCCCCCGGTACACCCGCAGCGCTCCTGGCGGTCTCGGGAATCGGACCCGTGAAGATGGAACGCTACGGCAACCGCATCCTCGCCATCGTCCGGGAGAAGACGGTTCACACCTGACAGTGAGCCTCCCGCCGCACAGTGTCCGCCTGCAGGATGTGGCGCAGACGTCGCGTCCTGCACTCGGACCGTGACCGTCCGGATCCCGCCTGTGCGAGCGCCCCAACCGAGATGACGTCAGGTTCCCACCTGGCACGCCCCCCAGAGCCCCGCCCCCTCGATTCGCGCAGCGGCCTGCAGGGAGCGCAGCCGCGGAGCGGCGCTCACGTTCGGGGGGATCACCAGGACACGGCCGTAGCCGCGACGGACGAGCTCGTCGGCGAGTGCCCTGCCCGCGAGCGGGCCGCTCCGGAGCACAACGGCGGCGAGGGTGCGCCCGTAACGATCTCGCCGCTCCGTGTCGAAGCGCAACTCCACGAGCGCCCCGGCAGCCACGCGGGACGAGAACGCCGAGGCCTCCGGGCCGTAGCACTCGGGCGGGCCGGGGCCGTGCACCTCCGGGGTGTCGACACCCAGCACCCGGACACGCCGCAGCGGCAGCCCGGGCGTGGCGACGTCGAGCGTGTCGCCGTCGACCACGTTGGTCACGACACCGCCCGCCCGGGACACGGATCCCGCCCCGCTCCACCAGACCGCCGCGACAACGACCGGAACCGCCGCCGCCAGGAGCCGGAGCCGGGACCGGCCGCGCCGCCGGCGCACCCCGTCGCCGGCGGGCGCGACGGCCCACAGCCCCGGTCGCGCAGCCCCACCCCCCGGACGCCGCCCCCGGACGCTCCCTCCGGCGGCTCGCAACGGTGCATGACTGCGCATGCGGGCACCATACGGATGAGGTGTGACACTTTCGCGGCGCCGCGCGTGGCCGTGCTCGCTTCGTGGGCCCGTGCGCCGGAGCGCGGCGGCGTTCTGTCGTGGTCACCGGGTACGCTCGCGTCGCGCCCGGACGGATTCGGGGCCCCGCCCGGAACCGGCGAGGCCCCGCCCAGGGACCCATCTGAGGAGCCCGCTCGGGGAGCCCACTCAAGGAGCCCAGTTGCTGCGCAGACCCAAGCTGATCATCGTGATCGCCGTCGTCGTCGTGCTGATAGCCCTCCTCGCTGGGCCCGGGACGTCGTTCTTCACGGATCTCCTCTGGTACGACGACCTCGGCCTGCGTGACCTCTACCTCCGCCAGCTCAGCACGCAGATCCTCCTCTTCGCGATCTCCGCCGCGGTCTTCGCGCTCGTCCTGGGCACGAACGTGTACCTCGCCCGCCGCTTCAGCCCCCTGCGACCGCTGGCGATCACGAACGACTTCCTCTTCAACCTCCGGCGCACGGTCGATCCCGTCCTGCGCTGGATCCTCGCCGGCGTGATCGTCGCCGGGGCGGTCATGTTCGGCGCCGCCACGTTCCCCCGATGGGCGTCGTTCCTCACCTACGTGAACCAGGTCCCCTTCGGCACCAAGGATCCCGTGTTCCACAAGGACGTGGGCTTCTACGTCTTCTCGCTCCCGATCTGGAAGTTCGCCTTCGGGTGGCTCTTCGCCGCCCTCATCGTGACGATCGTCGTCGTGGCCGCCGTGTACGCCTACGCCGGCGCGATCGGCCCGCAGTCCGAGGGCAGCTACCTCGCCATCCAGCCCCGAGTGCACCTCTCGATCCTCCTCGGCGCCATGTTGCTCCTGAAGGCGGTGGGCTACAAGGTCAACCAGTGGGAGCTGCTCTACTCCCCCCGCGGGGTGGTGCGGGGCGCGTCCTACACAGACGTGAAAGCGCAGCTCCCGGCGTTCCAGGTCCTGTTCTGGATAGCGATCATCTCCGCCCTCCTGCTCTTCGCCACCTTCGCCGTGAAGCGCCTCGTGCTCCCGGTCATCGCCGTCGCCCTCATGGCCGTGTCCGCCCTCATCATCGGCGGGGTCTACCCCCGGGTGATCCAGCAGCTCCGTGTGGCCCCGAACGAGATCCAGAAGGAGAGCCCCTACATCGCCCGCAACATCGAGTTCACGCGACGCGGATTCGGCCTCGACCGCATCAAGGCGCAGGGGTACGAAGCCGTCGACTCCCTCACCAACGAGAACCTGGAGGCGAACAGGGCGACGCTGGCGAACGTCCGCCTCTGGGAATCCGGGCCCCTGATCACCAGCTACAAGCAGATCCAGGAGCTCCGGCCCTACTACAACTTCAACAGCATCGCCGTCGACCGCTACCAGGTCGCCGGAGAGGACCGCCAGGTGCTCATCTCGGCGCGCGAGGTCGATCCCAGCCAGCTCAGAGGATCGGCAAAGACGTGGCAGAACACCCACCTCGTCTACACCCACGGCTTCGGTGCCGTGGCCAGCCAGGCGAACGAGGTCACCGAAAGCGGAGGGCCGTCGCTGCTCGTGAAGAACATCCCCCCCGTGACCCGCCCAGACGCGAAGTCGCTCGACGTCCGCCAGCCCCGCGTCTACTTCGGCCAGCTCACCCGGGACTTCGTGATCACGAACACCACAGTCCAGGAACTCGACTCCGACGGCGAGCAGAAGTCCTCCCGCACGATCGCCCCCGATCGCGGGGTCAAGATGGACTCCTTCCTGAAGCGCCTGGCGTTCTCGATCCGCTTCGGGGACGCCAAGTTCGTCCTCTCCAGTGCCATCAAGGCCGACAGCCGTCTCCTGTACGACCGCGAGGTCTCACTGCGCGTACACAAGGCGGCCCCCTTCCTGCGTCTCGACGCCAGCCCCTACCTCGTCGTGCTCGACGGCCGACTCGTCTGGGTCGTCGACGGGTACACCACCACGTCGCTGTACCCGTACGCCGAGCCCCTGGGTGACGACACGACGATCCCACGGGACACCACGTACATCCGCAACTCCGTGAAGGCCACGGTCGACGCCTACAGCGGCAAGGTCACCCTCTACCGCGTGGACATGGCCGACCCGATCGCGGCGGCCTGGGCCAAGGCCTTCCCCTCGCTGATGCGCTCGAACGCCGAGGTCCCCAAGGCGCTCCGGGAGCACTTCCGCTACCCCATCGACCTCTACAACGCTCAGCTCCAGCAGTACGCCCTCTACCACATGACCAGCCCACGGGACTTCTACAACAAGGAGGACCTCTGGAGCGTGGCGTCCAGAGCGGGCGGCGAGAACACCGACCTCTCCGCCCAGGCGCCCCCGAACCTCTCCCAGTACCTCAACGTGCGCCTCCCCGGCGACAAGTCCGAGGAGTTCGTCCTCTTCAACTCCTACACGCCCGCCGGCAAGGACAACCTCGTGTCCTTCCTGGCCGCCCGCTCCGACCCCGACACCTACGGCCGGCTCACGTCCTACCGCCTGCCCCGCCAGCGCCAGATCAACGGCCCTCAGCAGGTCGAATCCCTCGTGAACCAGGAGCCCTCGATCTCGGGCCAGATCACGCTCCTGGGCCAGAAGGGCTCCGAGATCATCTTCGGCCAGATCGTGATCGTCCCCATCGCGGACTCCCTCATCTACGTGCAGCCGCTGTACCTGCAGGCGACCGAAGTCGCCCGGCCCGAGCTGAAACGGGTCGTGGTCGTCTTCGGGAACAAGGCCGTGATGCGCCCCACGTTCCCTGAAGCCCTCCAGGCGACGTTCGGCTTCTCACCCCTGGGGGCCCGCGACCCCGCCCCCCCCCCCCCCCCCCCCCCCCCCGCA
>CAYJLW010000081.1:0-10467 GCA_964370965.1 uncultured Acidimicrobiia bacterium | reverse complement strand
CCCCTGGGCGCCGTCTCCCCGGACGACGGCGCCCCGACCCCGCCCGAGGAAGGCCGGCCGGCCGGCCTCGACGAGCTCGTCTCTCAGGCGAACAAGGTCTACGACGACATGCAGGCCGCCCTGCGCGACGGCGACCTCGCCAAGTACGGGCAGCTCCAGAAGGAGCTCGGCAGCGTGCTGGACGACCTCGCCCGGGCGGCGGCAACGGCCCCGACCCCCTCGCCCTCTCCCGGCTGAGCCGATCGCTCCCTCCCTGGCACCCCACCACCCGGCGGCCGGGGCCGCTTGACGCCCGACGCCGACCCATGTAGCGTGCCCGGATTCGGGTGAGCCGGACGCAACAGGGCCGTGGGCCCACAAGCTGGGGAAGGGTGGACATGACCTCTTCATACCGCGCTCTGGCGCGCGCCGTCGGCGGCGCCCTCATGCTCATCCTGTGCCTGGCGTCCGTCCCGGCGGGCGCCGACACCGAGGGCGGCGGCGAGACCGGCGGGCGCCGCGTCACCGTGCGCGTCCGCAGCCGCCGCGGAAGCACACCGGCGAGGCGGCCCGCGACAGCGCGGAAGCCCGCGCCACCACGGCGGCGCTCCTCGGCCCGCTCGACACGCTCCACGTCGCGGCGCGCCACGACCCGCTCCGCGTCCCGGCGCCCGTCCCGGAAACGCTCGCCGGGACGCCCGGCCACTCCGGCCCGGACCGCCGAGGACATCGAGGCCGTCGACCTCCCGGACCCCGACGTCGCGCTCCATCCCCTGTCGCGGGGTGTCGTGGGCGCACCCACCTGGGTGTCGCTGGGGGACCCCGCCTGGACGAACCCGGACGCGTCGGTCGAAGGGATCACGGCCCGCGTGGTGGTCACGGTGTCCTCCTACGACGTCGACTGGGGCGACGGCACTGCAGAGGCGGCTCCCGCCGACCCGACGGGGGCGAACGCCCCGCAGTTCAGCCACACGTACAGGCGGCCGGGGCGCTACGGCGTCCGGGCCCGCATCCGGTGGAGCGCGGTCTACGAAGCCTCTGACGGCACCCGCCGCCAACTCCCCTCCCTCGAGACGGCTACGGCGCTCACGTACCCCGTCGTGGAGGTCCGGGGCGTGCTGAGGCAAGGATCGAACCCGGCGAGATGACCGGACGCGGCGTGACCCCGTAGGCTCGCCGCCGTGGCGAATCACCCCCCTCCCCTCCCACGACACCCCGGCCGGGCCGCAGCCGTCTCCGCCCTCCTTCTCGCCTGCCTGGCACACCTCTTCCTCCCTGCTCCGGCCGCGCTCGCCCACGGGGGCCGGATGCGCGCCGAGGTCTCGACGGAACCGGGGTCGGCACCACTGTCGCTGGTGATCACCGCCCGCCTCAGCTTCCCGGACGGCCATCCTGTCGCGGGACTGCCCGTGGAGATCTCCGCCTCGACCCCCGGGGAGTCCCCGGTGGCGGCCGTCCCGGCGAGTCCCGCCGGGGATCCCGGGACCTACGCCGCGACTCTCGCGTTCCCGGCTCCGGGCGCCTGGACCGTGGCTGTGAAGGCAGGCGTGAACGAGGCGGGCGCCGTCGTGGAGGTTGCCGAGGCGTCGGCCGCTCCTCCGGCAGCGGCAGCGGACGCGACCCCCACTCCCCCACCCGCGGCGACCCCGTCGGCCCCGCCCTCCCCGTCGGAGAAGCGGGGCAACGCCACCGGCCCGGCGGTGGTCGTCACCGGCTTCCTGGCCGGCACCGCCGTCGCCCTCGCCATCCTGTGGTTCGCGAGGCGCCGGTTCACGTCCCCCAAGAGGCGGCCCGACCGGTAGGCGGCGGGGTCCGAGAGGGCGGAGCCCCTCGTCAGGGGACTCAGCAGATCCCGAGGAAGAGGTCGTCCTCGCGCTGCCCCGCCGGAGGCGACGCCGCCGTGAGGTCCCGGGCGAGCACGTACTCCTCCCACGGGTAGATCTCCTTCACCACCGAGTCGGGCAGGCGCAGCCAGAAGGACTGCGGGTCGATCTGTGTGCGGTGGGCGAGGAGTGCCGCCCGCCGCGCCCCCAGGCTGTCGCCCACGTCGATCTCCGTGGTGATCTCGTGGTCGCGGTCCTCACGGTGCTTCAACCACTCCCCGTAGGGCGACTCCCACCCGCGGCGTACGAACTCCCCGTGCGTGGCCTCCATGCGCGCGTACGACCACGCCAGCCAGTAGAGCTTCGACACCTGCCAGGGGGCCCCGGCCAAAGGGGCATCCGCGTCGGCAGCGGCCTCCACGGCGGCGACCGTCACGCTGTGGGTCATGATGTGGTCGGGGTGCGGGTAGCCGCCGTCGGGCCCGTAGGTGACGACGACGTGGGGCGCCTCGGCGCGCACGAGACGGGCGAGGCGGGCCGTGGCCTGGGCGAGGTCGCAGTTGGCGAAAGCCGCCGGGTTGGCGTTCGCCTCACTGGCGGGCATCCCGGAATCGCGGTAGCCCAGCAGGTAGCAGGCCGCGTATCCACACACCTCGACGGCCTCCGCGAGCTCGTCCATGCGGATCTCCTCGAGGGCCGCCGCCACCTCGGGGTGGTCCATGGCGGGGTTCAGGATCTCACCCTCCTCGCCTCCCGTACACGTCACGAGGGTCACCCGCACGCCCCGTCCGGCGTAGTGGGAAACCGTGCCCGAGCCCTTGGAGGCTTCGTCGTCGGGATGGGCGTGAACCGTCATGAGTCGCAGGGACGCCGCCCCGACCCGCCCCGGATCCGGGAGGTCGTCCCATCTGTGCAGCCTGCCCGGCAGGGGACGCGCGTCGCCGCTCATGCCCGCAGGGTACCCAGCGTCCGAGGGGACCCCGTTCCCGCCGCCGCCTCCGGCGCCCGGGCTCACGAAGTCCCGGGGCGCCGGCCGGACGGCTGCCGTCTTGGGTGGGTACGCGAACCCCACCTACAATCGCGGGCGTGCGGTTCCCCCCGACCGCAGCCCTACACGGACATCTGAGACAGGCAGCAGACGCATGCCACCCACGGAGATCCGGCCTGATCGCCACCTCACGGCACCCATCGTCGCATCCCTCTCCTTCGCCCATCCGCACGTCTCCGCGGACGACCGCGCTCGCCTCGCCATCCCCGAGGACCGCCTCGCCGAGGCCCTGGCCACCGTCCAGGGCCTCGTGCCCGAGCTCGCCGTGATCTCAACCTGCCTCCGCCACGAGGTCATCGGCGTGGGCGTCGACGCCGACGACCTCGCCGACGTCACACGCAAGCTCGCCGACTGCGACTTCCTCCCCGACCACGCCGAGGGCCGCTACGGCCGAGCCGCCGTCGAGCACGTCTTCCGGGTGGCGGCGGGCTTCTGCTCGCCCGTCGTGGGCGAACCCGAGGTGCTCGGCCAGGTGCGGCGCGCCCACCGGGCGGCCAGGGAGGCGGGCACCCTGGGCTCCACCCTCGACCAGGTCTTCCGTGACGCGATCCGGGCCGGGCGCGAAGTCCGCGCCCTCCTCCCGGAGCCCGACCACGGGAGCCTCGCCGCCGTCGCCGTCGACCGCCTCCTCGGCGCCACTCCCGGCCGGGTCGCCGTCGTGGGCGCCGGGAAGATGGCCAACGCCGTGGTCGAACGCCTCGACCCCACACCCTGGGAGGTCCTGCGCCTCACCCGCCGGCCCGAGCGCGTCCCCGGGGCTGTCGGCCTGGACCGTCTCGCGCGTGTCCTCGCCGAGGTCGATGCCGCCGTCACCGCCGTCACATCCGCCCAACCGCTCCTCGAACCCGAGGACGTCGCAGCCGTGGCGGCGCGGCGAGCCGGTGGTCCCCTGCTGCTCCTCGACGTGGGCATGCCCGCCAACGTCCACTACGAGCCCACCCCGGGCGTGGAGTACGTCGGAGTCGACGCCCTTGCCGCCACCGACCGCCACCGCTCCGTCACCGTGGAAGCCGCCTCCCTCGTGGAGCTGAGAGCCGTCGAGACGCACACCCGGGTGACGAACTCGGCGCTCGCCCCCCTCATCCGGGCCCTGCGCCGCAAGGCGGAGCGCGCCGCCGCCGAGGAGATCGAGCGCGCCCTGGGGCGCCTTGGCGACACCGACCCGGACACCCGGGCGACGATCGAGCAGCTCGCCCACACGCTCGCCAACCGACTCCTCCACGACCCCCTCCTCTACCTCTCCTCCCACCCGCAAGCGCTCATGACGCGCGAGACCGCCCGCAGCATCCTCGGCCTGGAGTGACCCCGGTGCGCATCGCCACCCGCCGCTCGGCACTCGCGCGTGCCCAGACAGCGTGGGTCGCCCGCGCCCTGGCCGCCGCCCACCCCGGTCTCGGCGTGACGCTGGTGGAGGTGACCTCCGCCGGCGACGCCGACCCCGCCACACCCGTCACCGACCTGCCCCAAGTGGGGGCCTTCACCAAGGCCCTCCAGGACGCCCTCCTGGACGGCCGCGCCGACCTCGCCGTGCACTCCCTCAAGGACCTCCCGACGGCCGAGACGCCCGGCCTCGTGATCGCCGCCGTGCCCTCCCGCGAGGACCCGAGGGACGCCCTCGTCTCGCGATCCGGCGCCACCCTGGGCGCCCTCCGGCCGGGCGCCCGGGTGGGCACGGGCAGCCCTCGGCGAGCCCAGCAGATCCTCGCCGTCCGGCCCGACGTCGACGTGGCGGACATCCGCGGCAACGTCGACACCCGCCTCACGAAGGTCCGGGACGGCAGCTACGAAGCCGCCGTCCTCGCCCTCGCCGGCCTCCGCCGTCTCGGCCGCGAGGACGAAGCCTGCGAGGTGCTGGACTTCCTTCCCGCCCCCGGCCAGGGAGCCCTCGCCCTGGAGTGCCGCGCCGGCGACGCGGGCACAGCCGGGCTCGTCGCCGCCCTCCACGACGCCGACGCCGGCGACGCCGTCGCCGCGGAACGGGCCTGGTTGGGTGCCACCGGCGCCGGCTGCCGCACGTCCGCCGCCGCCCACGCCGTTCTCCTCGACGGCGGAGTGCTCCGCCTGCGTTGGTTCCTCGACGGCCGCCGAGGTGAGGCCACCGACGACCGCTCCCGCGCCCGGGCCCTCGGGACCGCCGCCGCCCGCGAGGCGCTCCCGGCGTGACACTCGTCGTCGTCACCCGCCCCGAGGGCCCCGACGGCCCCCTGCACGCCGCCCTGCGCGCTGCCGGCCTGGAGCCTCTCACCGCCCCCACGTTCTCCCTCGACGTCGCCCCGGAAGCGCCCGGCCCCGACGCCCTGGACGGCTTCCCCTGGGTGGCCTGGACGAGCGCCGCGGCTGTCGAGGTCGTCCGCCCCGCCCCCTCTCCGGCCACACACCACGCCGCCGTGGGTGGAGCCACGGCGAGGGCACTCGAGGAGCGCGGGATCACGCCGGCGGTCGTCGGCGAGGGTGGCAGCGGCCAGCTCGCCGAGCTCCTCGCCGCCGAGCTGGGCCCCGGCACCCGCCTCCTGTACCCCCGCTCGGCGCGGGCGGACCGTGCTTTCGCCGAGCGCCTCCGCAGCTTCGGCATCGACGTGGAGGACCCGGTCGCGTACCGTGTCGGGTCCGGCGACGCGGGCGCCGTCCGCACCGCCCTCGCCCGCCGGCCCGCGGCCGTGACCTTCGCGAGCCCGTCCGCCGTCAAGGAGATGGTGGCGCTCTGCGGCACGGAGTGGGCGGACGACGTCCTGCTGGCCACCATCGGCCCCACGACCTCGACGGCCGTGGCCGCGGAGCTCCGCGCGCCCGACGTCGTGGCCGCGGAGCCGTCCTTCGAGTCCCTGGCCGCCGCTCTCGCCGGCACCCTCCGGGAATGCGTCGGGGAGGGTCCGTGAGCTACCCGGTCACACGGCTGCGGCGCCTCCGGCGGACGCCCGGCCTGCGCGCCGCCGTCGCCGAGACGCGCGTGCGCCCGGAGTGCCTGGTCGCTCCGCTGTTCTGCGTACCGGGCCGGGGAGTGCGTACGGAGATCCCCAGCCTCCCGGGGCAGTACCACCTCTCCCCGGACGCCGCCGCCGCGGAGGCCCGGGCGCTCGCCGCCGCCGGTGTGGGCGGCGTCATCCTCTTCGGCCTCCCCGAGACCAGGGACGCCACAGGCACGCCGGCACGGGACCCGGCGGGGCCGGTGTGTGCCACGATCACCGCGATCAAGGAGGCCGCCCCCCACCTCACGGTGTGGGCGGACGTGTGCCTCTGCGAGTACACCGACCACGGCCACTGCGGGGTGATCCACCCGGAGACCGGCGAAGTCGACAACGACGCCACCCTCCCCCACCTCGCGGCCGCCGCGGTGGCCTACGCCGATGCGGGGGCGGACGTCGTCGCCCCGTCGGACATGATGGACGGTCGGGTGGGCGCCGTCCGGCGCGGTCTCGACGGCGCCGGCCACAACGGGGTCGTGGTCGTGAGCTACGCGGCGAAGTACGCGTCGGCGTTCTACGGCCCGTTCCGCGACGCCGCCGGGTCCGCACCCGCCTCGGGCGACCGCAGGGCGTACCAGATGGACCCGGCGAACGCCCGGGAGGCCCTCCGTGAAGTCGCCCTGGACGTCGAAGAGGGCGCCGACGTCGTGATGGTGAAGCCCGCCGGTCCGTATCTCGACGTAGTCCACGCGGTCGCCGACCGCTTCGACGTCCCTGTGGCCGCCTACCAGGTGTCGGGTGAGTACGCCATGATCCTTGCCGCGGCGGAGCGGGGCTGGCTCGACCGCGACCGGGCGATGACGGAGTCCGTCACAGGCATCGTGCGCGCCGGGGCGCGCATCGTGCTCACCTACTTCGCCCGCCCCCTGGCAGAGTCCCTCGGATGAGCGGGACGCCTTCCGCGAACGCCTGGGAACGCGCCCGTGGCGTGCTCCCCGGCGGGGTGAACTCGCCCGTGCGGGCATTCGGCGCCGTCGGGGGCGACGCCCCGTTCATCGCGTCCGCGGCGGGCTGCCGGGTGCGCGACGGCCAGGGCAGGGAATGGATCGACTACCTGTCCTCCTGGGGGGCGCTCCTCTTCGGCCACGCCCACCCCGACGTCGTCGCCGCCGTTGCCGAGGCCGCCGCCCGGGGCACGAGCTTCGGGCTCCCCACCGAGGCCGAGGTCACGCTCGCAGAGATGCTCTGCCGGCTCGTGCCCTCGGTGGGCATGGTGCGCTGGGTGTCCAGCGGAACCGAGGCGACGATGAGCGCCCTCCGACTGGCCCGGGCCGCCACCGGCCGGGAGGCGTTCGTGAAGTTCGCCGGCTGCTACCACGGCCACGCCGACGAGTTCCTCGTCGCCGCCGGTTCCGGCGCCACGACCTTCGGCACCCCCAATTCCCCCGGCGTGCCGGCCGCACACGTCGAGGCCACGCTCCTCGCCCGCTACAACGACCTCAACTCCGTGGCGGCCGCCCTCGAGTCGCGCCCCTGTGCCGCGGTCGTGGTCGAGCCCGTGGCAGGGAACATGGGCTGCGTCCCGCCTGCCCCCGGGTTCCTCGCCGGCCTCCGAGACCTCTGCGACGAGCACGGCGCCCTTCTCGTCTTCGACGAGGTCATGACCGGGTTCCGTGTCGGCCCTGCGGGCGCGCAGGGCCGCTACGGGGTCGTGGCCGACCTCACCACTTTCGGGAAGGTCATCGGCCATGGCCTCCCCGCCGCGGCCTACGGCGGCCGTCGCGACCTCATGGAGATGATCGCTCCCGCCGGGCCCGTCTACCAGGCGGGCACGCTCTCGGGAAACCCTCTCGCCGTCGCCGCCGGCCTCGCCGTCCTGGGGCGCATCGAGTCCGACCCGGACGTGTACGACCGCATCGAGGCCGCCTCGGCGGCAATCGAGGTCGCCGTGTGCGACGCCGTCCGGGCCCTCGACGCCGACGTCACCTTCCAGCGCGTGGGGTCGATGTGGACCGTGTTCTTTTCCGCGCATCCCGTCGAGGACTACGACGACGCCCTCGCCACGGACACCGACGCCTTCAGCCGCTTCTTCCGCTACGCCTTCGAGGGGGGCGTCCTCCTGCCCCCCTCGGCGTTCGAGGCGGCATTCACGAACGACGCCCACGACGCCGAGGCGGTGGCCGAGACCGGACGTGTCCTCACCACCGCCCTCGATCGGGCCCTGCCGTGAGAACCGCCCCTGCAGACCCTCACATGAGGACGCCGTGAGATACCTCGACGCTGCCGCCCGCCGTCCCGTGGACCGGCCGCCGGTCTGGCTCATGCGCCAGGCGGGCCGCTACCTCCCCGAGTACCGGAAGGTGCGCTCCCGGGTGGGGTTCCAGGAGGCGATCCGGCGTCCTGACGTCGCCGCCGAGATCACCCTGCAGCCCATGGTGCGCTTCCCCCTGGACGCCGCCATCGTCTTCAAGGACATCATGACGCCGCTCGAGGCGATGGGGGTCGACGTCACCTTCGACCCCGGGCCCGTGCTCGCCAGACCCCTTCGCGACGCGTCCGAGCTCTCCCCCCTGGAACCCGCCACCGGAGTCCCGTTCGTCCTCGAAACCCTCCGTCTCGTCCGCAAGGCCCTCGCCCCCGACCGCGCCCTGGTCGGCTTCTGCGGAGGCCCCTTCACCCTCGCCGCCTACCTCCTCGAGGGGGGCGCCGGCCGGGACTTCCGCACCATCCGTACCGCCGCCGCCGCCGACCCGACCGGACTCCGGAGGCTCCTCGACCGCCTCGCGGACGCCATGGCCGACTACCTCGGCGCCCAGTTCGCCGCTGGGGCCGACGCCGTGCAGATCTTCGACTCCTGGGCGGGGATCGCCTCGACCGGGGTCTTCGCCGACGTCGTGGTCCCGGCCTTGGAACGCCTCCTCGACCGGCTCGCCGCTCCGGGGCCGGTCACCTACTTCGCGCCCGGAGGCCCGCATCTCCTCGCCCTCGCCGGGAATCTGGCGGTCGACGTCGTCGGCATCGACTGGCGCCTCCCCGTCTCGGCGGCCCGCGTCCTCCTGGGGGAACGGGCCGTGCAGGGCAACGTCGACCCCGCCGTCCTCTTCGCCGGCCCCGACGCCGCCCGCGGAGCGGTGGACGCGCTCCTCGCCGACGCCGGGAGCGCGCCCGGCCTCATCGTCAACGTCGGCCACGGCCTCCTCCCCGGCACGCCCGTGGAGGCCGTGGCCGCGTTCGTTGACGAGGTGGTGCGCCGTGGGCGCTGACAGCCCCGACCTCTACGCCGTGGCCTTGGGCGGCGGCCTCGCCGGTCTCGCCTTCGCCACCGAGGCCGTCGAGCGCGGCCCCGTCGCCGTCCTGGAGCCCACCGACCGCGTCGGGGGCCACCTCCGTTCCCAGAAGCTGGACGGCTGGCTCTGCGAGTCCGCCGCCGCCACGGTGATCCTCCCCGCCCCGGGCCTCTCCACCCTGATCGCCACGAGCGGCGCTTCCACAGACCTCGTGACGGCGCAGGAGCGCGGACGCCGGCGCTGGATCTACTACGGCGACGACGGCCTCCTCGAGCTCCCTTCCAGTCCCCCGACGGCGGTGAAGACCCCGATCCTGAGCGCCCGGGGCAAGCTCCGGGCGCTCTGCGAGCCCTTCGCCCGGCGCCCTCCCGGAGGGGAGGAGTCCGTGGCGGCGTTCCTCTCCCGCCGCTTCGGAGCCGAGGCCGCCGACCGCCTCGCGCAGCCGGTCGTGTCGGGGATCTTTGCCGGAGACGCCACCCGTCTGTCCCTGGACGCCGCCTTCCCCCTCCTGCGGGAGCTGGAGGCCGCCGGGGGCGTCCTGCGGGGAGGGATCCGGCGCATGCGCGGGGCCCGCAAGTCCGGCGCTCCCCGCCCCGCCCTGCACAGCTTCCGCGACGGCATGGAGTCCCTGCCCCGACGCCTCTCCGCGGTCCTGGGCGACGCCGTCCACCTCGGTTCCACGCCGGAGGGGATCTCCCGGACGGAGGGCGGCTGGAGAGTCGGTGACCTCACGGCACGCCACCTCGTCCTCTGCTGCCCACCCGCCGCGGCTGCCGCGGTCGTCGACGACCTCGACGCAGAGCTCGCCGGCCTCCTGCGGAGTGTGCAGCGGGCACCCGTGGCCGTCGCGCACCTGGGCTACCCGGCCACCGCCCTCGGCGCCACGGAGGGCTTCGGGTTCCTCGCCCACCCCTCGTCCGGCCTCGGCATCTTGGGCGCCGTCATGGACTCGGTGGTCTTCCCGGGCCGGGCGCCCGACGGCCATCACCTCCTCCGGGTGATCATGGGCGGGGCCACACGCCCTGACCTCCTCGACGCCGACGACGCCGCCCTCCTGGAGACGGCGGTCTCCGATCTCGACCGAGTCCTCGGCACGGGCACACCGGTCTTCACGCACGTGGTCCGCCAGACCCCGGGCATCCCGCAGTACGACGTCGGCCATGCCGGCACCATGGCAGCCGTCACCGACCGCCTCGCCGGACACCCCGGCCTCGACGTCACGGGCTGGGCCTACCGGGGCGTGGGCGTGAGCGGCGTCGTGGCAGACGCCGTCGCCCTGGCCCGGGGTGGAGCGGGCGGCTAGGAGCGTGGGTCGGCACCGGGTCCTCCCACGGGACCGGGTCCTCCCACGGGACCGGGTCCTCCCACCGAAGTGGGCGCGCCACGCGTCACAAAAGATTTGACAATGACCCCCCCCCATCGGGGGG
>CAYJLW010000080.1:6594-19488 GCA_964370965.1 uncultured Acidimicrobiia bacterium | reverse complement strand
TGCAGAACGTAACGCAGACGTTCCATCCTGCACGCGAACAGCGTTCGAGACGGCGCGGACAGAAGGCGGACGAAGCTCTCAGCTACCCTGGCGGCCGTGGCTGAGCAGGCGGGCGCACCGGAAGGCGCCACGACATATGCCCGGTCGCCCGGAAGCACGCTGGAGTTCGACCGGGTGGCGGCCTTCAGCGACGGCGTGTTCGCCATCGCCCTCACCCTGCTCGTCGTCACCGTCGACCTGCCTGACCTCCCTCGCTCCCGGGCCCCCAACGACCTCGCCGCCGCCCTCTGGGAACAGCGCTTCCACGTCCTCAGCTACCTGCTGTCCTTCGCGCTGATCGGCCGCTACTGGGTAGCCCATCACAGCTTCTTCGCGTCCTTGCGGGCGATCACGCCGGGATTCGTCGGTCTCAACCTGGTGTTCCTGGGCGCCATCTGCTTCCTGCCCTACCCAACGGACGTCCTCGGGAACTACCCGGCCACGACCCCGGCCGTCGTCTTCTTCGCCGCCTGCCTGACCCTGGCGAGTTCCATGGAGACCGTCCTCTACGCCTGCGCCTACCGGAGGGGTCTCCTGGCGACAACGCCCTCCCACGGCGAGTTCCGCCGCACAGTCCTCGCCTCCCAGACGCCGTCGTTGGTCTTCGTCGTCTCGATCCTCGTCGCCTTCGTGAATGCGTCGGCGGCGATGTACGTGTGGCTGGCGACCCTCTTCATCGCCCCCGTCTTCGGCCGCGCCGCCAAGCGGGCGGGGGCCGCCGGCAGCGGCTAGAGCCGCTCCCGCCCCTCAGCCCTCGGACGCGGCCGTCTCGGCCGTCGCCGTCGCTCCCGGACGCTCGGGCGTCGGCAACGGGCTCCACCCCCGCCGACCGCGAGCGTCCCCGGCCGACACCGGCAAGTCGCGAACCGCTCAAGTCGCCCACCCGGGAGCCGATACCCGACTTCGAGGAAAGACGGAGGCGCCATGACCGAGAGGCGCACGCACAGATCCGCCCGCTCCCGGCGCGCCCGACGCTCGCGCGTCCGCACGGGACGCCCGGTGTGCATCGCTCTCTTTGCCCTCGGCTCTCTCGTCGTCCCCGCCTGTGGGGGCGGGGACGCCAAACCTGCCAAGCCGGCGGCGTCGACGCGGCCGTCCCCCTCGGCGCCCCTTGCCGGCACCACACCCAAGGAGCCCGCCGCGTTCCTCGGCCCCGTCCGCACGATCGAGGCAAACGGCATCAAGATCGGCTACCGGCAGTTCGGCAAGGGGCGACCGCTGCTCCTGCTCATGGGCCAGACGGGCACGATGAACCTTTGGGAGTACGGCCTCGTGCAGAAGCTGGCGGATGCCGGCTTCCGGGTGACGATGTTCGATAACCGGGGAATGGGCTACAGCACCGACGACCGCTCCGGGCCCCTCACAATCGGGCTCATGGCCCGGGACACCGTCGCCCTGATCGGCGCCCTCGGTTTGGGGAAGCCCACGCTTGTGGGCTGGTCCATGGGTGGGGAGATCTCCCTCACCCTCGCTGTGGACCACGGCGAGAAGGTGGGCACGATCCTCACTTGCGGGGCCACGGCCGGCAGCTCACACGAGGTCGACGGTCCCCCCGAGGTCTACTCCGACCTCGCCAACCCCGACCTGCCGCCCGAGGAGCTCATCGGCCTCGTCTTCCCCGCCACGGCCCAGGACGCCATCAGGGCATTCGTCGCCAGTATCGAGCTCTACCCACCCGAGGAGGTCGCCCCCGAGAGCATCACGCGTCAGGCAGAGGCCGAGGCTGCCTTCTCGAAGGACGACTTCCTCTGGAACGGCCTCCCGCGGATCAAGAACAAGGTCGTGCTCACCAACGGGGGCGAGGACGTCCTCGCCCCCCCTGAGAACGCCCGCCTGGTCGGCGCCCGCGTGAAGGGCTCGGTCGTGGAGATCCTCGAGGGCGCCGGCCACGCCGCCCTCATGCAGGACCCCGACCGCTTCGTCGCCCTCGTGAAGGACCACGCCTGAGGCACCAGCGCCGAGAAGGCGCCCGGGGACGCCAGAGCGCCCACGAGAGCGGATCGTAGCTGCCCCGGCCCAGCTACGATGGCCACGTCCACGACCGACCGTCGGAGGTCGCAGTGGTGTCCGTGAGCGAAGCCGACCGCCGCCGCATGCGGCGCCTCGCCGAAGCGTCGGCGCGGTTGGAGCGCGAGACCGGCTGGGGAACACCGGCGGAGAGGGAAGCGATCATCGCCCTCGTGAACAGCGCGCGTGAGCTCGACGGAAGCGCCCCCCTTGACCCCGAACCCCCACCCCCGGAACTCGGCTTCCACGAACGGGCCCGAGCTCTCGGACTTGTCCGAGATCCTCGACGTCCTGCGTGAAGCCTGGGACGTCGCCGGCAGGCGGCAGGAGCTGGCGGCGGGCTGAGGGGGCGCCTCAGCCGAGGCGGCGGTACCAGGCCTCGGCCATGTCCACGACGGCGCCCTCGCAGTTCTCGGCCCGTTCCGCGAACTCGGCGAAGCAGGACACGTCGCCCATGTCCGGACCGCGGGCGAACTGGAGCTCGGCGAACTCCGCCACGGCGAAGAACGCGTTGTCACCCGTGTTGCCGGCGTCGTAGGTGTCGAAGTCCCGGCTCAGGAGGTCCCCGCGGGTGTCCTCGACGGCCTTGTTCGCCGCCGCCGCCTTCTCGAAGGGGAAGAGCACGACCTCCAGGGAGTCGTCGGGGCGCCCCCGCAGGTTGAAGCGGCGCACGGCGACGTCCTTCACGCCCGCCTCGTGGTAGTTCGCCAGGACACGCTCGGCCTGCGGGCCGTCCGACACGTCGATCCACGCCTCCACCGGCACCACGACGGTGCCCACGATCTCGTCGGCCTCGCCTACGGTCCCCGGCAGGCGCCCGGCGAACCCATTCGGCAGGCGTGGGGCCACGAGGTCCAGGTCGAGGAGCTTGTGGAGCCGGTCGACGACGGGTCCGGCCCACTTCGCCAGGCCCTCGGGGGCCTGCGGGTCGGCGAAGGGCGACACGAAGCCGACACGGCCGATCACCGGCCCCACCCGGAAGCGGATGTTGTACTGGTCGAACGGGGTGCAGTCCGGGCAGGTGGCCTGGGGCACGGACCGCTGGTAGTACCGGGTCTCGTCGCCCACGGCCGGCCCCTGCATCGGGGTCGTGTCCTTGTCGCTGCCCCCGAGCATGGCCGAGAACTCCTCCCTGGCCACCCGTTCGGACTCGTACATGAGCAGCGTGTTCTCGAAGGGCGTGCCCGTCTGTCCGAGCTGCTCATAGGACTGGGCGACCCAGAACTTCGGCGTCGTGGTCATCCTGGGGTCCTTGGTCCCCAGGTGCATCTGGGGCATCCGGGGCCAGGTCTCACCCTTCGGGAAGACCGTGTCCAGGGCCTCTTCGGGGGTGAACACCGCCTCGTAGAGATCTGCGACGGTGATGTCCGCGACCGACTTGGGGTGGCGGACCTCCCGTGTCGTTCCCGCCCTCTCACGCGAGGGCACGGGGGCCGAGTTCTTGGGCTTGGTCCCCCTCGCCCGTTCCTTGGAGGTGATGCGCACGGCGGCGAAGACGACCACGACGGCGGCGACGAGGATCGCCGCACCCGCGACCATCCACGGCCCCTTTCCCCCCGGGCGCCGGGTCGGCGCTGGGGGTGGAGGCGGAGACGGGAGCCGCGCCGGCTGGTCCTCGGAGAGAGGCACGGCAGGCGTCTCGTCCACCGGGGGGGCCAGGGTGGCGGCGACCTCGTCGTCACCGGGCACGTGCGCTCCGTCCGGGGCGTAGATGGGGCCCATGGCGGCTCCTTCAGTGGGCTGAGCGGAAGCCCCCCGGTGGGGCGCCGCCCACGACGCCCCCTCTCCGCCCGGTGGTCACCGGACGCGTGGCCAAGGCCCCGAATCGGCAGGACGGACCAGGGTATTAGACGCACGAAGCGCCGCTCTACCGAGTGCGTGACCCCCGGAGAGCCAGACCGCGGGGCAAGTGACGAACGGCCCTTGCCCTCGCCGCCGCGGGGTCCTATCGCGAGGGAAGAGGGAACCGCCTCGATCGGGTCCCGTGTCTGCGAGGAGGTGGCCGGATGTTCGCCTGCCAGATCCTAGAAGTCGGGACCGACCTGAAGCCTGTGGAGTTCCTCCGGAAGCTCGGTCACGAAGTCGTCCTCTGTGAGGGTCCGGGCGAGGGGAGCTGTCCTCTCTTGATCGGCGACGGCTGTACGAAGTCCGAGCGTGCCGCCGGCATCATCTTCACGGTCGACCTCCACAACCCGAAGCACCGCGCGATCCTGCGCACCTACCGACGCCTGTTCGACGTGCCGATCCGTGTCGTCGTCAAGGCCGGCGAGGCGGCGGAATTCGCGGAGTTGCTGGAGGGGCTGGACGTAAGCGAGGGAGCGCTCGGCACGGCAACGCTCGACAGCTTCGCAGCCCTCGCCGAGGCCGTGGCCGGGATGGACTGACGCCTCCGGGCCTCCGAGGCTCTGGCGCCTTCCTCAGGGCAGGACGCCCACCCGGTCGAGGAAGCGGCCCAGGCGGTGGCGGTACTCCTTGCGGTGGAGATGGAGTTGGTGGGCGCCCGCGTGCCAGAAGACGTCCGGGTGGCCCCAGTGCGTCTCCAGGAGTCGCTGGTGGTACGGGTGCGTGAGGCGGTCGGCGACGGCGCCCACGACCAGGAGTCGTTCGGGCGCCAGCTTCGGGTCGTGCTGCAAGGGGGTGTGCACCGCCATGTGCCGACGGACGTCGTCGAGTCCCCAGCCGATGCGCCCCAGCATCGCCGGCAGCACAGGGGCCAAGGGGGCGAGGTCGTGCACGAGGTCGCCGAGGGACGCCACGGGCGCCATCGGGACGGCGAAGGCGAGGCGGTCGTCGAGGCCCGCGAGGAGAGAGGTGAGGTAGCCCCCCAGGCTCACCCCCGTGAGGCCGGCGGCAGGCGCCCCGGCGTCGAAGACGTAGTCGAGCACGGATCGGAGATCCCAGACAGAGTGCGCCACCGCCTCGGCCATGCGACCCACGTCGAGGCTGAGGAAGTTCCATCCCTCGACGGCGCTCGCCCGGGCACCGTGATAGGGAAGCTGGAACTGCAGAACGTCGAGGCCTGCCCGGAAGAGCCAGGGGACGTCGAAGAGGGCGGCGTTGAGCGCGTGGGCGGCGGCCTGGAAGCCATGCACGCAGATGATCGTGGGGCGGGGGTCGCCGGGGTGGCGCCACCAGCGGGCGTGCACGACCTGGTTGCGGACGTCCGCGAGGTACTCGTCGCGCAGCGCCGGATTCACGGGCACGAACGTGCTCGGGAAGCTGATGTCGACGACCTCCGCTCCCACCGGGGCGCCCAGCATGCGCTCCACGGGGCGGATCTCGGGGTCCGGCGCCGCATGCGGGGCCGGGAAGAACGACTCAGGGGCGCCGAGCCAGTCCGGAGCGGCGTAGAACGCCCAGTCCCCCTTCAGGCCGCCGGGATCGAGGAGACCCCGGGCAAGGACGCGGGGCGAGGCCACGAGGAGGAACACCGAGAGGGGGACGACGGTCACACGCTCGAGGGCGACGGCGAGACCTTCGAGGACGTCGTCGCCTCCCTTGGGCAGGGACGGTTCCGGGACGTAGCAGCGGGCGGCCTCGACGTCGAGACGGTCGAACCAGAGCTCGGGCACAGGGCGCCCCCCGACCCTCTCGAGTGCAACTGCGGGACTCTCGACCATGTTGACCTCCAGGCGGGACGATCCGGCGCCCCGCTGGTTCCCAGACGGGCGAGACTACTCCGGGAGGCCCGGCGGGCGCCCCTCGGGCCCACCCGGCCGTCGGACAACTTCCGCACAACGTTGAGCCGTTGCGGTCGACTGCCCGCCAGGGCGGGCCGATAGTCGAAGGATGTCCGCATCGCGCGCTGGTCCGAACCGGAGGACCTGGTGGCGGGACCTTCCGCTACGGGTCAAGCTCCTCCCCGGTGTCACAATCCCCCTCGTGGCCGTCTTTGTGGCCGCGGTCACCGAGGGTCAACGCGCCGTCACCGTCGTCCTCGCCCTCGGACTCCTCGGGGGCGCCCTGGCGACCGCCCTCACCTTAGGAGAGGTCGTACGCCGCTTGGGGCGCCTCGCCGACGACACGGCACGCCTGCGGGCAGGCGAGGATCTCGGCCCCCTGGACTTCGCGGGTGACGAGCTCGGCCGCCTCGCCCGGGACTTCTCCGACACCGCCGTCGAGCTCCGCGCACGCGAGCGTGACCTCTCCGAGGCGCAGTCGTTCCTCCGGGGCGTCGTCGACGCCGGCCCCGTGACGATCCTGCGCTGGCGCGCCGGCGACGGCGTCGTCGACTACGCCAGCGCGAACAGCGAGCGCATCACCGGGTTCCGCCCCGACGAGCTCCTGGGCCGCTCGCGGCCCCTGGCCCCAATCCTCGGCCCGCCCGCGGCTGCCGGCGCGGACATGGAAGCGCTCCTCGCTGGTGAGGCCGACCAGGTCGAAGCCGTGTCGCGATTCCGCCGTCCCGACGGCACTTCGCGGTGGCTCCACGCCGTCACGCGACTCGCCCCGAACGGCCACGGCGAGCCCCATCTGTTGACCTACCTCAGGAACGTCACCGAGCGACACGAAGCGGAGGAGGAACGCGACCGCTTCTTGGACCTCTCCCTCGACCTCCTCTGCATAGCGGACATCCACGGCCACTTCCTCCGCCTCAACCCCGCCTGGAGTAGCACGCTGGGATACACGCTGGACGAGCTGCGCGACCGCCCCTTCCTGGACTTCGTCCACCCAGACGACATGGAGTCCACACAGGAGGCGGTAGGCCACCTCGAAGAAGGGGAGCTGGTGACGTCCTTCGTGAACCGGTACCGCCACAAAGACGGCGGCTACCGCTGGCTGCAGTGGACGTCGAGCCCGGTCCCGGAGACGGGCCGCATCTACGCCATCGCCCGCGACGTCACCGACACCCTCTCCCGACAGGAGGAGCTCCGTCTCGCCAAGGACGAAGCCGAGGCAGCGAACAGGGCCAAGAGCGAGTTCCTCTCCCGGGTGAGCCACGAGCTCCGCACCCCCATGAACTCCGTCCTGGGCTTCGCCCAGCTCCTGGACATGGACGACCTCACGGATCCCCAGCGCGAGTCGATCCGCCAGATCCTCGGCGGCGGCCGGCACCTCCTCGACCTCATCGACGACGTGCTCGACATCGCCAGCGTCGAGTCCGGCCGCCTCCCGATGTCCGTCGAGCCCGTCCTGGTCGAGGAGACGGTCAGGGAATGCCTTGCGCTCGTGCGGCCTCTCGCCGAGCGCACCGGCGTCGCCGTCAGGTTCGAGGAGGGCGACCACGCCGACACGACCGCCCTCGCCGACCGCCAGCGGATCCGCCAGGTGTTCCTGAACATCCTCTCCAACGGGATCAAGTACAACACGCCCGACGGCACCCTCACAATCCGCGAGGAACGGGCCGGCGACTGCATCCGGGTGGCGTTCGTGGACACCGGTCGCGGGCTCGACGACGCGCAGCTCGCCCACCTGTTCACGCCCTTCGACCGTCTCGGAGCCCAGGCGGCCGGCGGAGTCGAGGGCACCGGGCTCGGCCTCGCCCTCTCCAAGGGGCTCTTGGAGGCGATGGGAGGCACGATCGAGGTGAGCAGCACCCCTGGGAAGGGCACGGTGTTCACGGTCGCCCTCCCCCTCGCCACGGAGGAGCACCTCACACGAGAAGACGACGACGCGGAAGCGGACATCGCCGACGTCGCCGCGCCCGGAGGCCCCAAGGGAAGAGTCCTCTACATCGAGGACAACCTCGCCAACGTCCACCTCGTGGAGCGCATCCTCGGCCGGTATCCCGGCCTGGAACTCGTCACCGCCATGCAGGGCAGCATGGGCGTCGACCTTGCGACCGCCCACCGCCCCGACGTCGTGCTCCTCGACGTCCACCTCCCGGACATCAGCGGCGAGGAGGTCGTCGCCCGTCTGCGTGAGCGTCCGGACACGACGGACATCCCCGTCATCGTGCTCAGCGCCGACGCCACCGCGGCCCAGAAACGCCGCATGCTGCAGGCCGGGGCACGGGCGTACCTCACGAAACCTGTCGACGTCCGGGAGTTCCTCACCCTCCTCAGGACCACGCTGGCCCCGGGAAACGGCGGCGGCAGCGATGCGCACAAGCCCTCGTCGAGTCCCGCCGACCCGACGCCGATTCCGCGGACGTAGGCGCTCGCCGGGAGATCCCGGACGGCCTCCACGCCAACACGGGCGACGAGCGCTACGTCTGGCGGAACCGTGTCCAGGCCGTGGCCAAGGGCGTCCTCTCCCCCGGCGGCGCCGTCCTCACGTCCGAGACGTACGAGGTCCGAGGACTCACTGACCACGAGCATCGGCCTTACGCGCCGCTGCAGGCACGGCCACGCTCGCAAGAACCGTTGAACAACGCTCCCGGGGCCTGTACGGTTCTCGACGCGGAGTCGTCGCTGGGCCGTGACCGTACCCGCCGACACAGGGGGATCCCGTGACCGCACAGCGGACGGGTCGCGTGGACGTGCACACCCATCCCGAGGACCGCGAAGAGACCCTGCGAGAGGACGTCGTCACCGGCCTCTCGGCCACACCCCGGGAGCTGCCGCCGAAGTGGTTCTACGACGACCTCGGCTCCGTGCTCTTCGACGCCATCACCCGCCTCCCCGGGTACTACCCCACGCGCAGCGAGCGCGCCCTCCTGTTGTCGCACGCCGCCAGTATCGCCGCAGCGAGCGCCGCCGACACGCTCGTCGAGATCGGCTCGGGCACCTCGGAGAAGACCCGTCACCTCCTCGACGCCCTCCGGGACGTCGGCCGCCTCCGGCGCTTCGTCGCCTTCGACGTCAGCGAGCCCTGCCTGCGCGACGCCGTCGCCGCCGTCGCCGCCGAGTACCCGGGGATCGGGACGCACGGCGTCGTGGGCGACTTCGAGCGCCACCTCGGCCTCCTGCCCCGCGACGGCCGCCGCCTCGTGGCGTTCCTGGGCTCCACGATTGGCAATCTCACCCCCAAGGCGCGGGCGCTGTTCCTCGGCGAGGTCGCCGCCACCATGGACGGCGACGACACGTTCCTCCTCGGCGTCGATCTCGTGAAGGACCCCGACCGGCTCCTCGCCGCCTACGACGACCCCCACGGGGTGACGGCGGCGTTCAACCGCAACGTCCTCGCCGTCCTGAACCGGGAGCTCGACGCCGACTTCGCGCTCGACCGCTTCGCTCATGTGGCCACCTGGGACGCGCCCAACGAGTGGATCGAGATGCGCCTCCGCTCCCGCTGCGAACAGACGGTCACGATCGGCGGCCTCGGCCTCACCGTGCACTTCGCCGCCGGAGAAGACGTCCGCACGGAGATCTCCGCCAAGTTCCGCCGCGACGGCGTCGAAGCGGAACTCGCCGCCGCCGGCCTCGAAGCCGTCGCCTGGTACGGCGACCCGGCGGGCGACTTCGCCCTCTCGCTCTCCCGGGCGGTGTGAACGGTGGGCGTCCAAGTGGAGACGAAACGGGGCATCTGTGGGATCTGCCCCGCGGGCTGCTGGGTCGAGGTCGACGTCGAGGACGGCCGCCGCCTCCTCGGCATCCGCCCCGACACCACCCATCCGCTGGGGATGACCTGCCGCCGCGGGGACCACGCCCCGGACATCGTCCATTCCGACAACCGGCTCACGAACCCGATGCGGCGCAAGGGCCCGAAAGGAACGTACGACTTCGAGCCCGTCACGTGGGACGAGGCCTACGACCTGATAGCGGAGCGGCTGCAGGGGATCAAGGCCGCGTCCGGCCCGGAGGCCGTGGCGATCTACACCGGCCGCGGCGCCTTCGAGCTCTCCCTCTGTGACATGTTCCAGCCGGCGGGCGTGGCGGTGTCGTCCGCCTCCAACGTGCTCTTCCCTTTCGGGTCCCCGAACACGATGGGCGTGGGGGCGCTCTGCTACGTCTCCTTCGCCATGATGGCCCCGCACCTCACGATGGGCCGCATGCTCGTGGACATGTTCACCGACATGGAGAGCGCCGAGCTCCTCGTCGTCTGGGGCGCCAACCCGGCCACGGATTCGCCGCCCCTGGACATGCACCGTCTCGAAGCCGCCGCCCGCCGCGGCGCGCAAGTGGTCGTCATCGACCCGAGACGCACCGAGACCGCCGTGCGCACCGGCGCCGAGTGGGTGCCGATCCGCCCCGGCACCGACGGCGCCCTCGCCCTGGGCATGATCGGCGTCCTCCTCGACGACGACGTCCACGACACGGACTTCGCCGAGAACTGGTGCCACGGCTTCGACGACCTCGCCCGCTACGTGCAGCACTTCACACCCGAGGCCACCGAGGCCGTCACGGGCGTCCCCGCCGCCACTGTGGTGCGCCTCGCCCACGCCGTCGCCGGGGCCACGGGGGCCTGCCCCGTGATGTACACCGGCCTGGAGTACTCCAACAGCGGCATCCAGGCGATCCGGGCCGTGCACACGCTCTTCGCCCTCGCCGGCCAGCTCGACGTCCCGGGCGGCATCGGCCTCGCCATGGCGGGCACGCACTTCCCGGTCAACAGGTCCTGCAACGTCGCGAACCCCGACCTCGGCCGGGCCGTGGCCCGCGACGCCTTCCCCCTCTACAGCGCCTACCGGGGCGAGTCCCACGCCAGCGGCCTCGTCACGTCCGTCCTCGAGGGAGACCCCTACCGCATCCGGGGCCTCATCGTGCACGGGGCGTCCCTGCTCACGTCGTGGCCCCAGACCCCGCTCTGGCGGGACACGCTCGCCGGCCTCGACTTCCTCGTCTGCATCGACCGTCAGCTCACCGCCGACGCCGCCTACGCGGACGTGGTCCTCCCCGCCACCACGATGTTCGAGATCGACAGCTACATGGTGTACGGGCCCGTCTTCCGTCTCCGTGAGAAGCTCCTGGAGCCCGTGGGCGAGGCCCGCAACGACTACGTCATCATGGCCGAGCTCGCCGCCCGCCTCGGCTATGGCGACCGCTTCCCCCAGACCGAGGAGGCCATGATCCGCCACGCACTCCACGGCTCGGGCTTCAGCCTCGAAGACGTGCGGGCGGCGGGCGGCTCCGTGAAGCTCCCGGCACCCATGATGGAGTACCAGAAGTGGCGCAAGGGCGAGCTCCGCCCCGACGGTCGCCCCGGCTTCGACACACCCACGGGCCTCTTCGAGATCCACTCCACGATCCTGGAGGACCACGGCTACGAGCCGTTGCCGAAGTACACCGAGCCCGTCGAGGGACCCCTCGCCGACCCCGCCCTCGCCGGCAGCTTCCCCCTCGTGTTCAACTCCGGCGCCCGGCCCCACACCGACTTCCGCTCCCAGCACCACGGCATCGCGGGCCTCCTCGCCGCCAACCCCGAGCCCGCCGTGGAGCTGAACACCGCCGACGCCGCCGCCCGCGGCATCCTCTCCGGCGACCTCGTGGAGGTGCGCACCCCGCGGGGCGCCGTGGAGTTCCGCGCCCGCGTCACCGACGACATCGTGCCTGGGGCGATCGAGGCGAACATGGGCGGCGGCGGCCCCGTGGGGCCCCCGTCGTGGCAGGACCGCAACGTGAACGAGCTCACCGACCTCGCCAACCGGGACGAGATCTCCGGCTTCCCGGTCTACAAGGCCCTGTTGTGCGAGGTCGTCAAGGTCGCCGGCGCCGAGGGCGCCACGGTGGGTACGGAGCCCGCCTGCACGCCCGTCCCGCTCCTCGCCGGGGCCCCCGAGGCGCCGGCACCGTCACCGCCACGGCGGGTGTACCTCGACAACAACGCCACCACGTTCGTCGCCCCCGCGGTACGCGACGCCATGCTCCCCTACCTCGGCGAGGTGTGCGGGAACCCGTCCAGCATCCACACCTCAGGGCGTGACGCCCGCGCCGCCGTCGAGGCCGCCCGGCGCTCCGTCGCCCGCCTCGTGGGCGCCCGGCCCCGCGAGATCGTCTTCACGGCCGGCGGCTCGGAGGCCGACAACCTCGCCCTCAAGGGCGTCACGGCGGCCCATCGGGATCGGCACGGGAGAGCGGGCCACGTCGTCACCTCGGCGATCGAGCACCCCGCAGTTCTCGCCACCTGCCGGTACCTCGAGCGCACGGGATGGCGCGTGACCTACGTCGGCGTCGACGCCGACGGGATCGTGGCGCCCGACGCCGTGCGGGCGGCGCTAGCGCCCGACACCGTGGTCGTCTCGGTGATGACGGCCAACAACGAGGTGGGCACGGTGCAGCCGGTGGCCGACCTCGCCGCCGTCACCCACGCCGCCGGCGCCCTGTTCCACACCGATGCCGTGCAGGCGGCGGGCAAGATCCCCGTCGACGTGGTCTCACTCGGCATCGACCTCGCCAGCTTCTCCGCCCACAAGATCCACGGACCCAAGGGCGTGGGCGCCCTCTACGTCCGCAAGGGGGTCGCGATCGAGCCCCTCGTGCATGGGGGCAGGCAGGAGGCCGGTTTGCGAGCGGGCACGGAGAACGTCGCCGCCGTCGTCGGCATGGGTCGGGCCGCGGAGCTCGCCCTCGCCGGCCTCGGCGACGCCGGTCGCCTGCGTGACCTGCGCGATCGCCTGGAGGCGGGCATCCGCGAGCTCGTGCCCGGAGCCCGGCGCAACGGCCACCCCGAGCACCGCCTCCCGAACACGCTCAACCTCACCCTGCCCGGCCTGAGGGGGGAGTCGCTGGTGATCGCCCTCGACCGCCACGGCGTCGCCCTCTCCTCCGGATCGGCCTGCAAGTCCGGCTCCCCGGATCCCACCCACGTGCTGCTCGCCATGGGCGCCACGCCCGAGGACGCCCACTGCGCCGTGCGCCTCTCCCTCTCCTCCGACACCACGGGGGACGACGTCGACGCCGCCCTCGGCGCCCTCGCCCACGTCCTCGACGAGCTCGAGACCACGGTGCGGTTCCTCCCCTGCAAGTGAGGCGTTTGGGGCGTGACCGGCAACCCGGGCTGGGGCGGCGCCCCAACACACGCGGCCCC
>CAYJLW010000080.1:0-6584 GCA_964370965.1 uncultured Acidimicrobiia bacterium | reverse complement strand
GGCCTCACGTACGTGAGGCCTGAGCCTCCAACGCCGTTCCCGCCGCCCGTTCCAGCTCGCGGTTCAGGGCGGCGCCGCCGAGCACGACCAGCGCGGACCCGTACAGCCAGAGCATGAGGACGACCACGGCGGTGAAGGAGCCGTAGAAACGGTCGAACTCCTCGGTGAAGCCCACGACGCCCGCCATGAGCCAAGTGCCACCCAGCCAGGTGAGCGCGGCGGCGACGGCCCCCGGGCCGAACCGGCTCCACGGGTGTTCTTTGCACCCCGCCCCGATGCGGTACAGGCCGCCGAAGACGAACGCGGCAAGGAACCCCAGCACCGGCCAGCGCGCCCAGGCGCCCACCGTCTCCCACCCCGTCCCCAGAGCCCGCCCCAGGACGGGCACCTCGCTCACGATCACCACGCCGAGCGGGACGAGCACGAGGGCGGCAGCGGTGACGGCCATGGCGACGCCCCGGCGGCGGGCGTAGCCCAGGTCCTGCCCGCGCCCGCTCACGATCCCGATCGCCTGCAGGACGGTAGCTACCGCCCGGGAGGCGCTCCAGAGCGCCAGCAGGCCGCCGAGGCCGAGACCGACGCCGAAGCGGGCGTCCTGGCGGGCGATCACCTCCCGGAGCTCCGCCAGGACAAGGGAGCGGGCCTCCCTAGGAAAGCCTCGCGTGAGCCAGGCGACGTACGACGGCACGTGGTCCGGACCGCCCAGGACCCCGGCGACGGACACCAGCACGGCGAGAGAGGGGACGACGGCGAGCATCCCGAAGAACGCCACTCCCGCCGCCGTGAGGGGCATGTAGGCCCCGCGCATCGCCGCCCAGAGGTCCCGGGCTCGCCGGCGGGCCCCCGCCATCGCCCGCTCAGCCCGCGCCGCTGATGGCAAGCTCCAGGCGCCCCGCCGCGAGGCCCATGTTCACTCCCGCCGCGTAGGCGGTGGTGCCACTGACGACGGTGGCCAGCAACGACCCGACGACGAGGACGACGGCCTGCTCGACATCCGTCCACCCCACGACGGTGGACACGAACACGGCGACGAGGCAGGCGACGCCCACCCCGAAGACGGCGAAGCCGAGGCGGCGGAGAAATCGTTCCGTCTCCCGGGCCTCGACGACACGCCGGCAGAGGCCTTCCAGCAGATCTGCGCGCTCCGCGTCCCCCATGGGCGTCCTCCTCCGCTCCGCCCCCCCGGGCTCCGGTCGGCCATCGTAGCGCCGCGCTCCCCAACGTCCGGGCGCGCACGGAGCGGTTCTCCGCCAGGCGTGACCTGACAAACACGGACGTCGTTCAAGATGGCGCGCGGAGCGCTGCGGGCCAGTCCAGAGGAAGCTGGATGAGGTACATGTCGACCTCGTCCGTGCCGGAGCGCCCCCAGTTCGTCGTGAACAGGACCCGGGTGAAGTCGACGTCGATGCTGGCGTGCGGCTCGGCCCAGTAGTCCTTCTCCCCCGTGCGCTCCTCGAGCTTCTCGTCGAAACGGGACCGGGTGTGGGCAAGGCGCACCACGCGGCCGCCGGCCTTGAGCTCGATGGCGAACACGCTGTCGTCCATCCACGTGGCACTGGGTCGGGCGCCGTTGTAGGTGGAGACGAGCGCCCAGCCCGGCCGGTGGTAGGCCTTGCCCGAGACGTGCATGCCGACCGCGCTGTGACCGAAGTCGACGGCGACGAGGTCGGTGGCCTCGCGGGTGGCGAGGTCGATCATGGCGATGTGGTCGGTCTCGGTGTCCTGGTGGACGAGCACCTGACCGCCGTCGGCCGCATAGGCGACGTCGTTGTGTCCCACGGTGTGGGGCGTGCTCCAGCCGTTGCCGAGATCACGGTCGTAGATCATGAGACCGCAGGGGCGCTCGTCCGAACCGCGGTCGGCGCCCTCGCAGAGGTTCGCGTAGTAGGCGAGGAAGTGGTCGCCGTTCGGGCTGATGGTGACGTCCTCGACGTCCCTCTGGGCCTCCGGGAGGCCGGCCAGGGAACGACGCGCCACGATGCGGTCCTGGCGGAGGTCGTAGATGAGGAAGGCGACGGCCATCCAGTCCTCGTCCTCGGCCATGAGGCCCCAGAGGCGGCCGTCGGCAGAGGGCCCGCCCTCGTACTTCGTCCAGACCGCCGCCAGCTTCTCTCCCGGGAAGTCGGTGGCGAAGTCGTGGCGCAGGGACTTCTTGCGTTTCACGATGTCGTAGGCCATGAGCTTCGGGCCGTCGACGTAGTACAGGATGTCCGCATCGTTGGGGTCCCAGCGGGGGTCGATGCCCTCGAAGCGGGCCCGCCCGAGCGGCTTCAGGCTCTCGGCGTCGTAGAGGTACCACGTCCCCTCGGTGCCCCGCACGAGGATGCGGCTCCCGTCGGCGTTGAACGACTGCGCCTTGGCGTACTCGTTCTTCAGGCCGCCGGAACGGTCGTCCGCTTCGACGTCGATGCGGCGGTCGGTGACCCGCACGACGCAGGTGCCGAAGACCGGGTCCTGGAAGGCCACCCGGGCGCGGGGCTCGCCGAGATCGGGCACCGGGCGGACGTCACGGTCGACCACGGCGGGCGGGCGCGCCTCCCGGCACGCTCGGGTGACGGGGGGCCGCCGGGGAGGGGCGTCGTCGAGGCCACCCCGGGCGCCGTCGTCCTGGCCGGCCCCGGAACACGCCGCCACCACCAGGAGCAGCGCAGCCCCGGCACCCACAGCCGCAACACCTCGCGCCCTACTCCTGCTCTGGCGACCCATCGTCCACGATCATGGCACAGGGACGTCTGTCACCGGTCGCCGCACCGTCGCATCCGACGGTGTGGGCGCCCTCAGGCGCGAGAGGAGCCGCCGCGCCAGCTCGGCGCCGGCGCTGCGGGGGTCGGGGGCGTCGACGAACTCGCACTCACGCTCGTGACTGACACTGGCGACCCCGGTGAGGACGAGCCCGCGGCACTCCTCGTGCAGCCCGACGTCCGCGGGCGTGAGGATCTCGACGGGCTTGCGCCTCGCCGCCTGCAGGGCGGGCAGCGACGGATACGGGAGGTCCCCGACCTCGCTGCTCACCGTGACCAGGGCGGGCAGGGGGCAGGCGACGGTCTCCGTACCACCCGCCACGAGTCGCTCCACGACGACCGTCGCGCCCTCCCCCCGCCGCAGCCCCACAACCGCCGTGACGAGGGGGACCCCGAGGCGACAGGCGAGGAGCCCGCCCACCACCCCGGCGTTCGTGTCCGCCGCCTGGCGCCCGGCGAGGACGAGGTCGAAGTCCCCCGCCGCCCGGGCGAGCGCCGCGAGGCGCCCGGCGGTGAGAGCACCGTCGACGAGGGCGGCGGGGTCGTCGGACACCCGCAGCGCCAGCACCCGGTCCGCTCCTGCCGCTCGGGCCTTGAGCGTGACCGCCGGCGCCGGCGCCGGGCCCACCGTGAGGACAGTCACGTCCGCACCGCCTCCCTCGGCGCCCAGGTCGAGCGCCGCCTTGAGGGCGTTCGCGTCGTAGGGGTTCATGACGGGAGGCGCCCCCCGGGCACTCACCCGCGGCCCGGCGGCATCGACTTCGAGGGCGGACGGCGGCGCCTCCGGGTCGAGGATCTGCTTCACGCACACGAGGATGCGCAGCGGGGCGTTCACGAGGCCGCTCCCTCGGCCACGACGGCGCCGAGACCTCGCCCGCCCGCCGCTCGGGCATCGAGGACGTCGAGCATCCCGGCCACGACCTCGGCCCAGTCCCCGACGACGCCAAGGTGGGCGAAGCCGAAGATCGGCGCCTCCGGGTCCCGGTTCACGGCCGCGACGAGGCGGGACCCGCACATCCCCGCGAGGTGCTGCACGGAGCCGGAGATGCCCACGGCGACGTAGGCCTCAGGTGCCACCTTGCGCCCCGTGATCCCGACCTGGCGGGACGACGGCACCCACCCGGCGTCGCACGGCGGCCGGGAGGACGCCAGCCCGGCCCCGAGTGCGGCGGCGAGGCGCCCGAGGACGGCGAAGCCCTGGGGGCCGCCGACGCCGCGGCCGCCGGCGACGATCCGGGAAGCCGACTCCAGCGGGACGTCGTCGCCGGCGTCGGAATCCCGCCGCAGGACGCGGGTGCCGTCCGCCGCCGCCCCCACGTCCAGCACGCTCACGGCGGCGCCATCTGGGAGCGGCTCCGCCGCGGGCGCCACCGCCCGCAGGTCCAGCGAGGCCACGAGCGGCCCGGAGGAGGCGAAGGCCCCCGCCAGCGCCCCGCCGTGGATGCCCCGGGTGAGCGTCCAGCGGTCGCCCGCCCATGCCAGAGCCGTGCATCCCGGGGCACAGGCGGCACCGAGAGCCCCGGCGACCCGGGGTGCCAGGTCCTCGGCGGCAGGACCCTGTGCCACGAGGACGGCGCCCGCCCCCCGCTCCCGGGCGGATCGGGCGACCGCGGCGGCGACGGCGTCCGGCGCTGCGGCGGCGTCCACCACAGCGCCTGTCGCGCGCGCTCCGATCCCTTTCGCGAAGGCGAGCAGGGCCGCGACGGCCTGTGGCGTCCCGGCGGCAAGGACCGGCGGGACCTCAGCCATGACTCGCCGCCTCCTTGCCCTCGCTGTTGATGAAGTACTTCGAGTCCGAGGAGTCCTGGGGGTCGAAGGCGGTCTTCAGCCGCCGCTGCCAGACGTGGTAGTCGTCCATGTGCGGGCCGAGGTAGTCGTGGGCGTAGGCGCCGGCGAAGAACGAGAAGCCGCCCCCTCCCAGCATCCGTTCCGGGATCGCCCGCATCACGCGGTCGGAGAGCTCCTTGAGGGCGGCGCCCTGCTCTGGGTCACGGTGGTCGAAGAGGACGAGCTCCTCGCTGTGGGCGTAGAGACCGTTCTCGTACAGCAAGGTGTGGACGTTGTCGGCGAGGTCGTCCTCGCACATGCCCGCGGCGATGAACCCCTCTTTCAGCCGTTCCCCCTCGGCGGCCTGGCGCAGGGCGGAGCCGATCGCCTCGTCGCCGCCGAGGGTGGAGTAGAAGTTCCCGGTGGGCCGGAACAGCGAGGGCGCCGCCGAGTTGCGCACCAGCGACCACCAGGCGCCGCCCAGACCCGAGCCCAGGGGCATGAGGGACACGTCCATGATGAACCCGCCGTGGTCCCGGGTGATCGCCTCCAGGACCCGGCGCTGGTAGGCGAAGTGCGCCTCGGAATTCCCCTGCAGGCCGACGAGGAACTGGTGCTCCGTCGCCTTCAGGGCGCGGCGGTACTCGGGGTCGGATCGCCGGGCCTTGAACTCCGTCACGTTGGCGATGGCAGCGGTGAGACCCGGGGCCACCTTGGCCTGCACGTAGCCGATCTCGGCCCGGCCGAGGTCGTAGAGGGCGTCCCCGTAGCGGTGGGCGTCGGGGAAGACGCAGAGGAAGAGGGCGTTGTCCTCCGGCACGTCCACGACCGGGGGCCCGTTCGGCGGCCGCTGCCACGCGAGCCGATCCGGCCCGGCCCACGGGTACAGCTTCAGGGCGCACTTCGTGAAGACCCCGAAGCCGCCGTCGGCGCCGGCAAAGCCCCGCAGGATGCCCCGCAAGCTGGGGCCGGGGCCGTCGGGGGACGCCCAGCCCGCCCCGCTCCCGAAGGACCCCACCGCCAGCAGGTCGCCCTGGGGCAGCACCCACTCCACGCCCATGATGTTGCGGGGGCTGTAGCTCATCGAGATCGAGCTGAACCCCATCCCCATGTGGGACGTGGCGTTCGCCAGCGGGGAGCAGTTGCTCCCGGCGCCGTGGATGTGGAGGTTCAGGCCCAAGGGCATGAGCTCGGCTTGGATCTGGGCGCAGGTCACGTAGGGATCCACGACGATGACGCGGTTCTCCACGTCGATCTCGAGGATGCGGTTCATGCGCCGCAGGTCGATCTGCACGACGTCGATGAAGCCCGGGCCGGCGTGGGCGCCCCACCCCGTGCTCAGGGCCTTGTAGCGGATGCCGTGGGCGTTGCAGGTCCGCACGACCGCCTGCACCTCCGCCACGGTCTCAGGGAGCACGACGGCGACGGGCCGGTGGATCCAGACGCCCGGCTCCACCTTGTGGAACGGCTGAGCGGCGTAGGAGTCGAGGACGTGGGGCTCGTCGGTTACGCGGCGCTCGTCCAGCGCGGCGCGCAGGTCCGCGAGCGCCGCACGGCCGATCGGCTCCCCGATAGTGCTCGTACCCATCACGCCACCTCCATGGAGTCGAGGACGAAGGACTGGATGTCGGTGACGGCGAGGCGGCGCTCCTCGCCGTCGACGGTCATGGCGTCCAAGGCCAGGTTGAAGTTGTGCACGCACCAAGGGCAGCTCGTCACGAGCGTGTCGGCACCGGTGGCGAGGGCCTCCTCGATGCGCTCCTTCGCGGTGGCAAGGGAGAAGTCCTCCCGCGACTCGGCGCAGCCGCCTCCGGCGCCGCAGCACCAGGAGTACTCCCGGATGCGCTCCATCTCGACGAGCTCGACGCCGGGAATCGCCGCGATGACAGCACGGGGCTCGTCGTAGACGCCGCCGCGGCCGTTACGCCGCATGTCGTCCGGGCGGTCGAGCTTGTTGCCGTCGAAGCACCCGGCAAAGGCCACCCCCTTGCGCCCCAGGTTGCACGGGTCGTGATAGGTGACCACTCGGGGGGGGGGGGGGGGGGGGGGGGGGGGGGGGGGGGGGGGGGGGGGGGG
>CAYJLW010000079.1:11923-19517 GCA_964370965.1 uncultured Acidimicrobiia bacterium | reverse complement strand
CGTAGGAGCCGGTGGCCCCGAAGCCGGCCAGGGGCCCGGTCGCGAGATCCGTCGCCATGAGGTACTTGGCGAGCTTCTCGTTCAGGAACGCGTCGTCGAGCTTGTCCAGGAGAGCAGTGCGGATCGCGTTCTTGATCTTGTTCTCGAACTGCTCGACCAGCCACTTGCAGTTCACGGGAATGGGGATGATCGTGATCCACAGCGTCACGTTGCCGGCGGCGGCGACGTCGACGTCGCCCACCGAGATCCCCCGGGAGAGCCCCCGCAGGGCGAGACCCGTGTTCCCGGCGCTGCGGTCGACGACCTCGTCGAAGCGCCCCGTGACCGACGTGCTCACGTTGCCCTTGCAGTGCCCGCTCACGCTCACGAGGATCGCGGAGTAGAAGAACTTGTGGATCTCGAAGTCGACCTTCGCCTGGTCGGTGCCGAGGTCGAAGCGCAGCGCCCGCTCGCCCGTGTCCACGGGTTGGGGGTCGTAGGGGGGGTCGTCGGGGTCGGGGTGGCCGCCGCCCCAGGGGGGATCCGGGTAGTCCCAGATCGTGGCGAGGTCGACGTCCCGCAGGCTCAGGTCCGGGGCCTTGAAGTTCTGCATCGTGGCATGCACGTCGACGTCCATGCCGTTGAGGTTGACGGGGGTGTTGGTGGTCTGGTGCAGAGCCGGCAGACCCGAGACGAGACCGGGCAGGGTGGGGTTCAGGATCGACTTGGCGATCGCTTCGAGATCGTCTCCGCCCGGATCGGTCGAACGCTCCACCAGGAAGCCGTCGTCGAGGGCGACCCCGGCCGCCTCGCTCACCGTCGCGCCCGCCGGGTGGGGCGCGGGCCCGACGTGCACGGTGGCCTCGTCGCCGCCGAAGAGCCACTTGAAGGAGAACGGCCCGGCGAAGAAGCGCACGATCTCGAGGTGTACGACCATGCCCGGTTCCGACATCCAGTCCCGGAAGGGCACCCACATCCGGAAGAACCCGCGGCTGTTGGCCGTGTCGCCCTGGTAGTGGCAGACCCAGCCCTCGACGTCGGGATGCGCGTCGAAGGGCAACGGCCCCGGTCGGGCGAGCCAGAACCGCTCGGACTGCCCGGCCGCGTTGAAGACCTCCACCTCGGGGGTGAGCTGGAAGATGTCGTGCTGGGAGCCGGCCTTGCCGGTCTCCCCTTCGACGAGGAACTGCTCCTGGCCGTCGACCACTCTCGTGCGCAGGACGCCGGAGAACACGTCGTGTCCGGGGGCGTCGGCGGCGAAGGTGTCGTTGCGGGGCGAGGAGAGGGCGCCCGTCTCCAGGGTCGCCGGCAACGGCAGGGGGTTCTCGCTGCAGTCGTCGTTCTCGGGCCCGCCCGTGGGCCCGCCGCCGAGGTCGCCCCCCGGGGAGCCTTCCCGCGGCTGGCCGGCGGTGCCTTCCGTTTCCGTCCCCCGCCCGTCGCCCTCCGTCGTGCCGTCGCCGCCTGAGGTGCCCCCGGCGCCCGTCTCGGCGGCCGCGGGCACAGCCGACGCCAGTAGGAGCGCGCCCAGCACAAGAAGGACGCCCACCCCGCGACAGAACCGAATCCAGGAACGACTACTCCACGAAACCACGCCGCTACCCCCTGTGTGCGGTGGCTTTCCGTTTCCCCAGTGGTCCTCATTTATAGGACGGCGTCGTACTACCTGCAAGGGTCCCCGCCTGATCCCCTCCTGAAACTGGGCGCGTCACGCGTCAGTTATGACGCGCAGCGCGCCCAGTTCGGTTCGGGTGGCCGCAACCGGACCGCCCGGTTCGGCGGGGACTTCGGCAGGGACTGGTGAGGGGGAACGCCGGAACGGCCTTGTACCCTCACCTGTGGTGAACCGACGCATCCTCGTCCCCCTCCTCTCCCTGCTCCTCGCCGTGGCGGCCTGCACCCAGGGCACGGACCTCCCCGGCCTACGCGCCCGGCCGACGCCGAAGGCGTCCCGCCGGCCGCCGGTCACAGTGGGCGCGATCGAGTGGAAGGACTGCGGCGAGGGCTTCGACTGCGCCCAGCTCGCCGTGCCCCTCGACTACGCGAACCCCCGGGGCAGGAAGATCGAGCTCTCCCTGTCCCGCAAACCCGCCGAGAAGCCCGCCGAGCGGATCGGCTCCCTCCTCACCAACCCCGGCGGACCGGGGGCGTCCGGGATCGGGTTCCTGCGCTCCGGCCTCCTCTTCGACCAGCGCGTCCTGGACCGCTTCGACGTCGTCTCCTGGGACCCGCGAGGGGTCAACGAGAGCAACCCCCTCCGATGCGAGAAGACGGCTCTGGAGTACTACGAGCCCGACTACACGCCCGATGATCCCGCCGAGGCACAGGCGCTCCACGACGCCGCCCGCCGCCTCGTGGACGCCTGCAAGACGACCGACGGCGAGGTCCTCCCCCACGTGGGCACGATCGACACGGCGCGGGACATGGACTCGATCCGCCAGGCGCTGGGCGAGGACAAGCTCACCTACGTGGGCCTGTCCTACGGCACCCGCCTCGGCCTCGTGTACGCCGAGAACTTCGGGAAGAAGCTGCGGGCGATGGTGCTCGACGGCGTCGAGGACCCCTCCGTCGACGCCGAGACCTCCCTCATACAGCAGGCCGTCGCCGTCGACGCCGCCTTCGAGGCCTTCCTCGCCGACTGCAGGAACGACGAGAGCTGCCCCATCGGCCCCGACCCCGACAAGGCCTACCGCGAGCTCGTCGCCGGCGTCGAGCGCAAGCCCCTCGACGTCGACGGCGACCAGCTCGGCCCCACGGAGCTCGCCATCGCCACGATCGCCGCCACATACGACTCAGACGCCTGGGAGGTCCTCGCGCAGTCGATCGCCGACGGCCTCGACGGCGACGGGGCAGGCCTCCACGTGCTCGCCGAGTCCTACGTGGACAGCGTGTCCTTCGCCGCCAACCTGGCGATCAACTGCCTGGACCAGCCCGCCCCCAGGAACCCGGCGGAGTTCGAGGCCTTCCAGGCCCGGGCGGCCGCCGCCGCTCCCCGCTTCGGCGCCTACGACGCCGCCCTCGGCCTCCCCTGCTATCTCTGGCCGGTGCCCGCGAACCTCGCCCCCCGCAAGATCGCCGCCCCCGACGCCCCGACGATCCTCGTCATCGGGACCACAGGCGACAACGCCACCCCCTACAAGGACGCCGTCGCCGTCGCCGAGATGCTCGCCCACGCCGTCCTGCTCACCTACAAGGCCGACCGCCACACCAGCTACGGCGGGAGCGAGTGCGCCACGGGCGCCGTCGCCGACTACCTCGTGGACCTGAAGCCCCCGCCCCCCGACACGACCTGCCCGTCCTAGCGCAGGACCTCTATGACGGTGCCGTTGGCCTGGCCGCCGCCCTCGCACATGGTCTGGAAGCCGTAACGGCCGCCGGTGTCCTCGAGGTAGTGCAGCATCGTCGTCATGAGGCGGACGCCGCCGGCCCCCAGCGGGTGACCGAGGGCGACGGCGCCGCCCCTGGGGTTGAGGCGTTCCGGCTCCGCGGAGAACTCGCGCTGCCAGGCGAGGACGACGGAGGCGAAGGCTTCGTTCACC
Source organism: uncultured Acidimicrobiia bacterium (assembly GCA_964370965.1). Classification (GTDB taxonomy): domain Bacteria; phylum Actinomycetota; class Acidimicrobiia; order UBA2766; family UBA2766; genus CAYJLW01. The sequence continues at coordinate 16,002 of CAYJLW010000079.1, read as the reverse complement.
TCGACGGCGTCGAAGTCCGCGATCGCCATGCCCGAGCGCTCCAGGAGCTTGCGGGTGCAGGGGTTCGGCGCCGTGAGGACCCACACGGCGCTGTCGGCGGCGACCGTGAAGTGGCGGAACCGGGCCCTTGACGCCAGGCCCATCGCCCGGGCGGTCTCCGCGGAGGCGATGAGCATGGCGGCGGCTCCGTCGGACATCTGGGAGGAGTTCCCCGCCGTGATGTCAGGAGCGACGTCGGGGTCGAAGTCCACGGCGGAACGCAGGGAGGCGAGCTTCTCGGGCGAAGTGTCGCGCCGCGGGCCCTCGTCGGCCCGCATGATCTCGCCGGTGGGCCTGCCCTCGGCGTCGCGGACCTCGATGGGGACGATCTCGCGCTCGAACGCCCCGGCGTCGGTGGCGGCCACCGCCCGCCTGTGGCTCTCGAGGCCGAAGCCGTCCATCTCCTCGCGGGTGATCTTCCAGTCCTCTGCGATGTGCTGGGCGACCTCGAACTGGGTCTTCAACTGCCCGTCGGTGGCGGCCATGAAGCCGGGGCCGAAGGGGCTCTCGCCCCCCCAGGCGTTCATAGACAGCGGCACCCGCGTCATCGATTCCACGCCGCAGGCGACGACGAGATCGTAGGCCCCCGCCATCACGCCCTGGGCGGCGAAGTGGACGGCCTGCTGGGAGGAGCCGCACTGGCGGTCGACGGTGGTCGCAGGGACGTCCCAGGGGAGGCCGCCGGACACCCAGGCGTTGCGGGTGACGTTGCAGCCCTGCTCGGCGCATTGCGTGACGTTGCCGCCGATCACGTCGTCGATGCCCCCCGGGTCGACACCGGTGCGTTCCAGGAGGGCGTTGAGGACGAAGCCGAGGAGGTCGGCCGGGTGCCAGCCGGCGAGGAGACCGTTGCGCTTCCCTATGGGAGTGCGGACGGCCTCGACGATGACGGCTTCGGGCATGGCGGCAGGGTAGTCAGCCATCGGGCAGCGGCGCCGGCCCCGCCCCAAGAGGGCCTACTGCGCCAGAGGCCCGTAGGCGTCGGGGCGGCGGGTCCCGAGGAACGGGAAGAGGGTGAGCCAGTCGCGACGCTGGTCGAGGTCGAGGTCGGCGACGAGGACGGCGGGTTCGTCGCGGGGGGCCTGCACGAGGATCCGCCCGTACGGGTCGCTGATGAACGACGAGCCGTAGAAACGCAGAGGCGGCTCGTCCCCGATGCGGTTCACCGCCATCATGAACGTCCCGTTGACGATGCCGTTGGCGGTGATCACCCGCTCCCACAGCGGTTCCGTGTCGAAGTCCGGGTGGTCCGGCTCGGAGCCGATCGCCGTCGGGTACACGAGCACCTCGGCACCGGCGAGGGCGTAGAGACGGGCCAGCTCCGGGAACCACTGGTCCCAACAGGTGGGGAAGCCGAAACGGCCCCCGGCGACGTCCACCACGGGCGTGCCCGTGTCACCGGGACGGAAGTAGCGGTCCTCGTGGTAGCCGGCCGTGACGGGGATGTGGAGCTTGCGGGTGCGGGCGACGACGTCGCCGGCGGGCGAGACGCAGATCGCCGTGTTGTAGCCGAGGCCGCCGTCCGGGGCGCGCTCGAAGAGCGAGGCGTGCACGTAGGCGCCCGTCTCGGCGGCCATGGCGGCGGCGAAGCCGGTGGTGGGCCCGCCCGGTATCGGCTCGGCGCGGGCGCGGACCTCCGCCGTCGCCTCGGAGGACACGGCGAAGTAGGGCGACAACGTGAGCTCCTGCAGGCAGACGATGCGGGCGCCCTCGGCCGCGGCGAGGCGGACGCCTTCGGCGAGCGCCCCGGCGTGCTCGTCGGGGTCGGGGTGCCAGCGGTGTTGCACGGCCCCGACCCGCAGGGGCGCCCGCGTGGGGGGCGCGACCCGGGCGGGCGACGACGCGACCCCGACGGAGGAGAGGATCAGCATGTCGCGCCTCCCGGCGGGGGGTTCGCGGGGGGGACGGGGTCCCCCCCGCGAGGGGGGACCTGTTGGGTCACGCAGTGCACGCCCCCGCCTCCGTGAGCCAGGGTGCGCCCCGGCGTGGCGACGACTTCCCGGTCGGGGAGGATCTCGGCCAGGCGGCCGAGGACGTCGTCGTCGGCCGCGTGGCCCGTGACCGGGACGACCGCGGCGCCGTCGGCGAGGTAGAGGTTCACGTACGGCACCGCGACCGTGGCCCCGGCGACGTCGGCGTAGGGGAGGACGTCCACCTCGTGGACTTCCAGGGGACGGCCGCGCGCGTCCACGGACCGGGCGAGCACGGCGAGGTTCTCACGGAGTCGCGCGTAGTTCGGATTCCGGGGGTCGGACACCGTCTGGGCGAGGACCGTGCGCGGCGCCACGAAGGCCGCCACGTTGTCGACGTGGCCGTCGGTGTCGCGGTCCTCGACGAGCCCGTGGGGGAGCCACACGATCTCCTCGGCTCCGAGGTAGGCGCGCAGGCCCGCCTCGACGTCGGCCCGGGACATGTCCGGGTTCCGGTTCGGGTTGAGGAGGCACTGCTCGGTCGTGACGAGGGTGCCCTCCCCGTCCACCGTGATAGCGCCGCCCTCGAGCACGAATCGGGCGGCGTATCGGGGGACGCCGAGGTGGGCGCAGAGCCGTGCAGCGAGGAGGGCGTCGTCCTCGTAGGGCAGGTACTTGCCGCCCCAGGAGTTGAAGCGGAAGTCCACTGCCGCCCTCTCCCCGGGGCCGGTCACGAAGATGGGGCCCGTGTCCCGCACCCAGGAGTCGTCGATCGGCATCTCGACCACCTCGACGCCGGTGAGGTCCGCCACGCGCCGGCCTTCCGCCACGGGCGAGACGACGAGCACCGCTTCGAAGCCGGCGATCGTGCGGATCGCGGCGGCGTACTCGGCTTCGGCGGCGGCCATCTCGCCGCCCCAGAGGGACCGGCGCACGGGCCAGGCCACCAGGCAGCACTCGTGGGGCGCCCACTCCGCCGGCATGCGGAGGCCGGCGGCGGCGGGGGTCGTCGGGCCGAAATGCATGCACCTCCCGTCTCCTGCACGCAGACTAAGGCGACATGCAAGCCCGTACCGCCCCCGTTCTCGTCGCCGACCTCTTCCCGGCCGAGCGTGCCGCCCTCCTGGAGGTGCTCGGCGGGCTCGACGAACGACAATGGGCGACACCCACGCTGTGCCCGGCCTGGAGCGTGAAGGACGTCGTCTGCCACCTCCTCGGCAACGACCTCGGTCTGCTGTCCCGCAGCCGGGACGGATTCGACGCCGGCCGCGTCGACGACGACCTCCCCTGGGCGGCGTTCGTGGCCGCCCTCGGGTCCCTCAACCAGTCATGGGTGGACGTCGCCGGGCGGTTCTCCACGCGGGTCCTCTGCGAGCTCCTCGCCTTCACGGGGTCCCTCGTGGACACCTACGTGGCGGGCGTCGAGCCCGAGGGCACGGGCGAGACGGTGAGCTGGGCGGGCACCGGGGCCGCACCCAATTGGCTCTGCGTGGCCCGGGAGCTCTCCGAGCGGTGGACGCACCAGCAGCAAGTCCGCGAGGCGGTGGGGCGCCCGGGGCTGAAGGAAGCGCGCTTCCTGGGCCCCGTCCTCGACACATTCGTGAGGGCGCTCCCCCACACGTACCGCTACGCCTCCTCGGCGCCGGGAACGTCCCTGCGTCTCACGATCACCGGTGATGCCGGCGGGACGTGGCTGCTGGTGCGGGACGAGGACGCGTGGCACTTCGCCGCGGACGCCCCGGGGCCGCCGACGACAGAGGTGACCTTGGACCAGGAGACCGCCTGGCGTCTCTTCGCCCGGGCGATCGGGCGCGAGGATGCCCGCTCGCGCACGACGGTCACCGGGAACGTGGCCCTCGGGATCCTCGTCCTGGACACCGTCGCGATCATCGCCTGACCCCCGGGCGCAGCCGACGCGACGCCGCCGAGAAACTTTCCACATTTCTCTCTGTCCGAACTGTGGTTACTCTGTTAGGGTCTTGCCGTACAGGAAAGGGGTTGTGGCGACCCTTCGCAGGTCGCCAGCGGGTGTTGCCAGCTGCGCCATTCGGGGGGCGCGGCCGGCAATGGGTTCTGCCCCCTCCCAGCCGGACCCGGCGCTATCTCACGCCTTCGGCGTGAGATAGCGCC
>CAYJLW010000079.1:5492-11913 GCA_964370965.1 uncultured Acidimicrobiia bacterium | reverse complement strand
CCCCCCCCGGCGGGGGTTCTATGGCCCCCAGCCCGCGCAGGCCCCGCGCCTGGGCGCTATGCCCCACACGAAGGTGTGTCGAATCGCGCGCGAAGACAGCCGGTCACACGTCGCCGAGGCCGACGCCCGCCGCCCCGGTCCAGATCAGATCCGTGAGGTGGGCCACGAGCTCCTCCCTGGGGAGCGGGCTGCTCTGCACCCACCAGTCCCCGGCCAGGAACACCATCCCCACGACGCCGTGGGCGATGGGTCGGGCCGGGGTGACGTCGAGGTCCCTCTCACGCATGAGCTTCTCGAGGATGGCGGCGATGCGCCCGGCGAAGCCGTGGAAGAGCCCCATCAGCGCCGCGGCCGTGGGCTCACCCCCCCGCCCGATGGAGCCGAGCAGAAACCGGTAGACGTCGCGTTCCCGCTGCACGAACGCGAGATACGCGTCGAGCGTCGTGGCGAAGAGCTCCCGCAGACCGAGGTCGAGGGCGAGATGGGCCTCCAGGTCGGTGAGGAGTTGATCCAGGAACCGCTGCGCCACTGCCCGCGACAGACCCTGCTTGTCCCCGAAATGGCGGTACAGGATGGGCTTCGTTATCCCGGCCCCGGCGGCGATCTCCTCCATGGACGCTTCGGGGCCCACCCGCCGGATCACCCGCAGGGCGCCGTCGAGCAGCTCCTCGCGACGGTGTGCCCGACGACGGTCGCGCTCGGCCTCTGCGCGGTCGCGGCGGACGCCAGGACTGTCGGCGGTGGCCGGGTCCGATGGGCGGCTCACCGGTGCTGAGCCGCCCGGAGAGTGTTGCGCAGGAGCATGGCCACGGTCATGGGGCCCACACCGCCGATCGTGGGCGCCAGCCATCCGGCGACGCCGGCGACATCAGGGTGGACGTCGCCGAAGCGTCCCTCCTCGGTACGGCTGATCCCGACGTCGAAGACCGCCGCCCCCGGTCTCACCATGTCGGCCGCGAGCAGGTGCGGGCTTCCGGCCGCCATCACGACCACGTCTGCATCGCGCGTGTGGGAGGCGAGGTCACGGGTGCGGCTGTGGCAGGACGTCACCGTGGCGTCCACACCCTTGAGCGTGAGGAGGAGACCGAGAGGTCGCCCCGCCGTCGTACCCCGGCCCACGATCACGACCCGGGAACCCGCCCATTCGATCCCGAAACGCTCCCCCAGCTCCACGATGCCCGCCGGCGTGCAGGGCGCCACCGTGGGCGCGCCGAGCACGAGGCGGCCCAGGTTCACGGGGTGGAGGCCGTCAGCGTCCTTGGCCGCGTCGACGCCCTCGAGCGCCGCCCGCTCGTCGAGGCCGAGCGGCAGGGGGAGCTGCACGATGAAGGCGTCGACGTCGGTGGTGGCATTGAGCGCGGTGATCTCCGCCATGACGTCGGACTGCGAAGCGCTCGCCGGAAGCCGGCGGTCGAGGGAGAAGAAGCCGACCTCCTCGCAGGCCCTGTGCTTGCCCCCCACGTAGGACTGCGAGCCGGGGTCGTCACCGACGAGCAGGGTGGCGAGGCCCGGCGGGCGGTCCATCCGCTTGACCTCAGCGGCGATCTCCTCGCGGATCACCGCCGCCGTCGCCCGCCCGTCCAGCAACACAGCGCTCATACGGGCACCCTAGCTCCTGCCAAGGGAGGGACCACGTCCCGCCCGACTCCCGTGGGGGGCACCCCGGGGCAGGATCCGCCCCGCGACGGGAACGACCTTACGGGTGGCCCGCACGCAGGCGCCCGCCGCCGTTGCCGTACCCTCCTGGGGCCATGAGCGCGCCCGCGGCGGACGCCGCTGCTCCCGCCGACACCGGCCTCGACGACGAGGCCGTCCGCGACCGGGTCGCCCGCGGTCTCACGAACGACGTTCCCACCGCCCCCAGCCGAACGGTGGCGCACATCTTCCGGGCGAACGTCCTCACGTACTTCAACGGACTCCTGGGCAGCCTGCTCGTCGTCATCCTGGTCGTGGGCCCGGCGCAGGACGGCCTCTTCGGCGGCGTTCTCGTCGCCAACGCCCTCATCGGCATCGTGCAGGAACTGAGGGCGAAACGCACCCTCGACCGTCTCGCGCTCCTGAACGCCCCACAGGCCCTGGTCGTGCGCAACGGCGAGGAGCAGGTCGTGGCGTTGGGCGGGATCGTCCTGGACGACGTCGTCGTGGCCCGTCCCGGGGACCAGATCGTCGTCGATGGAGAGGTCCTCACCGCCGCCGGTCTCTCCGTGGACGAGTCGCTGCTCACCGGCGAGGCGGACCCGCAGGACAAAAGCCCCGGCGACGAGGTGCTCTCGGGCAGCTTCGTCGCCTCCGGCAGCGGCCGCTTCCGGGCGACGCGAGTGGGCAAGGACGCGTACGCCGTCCGCCTGGCCGAGGAGGCACGCCGCTTCACCTTCGTGCATTCGGAGCTGCAGGCCGGCGTGAACCGCATCCTGCGCATCATCACGTGGGCTCTGGTCCCGACGGCGATTCTGCTCTTCGGGAGCCAGATCTTCCGCGCGGACAGCAACCTCGACGACGCCCTCCGGGGAGCGGTCGCCGGGGTGGTGGCCATGGTGCCCGAGGGCCTCGTCCTGCTCACGAGCCTGGCGTTCGCCATCGCCGTGATCCGCCTCGGCCGCCGGAAGGCGCTCGTGCAGGAGATGGCGTCCGTCGAGGTGCTCGCCCGCGTCGACGTCGTCTGCCTCGACAAGACCGGCACGATCACCGAGGGATCCATGGTCCTCACCGGCATCGACGACCTCGGCCACGGCGGTGAGGCCCGTGACGCCCTGGGCGCCCTGGGCGCGTCGGACCCGAACCCGAACGCGAGCCTGGCAGCGGTGGCCGCCGCCTGCCCGGCCCCGCACGCCTGGGAGGCGTCCGACACGGTGGTGTTCTCGTCCGCGCGGAAATGGAGCGGGGCTACCTTCGACGGCCACGGGACCTGGGTCCTGGGCGCCCCTGACGTCCTCCTCGACGAGAGCGACCCGGCCCGTTCCCGTGCCGACGCCCTCGCCGCCGAGGGCGTACGCGTCCTCGTCCTCGCCCGCAGCGACGCCGCCTTCGCCGGGGAGGCGCCTCCGGCGGACCTCGATCCCACAGCGCTGGTCACGCTCTCCGAGAGGATCCGTCCCGACGCCGCCGACACCCTCGCCTACTTCGCCCGCCAGGGTGTGGCGCTGAAGGTGATCTCGGGCGACAACCCCCGCACCGTCGCCGCCGTCGCCCGCAGCGTCGGCCTCCCCGGCGCCGACGAACCCGTCGACGCGCGCGATCTGCCCGACGACGGCGACCTCGACGCTCTCGCCACGGCGCTCGAAGAACACACGGTCTTCGGCCGGGTGCAGCCCCACCAGAAGCGGGCGATCGTGCACGCCCTGCAGTCCCGGGGCCATGTCGTCGCCATGACCGGCGACGGCGTGAACGACGTCCTCGCCCTCAAGGACGCCGACATCGGCATCGCCATGGGGTCGGGTTCGGCGGCGTCGCGCGCGGTGGCACAACTCGTCCTGCTCGACGGCCACTTCGCCACGCTCCCGGACGTCGTCGCCGAGGGCCGTCGGGTGATCGCCAACGTGGAGCGGGTGGCGAACCTCTTCCTGACCAAGAGCGTGTACGCCATGCTCCTGGCCCTCACGGTAGGTGTCGTGGGCGTGCCGTTCCCCTTCCTGCCCCGCCACCTCACGCTCGTGAGCAGCCTCACCATCGGAATCCCGGCGTTCTTCCTTTCCCTCGCCCCGAACCCGCGCCGGTACCGGCCGGGGTTCATACCCCGCGTGCTCCGCTTCGCCGTACCCGCCGGGATCGTGGCCGCCACGGCCACATTCGCGTCCTACGCCGTCGCCCGGCTCAGCCCGAGCCTGTCCCTTGCCGCCGCCCGCACGAGCGCCACCTTGGTGTTGCTCTGCGTGGGCCTCTGGATCCTGGCCATGCTCTCGCGGCCCCTCACCGTCCCGAAGCTCCTCCTCCTCGGGGCGATGGTGGCCTGTGTCGTGGCCGTGCTCATGGTGCCGGCACTGCGGCGCTTCTTCGATCTCTTCCCGCCCGAGACCCTCATCCTGGAGGAGATCGCCCTCATTGCCGGCGGCGCCGTCGCCCTCCTCTCCGTGGGCAGGCGGATCGCCGAAGCCGTGGGCCGGGCCAAACGGCCCCACACCGCTCAAGCCGACGCCTGAACTGCCGATTCGAACCGAGAAGGCCACGACCCCGAACCGAGGCCATGGACGAGCCGCAGCGCATCCCGCCCCGCGTGGTCAAGGCCCTGCCCCGGGCCCTGCTCGCGCTCGGGATCCTCGTGAGCCTGGCGCTCTGGTGGCAGCAGCGCGACATCCAGGCGCGCAGGGCCACGGCCCGCTTCGACCACGAGGTCGAGCGCGTGAAGACCAGCCTCGTGGCCCGGGCCCAGCTCTCCCAGGACGCCCTCCTCTTCACACGGGGCGTGTTCGCGTCCGGCATGCCGATCACGCAGACCCGCTGGCGCGAGTTCCTGGGGTCCTTCAGCGAGATCGGCAAGCGCTACCCGAGCCTCACGGGACTCGGGTACGTCGCCATCGTCCCGGGAGGCGACGTCGACGCCTACCTGGCCCGGCGCCGGGCCGACGGCGTACCCGGCTACGCGATCACGCCGGCCGGCACGAGGACGCACTACGAGCCTGTGGAGGTGTGGGAGCCGGAACTGCTCTACAACCACATCCTCGGCTTCGACGTCGGGACCGACCAGGCGTGGGCGGATCCCGCCCGGCGGGCCGCCCTCACCGGCCTCCCCGCAGCCACAGCCCCTCTGGCCGGCCCCGAGATGGAAGGCGGCCTGCGCCCCGCCGGGCCCGTGACGGCCATCCTGGCGCCCGTCTACCAGGCCGGGGTCCCCCTGGACACGCCCCGCCGGCGCCAAGAGGCCCTGCGGGGCTGGGTCTTCACCCTCCTGAACGCCCGGGTCCTCCTCCAGAGTGTCGTTCCCGACGCCATGACAGGAATCCGGATCCAGCTCTACGACGGTGACGCAGCCTCCGGGAGCCTCCTGGCCCAGAGCGGGGACGGCGAGGACGGCCGGCCCCTGCACTCGCGCTCCGACACGTTCGATTTCGGGGCCCGCACATGGACCGTGCGCTTCGGCGAGATGCCCACCTTCGTCAGGGACTACGGCGGCGGCCACCCATTCCTCGTCCTCATCGGGGCCCTCCTGGTCACCCTCCTACTCTTCGGCTTCGTGCGAATGCTCGCCACGACCCGCGACCGGGCCGTGCGCATCGCCGAGGCCATGACCGCCGAGCTCGCCGGCGCCCGGGACGACGCCCTGGCGGCCAATCGGGCGAAGTCCGCCTTCCTGGCGACCATGAGCCACGAGATCAGGACGCCGATGAACGGGGTCGTCGGGATGACGTCCCTGCTCCTCGACACACCGCTGACCCCCGAGCAGCGCGGCTACGCCGAAACCGTGCAGGGCTCGGCCGACGCCCTCCTCCGGGTCGTCAACGACGTCCTGGACTTCTCCAAGATCGAGGCCGGGAAGCTCGACCTGGAGCGCATCGACTTCGATCTCGGTCGCCTCGTCGAAGAGACGGTCGAGCTCCTGGGCGAGAAGGCCCGCGACAGGAGCCTCGATCTCACGGCCGTCGTCGGCGCCGACGTTCCGGCGCGCCTCCGTGGGGACCCCTACCGTCTCCGCCAGGTGCTCACGAACCTGGTCGGCAACGCCCTGAAGTTCACCGAGGACGGCGAGGTCGAGGTGCGGGTGTCCGCCGAGCCGGCGACCCCCGGCAGCGTGCGCCTGCGCTGCACCGTCCGTGACACGGGCATCGGCATCGGTCCCGCGGACGTCCGGCGGCTCTTCCAGCCGTTCTCTCAGGCGGACCCCTCCATGACCCGGCGCTACGGCGGGACCGGCCTCGGCCTCGCCATCAGCAGGGAGCTCGTCCATCTGATGGGCGGGGAGCTCGGCTGCGAGAGCGTCGCCGGAGAGGGCTCGACGTTCTGGTTCACGGCCGCCTTCGAGCTACCCCCCGAGCTCCACGACGAGCTCCCGGAGGTGCGTGAGTGCGCCGAGGTCGCCGCCACGACGGTCCCCGTCCACCCCGCCCCGAGCGGGAGCCGAGGGGGCGACGCCCCCCGGATCCTCGTCGCCGAGGACAACGTCGTGAACCAGAAGGTGGCCCTGCGCATGCTCGAACATCTGGGTTTCGCCGCAGACCTCGTCGTCGACGGCCGTCAGGCCGTGGAGGCCGTCGCCCGGACCGCGTACGACGCCGTCCTCATGGACCTCCACATGCCGGTCATGGACGGCCTCGAGGCCGCCCGGACCATCCGCCGCTCCGAGCTGGGCACGGATCGCCATGTCCCGATCATCGCCATGACCGCGAACGCCATGAAGGGCGACCGGGAGGAGGCCCTCACCGCAGGCATGGACGAGTACCTCGCGAAGCCGGTCTACAAGGACGCTCTGGAGGCGACCCTGAGGCGCTGG
>CAYJLW010000079.1:0-5392 GCA_964370965.1 uncultured Acidimicrobiia bacterium | reverse complement strand
GTACCTCGCGAAGCCGGTCTACAAGGACGCTCTGGAGGCGACCCTGAGGCGCTGGACGGTCCCCCACCCACGATGAACAGGTCCTCCGGGCGACCGTGTGGCGCGGGCGCCAGACGCCGGGCGCCGCGCCCCCGCGCCCGGATCAGAGGGCGCGCGGTCAGAGGGCCGCGTAGAGGGCGCGGTCGAAGTTCGCCAGGGAGCGGAGAGTGGCCCCGCATGTGACGGCGGCGAAGACGGCGCTCCCGGCGAGGAGACCCCAGACAGCACCGCCCGCGGGGGCGCCCCACACCTGTCCGGCGACACCGCACGCTAAGGAGAGGGCGATCCCGGCACCGAGGCCGTAGAGGACCGGGGCGGGACGGGAGATGTAGAACAGCCACTGGGCGTGGAAGAGACCGACGCCCAGGACCGCGTAGCCGGCCACCGCCACGGGAAAGGAGCGGAGGCCGTCCGCCGGTATCCGCAGCGGCCAGCGCACGTGCGCCCCCAGGAGCCAGACGGCGGCACCGGAAGCGGCCACGACGGCGAGAAGGACGGTGAGACGCCGCCTGTAGAGACGGCGCATGCGGACGTCGAACTCCGCGGCCCGGGCCACCGTGATGCCCTTGAGCGCCTTGCTGACGTCGCGCGCGAAGCACTCCATGGTCACGGTGACGACGACGAGGACCGGGACGAGGACCGCGGCGCCGAGACCCACGGCGGCCTCGTAGCCGATGCGGTACGAGTAGCCCCCGGCGAGGGCGCCACCGGCGATGAACTTGTGGGCGAACACGAGGACGTAGAGGGCGGCGCCGTAGACCACGTACGGGGCCGTGGCGAGGAGGAACACGGGGAGGCGGGGCCGCAGGGACTCCCTCACGGGGTCCGGCTCGCGGCGCTCCATGCGCCGTCGCACGAAGAGGCCGAGGGCGAGGGCGACGACCTCGACGGCGATCAACGAGACGACCTGCAACCTCACCATGTGGGCCTGGCTGAGGAGCTGCTGCCAGTCGCCGGGCATCGTGACGACTATGACGGCCGCCCCGGTCCCCAGGGCCACGAACAGCGCCAGGAAGGAGCGCATGGCGTACAGCGGGGCGAGCACGAGGTTGAGCGACGCGATCAGGAGGGCGAAGCCCAGGAAGAGGCGGTTGGAGCCCGGGGTGTAGGCGTGGAGGACGTCCTCGAAGAGGACGTAGACGCCGCCCAGCACGAGGACGGTGACGAGAGCGCCCCCGCCGATGAGGACGTTGGTCACCCAGCGAGCGAGCGGCCAGTCCGACTGCAGGCGGAAGAAGACGTGCTTGCGCGAAAAGGCCTGCACGAAGGGCGTCGAGACGACGAGGGCGGCCACGAGAGCGATGTTGACCGCTGTGGCCTGGCGGCCGGTGAGCGTCGTGGAGGACCAGAAGGAGAGACGGGTGGTCGCCAGCAGCGCCAGGGACAGCACCCACAGCTCGGCGTAGCTGAAGCCCATCGCCACGGTGGAGAGGGCCCGCCGGAAGCGACGGTGCCACGCCTCGGGCAGTTCCTCGTCAGAAGCGTCCGGCGGCCGGTAGTGGAGGTCGATGACGTCGTAGATCCGCCGGGCGAGATCGAAGAGGCCCGAAGCGCCCAGCGACTGGGCGGCGGCGTCCGTGTACCCCAGCGTGCTGAGCACCACGGCGACCTCGAAGGGGTTCTGGGGGTCCGGGCTGAGAGCGAGCACGGACTGGGCCTCGAGGTGGTAGTCGTGGCCGAGAGCAAGGGGATCCTGCACCTGGACGGCGGTGTTGCGAGCGGAGGTCATCGTCCGCCCCGGCCGACTTCGACGCGGTAGCTGTCGCCCCCCGCGTAGCGCAGTCCCCGCACCGCGGTGACACCGCGGGATCGGCCCGGGACGCGGAGGCGGAGATCCGCCTCCCCGTAGGCCTTCGGCAGGGGCAACCGGAGCAGGGCGCGGCCGTCGCGACCGGAAGCGGCGCGGGCGATCGTGCGGCCGCCCGCCACGAGCGCGGCTTCGGTGCCGGACGGCAGTCCGGTGAGAGCGACCGTGTCGCTGCGCGTGACCCAGAAGTCCGTGAACACGGACGTGTACCCGCTCGACTCGGCCTGCACCTCCAGGTAGGGCTGGAAGGGCGGGTCGATGCGCATGTCGAGGTCGTGACGGTCGAGGACCAGGCGGTCGTCCAGGTACACCGTGAAGCTCCGCCTCCCGTCGGTGCGCAGGGTGATCCCCACCGGCTCCGCGACGTCGAGATCCGGGGGGACGTCCTCCATCGTGACGTAGGTCGTGAGCCGGGCGTCGGCGAAGCGGCCCTCCGAGTAGCCCACCTGCCAGTCGAGGTCGCCCCCGAACGACAGGGAGCTGACCGCGACGAAGTTGATGTCGCCGGTCACCTTCGTGGAACCCGTCTGGACGGCGAAGACGACCTCCCCCTTGTCGCTGTCGAGGCCGTCCACACGGGCCGGGTCGCCGCGGGCAGCGGTGTGGAAGACGGCCGTGGCCGGGAACATCGCCCGGGTGACGAGGAAATAGCCCTCCCAGGTTCCCCTCTTGTGTGAGTCGACGCCCACCCGGAGGCCGCCGCCCGTGGCGGCGTAGGTGGCGAGACCCCGGGGGGCGAGCGGGTCGGGCTCCCAGATGTCCTCGAGCGCGCGACGGGGACGGGCGCGGTCGAACGCGTCCGCGGCAAGGAGCCCGTCGGCAGTGCGGGTGACGCCGAAGCCGGCGGCGGCGCCGGGCGACGTCCGGCGGGGGGCGGCGCCCGACGAGCCCAACAGGACGACGGCCGCGAGCACGGGGAGCAGGAGCAGGGACACGGGCCAGATCGTGGGACCCCTGGTGGCGGGCGGGAGGCGGGCGGTCGTCGTCACGCCGGCACCCCGGCGGCGGACGGACCTGGACGCCCCGCACCGGGCGGCGCCGCATGTGCCCGGGACACGGCGGCGGCGTACTCGTCCCGGTAGGCGGCGAGGAAGGCCTCCTGGGTGTACTGCTCCAGCGCCCTCTGGCGGTTCCCGGCGCCGACCGCGGCGCGCTCGCCGGGAGGCATCCGGAGGAGCTCGACGAGAGCGTCCCCGAAGGCCACGGGGTCCTGGGGGGGGACGAGGAAGCGGCTGCCTCCCAGGGCCTCGGGCACGCCCCCCACCGCCGTGGCCACGATCGGCTTCGCGCACATCATCGCCTCGAGGATCGAGAAGGGCAGCGCCTCCGAGACCGACGACTGCACGACGACCTGGGCGCCGTGCAGGGCAGCGAGGACGTCGTTGGTGTGGCCGTGGAACACGACGCAGGCGTCGAGACCGAGGAACGCAGCCCGTCGTCGGCACTTCTCCTCGTACTCCGGGGAGGTGGCGTCCCCGTAGAGATGGAGCATGAAGCCAGGGACGGCGTCGCGCACCCGGCGGGCAGCCTCGAGGAGCGTGACGACGTCCTTGAGCTCGTCGATGCGTCCCACGAAGCCGGCCGTGGGGGGGGCGGGCCACTCGGGCGCGGGGAGGAAGTGCTCCGGATCCACGCCGTTGTGTACGACGTGGACCTTCCCCGCCGTGTCGGCGTCGATGGCGTCCTCCCAGAGGACGTTGAAGCGGCACACGGGCAGGATGCGGTCGGCTTCCCGGTAGGCGGCGGCGACCACCCCCCGGTAGAGGTTGGCGAGCATGACCTTCTGCAGGGGAGGCGTCTCGTCCCGGATGAGGGCGAGGATCCGCTCCCGCAGGTAGACGCCGTGCTCGGTGAGAAGGAAGGGTGTCCCGTGGCGCCGTTTCGCCGCGATGCACGGGAGTGCGCAGAACGCCGCCGCCGTGGCATGCGTCACGTCCGCCACCGGCAGCGGCACGGTGAGGGGGAGGAAGTAGCGGTAGATCGCCCGGGCGGACTCGATCGTGCCTTCCAGGGAGGCCTTCGCGTACAGAGGGTGGCCTCGCAGCTTCGCCGACATCACGTCCCAGGCCCGGCGGTCCGCGAACGCCTCGCGGAGGTCGTGACGGACGGCGAAGTCGGCGAGGCCGGTGATGCATTCCGCGACGCCTTCCGCGGCGTCCGTCTCCAGCATGAGGTTCTCGGTGAGACGCTCGAAGAGCGGGAGGAACTCCCTCTCGACGGCCCCGTGGCGCAGGGCCCGGCGCCGGGCCAGGACGCTGGACAGCGACCGGGGCACCTGCTCTTCGAGGAGCTCGTTTCCCCAGAGCGGGACGGCCCCCACGCGGACGTTGGGCCCGGGCCGGTACCGGGCTACGGCATGGGGGTTCGCGATCACGGCGACGACACTGAAGGTGTGGTCGGCCAGGCCCGACATGAGCTGCTCGCACCAGGTCGAGACGCCTCCCACGCCGTAGGGGTAGGTGCCCTCAGTGCTTAGAAGTACGTCCATTCCAGGTATTCACGGAGACGTCAAGGACGCGTTCGACGGTCTTCGCGCGCTCTATGCAGTCCCCGGCGAGCTCGAGGTTGCCCGCCTGCAGGAAGCATTTCGCCGCCGTCACGTAGGAGCTCAGAGTGGCCCGACTCGACGAGGAGGCGCTCTCGGCCACGAAGAGGTAGTGCTTGCCGGCGAGGCGGATGAGGTGGTTGCCGAGGTCCTCTCGGCCCATCGCCTCCGCTGCGCCCGAGGCCGTCCGGTAGGCGACAGCGGCTCGGGCGTGGTCCCCTTTGGCCTCGGCGACCTCGGCCTCTGCCTCGAAGAGGTTGATGGCCTCCTGGTAGTGCCCGCGACGCAGGGCGCTGTGGGCGTCCAGCCAGCGGTTCTGCGGCGGCGGAGCAGGCGCCGGACGCTCGGCGTCCACCGGGCGGGCCACGTCGCTCAACGTCGTGGCCACGACCTCGCCGTCCGGCGGGACGTCGATCTCCAAGCGCACGCGTATGGCCCCGAAGCTCACGACGGCCTCGTGGCCGGAGAGCCGCTCGACGGCAGGGGAGTCCGGTGCTGTGCTCACAGGGATGCCATCGGCCCCCCGGGGGCGCGACATTACGTCGTAGTCTCGATTCCATGGACGAGGCCCGCGGCGACACCGACGAAAGCATCCGCTCCCGGCTCACGCCGTTGCAGTACCGGGTGACCCAGGAGAAGGCCACGGAGAGGGCGTTCGAGGGCGAATACTGCGACTGCCACGACACCGGGACGTACACCTGCGTGGTCTGCGGCGCCCCGCTCTTCCACTCCGAGACGAAGTACGACTCGGGCAGCGGCTGGCCGAGCTTCACGGCGCCCCTCGACGAGGCCGCCGTGGGGGAGGAGCCCGACACGAGCTTCGCCATGGCCCGCACCGAGGTGGTCTGTTCCCGCTGCGGCGCCCACCTCGGCCACGTCTTCCCCGACGGCCCCCACCCCACCGGCCTCCGCTACTGCATCAACTCCGCCGCCCTCGACCTCAACCGGAGCGGGGGGGGGGGGGGGGGGGGGGGGGGGGGGGGGGGGGGGGGGGGGGGGGG
>CAYJLW010000078.1:211-19577 GCA_964370965.1 uncultured Acidimicrobiia bacterium | reverse complement strand
GGGGGGACTGGCGTCCCTCCTTTGGAACCCCCCTCCTCGGCCGTGGCGCCGGAGGTGGGCCCGGGGGCGGCAGAGCCGGCCCTGCGGGTCTGGCGGGGCGCCGTCCGGCCGACGGCGATCTTGGGTCAGGGGTGCGGTCCCGGAGCCCGCCGTCGCACACGGCGGAGCGGGCGGGGGACGCTTCCCGAAAGCCCTTGACCGGTGGCGCGCAACGGCCGATAGACTGGGCGGGCCATGAAGAGGATCACCGCCACCCCGAGTCACTCCCGCCTCCTCCTTACCTAGCGCGCACGCCCCCCGCCGTGCGCGCACCCCGAACCTCCGGAAGCCCGGAGGTTTTCTCTTGCCCGCCAGAGGATTCACAGGAGGACCGCACGATGACACCGGATCGGATAGTCGTCTTCGACACCACGTTGCGCGACGGCGAGCAGTCGCCCGGTATCGCACTGAACGTCCCGGAGAAGCTGGAGATCGCCGAGCAACTGGTGAAGCTGGGCGTCGACGTCATAGAGGCGGGCTTCCCCGTGGCCAGCCAGGGCGACTTCGAGGCCGTGGCGGCCATCGCCCGCCAGGTGCGGGGGGCCACCGTCTGCGCCTTGTCCCGTACGCACGTCGCCGACGTCGACCGGGCCTGGGAGGCGGTCAGGGACGCCGCGCGGCCCCGCATCCACGTGTTCATCGCCACGTCCCCGATCCACATGCGTGAC
The DNA here is from genome assembly GCA_964370965.1 of uncultured Acidimicrobiia bacterium. Taxonomy (GTDB): domain Bacteria; phylum Actinomycetota; class Acidimicrobiia; order UBA2766; family UBA2766; genus CAYJLW01. The sequence goes on along the minus strand of CAYJLW010000078.1, from coordinate 18,870 downwards.
AAGCTCCGTATGACGCCTGAACAGGTGAAGGTCTCTGCCGCCGAGGGTGTCGCCCGGGCGGCGGGGTACACCGCGGACGTCGAGTTCTCCCCCGAGGACGGCACCCGCTCGGATCCGGAGTTCATGTGCGAGGTGCTCCAGGTCGCGGTCGACAACGGGGCCCGGACCCTGAACATCCCAGACACGGTGGGCTACGCCACCTCCGGCGACTTCGGTGAGCTCATCCGCCACGTCGTCGAGACCGTCCGCGGCCCCGACGGTCTGGTGATCTCCACGCACTGTCACAACGACCTCGGCATGGCCGTGGCGAACTCCCTGGCCGGGGTCGTCAACGGTGCCCGGCAGGTGGAGTGCACGGTCAACGGTCTCGGGGAGCGGGCGGGCAACGCCGCCCTGGAGGAGATCGTGATGGCAGTGCGCACCCGCCCTGACGTCTACGGCGTCGAGACGGGCATCGACACCGCCGAGCTCAGCCGGACGTCCAAGATGGTGGCCCGCCTCACCGGCTACCACGTGCAGTACAACAAGGCGGTCGTGGGCCGGAACGCCTTCGCTCACGAGTCCGGGATCCACCAGCACGGCGTGCTGTCCAACAAGGCCACCTACGAGATCATGGACGCCGAGGCCGTCGGCCAGTCCACCGAGATCGTCCTCGGGAAGCACTCCGGGCGCCACGCGTTCTCCGACGCCCTGGAGCGTCTCGGCTTCAGCCTGGGCGGCGACGCCGTGACCCAGGCGTTCCAACGCTTCAAGGAGCTCGCGGACCGCAAGGTGCAGATCACCGAGGCCGACCTCGAGGCCATCGTCGCCGAGGAGATCGGCGGCGACACCGGCGCGTGGCGTCTCGTGGCGTTCTCCGTGAGCGGCGGTTCGACCGAGGTGCCCACGGCGACGGTGAGGCTGCAGCGCGACACCATGGTGCGTGAGGAGACCGCGGAGGGCGACGGCATGATCGACGCCGCCTGCCGGGCCATCGAGAAGGCCGTGGAGCTGCCCACCACCCTCCTGGACTTCACCGCTGCGTCCGTGACCGGCGAGACCGACGCCCTCGCGGACGTGACGATCCGGGTCGGCATGGACGACATGGAGGTGGGGGGCAGGGGTGTCTCCACCGACGTCGTGGAGGCCTCCGCCCGCGCCTACCTGAACGCGGTGAACCGCGTCCTGCGCCTCCGTGACCGTCCGGGATACCGTCGCCACGAAGACGACGGTCCCTGAAGCGCGCCCTGGGCGGGCGCGACGGACCCCCGGCGCGGGCCCTGCCATCCCGACTTCGCGCCCGGGGGAGGATCGGGCCGCTGCGGGCCGGAATACTCCCTTCATGGCGTTCCGTCCGTCCCGTCTTGCCTCTGTCGCCCTGGCCGGCGCGTGCGCCCTCGCCCTGGCCGCCCCGGCAGCAGGCGCCACGCCCCCGGAGCGCGTGAGCGTCGCTTCGGCGGCCGGGGGAGCAACCCAGGGGGACGCCACGTCCGAGGAGGCCTCCGTCACGCCCGACGGCCGCTACGTGGCCTTCGCCTCCTTTGCCGACAACCTCGTCGTGGGTGACACGAACGGGTGGAAGGACGTCTTCGTGCGTGACCGTGTCGCCGGCACCACGGAACGCGTGTCCCTGCCCGACGCCCCCACGAGGCCGGGGGAGACCCAGGGCAACGGCCACAGCGAGTGGAGCGGCATCAGTGACGACGGCTGTCGCGTGGTCTTCGTGTCCGCGGCGTCCAACCTCGTGGCCGGCGACGACGACGCCGCCCGGGACGTCTTCGTCAGGGACCGTTGCCAGGGGCGCACCAAACGGGCCAGTCTCCCGGCGGCGACGGCGGGGCCCTGGTGCCCGACAGGGGACTCCACGCCTGCGTACGTCAGCGGTGACGGTCGCCACGTGAGCTTCGCGTCCTTCTCGACGCGGCTCGTGCCCGGGTGCACGACGTGGCTCGTGTCCCACGTCTACGTCCACGACCTCCAGACCGGCGCCACGGAGATCGTGGACGCCACCACGTCAGGGGGGGTCGCCGATTCGTGGTCTTGGGGCGGGAACCTCAGCGCAGACGGGCGTTTCGTGACGTTCTCGAGCCTGGCGGCGAACCTCGTGCCGGCCGACGGCAACGGCCAGGCGGACGTCTTCGTCCGCGACCGCCTCACAGGAGCCCTGGAGCGCGTGAACGTCCCCTCGGGAGGCGGGGAGGCGGATCGCGAGAGCGTGGCGTCGTTCTCGGGCAAGAGCCGTGTGGTGACACCCGAGGGTCGCTACGTCGTGTTCCGCTCGGCAGCGTCCAACCTCGTCCCCGGGGACGCCAACACGGAGTGGGACGTCTTCGTGCGCGACAGGGTTCTCGACGTCACGGAGCGTCTCAGCACGACCGACACCGGGGCCGACGCGAACGGCCAGAGCCAGGTGGGCCAGATCTCCGCCGACGGTCGCTGGGCCTCGTTCCAGTCCCAGGCCACGAACCTCGACCCCAGGGACGTCGACTCCGACTGGGACGTCTACGTGAAGGACCGCCGCAGGGGCGACGTGGACCTCGTGTCGGTCAACGCGGCAGGGGAGTCCACGAACGGCTGGATCGACGACCCCTCCATGTCGCCCGACGGCCGGTACCTCGTGTGGGCCGACTACGGCGACAACCTCGTCCCCGGGGACACGAACGCGGCCGGAGACGTCGTGCTCGTCGACCGCGCCACCCCGGCGGTTCCACCCGGAGGCGGTGGCACGCAGACGCCCGCGCCCGTGTCCGGGCCGCCCGGTCAGGGGACGCCGTCTCCTGTCGTCGGGACGCAGGCGGCCGCGGCGGCCGTGACGGCGAGGCCGGTTCGGTGCGCCAAGAAGCGCAGGGCGCGGAAGCGGAGGTCGTGCCGGTCCGCTCGCCGGCGGGCGCGGGTCAGTCGGCGAGGGCGTAGAACTGCCAGGTCGCGCCGGTCCAGACGACGATGAAGGGGACGCCCACGTCGGGCGTCTGGTACACGAGGCCGCAGCCGCCCTGGCCGTCGACGAACGTCAGGCACTTGCGCCCGGTGGCGCTCTCGAGGCTGACCTTGAGGTCGGGCTCGATCCCGGCCACGTCCCACACGACGGCCGCCGTCGTGTTGCCCACCGTGGCCCTGATGTAGGCCTCGGCGGCCGCCCTGTCGCCCTCGACCGGGGAACCCGAGGCCGTGGTGGGGGCGGGTGTGGGGGTGGCCGAGCCCGAGGCGGGGGTCACCGGCGTCGCCGGCGCGGAGGTGGCGACGGCCCTGAGCTCCGCGAGCTCGGTCTCGAAGCGGACCCGCGCTGCGGCCGCCTTGGCGAGGAGGCCGCGATGGGGTTCGCGGCGGGCGGCGGCGCGGGCCGCCGAGAGCAGGTTCGCAGCCCGCTCCAGGAGGTCCAGACCGGCGGCTTCCAGACGGCTGCGCAGGCCCGGTGACGACGCGTCCGTGACGGTGTCGGTGGCCTCCTGCAGCCTGCGGGCTTCCTCGTGCAGGCGGGAAAGGCGCCCTTCGGCATCGACGAGGTCGTCGCCGGCGACGGCTTGCGTGAGGTCGGTGTTCACGGACGTCGCGGCCGAGACCCACGCCGTGAGCTCCAAGGGCCCGAGCTGTGTGCCGGAAGCGGTCGCTGCGGGCGACGGTGCCCGCGACGGGGGCGAAGCCGCGCGGTCGCCGGATTGGCGGGCGAGCACGAGCATGACGAGGGCGGCCCCGACCACGAGACCCGCCACGACGAGGGCGGCGACGGTGCCCCAGCGTCGCCGCCGCTTCGGGAGGACGCTGCCCCCGGGTGCGAAGGCGTCGAAGCCCCCGCCGGGGGGACCGCTTGCCGGCGGGGGAGGCGCCGCGCCGGGGGGACCGTCGCCGGCGAAGGGCGGGGGAGGGGGTGAGGGCGGCGCCGGCGTCGGCGGGGGCGGCGGGGCGGCGCCCGGGACGGCCGGCTGCTGCTCGGTCTCCATGTGGCGACGATACAGCCCTACTCGTAGGCGAGGGCGGACACGATCTCGAGGCGGGCCGCCCGCCGGCCCGGTGCGTAGGCCCCCACCGCACCTATGACCGTGGCGAGGAGCCCGGCGTAGAGGGCCCACGCCAGGGGGAAGCGCCAGGACGCCGCCAGCCCCGTCCAGGTGGTGACGCCGGCGAGGGACTGCGCGGACACCCAGGCTCCCAACGGCACCGAGAGGAGAAACGCCACCCCGCCCATCGTGAGCGACTCCACGAGGACCATGCGGCGCACCTGCCCGCGGCTCACGCCGATGGCTCGCAGGACCCCGAACTCGCGGAAACGGTGTACGACCGCCATGGCGAGCGTGTTCACGATCCCGAGCAGGCCCACGACGACGCAGCAGGCCAGGATGGCGTAGAAGGGGGCGAAGAACCCGTCGAACTCGCGGCGCACCCGGCGTTTCAGGTCCCCGGCGCTGAGCAGGAAGTGGGGCCACCGGGACAGCTCGCGGTCGAGGAGCGCCTCGCCCTCCTGGGAGGAGACGTCCGGGCGGAGGTTGAGGGCGATCATGGACGGCTCCTGCTCGCCCCAGATCCTCGTGGCCACCCGCTCGTGTACGTAGGCGACCGTGGCCGTGTTGGACGTACGGATCACGCCCACGACGGGGAACTCGCGCATGCCCTTGCGGGTGCGGAGCCGGGCGACGCCGCCGAGGCCGCTCCCGGTGAGGCGGGCCGAACTGGTCGTGAGCACGATCCCGCCCCGCTCCATTCCCCGCACGGCGGCGGCCTCCGTACCCTCGCTGAACGTCCAGTCCTGCACGGCCAGGTACGTGTCCGGGTGGATGCCGTCCACGAAGACCCGCTCACCTTCGACCTCGGCGGTGTGGAACGTGACCGGGCTCCAGATCCCCACCTCGGGGAGCGAGCGCAACCGTCGTACGAGCCCCGGCTCCAGCGCCTCGAAGTCCTCGTCGCCGCGGCGGATCACGAAGTCGGAGCCGAACTCCTTGCTGATCGAGCTCAGGATCCCGGTGCCCATGGACACGTTGATCGCCCCGATGGTCAAGATGGTGGCGAGCACGACCATCAGGACTCCCAGTGTGAGGGAGGACCGCGAGCGCTCCTTCGTGAGGTGGTTGACTGCGATGGCGCCCACACCCGGGGCGAGCGGCCGGGTGAGCGTGCCGACGAGGCGGCCTGCGGGACGCAGCACCAGCGGGACGAGGAGCACGGCTCCGGCGAGGGGGAGGAGGAGGACGACCTGGCCGAGGGGAGGGCGCAGGTCCAGTGACATGGCGAGGGAGCCCAGGGCGAGCAGGACGGCACCGGCGATCCAGCCCCGCCCGAGGCGGCGGTCCGCCGACAGGGCCGCCTCGTTGCGCATCGCCGACACGGGTTCGAGACGGCCTGCCCGGGCGGCAGGGAGGAGAGCGGCGACCAGCGTCACGCCGAGGCCGACCGCGACCCCGGTGACAAGGCCGCTGCGCGGGACGGTGAAGGTGTCGAGGGGGATGTCGCCCCGGAAGATGTTCCCCATGAGGCCGATGAGCACGCGCGAGAGCACCAGGCCGAGGCCGAGGCCGACGGCGGTGAAGACGACGGCGAGGACGAGCGCCTCGACGAGCACCACACGGAACAGTTGGTGTCTCGTCGCCCCCAGGGCCCGCAGGGTCCCGTACTCGCGGACCCGCTCCGCCTGGGACATCGCCAGGGAGTTGTAGACGAGGAAGACGGACACGAACACGGCGATCGCCGAGACTGCGATGAAGGAGGTCTGCGTCGCCGACAGCACCCGCTGGAAGCCTGCGCCCACGGCTCCGGGCTCCTGGGCCGTGAGGCCCTCTGGGAGCCCCTTGGCGTGGCGTGCCCGCCACAGAGCGGCGTCGGTGCCCGGACGGAGCGCCAGCACGAGGTTGTCGACCTCGCCGCTGCGCCCGGTGGCCGACTGCACGTCCGCCAGCCAGGTGGCGGCGAAGCGGCCCTCGGAGGCGCGTGCCACCCCCTGGTTGCGGAGGATCCCGGACACCGTCCACGCGCTGCGGCGCTCCCCGGTGGTGAGGCGGAGCCTGGCGCCCACCGCCACCCCGAGGTCGTCGGCGAGCTCCCCCGGCAAGAGCACTTCCCGGCGTCCGGGGGTCGGGAATCGGCCCGCCGCCACCCGGTAGGTGTACACGAGGCGGTCGGCGTCGAAGTCCGTGCCCACGAGCGTGAGGGGCTCGCCGTGGCCGGCCACCTTCGCGGCCACGCCGAGGTGCGGATCGACTACCTCCACGTCGGGGAGGCGGCGGATCTCCTGGCCCAGGCTCTCCCGGAACTTCTCGAAGCCCGGCGTCGTCACCCAGACGTCGGCGCTGCCCGTGAAGTCGGTGATGATGGTCTCCAGGCTCGCCGACGTCGTGGCGTTCGCGATCAACGTGGCGAAGAGGATCCCCACGCCGAACGCGACGCCCATGCCGGTGAGGAGGGTCCTACCCTTTCTGTGCACCAAGTGCCTGGAGCCAAGCGAAGACAGCCTGCGCACGTTCACCTCCCCCGCCGGTGGGCTCCAAGCGCGCCACGATCTCCCCGTCGCGCAGGAACACGATGCGGTCAGCGAGGGCGGCGGCGTTCGCGTCGTGGGTGACGATCACGACCGTCTGGCCGGCATCGGCGAGGCCGCGCAGGAGGGAGAGGATCTCCTGGCCGGACGCCGAGTCGAGGTTGCCCGTGGGTTCGTCCCCGAAGACGACGCTGGGCTCGGCCAGGAGGGCCCTCGCTATCGCCACCCGCTGCTGCTGGCCGCCGGAGAGCTGCGAGGGGAGATGGTGACTGCGGTCGGTGAGACCCACGAGCGCGAGGAGTTCCTGGACACGGGCCGCATAGCGCCGGCGCGGGACGCCGTCGATGACCATCGGGAGGGCGACGTTCTCCGCCGCCGTGAGGACGGGGACGAGGTTGAAGAACTGGAAGACGAAGCCGATGCGACGGCGCCGCACGAGCGTGATCTCACGGTCGCTGAGCTCCCCCAGGGGGCGACCCTCGAGCAGAACGTCACCCGCCGAGGGTCGGTCGAGGCCTCCCAGGATGTGCATGAGGGTGGACTTGCCCGAGCCCGACGGTCCCATGATGGCGAGGAAGCGGCCCGTGTCGACGTCGAGGTCGACGCCGGCGAGGGCGCGGGTCGTGGCGCCGTCGGTGCGGTACTCCTTGGACACGCCGACCGCCTTCAGCACCGGCGGCGGCCGGGTCGCGTCGGGCGCGGTCGGGGTTCGGGGGTCGCCGGGCACGCCGCGACCGTACCAACAGACTGCTATCACAGGGTCTCGAATCCTCCACTACGAAAGGCCCGCAGTGCGCATCGCTCTCATTCCCGGGGACGGCATCGGCGCCGAGGTCCTCGCCGAGTCCACCAAGGTGCTGGCCGCCACGGGGGTGAAGGTCGAGCTCGAGACCTACGACATCGGGGGCGACCGCTACCTGCGCACCGGCGAGACCCTGCCCGACGCCGTGCTCGACGAGCTCCCGGCCTTCGACGCCGTCCTGTTGGGTGCCGTCGGCCACCCCGGGGTCGCCCCCGGCATCCTCGAGCGGGGGATCCTCCTGCGCCTCCGTTTCGAGCTCGACCTCGCCGTCAACCTGCGGCCCGTGAAGCTCCTCCCCGGAGTGGTCTCGGCACTCGCCGGCCGCGGTCCCTCCGACGTCGACTTCGTCGTCGTGCGGGAAAACACCGAGGGCCCGTACGCGGGGGCGGGGGGTGCTCTGCGCCGTGGTACCGCCGACGAGATCGCCGTCCAGGACTCCGTGAACACACGACTCGCCGCCGAGCGCTGCATCCGGTACGCGTTCGCCCTCGCCGTCGAACGCGAGCGTCGCTCGCTCATGCTCGTGCACAAGACGAACGTCCTCACGCACGCCGGGGACCTCTGGCAGCGCACGTTCGACGAGGTGGCGCCGGAGTTCTTCGACGTCTCCACGTCCTATGGCCACGTCGACGCAGTCTGCCTCTGGATGGTGACGGACCCCGGGCGCTTCGACGTCATCGTCACCGACAACCTCTTCGGGGACATCGTCACCGACCTCGGAGCCGCCATCTCCGGTGGGCTCGGCTACGCGGCCAGCGGGAACCTCTCCTTGACCGGTGGCCCCTCCGTGTTCGAGCCCGTGCACGGTTCCGCCCCGGACATCGCCGGCACCGGGAAGGCGAACCCCCTCGCCGCCTGCCTGTCGCTCTGGCTGGCGCTGCGCCACGCCGGCGAGACCGCCGCCGCGGAGCGGGTGCTGGCCGCCGTGGAGGCGGTGGCGGCCGACGCGGCGGCGAAGATCGGCGGCGAGCTCACCACGGCGGACGTGGGAAACCGGGTGGCGGACGCCGTCGCGGCCATGGGAAAGTAGGACAGAACACGCAGGGGGGCTCTTGTCCCCCTGGGCCACCACCGGTCCTGCGCAGCGTGCGCAGCGGCCCGGACGGCGCAAAGGGCCCGGAGGAAACCGTGCAGAAGGTCGACTACATCTGGATGAACGGCGAGCTCGTCCCCTGGGACGAGGCGAAGGTCCATGTGCTCACACACGCCCTGCACTACGGCTACGGCGTCTTCGAGGGGATCCGCTGCTACGAGACGTCCGACGGCCGTGGGGCGGTGTTCCGTCTCACGGATCACATCCGCCGTCTCGCCCGCTCGGCGAAGATCCACCTCCTGCCCGTGCCCTTCACCGTCGAGGAGCTCGTCGAGGCCACGAAGGAGACGATCCGGGCGAACGGCCTGAAGTCCTGCTACATCCGCCCCATCCTCTTCAGCGGCTACGGCGAGATGGGCCTGAATCCCCTCGCCTGCGAGATAGACGCCGCCGTGGCCGTCTGGCCGTGGGGCGCGTATCTCGGTGAGGAAGGCATCAAGCACGGTGTGCGCACGAAGGTGTCGTCCTACCGGCGGCTCGACGTGAACATCCTGCCCCCGGCGGCGAAGGCGTCCGCCAACTACGTGAACTCGATCCTGGCGAAGATCGAGAGCGTGAAGGCCGGCTACGACGAGGCCATCATGCTCAACAGCCACGGCTTCGTCACCGACGGCTCGGGGGAGAACGTCTTCGTCGTGCGGGACGGCGTCATCACGACGCCGTCTCTCCACGCCGGCGCCCTCGACGGCATCACCCGGGACTCGATCATCCAGATCGCCCGTGATCTCGGCTACGAAGTGCGCGAGGACACCCTCGTGCGCACCGACCTCTACCTCGCCGACGAGGCGTTCTTCACCGGCACCGCCGCCGAGGTCGTCCCCATCCGCGACGTGGACGACCGCGAGATCGGTGAGCCGGGCCCGGTCACCCGCAAGCTGCAGGAGACGTTCTTCGCCGCCATCCACGGCGACCTCGACCGGTACAAGGCCTGGCTCGAGTACGTCTGAGCTCCGCCCGCCGGGCCGGCACCGCGTTGGCGGTCCTTGACCCGGGGAACTCCGCCGGGGCGGTCGTGAGCCCCGTGTAGCCTCGGGCCAGTCCCCCCAGACGCAAGGACCACGATGCGCAACCGGGCCTCCTCCTCGCTCCCCCCGCCGCCCTCCACCCCCCAGCGCGTCGCGATCTACGACACGACCCTGCGCGACGGATCACAGCGTGAGGGCCTCACCCTCACCGTCGACGACAAGCTCCGCATCGCCCGGCACCTCGACCAGCTCGGCCTCGACTACGTCGAAGGCGGATGGCCGGGGGCGAACCCGAAGGACGACGAGTTCTTCCAGCGCGCACCGGGCGAGCTGCGTCTCGAGCACGCCACGCTCGTCGCCTTCGGCTCCACGCGGCGCTCCCACCGTGACGCCGACGGCGACGACACGCTTGCGGCCCTGATGAAGGCGAGCACCGAGGTCGTCTGCATCGTGGGCAAGGCCTGGGACTACCACGTCAGCGAAGCCCTCCGCGTCGACCTCGCCGAAGGCGTCGCCATGGTCGCGGACTCCGTGGCCTGGCTGAAGGGCCACGGCAAGATGGTCTTCCTCGACGCCGAGCACTTCTTCGACGGGTTCAAGTCGAACCGCGGGTTCACGATGGACGTCCTCGCTGCTGCCGAGGGTGCCGGTGCCGATGCCCTCGTCCTGTGCGACACGAACGGCGGTTGCCTCCCGCACGAGGTGCAGGAGATCGTCTGTGCAGTCCGGGAATCCGTCACGACGCCCGTCGGGGTGCACTTCCACAACGACTCCGACTGCGCCGTCGCCAACAGCCTCACCGCTGTGGGCTGCGGCGCCACGCAGGTGCAGGGCTGCATCAACGGCCTCGGGGAACGCACCGGGAACGCCAACCTGTCCTCGATCATCCCGAACCTCGTCCTGAAGATGGGGGTGGAGTGCATCGACCGGGAACACCTCACCCAACTCGGCTCCGCGAGCCATGCCATCGCCGAGATCGCGAACGTGACCATGAACCCGCAGCAGCCCTACGTGGGGCCCTCCGCCTTCGCCCACAAGGCGGGTCTGCACGTCTCGGCTCTCGCCCGGCGTCCCGACGCCTACGAGCACATCGACCCCGAGGACGTCGGCAACGCCACGCGTCTCGTCGTGAGCGAGCTGGCCGGGCGGGCGACGGTGGTGATGAAGGCCGCCGAGGCAGGAATCGACCTCGAGGACGACCCCGACACCGTGAGCGAGATCTTGGAGCGCGTCAAGGGCCTCGAGCACGTGGGCTACCACTTCGAGGCCGCCGACGGGTCCTTCGAGCTCCTCGTGCGGGAGGCGACGGGCTGGAAGCAGGACTACTTCGGTCTCGAGTCCTTCCGGGTCATCATGGAGAAGCGCGAGGACGGCGCCGTCGCCACCGAGGCCACGGTCAAGATCTGGGCCAACGGAGAGCGTTCCATCGCCACGGCCGAGGGCAACGGCCCCGTGAACTCCCTCGACAAGGCGCTCCGCCAATGCATCGGGGACCTCTACCCGCACCTCGCCGACGTGCACCTCACCGACTACAAGGTGCGGGTCCTGGACACTGCCAAGGGCACGGGCGCCGTCACCCGTGTGCTCATCGACTCCACCGACGGCCGGCGCACCTGGGGGACGATCGGCGTGTCCGAGAACATCATCGAGGCCTCCTGGCAGGCCCTCGCCGATTCGGTCGTCTACGGCCTCCTCCACGACGAGGGCGCCGCCGGGGGCTGAGGGTTTGGAGGCCCAGGAGTGACGCACGTCACTCCTGGGCCTCCGACGTCGCCGGGCGAGGGGGGATTCGGCCCCCTCCGATAGAATCCGCCGGACACACGCCCAGGAGGCCAGCCCGCGTGGGGACCACACCCTTTGTCCCGCAGAGCCGTGACACCGCCTACGTGCAGGAGAAGCTCCCCCCCGCACGTCCCTGGTTCGCCACCCGCCCCGGCGAGACGGGCGGGGATCCCGGATCCGGGGCGACCACCGCGGTCGGTCCCGATGCCGGCTTCGCCCTGCGCCTCGCCCGCCTCTTCCAGGGCCGCCTTGTGCCGGGCGCCGCGGACAGGGGGGACGTGAACGCGGGCGCCACGGCCGTCGCCATGCGACGGGCGGCGGCGGGCGGCCGCGGCCCGATCGCCGAGGACCTCGAGGTGGCCTACCTCCTCACGGGTGTGCTGGAGGACGCCCCCGGGGACTGGACCGTGCAGGGCGCCGAGGTCGCCCGCCGTATCGAGGGCGTGCGCTACGACGCTCACCGCTCGGGCGAGTTCGCGGCCGGCATCGACGAGACGTGGCTGGAGGCGAAACCGGCGGAGATCCGCCGCCGGCTGGCGTCTGACGGCCCGGGCACGATCCTCCTCCCATGAGCTTCTCCCTCTCTCCCGAGCAGCAGGAGTTCCGCGACGTCGTCCGCAAGCTCGCCGCCGACAAGGTGGCCCCCAACGCCGCCGCCGCGGACCGAGACGCCCGGTTCCCGCAGGCCAGCTTCGACGCCCTCTGCGAGGCCGGGATCCTGGGCGTGGCGATCCCGGAGGCCTACGGCGGCCAGGGCGCCGACCTCCTCACGTGGACGGTCTGCATCGAGGAGGTCGCCCGGGCCTGCGCCGCCACGGCCGTGACGCTCCTCGTGAGCGTGGGCGCCGCCGCCATCCCGATCCTCGGCCTCGGCACCGAGGAGCAGAAGCGGCGCTGGCTGCCCAAGATCGCCACCGGTGAGGTCCTGGCCGCCTACGGGCAGTCCGAGACCGAGGCGGGCTCCGACGTCGCCGGCATCCGTACCCGGGCCGTGCCTGACGGCGACGCCTGGGTGATCAACGGCCGCAAGGCGTGGATCACGAACGCCGGCATCGCCGGGGTCTACGTCGTCCTCGCGAAGACCGACCCCGACGCCGGGGCGCGAGGCATCACGATGTTCCTCGTGGAGCCGGACATGGCCGGGTTCGCCGTGGGCAAGATCGAGGACAAGATGGGCCTGCGGGGCAGCTACACGGGCGAACTCGTCCTCGACGACGTCCGTGTGCCCGGCGACGCCGTCCTGGGCGAGGTGAACACCGGCTTCCTCAGCGCGATGGGCCTCCTCGACAAGTCGCGTCCGCTCGTCGCCGCGCAGGCGCTCGGGGTCGCCCAGGCCGCCCTCGACGCTGCCGTGGCCTACGCCAAGGAGCGCCACGCGTTCGGCCAGAGGATCGCGGACTTCCAGGGGCTGCAGTTCATGATCGCCGACATGCAGATAGGCATCGAAACCGCCCGCACGATGGTGTACCGGGCCGCCGCCCTCGCCGACGCCGGGGATCCCGAGGCGACCATGGCGGCGTCGATCGCGAAGTGCTACGGCACCGACGTCGCCATGAAGGTGACCACCGACGCCGTGCAGGTGCTCGGCGGTGCCGGCTACACCAAGGACTTCCCCGTGGAGCGTCACATGCGTGACGCGAAGGTGTTCCAGATCTACGAGGGCACGAACCAGATCCAACGCTGGATCGTGGCCCGGCGCCTCCTGGCCTGACGTGGCGGAGATCCGGGGCGACCCCCAGTTGCGGGCGGCGCTGGTGGCTGCCCGGACGTACGTCGTCCTCGGCGCCCACCCGGATCCGTCGAAGGCTGCGCACTACGTCCCCGCGTACCTGCACGGCCGGGGGCTCCGGGTGATCCCGGTGAACCCTGGGTACGCCGGCCGGGAGTTGTGGGGTGAGCCCGTGCGGGGGTCCCTCGCCGAGGTCGGCGCAGCCGTCGACGTCCTGGACGTCTTTCGACGTCCGCAAGCCCTGCCGGGGCACCTCGCGGAGATCCTCGCGCTGGGTCCGCGGATGGTGTGGCTGCAACTCGGCATCCGCCACGACGACGTCGCCGCCAGGCTCATGAGCGCCGGGATCGACGTCGTGCAGGACCGCTGCCTCATGGTCGACCACGAGCGTCTCCTGGGCGCCGAGGGGGGTGGGCGCCGGTAGCGGGCACGCGTGTCCGGAATCGCCCGCGCTACGCGAGCAGCACCGCTGCGGCCTCGCGCACGGCCGGGTCCGCGAGGCGGGCCTTCGCCGCCGCCCGGGCCGCCTCGACCACGGGCCGGCGCCGTTTCGGGTCCAGCATGTTGGAGCCCATGGCGTCGAGCACCTCGGCCCCGGGTTCGAAGGCGAGCACGGGCGTTCCCCGTTCCGTGACGCGGGCCGTCTCGCGGCGGAGGTGGCGGCGGGAGAAAGCCCGGGTGAGCGCGTCGGGGCGCCGGGGCACGGACGCGGCTGACATGGGCGAGGACACGACGACGAGGTCGAGGCCGAGGCCGGCGACGAGGTCGAGATTGGTGGGGGAGTAGATGCCGCCGTCGACGTGACGGTGGCCGGCGATCACGACCGGCCGGGAAAGCGCCGGGACGGCCGAAGACGCCTCCACGGCTGTGGGGACGTCGATCTCGGGTGCGCCCGTGCGGCCGAAGACGACGCGCTCGCCCTCGTCGAGGTCGACGGCGCAGATCCAGAGGGGCTCGGCCGGCCAAGTCGACCCGTAGCGGGCCCGGATCGGCTCTCCGATGTGGTCCGTGGGCAGCGTCCCGGCGGGCAGGGCGGCGGTGAGGAGGACGGCTCCCCGGGCACGGCGGGGCCGGCGCACGGCCCGGGCGAGGAGGCGGGGTGCCGACGGCCGCCCGAAGTGCAGGAGCCGGAGCGGGTCGCCCTCTTCAGGGCGGGACGGCCGAGCGCGGTCGCGGGCGGCGAGAGCAGCGGGCCTGAGGCCGGAGCGCAGGAGGGCGCCGACCTGGGAGCCCGCCGACGTCCCCACGACAACGTCGGCGCTCCGGGGGTCCCAACCGGACTCCTCGAGCGCTGAGAGGATGCCGTCGTGGTACGCCTGACCGACGACCCCGCCCGCTCCCAGGACGAGACCGATGCGGCGCACGCGTGCCCGCTCTGGATTCATGAGGCCCTTCCTCTCCGCCGGGCCGCCATTCCAGCACGCGGGAGGGGCCGGGCGGTGCCGCTCCGCGGCCGGTCGCGAGCGCGAGGCGCGTATCGTTCCCGGGATGACGCAGCGCCGCCGTCCCCGGCACGGTTCCGGATGATGCGGCCTGCGCTACACCTCGCGGCACCGGCCGGCTGGCTGAACGATCCCAACGGCCTCTGCCGGCACCACGGGGTCTACCACGCCTTCTACCAACACAACCCGGCAGCGGACGTGTGGGGCCCCATGCACTGGCGGCACGCCACGAGCACCGACCTCCACCACTGGGAGGATCGCGGGATCGCTCTCGGCCCCGACGAGCTGGGAATGATCTTCTCCGGTTCCGCCGTGGTGGACTCCGTCGGGAGCGTGGGATTCGGAGCCGACGCCGTGATCGCGGTCTTCACGTACGCCGCGGAGGGCGCCCAGAGCCAAGGGCTGGCGTGGAGCCGTGACGGAGGGTCCACGTGGACGAAGTACCCCGCGAACCCGGTGCTCGTGCCCGCCGCGGGGGACAAGGACTTCCGGGACCCCAAGGTGTTCTGGTGGGGACCTCCGGGCAGCGGTCACTGGGTGATGATCCTCGCTGCCGGCCGGCGGGCCGAGATCTACCGTTCCCGCGATCTCCGCTCCTGGGATCTGTCCGGCACCTTTGCCCCGGATCCCGGCGGGGGCGGCATCTGGGAGTGCCCGGACCTCTTCGAGTTGTCCGTGGACGGTGCCGAGGAATCCTGCTGGGTCCTGACCGCCTCCGTGGGCGGCGCCGGTCCCCATGGCCACGGAGGCACCGTCGGCTTCCTCGGCCACTTCGACGGCGCCGGCTTCACCCTGGACCGGTCGGCGTCGCCCCGTCTCTTGGACCACGGTCCGGACTTCTACGCCGCCCAGACGTTCTCGAACCTCCCGGACGGCCGCAGCATGTGGATGGGTTGGCTGAACTCGTGGCACTACGCCCTGTCGGTTCCCTCCGACGGATGGCGGGGCACGCTCAGCATCCCGCGTGATCTCGACCTGGTCGCCACCTCCCAGGGGATCTCGTTGCGTCAGCGGCCCACACCCGAGCTCACCGCCCTCCGGGGCCGCTGCGTGCTGCGCCACGACGGCGCCCTGGCGCGCACCCTCGAGTTTCCGGCCGATCGTGGTTCCCCGGGCTGCGACGTCACGATCCGCACGGAGCGCTCCGACGGGCAGGCCGTGGTCCTGGAGGTCGGGGATGCGTCCCGTCCCGCGGCGGTGCTCACGGTGACCGGCCAGGAGGTCACAGTCGGGCGATCCTCCCCTGCAGGGCTGGGGCGCCAGGCGGCGGACTCCTTCGCCCAGGTCTACCGGGCGCCGCTCGTGCCGGCTCCCGGGCCCGTCGAGGTCCGGGCCGTGCTCGACTCCACGTCTCTGGAGGTCTTCGCGGACGGCGGCGTCACCGTCCTCTCGGCGACCTGCTTCTGTGAGGGGGTCCCCGCCCTGCGGCTGCGGCCCGCGGGGAGGATCCCGAGGCGCCCCGTGGTCGGAGTCGAGGCCTACGTGGTATGACCCTGCTCGCGAGTCCCCTCGGTCTCCGGGGGCTTCGCGGCCACGACCACGGCGGGGGCGTCGGGTGAGGGGGCTTCGCCCGCCCAGCCGCCGAAGCAGGCCACGCCCGTGAAGCCCGCCGCGGTGATCTCGGCGACGAGCTCGGTGAGGGAGTAGATCCGGGGCCGGAGGTGGGTCTCGGTGCGGGCGCCGTCAGGGGTGACCACGACGAGGCGGGCATCGAGGCGGCCGGTGACAGGGTCGAAGGAGCGGTGCTGTAGGACGAGAGTGGCGTCCGGGCGTTCGTCCCATTCGCTGTCTCGGGCGCCTCGCACGACGCGGTCGCGGTGGGTGGTGCCCACGAGGAGCCGGCCGCCGGGCTTCAGCACGCGGGCGGCCTCGGCGAAGATCGCCCTGTTGTCGGCGTCGGAGTCGAAGAGGCCGATCGAGCTCTCCAGGTTCACGACGGCGTCGGCCCAGGCGTCGGGCAGGGGGAGCGAGCGCAGGTCGCCTTCGGTGAGCTCGAGCGCCACCCCCGACTGCTGGGCTCTCGTGGCAGCCTCGCCGAGGAGAGCCGTGTCGACGTCGACGCCCCACACCTCGAAGCCCCAGGCGGCGAGGCGCACGGCATGGCGGCCGAACCCGCAGGGGGCGTCCACGACGCGGGCGCCGGGCAGCAGGTCGAGGAGCTTCCAGGCGGCTTCGGCTTCGGCCTCGGCGACGGCGTCGAGGCGGTCGATCTCCCTGCCCTTGAGGTAGAGCTCCCCGAAACCTCGCCACCATTCGTCCACGGGCCAACGATACGCGGCCGCCCCTCGGCCGGGGCGTCTTCGTGTTCCGGGGTGCGGCGGCGGCAGGCTATATTCGGCCTCTGTTCGGGGGTGGTGTAATCGGCAACACACGAGGTTCTGGCCCTCGCATTAGGGGTTCGAGTCCTCTCCCCCGAGCCAAGCCCCCATGGTCTAGCGGCCTAGGACGCCGCCCTCTCAAGGCGGATGCCGCGGGTTCAAATCCCGCTGGGGGCGCCCACCGGATGCCCCGCCCCACCGGGCGGGGCATCCCCTTTTGCGGAGTGGGCCGGGCGGCCGGGCTGGTACGGTCCCCCGGGTGACCGCTGCCGCCCGGCGCACCTTCCGTCAGCGAACGTTCGGCGCCCTCGCCCACCCGCAGTTCCGCCGGGTGTGGGCGGGGGCGTTCGTGTCGAACGCGGGCACGTGGCTGCACGCCGTCGCCGTGGGCTACATCGTCGCCAACCGCACGCGCGACGAGCTCCTCGTCGCCCTTGTCGGGTTCTGCAGCTTCTTCCCGTCCCTGATCTTCGGTCTCTTCGGCGGGGCGCTCGCCGACCGCTTCGACCGGCGCCGGATCCTGCTCGTGGGCACATGGACGGACTTCGGCCTCACGGCGGTCCTCGCCCTCCTGTTCGCCGCCGGGTGGGGGTCACTGGCGGCGATCTACCTCGTGACCACCGGCCTCGGGATCGCCACGGCCGTCAACGGTCCTTCGTGGTTCGGCTACACGCCCACGCTGGTGCCTCCCGTCGACCTGCCGAGCGCGATCTCGCTCAACGCCATGCAGTTCAACCTCGGGCGCGTGTTCGGTCCTGCAGCCGGCGGCTTCGTACTCCAGCATCTCGGGGCATCCGGGGCGTTCGGGCTCAACTCCCTCTCATTCGTCGCCCTCGCCGTCCCGCTGCACCTGAACCGGACCTTCGCCCACCGCACACGGCGGCGGAGCGTCGAGGGGTCGAGCCTGCACCAGATCGCCGAGGGTCTCGCCTACGTGCGGCGGCACCGTCCGCTGCGCACGATGCTCACGGTCGCGCTCGTGCAGGCGTGCTTCGCGGCCCAGCTCATCACGCTGCTGGCCGCCTTCGCGAAGAACGACCTCGACCTGGACGCCCAGGGGCTGGGATGGCTCTTCGCCGCCCTGGGGGTGGGGGGCTTCGTGGGGGCGTTGGCGTCCTCCAACCTCGTGCCCGTCGTGCGGCGGGAGCGTTTCGTGCCCGCGGTCCTCGCCGGGATCGGCGCCGGGCTCATCCTGGTGTCCACGCAGTCGTCGCCCGTGGGCGTGGGCCTCGCCCTCGTCGTGGCGGGCATGTTCTACATCGGGGCCCTGTCGTCGCTGAACGCACTCGTGCAGCTCTACGTGGACGACGCCCTGCGGGGCCGCGTGAGCTCCCTGTGGTTCACGATCTTCGTAGGGGTCTTCCCCGTCGCGGGCCTCGGGTGGGGTGCGATCGCGCGCCACACCGGGACGCCCCTCACCTACGTGGTGGGCGGCGTCGCCTGTCTCGTGTACGCCCTCTTCCTCTGGCTCCGTCCCGGTCTGTTGCGCGAGTAGCGAGGAGAAAGTGAAGCTGTTGTGCCGGTATTCCGTGGATTCGGCATCACTTTGCCTGTTCCGCGGGGGCCCGCGCCCGGACCCAAGACGCCGGCGAGCGGTCGAGACGAAGGCCGCGGGCCTTGCCCTGCAAGGGATGTCGCAGAAGAAGTGCCCGGAAACCGTTGACACACAAGGGTTTTGGGGCTTGACTGTCCGAAGTCGTGCCATCCGGCACGCTCAACTGCGCACACAGGGAGGTGCCGGTGAACAAGTCACAGCTCGTCGACGCGATCGCCTCGGGAGCAGGCATCAGCAAGGCCGATGCGGGCGCGGCGCTCGACACGCTGCTGAAGACCGTCGAGGGCGCCGTTCGAAAGGGCGAGCGCGTCTCCGTCCCTGGCTTCGGCACCTTCGAGCGGAGGAGCCGTGCGGCCCGTACCGCCCGCAACCCGCGCACGGGAGCGGCAATCAAGGTGAAAGCGGCGAAGGTCCCGGCCTTCCGGCCCGGCCAGGAGTTCAAGGACATCGTCGACGGCAAGAAGCCGGCGCCCAAGGCCGCTGCCGCCAAGCCCGCGGCGGCCAAGGCCCCGGCCCGCAAGCCCGCGG
>CAYJLW010000078.1:0-111 GCA_964370965.1 uncultured Acidimicrobiia bacterium | reverse complement strand
CTAAGGCCCCGGCCCGCAAGCCCGCGGCTAAGGCCCCGGCCCGCAAGCCCGCGGCTAAGGCCCCGGCCCGCAAGCCCGCGGCGGCGAAGAAGCCGGCGGCGAAGAAGGCCC
>CAYJLW010000077.1:0-20091 GCA_964370965.1 uncultured Acidimicrobiia bacterium | reverse complement strand
GCGAGGGGGGGGACGCGCCCCCGGGAAGCATCATGCCGAGCGCCTCGGTCACGCAGGCCATCGTGGAGGCGGTCCCCATCACCATGCATGTCCCGCCCGTGGTGCAGAGGCGGCCCTCGATCTCTGCGATCTCCCCGGGGCCGATCTCCCCCGCCCGGTGCGCCGCCCACATCCTCCGGCAGTCCGTGCAGGCGCCGAGGCGCTCGCCTCGCCAGTCGCCCGTGAGCATGGGACCGGTGACCGTGGCGAGGGCGGGCACGTCCGCCGACGCCGCCGCCATGAGCTGCGCCGGGACGGTCTTGTCGCAGCCGCCCACGAGCACCACGGCGTCCATGGGCTGGGCGCGCACGAGCTCCTCGGTCGCCATCGCCGCCAGGTTGCGGTACAGCATCGACGTGGGGGAGAGGAGGATCTCGGCGAGAGACGGGACCGGGAAGGCGAGCGGGAGGCCGCCCGCCTCGAGCACCCCACGCCGCACGGCGTCCACGAGCTGGGGCATGTCGCGGTGACACGTCGTGTACGCCGACGTGGTCTCCGCGATGGCCACGACGGGACGGTCCACGTCAGCGGCGTCGAAGCCCGCCGAGGCGAGGAACGCCCGGCGCAGGAATCTGGAGAAGCCCGGGTCGGCGTACGTCGTGGGATTGCGGTCGATGCCGGTGCCGGGCCGTCGGGGGTCGTCGCTCATGCGGGGCTCACAGCGTCAGGTTCACGTACTTGGACTCGACGTACTCCTCGATTCCCTCGGAGCCGCCCTCCCGGCCGGAGCCCGAGAGCTTCACGCCGCCGAACGGCGCCTCGGCCGTGGCGATCACGAGGCTGTTCACGCCCACCATGCCGACCTCGAGACGCTCGGCGGCGAGGAAGGCCGTGCGCGTGTCACGGGTGAAGACGTAGCCGGAGAGACCGTAGGGCGTGGCATTGGCGAGCTCCAGGGCGTGTTCCAGGGAGTCGAACGGGGCCACGGGGGCCACGGGGCCGAAGGGCTCGGTGGTCATGACGTCCATCGAGAGGTCGACGTTGCCCAGGACGGTGGGCTCGAAGAAGAAGCCACGCTCGAAGCCGCCCGGGCGCTTCCCGCCCGTGAGCACCGTGGCGCCCTTGCCCACCGCATCGGCGACGAGCGCCTCCACGGCGTCGCGTCGCCGGGCGTTCGAGAGCGGGCCCACTTCGCTGGCGGGATCGGCGCCAGGGCCGATGCGCAGGCTGTCTGCGACCTCGCGGAAGCGCTCCGTGAACGACCCTGCCGCCGCCGCGTGTACGAGGAAGCGGCTGGCGCTGATGCAGACCTGGCCCGTGTTGCGGAACTTGCCCCGGGCGCAGACCTCGGCGGCGGCGGCGACGTCGGCGTCGGGGAAGACGAGCACGGGGGCGTGCCCGCCCAGCTCCAGGGTGATGGGCTTGATGCGTTCCCCGGCCATGCGGGCGAGCGTGCGGCCCACGGGCACGGATCCGGTGAGCGTGACCTTGCGGATGACCTCGGAGTGGACGAGGTGCGTGCTGATCTCGGCGGGCTCGCCCGTGACGACGTTCACCACGCCGGGTGGGACGCCGGCGTCGGCCAGGGCGGCGACGAGGCACATGGCCGTTCGGGGCGCCTCCTCGGCGGGCTTCAGGACGATGCTGCAACCGGCGGCCACGGCCGGGGCCAGCTTCCGGGCGGGGAGGAGGGCGGGGAAGTTCCATGGCGTGAACGCCGCGACGGGCCCGACGGGCTGGCGGAGTACGAGGATGCGCTGCGTCCGGCTGTGGCCGTCGACGACCCGCCCGTAGATCCGCCGGGCCTCGTCCGCATACCAGTCGAACTGGTCGGCCGCGGCGCCCACCTCGGCACGAGCCTCGGCGAGGGGCTTGCCCTGCTCCTGGGTGAGGACGGCGCCGACGTCCTCGGCACGTTCACGCAGGAGGCCGGCGGCCCTCCGCAGCACCGCGGAGCGCGTCCATGCGTCGGCGTCCCGCCAGTGGGCGAAACCCTCGGCGGCCGCCGTGAGCGCCCGGTCGAGATCCACCGTGGTCGCCCGCGGGACCGTGTCCACGGTCTCCTCCGTGGCGGGATCGACGACGTCGATGCGGCCGCCGTCGGACGCTTCGCACCACTCGCCGCCGACGAAGAGGAGGTTCGGGACGTCCACGGGGCTCAGCCTCACAGTCCGATCTCGTGGCGGAGCGCCTGCGTGGCCTCCACCCAGTTGCCCACGTTCCAGCGGCCCCATGACCCCAGGCCGCCCAGGGGATCGGGACCGTAGTAGACGGGGACGTGCACCAGGGAGAGCCCGTCGTGGGCGTGTGCGGCATCGAGTGCCGTGACCATCTCCGCCACAGACGTGCCGCCCCAGGCGGCGTGTACGCCCTCGACGGCGGCGGCCCAGGCGACGTAGTCGACGGCGATGCCGTCGGCGGTGGCGAAGTCCGCCCCGTACTGGGACTCCTGCAGCGACGAGATCGCGCCCATGCGGCGGTTGTCGAGGAGCAGGATCGTGCCCCGGGCCCCGTGGGCGGCGCCGTCGACGAGGATCTGCGGGTTCATCGTGAACGAGCCGTCGCCGGTGAGGGCGAGGCCCCGGAACGGCTCGTCGGCGAGGCCGGTGGCGAGGAGGGCCGAGACCGCGAACCCCATGTAGCTGGCGCCCGTCTCGGTGAAGGTGCGCCCGAGGCGGTCGTCCTCGACGACCTGGAACCCGTTCGCCTGCACGTCGCCGGCATCGAAGAACGCGACGACGTCGTGGGCTCGCGCCCAGTCGGTGGCCGCCTTGACGGCAGCCGGCTGCGTGAGCACGTCGGTGCCCCACACGGGGTCGGGGAGGCGGGGGGTGGCGTAGCGCAGCGTCTTGAAGGCCGTCCAGCGCGCCTTGGCCTCCGTGCACGTCTCCAGCCAGAGGCTGCCGCTCGAACCCGGGCCGGAGCCCCGGCTGCGGGATCGCAACTCGGCGTTGAGGCGGGCGAGCGTGGCGGCCGCGTCGCCCACGAGGGCAGCGGTGCGGTTGTAGTGGAGGGCGGCGTCGGGGTCGGCGTTGACGTTCACGACGCGGGCGGCCTTCGGGTACCCGGTGCGCGAGCAGTCGGACTGGCACACCGCCCTGCTGCCCACGACCACGAGGAGGTCGGCCTCCTCCATGGCGTGGTTCCCGGAGATGGAGCCCTTGGAGCCTCCCACCGTCATGTTCCGGGGATGGTCGTAGGGGAGGATCCCGGACATGAGCGGGCTGGTGACGGCGACGGCGTCGGCGAGCTCGAGGAACTCGGCGAGCTCGGCGCCGGCGTGGCGGGCGCCCCCGCCCACCTTCACGACGACCCGCTCGGCGGCGAGGATCTCGACGGCGGCCTTCTCGTAGCCGGCGGCGGCGGCGCCGAGGGACGGGGGGGCGCCCGACGGGAGCTCTTCGAGGTTGAAGGCGTGAAGGACGGCCGGTTGCGTGTTCAGCGGGAGGAGGAGGAAGAACGGGCCCGGCCGCCACGGATGCTCAACGGTGTTCAGGCCCCGGCGCAGCGCCGTGCCCACAGCCTCGGGCGTGTGCAGGCTGTAGGCCCGCCCCAGGGTGGCGCAGAGGTCGAGGAAGCGGCCCTGCTCCGGCTTCGGGACCTGTTGCATGTTCGGGCCCTCGTCCTCGGTGGTCTCGTCGCCGTAGACGTGCCAGACGCCGATGCCGTCACTGGCGGCGGCGAGCGAGCCGGCGAGGGCCTGCAGGGCACCGGGTCCGATCGAGGTCACGACAGCGGCCTTCTGTCCCTTCACCCAGCGCAGGGCCGTGGCGGCGTGCGCGGCGGCGGTCTCGTGGCGGACTCCGCAGACGCGCACGACACCCTCGGCGGCGTACACGCGGAGCACCTCGCCCACCTCGGTGGAACCGTGGCCGAGGACGGTGACGAAAGTGCTCACGCCTTGGCGAAGGAGGCCGAGGACGACGACCTCGGACAGGGTGAGGTCGCAACGGGACGGGAGCGTCCCCCCGGCGAGGGCGACGTCTACGCTGCCGGCGGCGGCGACGGTCCGCGCACGGGCACGGCGAGCGGCGGTGAGGGCGTCCCTGTCCACGCCGGGATTGTAGGGACGACCGTTGGAGGTCCACAGCCGACTCCCGTGGGGTGTGGGCCTCCGGCGTCGCGCCTAAGCGGGCGGGGTGAGGTCGCCGTCGGAGACGCTGGACGTGTAGGAGGTCGCTTCCACCGTGTACTGCGCCGTCGAGGAGCCGCCCTTGAAGTACAGGACGGCGCCCGACTTCGCGAGGCAGACGTCCTGGGCGGGCGTCGACTGCGTGGCCGGGACGGCGCCGCAGTCAGCCTGCTCGCCGGCGATGGTGCGGGTCGACGTGGTGACTCCGGGCACCTGCAGGGACTGCGAGAGTTGGGCGGACTGCGCCGGGTTCAGCGTCGTCGGGACGGGCACGCTCGTCGCCGCCTGCTGGGACTGGCACGCCCAGCGGGGACCCGTGCGCACGCAGACCGTGACCGTGGCCGCGGCGGCATCCGTGTACACCTCCGTGTCCACGCCCTGGTACTTCGTCGCCAGCTTCGCCTTCGGGTTCTTCCACCACACGCTCAGCGTCGTGAAGGGGGCGTTGTTGCTGATCGAGTAGTCCACCCGGAACGTCGACTTCGGCAGCGCCTGCAGGTCGGCGAGGAGCGCCGAGACGTCTCCGCCGGCGGGGATCGACACCGTCGGTGCGGCCGTGGGGGCGCCAGGTCGGCCGGGCCTGGTGGCACCCGTGCGCCCGGCGCCGTTCTTGGCGCAGGCGGGGGCGAGGGCGAGGAGTCCTGCGAGGGCAAGTGCGGCTCCGGGGAGGCGGTGTCTCATGTGGTGCTCCTGGGTCGGGTGCGGCGCCGGGTGAGGCCGAGAGCGAGGGTGAGGACCGCCACGACGGCGGCGGCGCCGTAGATGTAGGGAAGCGTGGCGGATGGATCCCCGCTCCCCGCTCCGGCGTGCGCGGGGCTGCCGGCGCCAGTGCTGGGGGCGTCACCCGGCGCCGGCGCGGCGGTGGGGGCGGGGCTGGGCGGGGGGGCGCCGGGGGCGGCCACGGCGGCGGCGGCGTCCACGAGGCCGGCGCCGTAGCCCGGCCGGCCCGCACCGGCGGTCGTGGAGCGGATGACGTCGGCCACGTCGGCAGCGGACCGGCCCTGGCTGAGGAGGACGGCGGCGAGGCCGGACACGTATGGCGCCGCCATCGAAGTGCCGTCGAGGCGACCGTAGCCGGAGCCGGGGCTCTGGAAGAGCGTCGTGGGGTACGTCGGGGTAGTGGACAGGACGCCCTTGCCGGGCGCCACCACGCTGCGGGGGTCGCCGGTGTTGGAGAACTCCGCCGGGGCCCCGGTTTCGGTGACGGCGCCCACGACGAGCACGGGGACGGCGATGCGGTAGTTGCGCTTGCGCGTGCCTTCGTTGCCCGCCGCCGCCACCACGACGGCACCCAGCGAGGCCGCTCGGCGGATCGCGGCGTTCAAGGGGCCGCCCTTGGAGAGACGGGAAGAGAACCCGCTCTCGCCGAGGGAGAGGTTCACCACCCGGGCGCCGTTCTCCGCAGCCCAGACGATCCCGTCGGCGATGGCATTCTCGTCGCCGTTGCCCTCGGCGTCGAGGACGCGCACCGGCATGATCTTCGCGTCGGGCGCCGCCCCGGCGACTCCGATGCCGTTGGAGGTGGTGGCGGCGGCGATCCCGGCGACGTGCGTGCCGTGGCCGTTCTCGTCCCGGGGTTCGCTGTCACCGTCGACGAAGTCTCGCCCGGGGACGAGCTTTGCCCTCAGGTCGGGGTGGCCGAGGTCGACGCCGGTGTCGACGACGGCGATCGTGACGCCGGCGCCTTTGGCGGAACTCCACGCCCGGGGGAACTGCGCCTTGGCGAGGCCCCACTGCTCGGACTGGAGGGGGTCGCCGGCGGCGAGGGCGGGCGCGGCCGCGACGAGGGTGAGGAGTGCGGCCGCCGGGGCGGCGGCGAGGATCTTGCGCATCGGTGGTCTTCTTCTCTCGCGGTCGTGCTCCGCCCGAAGCGACCATCCGGTTGTCCCGCAGAAAGAATGAACGAACATTCAGCGAACTGTCAAGTCCTGTGCTGTTGGCTCCGCACCTGGCGGTGCTCCGCGGTGCCCGTGGGGGCCCCGACCCCACGGGCCGTGCCCACGGTGTGGGTCTCGAGGGCGGTGTTCCGCACCTGGGGGTGCTTCGCGGTGCCCGTGGGGGCCCCGACCCCACGGGCCGTGCCCACGGTGTGGGTCTCGAGGGCGGTGTTCCGCGGTGCCCGTGGGGCCCCCAACCCCACGGGCCGTGCCCTTCGCCCCCTGTCCCAGTGGGGCCGGAGGGCGGGCTTCGCCAGCCCGGAACGGCGGTCTGGCGCCACGTAGCCCGGCTCTGGGAGGGGGGAGATCGAGGGGGGAGCTTGCTCCCCCCTCGAAGTCAGGCGACGACCTGGACGGGGGCGCCCTGGGGGAGTTGGGTGTAGACGAAGTGGGCGTCGGCCCCGGACATGCGGATGCAGCCATGGCTCACGGGACGGACGCCGAGGGGTGTAGGCAGGTAGGAGCCGTTGCGTCGCCGCGGGATCTCGTGGAAGCCGATGGACAGGCCCCTGCGGCGCCGCGGCCTCACGAAGCGCGTCATCCAGCGCATGGTGACGCTCCCGGATCTCGAGCGCACGGACCTGGAGAACACCCGGTAGTGCCCCGGATAGGGCTGGGTGCGGCCAGAGGAGATGGGGGCCCGGCGCACGAGCCGGCCGGCGGCGTCGTAGAAGTACGCATGCTGCTCGTGACGCACGATGAGGGCGCGCACCGGGGGACCGGGGGGCGGCGGTGGGGGAGGTGGGGGAGGTGGGGGAGGTGGAGGTGGCGGGTCGGAGACGCCTGCGGGGGTGGGGCCCCCGGTGACCGTGTCCGAGCTCGCGAGCGTGGCGGACACCGAGACGTTGTACGTGCCGGCGGCGACCCCGGTCGCGGTGACGTCGAGCGTCGAGGCGTCCACGAAGGTCTTCGTGGTGGCGACGACGGGACTCACGCTGACCCCTGCGCTCACGAGGGCCTGGTCCGAGGGGGCCGCCACCGGCGACGAGAGCGTGAAGCGGACCGTGAAGCTGTTGTAGCCAGCGGGGAGGCTGGAGCCGGTCGCGGTGATGGCGGCGGCCTCGGCGGCATGCACCGGGACGAGCACGCCGGCGGCCAGGATCAAGGTCAACAGCAGCCAACGACGCACGAGCACCTTCCTCCGCCGACTTCGCCGCCAGCGTAGCGCAGGCGAAAGGCGGCGCTCGAAGCCGGGAAGGTGTGCCTACGCGCTGCGGTGATGGGCCGCCGTGTTGTCGGCGACGCGGCCGTTGCGCAGGAGCAGGACCCGCGCGGGCGTCTCGCCGATGTCGGCGATGATGCGGTCGAGATGGACGTCGACCGTGGCGAGGAGGACGGCGAAGCCTTCGGCGACGGCGCGTCCGAGGAGGGAGAGGAACGCCGGCTTCACCGAGGGGTTCTGGCGGGGCCACGGATCCCGCACGACGAGGAGGTCGGGACGCACGGCGACGGCCCGTACGAGATCCAGGAGGTGGAGGTCGTCGAGCACGAGGGTGTCGAGGGGGCGGGAGGCCAGGGCCCCGAGGCCTGCGTCCTCGACGGCGTGGCGGGCGCGGGCCTTGGCGGTGGAGCGGTCGAGGCCCGAGAGGAACAAGGAGACGGCGAGCGCTTCGGTGCCTGTGGCGGCGGCGGGGATGCGGATGTTGGCGTCTACGACGGCTGTGTTCTGGGGTTGGCGGCCGTCGAGGCCACTGCCGGGGAGGATGTCCTCGTTGCAGAGGATGATGCCTCGGCTGCGTGACGCACGCCCGAGGGCCACGTCGACGAGGAGAGCGCTGCCGGAGCCGTACACGATGACGGTCTCGCCGGCGTGGACGGCGAGGTTGACGTCACGGAGGCGTTCGCCGTCGCGCGCCGCATCGACTCCTTCGAGCACGAGCCGCGGGGACCGGGGCGTCCTCCGCAGTGCCGTGCGCTCGGTCTTCCGCTGTGTCCTCCGCATGGGAACCCCTGCGTCCAAGCCGGTCGCGCGCGACCGCCGCCGGTACCCTATTCGACGGTTGGAGGTCGCGCTCCTCCAACGGCTAGACTGAACGTTCATTCAGCATGCAGATCTACGACACACCCCCCCGGACCGCGTTCCCGCCGCCCTTTGCCGTCCCCCTGCCACAGCCCGACCGGGCGCAGCTCCGGAGGCGGGCCGGGCGCACGTTTCGGTCGGCGGGGCGCCACTTCACCCCTCTGTTGTGGGCCCGCATGCGGGGGGAGGCGGCCGAGGAGAGCGCGGTCGCCCGGGCGCTCCGGCTCACCTTCGAGGATCTCGGGGCCACGTACCTGAAGTTCGGCCAGCTCGTGGGTTCGGCGCCAGGGGTCTTCGGCGACACGGTCGCCGCCGAGTTCCGCACGTGTCTCGACACAGGGCCGTCCGTCGATTTCGACCACGTGCGGGCCGCCGTCGAGTGCGAGCTCGGCCGGCGCCTCGAGGACGCCTTCGCGGAGTTCTCCGTCGTGCCCCTCGCGGCCGCCTCGATCGCCGTGGTGCACGACGCCCGCCTTCACGACGGCCGCCGAGTGGCGGTGAAGGTCCTCCGCCCGGGAATCAACACTCTCGTCGCCAGCGACCTCGAGCTCATGCAGCCGCTCCTGGATCTCCTCGCCCGCCAGATCGGCGTCGGCGTGGCCGGGCCCCTCCTGCAGCTCCTCGCGGGCTTCCGGGAGCAGGTCGCCGAAGAGCTCGACCTGCGCAACGAGACCCGGACCATGATCCACAACCGGCGGCTTCTCGCGACCCTGGACCTCCCCCTGATCACGATCCCGGAGCCCGTCCCCGAGTACTGCGGGCGCACCGTGCTCACCATGGAGTACCTCGACGGCGTCCCCATCGACGACCTCGCCGCCATCGCCGAGACGGGCGTCGACCCGAAGCCGCTCGTGGAGGCGGTCGTGAAGGGTTGGTTCATGACGACCGTGCGCGACGGCATCTTCCACGGTGACGTCCACGCCGGGAACCTCATGCTCTTGCGCGACGGCCGCATGGGCGTGATCGACTGGGGGATCCTCGGTCGCCTCGATGCCGACACGCACGCCTTCTTCCGCAACATCATCCGGGCGTCCCTGGGTGACCACGCCGCTTGGGACGCCGTGGGCGACCACATCGTGAACGTGTACGGCGCCGCTGTGCAGGAGGGCCTCGGCATGACCCGGGCGGAGATCCGCCAGTGGGTGCGGGGGATGATCGAGCCCATGCTCACCCGGCCGTTCGGAGAGGCCAGCCTCGGCCAGATGCTCCTCGCCACCCAGGGCGAGGTCGCCCGCGCAGAAGGCGAGAAGGCCGAGAAGCGCTCGCTGTGGGCGGTCGTGAAGCGCTGGCGTGAGCTTCGCAAGGTCCGCTCCGCCGCGGACGTCGGTTTCGGGGGCAACTTCGACCGGGGCTTCTTTCTCCTCGGCAAGCAGCTCATGTACTTCGAGCGCTACGGGAAGATGTTCCTTTCCGACGTCGCCCTCATCTCCGACCGCCAGTTCTTCGAGGACCTCCTCGTCGCCCCGCCCATCGATCCCGAGGGCCCCCTGCACATCCGGTAGCGCGGGGTTTCTCCGAGGCCAACTCGTCGCGGGATCCGGCCCTCTTCGGCCGCATTCCGCGACGAGAACGGGTGGGGGGGCCTCCCCCGACGAACTCGTCGCGGAATGCAGGCAAAGAAGGCCGGATCTCGCGACAGGAACGGCGGGGGAACGGCGGGGGAACGTTCGGGCGAGGCACGGGAGAGGGCTGTACTCTCTGCATCCGCGGCGAGATCCCCGCGCCGACTGCCGACTTTCCCCTTCTGTCTCTGCCCGCGCTCGAAGAAGGGGGAACGCCATGCCCCGCACGGATCCCGATCGTGAGTCCCGGTTGGCCGCTCTGGCGGGTGTTCAGCACGGTCTCGTCACCGCCGCTCAAGCGAGGGACTCGGGCTTCGGCCTCCGGGCCGTGAGCGCTCGCCTCCACGACGGCCGCTGGCGCCTCGTCCTCCCCGGTGTCATGCAGGTCGGAGCCCACGACCTCCCAGACGTGGGTCGTGTCCAGGCTGCGGTCCTCTACGTCCCTGGTTCGGCCGCGGCGGGCGAGGCGGCCGTGTTCCTGCACGACCTCGGAGGCAGTGTTCCCGCCCTCGGCGAGGTCGAGGTCCTCACGGCCAGGCCGACGCGGTCCGCCCCGGCCGTCCGCCTCCGAACCACGACCGACCTCGTCGACGGCGACATCACGAAGAGGAAGGGCCTTGCCGTCACGTCCGTGGTTCGGACGATCATCGATGCCTTCGCACGGGACGTCATGCGCGGGGAGGCCATCCTCGACCTCTCTTTGCAGCGGCGCAAGACCACCCTCGACCGCGTGCGGGAGCGGGCGACCCAACTGCGCCGCCGCGGCCGGCCTGGGGTCGGGTACCTGCTCGATGCTCTGGCCGAGCGGGACGAACTCACCGCGCTGACGCGCGGCCACTGGGAGCCCCGGGTGCTCCGGCTCCTCGGACATGCCGGGATTCCGGGGCCTGCCGTCAACCATCCCGTCTCGGTCTTCGGCCGCCGGTACGTGCTCGACTTCGCGTGGCCTGCCCCGCGTGTCTTCCTCGAGTTCGACGGCTGGGCGCACCACTCGAGTCGGGACGCGTTCGAGACGGACCGTCGCCGCCAGAACGACCTTGCCGCTGCCGGCTGGATTCCCATCCGGGTCACAGAGCGGAGCGTGACGACGCTGGACGTGCGCGCCTTCGAACGCCTTCGCGCTGTCCTCGAACAACGCGGGACGTCGACGGGACCCGTGCTGGACGACGTTCCCCGCCTCCCCGGGCGAACTCGTCGCGGGATGTGGGCGTAGACGTCCTCTTTCCGCGACGAGAACGCTTGGAGGGGGGCCGGGGACGTATGAGCGGCTCTTGCCTCCCGGGGCTCCAGCGCAGAGAATGGGCGACATGGACGACAGGGACGGGCGGTTTCCCGACGTCGCCGACCTCGTGCGGGCGTCGGAGTGGGTGGCGGGAGTGCCGGGCCTGCCGGTCGCCGCGGGGAAGTGGCTGCGGACCCTGCCTGCCGAGCGGGACCGGCTCACCGAACAGGCGCGACGCCTCTCCCGGCCCCGTCTCGACGCCGCCGCCCTCGCCCGCTCCCTGCGTGTGGGCGTCGAGGTGGCGCGCGCCGGGGCCCGCCTCACCGCCGCCCGCCTCGGCGGTGAGGCGGACCGGACTGCGGCGGCGGCGGAGATCAGGCGGGCCTTCGAACGCCTCGGCCCCACGTACGTCAAGCTCGGCCAGCTCGTCGCCTCCGCCGGCGGGATCGTGCCCGTCGACGTCGCCGAAGAGTTCGGCAAGTGCCGCGACGCAGTTCCCGCCGACGACGCGGCCACCGTGCGGGCCACGATCGAGGCGGAGCTGGGGCCCGTAGGGGACGTCTTCGACGCCTTCGACGAGCGTCCGCTGGCGTCGGCGTCCATCGCCCAGGTGCACCTTGCCACGCTGCCCGACGGCCGCGAGGTCGTCGTCAAGGTGCAGCACCCCGGGATCAGGCGCCGCTTCCGCTCCGACATCGCAGTCATGGCCTGGCAGGCGGCGCTCCTCGACCGTCTCCGCCGGCTCGGCATCGTGAACCCGCCGGCGTTCGTGGAGCTCTTCGCCACCATGGCCCTCCAGGAGCTCGACTTCCGCATCGAGGCGCTCAACATGTGCGAGATCGGCGCCGCCCTCGAACACGCCGGCCTCGACTACGTGCGCTGCCCCCGGCCGCTGCCCCCGTACGTCACCCGCAAGGTCCTCGTGATGGAGCGCCTCTCGGGCATCCCGTACTCCGAACCCGCTGCCGTCCTCGACGCCGGTGTGGACACGGGCCGGCTCATCTCCCTCGGGATCCGGGCGGTGCTGGAGGGGACGCTCGTCTACGGCGTCTTCCACGGCGACCTTCACGCCGGCAACCTCCTCGTGATGCCCCCGGACGCCTTCGGCCTCCTCGACTACGGCATCGTGGGACGTCTCAGCGTGCCCCAGCGCCTCGCCCTCGTCCGTTTCATCACAGCCGCCGTCGCCGGGGACGTCGACGGCCAGGTCGGGGCCATGGAGGACTTCGGGGCGTTCCCGCCGGGCACGGACACGGCGGCGCTCGTGCGCTCGTTGCAGCGGCACGCGGGCCGCATCGAGAGTCGCCTCCTCGAGGACGCCGAGAACATCGGCCTCGACGACCTCGCCGGCGCCGTCGGCCTCGTGGTCACCACCCTGAGCGAGCACGGGTTCCGGACGCCGGTGGAGCTCATGCTGTTCATGAAGAACCTGCTCTACCTGAACGCGTCCGTGGTGAGCCTCGCTCCCGATCTCGACCTCCTCGCCGAGATCACCCCCATCTTCTTCTACTTTGCCGCCAAGCACGGCGACCTCCTCGGCGGCGCCGGCGTCACGGCGCGCCCGCCGGAGACAGTGGCGGCCCGCCGCCGCGACGTCGCCGAGCGGCTCCTGTCCGGGCGCCTCGGCGCCGAGCTCGACCGCCGCCTCCGGTGAGCGGGGCGGGCGGGTGAGCCGGTGCGCAGCCGAGTTCTCAGGGGGTTTTCATTGAGGACGACCGTCTCGGCCGGGTACGTTCGGCCCATGCGACCCGCAGCCGCCGGGCACACGTCCCGATCGACGCTCCTCGTCCTGGTCGCCGTCCTCTGCGTTGCCCCGCTCGCCGCCGCCTGCTCGGCCCCCCGTGACGCCGCGACGGGGTCGGGGCCGGCGCCCCCGTCTCGCGGCGACGTGAAGATCGGTGTCGTGGGGGCGTTCTCGGGCGACGTCTCCTACGTGGGGAACGCCGTGCTCGCCGGGGCCCGCTACGCCGTGGACGTCTGGAACGACCGCAAGGGGGTGAACGGGCGGCGGATCCGGCTCGTCTCCTGCGACGGCCGCTTCGAGCCCGGCGTGGAGCAGAACTGCCTCTCGAAGCTCCAGAACGTCGACCATGTGCATGCCATCGTGATCGACTCGCCCGTGCTGTCCTACCTCGAGCCCTCCCTCCTCGCGGACCTCCGGGTGCCCGTGATGCTTCCCGTGGCGTCGCCGCCGTCCCTGGACCCGGCGTCGCACCCGAACACGTTCGGGTACGCCTCCCAGGGCTCCTCGGCCGACGTCCTCGCCGGGTACCTCGTGGGCGAGCGGGGCCTGCGCAAGGTCGGCGTCGTGGCCTCCGACGACGCCATCGCCGACATTTCCGTGGACGACCTCCGGGCGCGCTTCGCCGCGCAGGGTGTGAAGCCGTCCCCGGTGGTGCGCTTCAAGGCCGGCCAGGTGGACATGACGTCGGAGGTGCGCAGGCTGCAGGAGGCGGGCAGCGAGGTCATGGTGGTCCTCGGCCTCGGTGCCGACTCCGCCCGGGTGGTGATCTCGGCGGGGCGCATCGGGTACCACCCCGTCGTCGCCGGCACGGAGACGCTCTACATGAGGGCCTACCGGGAGTTGGGGGCGGAACGCACGAACGACACGATCCTGACTCTGCCCCATGCCCCCGAGGGCACCCAGGCCGACCCGAACTTCGTGATCTGGCTCCTCGGCTTCTTCAAGCGCTACGGCATCAGGACGATCACGGTCGCCGGCTCCACGTCCCCGGATTACCCGGGTCTCGAGATGCCCGCGTTCACCTCTGTGGACGCCGTCCTGAAGGCGATGCGGGCGGCGAAGTCGTCCGATCCGGCGAAGGTCGTGGCCGAGTTGGAGCGTCCCAGCGGGTTCCGCAGTGTCGGGCGCACGGTCACGTGGGACGTCGACGACCACCTCGCCACGGCGTCGCCGCGGCTGGAGACCTGGGTCGCCCGCTTCAAGAACGGCCACGTCCTCTTCGACGTCGACCGGCGCTCCGTGCCCGCCCTGGAGGACGCCCGCTACGCCATGGAGTCCTGGCTCTTCGACGACGGCCGGAAGCCGAGTCTCACGGCGGCGACCGCCGTCGCCGTCGCCGAGCGCTGGCTGAAGGAGATCGAGAGGCGCCGTGACGAGATCGTGGGGCGTCTCGGGGAGTCCGGCTACGAGCAGGTGGTGGCGGAGTCCCGGCGGGGCCTGGAGCTCGCCCGGCGTTTCGCCACCTCGGCGCCGAAGGCGGGCTGAGCCCCGGGACGAGTGTCCGCGATCTGCGCCGGCTGCGCCTACTGCACCCACGGCGCCGACCGTCCGGGGGCAGGGGCCGTCCCCCTACCCTGGGGGTTCTGCCCGCTCACAACGGAGAGAACCCGATGCGCATCCGCCTCATCGGCACCGGCCTGCCCACACCCGACCCCCGGCGGGCGGGGCCGTGCTCGTACGTGGAGATCGGCGACCGGCGCCTTCTCGTGGACTGCGGCGACGGCACCGTGCGGCGTCTCATGGAGGCCGCCGTGCCCGCCCCCGTGGTCGACGGCGTCCTCCTTACGCACCTCCACTCCGATCACACGCTCGGCCTCCCCGCCCTCGCCAACTCGGGCTGGGTGCTGGGGCGCGCCCGGCCGCTCGCCGTGTGGGGCCCGCCGGGCACGCAGGCGACCTGCGACGGCGCCCTCGCCTTCCTCGCGGAGGACATCGCGATCCGCAAGCGGGTCGAGTTCCAAGGCCAGAGCGAAGGGATCTCATTCGACGTCACCGAGATCGGCGAGGGGGCGGTCGTCGCCGGCGACGGATGGGCCGTGGAGGCGTTCCTCGTCCACCACCCGCCCATCGTGCCGTCTTTCGGCTTCCGCTTCGTCGAGGGCGACCGCGTGGCGGTCTTCTCCGGGGACACCGCCCCGTGCGACTCCCTCCTGGAGGCCGCCAGGGGGGCCGACGTCCTCGTGCACGAGTGCATGCCCAAGGCCGCCATCGAGATGGCCCGTCGCCTCGGCCTCCGCCAGGGGGAGGCCGCCTCCGGTGTGGCGACCTACCACACCAACGAGGAGGAGGTGGGCGTCGTCGCCCAGCGGGCCGGTGTGGGCATGCTCGTCGTGAACCACCTCCCGCCCGTGGTCGACGAGGCCGCTCTCACCGCCCGCATCGCCCGGGACTACACCGGCGACCTCCGCCTGGGCGCCGACCTCGACGAGTTCGTCCTGTAGGAGCGGTCTCCGGATGCGCTTCGTGCGGCGTCTCCCACGGAGCGGTCTCGCCGCATGCCAGTGGCGTCGTGGGCGACCGGCCCGTAGCCTGGAGGGGTGAGCGGGCTCACGTTTCTCATGGCGTTGATCCTCACGCTTCTCTCCCGGGGGGCGGGGTCCAACGTCGCCGATCTCAACTTCAACGCCGGGAACCTCGAGGTGCTCGGGGTCACGGACACGTCCTTCACGCTGTCCTGGTCGACGGGGAGCCCCCTGTACCCGGCGGCCGACGGCACGCTCACGCCCGTCGCGGCGGACTCCGTGGTGCGCTATGGCACCTCCCCGGACGCCGCGACATGGACGGCCGTCACGGAGCCCGGGACCACCCCCTACCACGTCGTCGAGGTGGGCGGCCTGGCGCCCGACACCACGTACTACTTCGAGGCCCTATCCGGCGGCGTGCGGGCCGTGAACGTGTCCGCGGACGCCCCTCTGGGGAGTCCGGCGTGGGTGCACACCCTGGCCCGGCCGCCCGGGGCGGAGGTCGCCCGCGTCGCCGTCATGAACGACCTCCACTACGGGGAGCGGGTCTCGGGGATCCTCTTCGGGGACTTCCCGCCCGGCTTCCCCGCCGACCCCGCCAACCCCTACTGGCGTTTCGCGGGCGGCGCGGCGCTGGAGCAGGCCGCCGCCGACGGCGCCACGGCGGTCGTCGCCAACGGCGACCTCACGAGCGAGAACGAACCGGACTCGGTGGCGGAGGTGAAGGCCGCTCTCGACGCCTTCGCACTCGGCGGTCGCCGCTACCACGTCACGCGCGGCAACCACGACGCCGCCGATCGCGGCCCCCTGTACGCCCCTTGCCCGGCCGTGCCCGCGGACCCCGTGTCCCGGGACTGCTTCGCCGCGGCGTTCGGCTACGGGCCGGGAGAGCCGTTGAACTGGACTGCCGACGTGGGACCGGTACGCCTCGTGGGCATCGACTCCAACAACACCCTCACGGCCGCCGCCCACCTCTCGGCGGAGTCGGCGGCGTTCCTGCAGACGGCGCTCACCACCGAAACCGACAGACCCACCCTCGTCTTCCTCCACCATCCGGCCACCGCGGAGGCCGTGAACTCCTGGCCGTACTGGCCGAACTTCAACCTGGGGGCGGGCGACCTCGCCACCCTTGGCGCGACCTTCGCCCCCGCCGACCAGGTCCTCGCGGTGTTCTCCGGGCACACCCACCGGGCACACGTCTCCGCCGGCGCCCGCCCCGACGTCGTCTTCCACGAGAACCTCTCCGTGAAGGAGTACCCCTCGGGCTACTCCCTCGTCACCGTCTACGAGGGCGGCATGACGGTGGCGTTCCGGCCCACCCGGTGCGCGGACTGCAACCGGTGGCGGACCAAGTCCGCCCGTCAGTACTACGGCCTCTACCCGGGCTTCGTGCGGGGCCGCCTCGCCGACCGCGCCTACACGGTCACCTTCGACCGCCCCGTCACCCCCGACGGCCACCTCGGTCCCCCCGCCGGGCCCATGCAGCGCCGCGGCGCCGCGGCGGGGAGCGGAACGGTCCCGGCGGCGTAGACGGCACAAGGGGATGTGCCGTATACTGCGCTGTATATGCCAGCGATCCGTACGCAGATCTACCTCACTCCAAGGCAGCGCGAGAAGATCGACGCCCTGACAGAGCGTGAGGGCAAGACCCTTGCCGCTGTCGTCCGGGAGGCGCTCGACGCCTTCCTCGGCGCGACGACAGTGGACGCGACGCGCGCCCTGGAATCGACGTTCGGGGCGTTGCCGGACATCGCGCCCCCCTCACGGGACGAGTGGGACCGTGGCTGAGGTCCTGATTGACACGGACGTCTTCATCGACCACCTCCGCGGAAATCGGCCGTTGCGTCCTGGAAGCAACGTCGTGCACTACTCGGTCGTCACCCGCTGCGAGCTGTTCGCCGGGCGGCGCACTGACGAGAAGGTCGTGCGCGAGCTCTTGGAGCCATTCGAGGAGCTCGCCGTGGATCGGGAGGTCGCCGAGCGGGCGGGCCGGATCCGCCGGGAGTCAGACGTCCGTGTCCCCGACGCGCTGATCGCTGCCACAGCACTCCTTCACGGCCTCGCCGTTGTCACGCGGAACGTGAGGGACTTCGCCCCGATACGTGGGCTGCGCGTGCACCGGCCCCGATAGCCGGAGGCGGGCGCCGTCCCGCGCTCCTGGTCAGTCCACGCCGGGGCGCGCTGCAGAGGGAGGTCGCCGGTGGGGGCGGCGCCTCGTGGGGGGAGCGCACGTTCGCCGCGCGGCCGGGGTCTCGTTGACCGGCGACGAGTCGGGCGCAACAGCCCGTGCTCGGGCAACTCCAGGATCCACTGGCAGTCCGCGGAGCGGGCCGTGCGCTGCCGTGTGCGCCGAGGGCTGCCTCACCAAGACGATCTCGACTCCCCGGCGTGCGCCACGGACAGAGGTCCATGTCGAGCACCTTCAGTCCCGGTGACGGCCCCACCCTGCCCGGATCGAAGGCCGATCCAGCAGGCGCTACCTGGCTTGTTGCGATGCGCCTCGCTCTCGCGGGTTCGGGATCCACGGGTCCTCTAGGGTGAGCTGATGCCACGGCTGCGCCTGCCCAATGGGATCGAGATCAACTACCGCGACGGCGGTGAGGGCCCGCCTGTCGTCTTCGCCCACGGCCTCGCCGGCTCCGCCGACCGGGAGGAGTCCTGGGCCGGTCTCCTCAGGGACGCGTACCACGTGGTCACGTACGACGCTCGCGGCCACGCCCACTCGACACCGCTCACCGACCCCGGCCAGTACACGTTCGCGGCGATGGCGGCCGACCTGTGGGGTCTTCTCGACGGCATCGGCATCGAGGAGGTGGCGCTCTTCGGCGGCTCCATGGGGGCGGCCACGACTCTGCGGGCCACGCTCGACCGGCCCGAGCGGGTGGCGGCGCTCGTGCAGGCCGGGCCCGCCTTCGCCGGGGGGCCGCCCCCGGCCAACAACGTCTTCCACGCCTTCGCCGGCCTCATCGCCCAGCACGGCTTGGCGAAGGCCGTCGACGTCGTCGAGGAGGCTCTCCCCGACATCCCCGAGGAGGCGATCGTCGAGATGCGCACGCGGTGGCCTGTCCACGACGAGGCCTCGCTCGTGGCGGCGATGCTGGGCGCCACTTCCGACGCTCCTTTCGACGACCTCGCCGAGATCGAGGTGCTCGACCTGCCCGTGCTCGTCATCGGACGGGACGAAGACCCCGTTCACCCGCTCCCGATCGCCCGCGCCTACGCGAAGCGAATCGCCGGCGCCGAGCTCGTCGAGGACGACCTCACGCAGCCACCCCTCTTCGAGCGGCCCGAGGAACTGGCGGCGACGGTGCGCGACTTCCTCACCCGGGCGGGCTGGCGCTGACCTCCCGTTCCGGAACCCCGTTCTGGAATCCCGAAACCCCCGTTCTGGGGAGCCCACCTCCGGATATGGGCCTGTTGCAGATTGGGTGCTCGCGATTTCGCTTGTGATCGTCGATGATGTGGGGATGGCACATGGGTTCGTTCCGGTGGATCGTGATCAGTTGTTCTTGATGCCGCCCGATATGCGGTCGTGGTTGCCGGAGGATCACGAGGTGTGGTTCGTGATCGAGCTGGTCGAGGGGCTGGATCTGTCGGCCCTGGAAGCGACCTACCGGCTGGGGGGGCAGGGTCGGGCGCCGGTGTCGCCCCGGATGTTGTTGGCGTTGCTGGTGTGGGCCTATTCGAATGGGGTGGTGTCGTCGCGGCGCATCGAGCGGGCCTGCATTGAGGATGTGGCGTTTCGGGTGATCTGTGGGAACAAGGCGCCGGATCACACCACGATCGCCCGGTTCCGTCAGCGTCACGAGAAGGTGGCGGCGGAGTTGTTCGTGCAGGTGCTGGGGTTGTGCGCCGAAGCGGGGTTGGTGTCCTTGGAGACCGTTGCGGTCGACGGCACGAAGATGTCGGCCAACGCAGCGCTGGGAGCGAACCGCGATGTGGAGAAGCTGCGTGAGAAGGTGCAGGGCTTCTTCGACGCGGCCGCCGAAGCCGACGCTGCGGAGGACACGTTGTTCGGTGAGGGCAACTCTGGTCATGGGCTGCCGGCGGAGCTCGCGGATCCCGACAAGCGGGCGGCTCGGATCGCGGAGCTGTTGGGCAAGATCGACAGTGAAGAGGGGGGCCGCGAGCGGGTGAACCTCACCGATGACGAATCGCGGATCATGCACACCGCCACGGGCGGGCGCGTGCAGGGCTACAACGCCCAGGCGGTCTGCGCAGCGGGCCGGGTCGTGGTGGCGGTGTCGGTAACAAATGAGGGCAACGACTTCCATCAGCTGCACCCGATGATCGACCTCGTGGAAGAGAACGCCGCCGGGGCGGGCATCGACACCCAGGTGGGCACCACGTTGGCTGATGCCGGCTACTTCACCGAAGCCAACATCGCAGCGGCTGGGGCCAAGGACCGGGATGTGTTGATCGCTCCGGGCAAGCGGCGGGATCTGCCCACCGAGGCGCCTGAGCGTGACCTCGCCGCTGAGGAAGCCGAGCGGGAGGCCTACGAGACGGACGAGGCTCGTATCGCCACCGAGATGGCCGTCGAGCGCCAACGGCGAGGCGAGATCTTCGCAGCCGTCGACGCGACCAACGGCGACGTCCGAGATCACCTCGACGAGCTCGCCGTGTGCCAGGCGGTCGCCTACAAGGGGCTCAAGCAATGGCGAAGGGGAGGCGTCGAGGCGATCGGGGTCCCACGACGGAAGCGGCGAGTCGACAAGCCGAAGGAACTCAGCTCATCTCAGCTCGCCCGAGATGCCATGGCCGGACGCTTGGCGACCCCCGAGGGTCGTGACCGCTACAAGCTGCGCTCACACTTCATCGAGAGCTACTTCGCCCACACCAAAGCCATCCGCGGCATCACCGGCTTCACCCGCCGAGGCCTCGACGCCGTCAACGCCGAATGGGTCCTCGTCGCCACCGCCCACAACATCGGCAAGCTACGCCAAGCCGGCTGAACTGCCGAGCCGAACACGCGCGTCCGCTGGCCAGCCGACGACCGCATCGACCAGGACCCACAAATCAGCAACAGGCCC
>CAYJLW010000076.1:11214-20497 GCA_964370965.1 uncultured Acidimicrobiia bacterium | reverse complement strand
TCTCCATCCGCTCCGGGTCGGTGACGAAGTACGGCGAGATGTAGCCCTTGTCGAACTGCATCCCCTCGACGAAGTCGAGCTCGAGGCCGAAGGTGTTGGACTCCTCGACGGTGACGACGCCGTCCTTGCCGACCTTGTCGATGGCCTCGGCGATCTCCTCGCCGATGGCGCGGTCGTTGTTGGCGGAGATGGACGCCACGTTGGCGATCTCGGCCTTGCCCTCGACGTCGCGGGCCATCTTCTCCAGGGCGGAGACGGCGGCCTCGACCGCTGCCTCGATGCCCCTCTTCAGGTCCATCGGGTTGGCACCCGCGGCGACGTTGCGCATGCCTTCTCGCACCATCGCCTGGGCGAGGAGGGTGGCGGTCGTCGTGCCGTCACCGGCGACGTCGTTGGTCTTGGTGGCGACTTCCTTGGCGAGCTGCGCCCCCATGTTCTCGTAGGGGTCGTCGAGCTCCACCTCGCGGGCGATCGTGACGCCGTCGTTGGTGATGGTGGGCGCCCCGAACTTCTTCTCGAGGACGACGTTGCGGCCGCGGGGCCCGAGCGTGACCCTGACGGCGTCGGCGAGCTTGTTGACGCCGGACTCGAGGCCGCGCCGGGCGTCCTCGTCGAAACGGATGATCTTCGGCATGTTCGGTGGCCTCTCTTACTTCTTCTTCTTGGTGGGCTCGACGACGGCGAGGATGTCGCGGGAGGTGAGGATGAGGAGGTCCTCACCGTCGACGGTGATCTCGGTGCCGCCGTACTTGGAGTAGATGACGGCGTCGCCGACGCTCACGCCGACCTCGACGAGGTTGCCGTCGCGGTAGTCGCCGGGGCCGACAGCGAGGACCTCGCCCTCTTGGGGCTTCTCCTTGGCGGTGTCAGGGATGACGATTCCCGACGCCGTCATCTCCTCGCTCTCCTTGGGGCGAACGATCACCCGGTCCTGCAGGGGCTTGAGGTTCATTGATCCTCCTTGTGGCCGTGCGGACGACACGACCGGACGCAGTTAGCACTCACGATAGCCGAGTGCTAGCAGAGAGTATTCGCGAGCGTCAGCCCCGTCAAATCTCCCGCGGCCCGGTTCCGGGACGGCGGGGCCGGAAAGGGGACGGAGTCCCCTCCGTCACAAGGGCCAGGTCGGGCGGACTCCGACGTCGAGGTCGTCGAAGTCCCCGGCGGCGACACGGCGGTCGGCGGCGGACGCGATCATCGCCCCGTTGTCCCCGCAGAGGCCCAGGCTGGGGACATTGCAGCCCAGGCCGACCTCCATGCAGGCGGCTTCCAGCTCCAGGCGGAGCAGCGAGTTCGCCGCCACCCCCCCGGCGAGGGCGACCCTGGCGACCCCGGTGTCGCCGGCGGCCCTGATCGTCTTCTCCACGAGGACGTCCACGACCGCAGCCTGGAACGACGCCGCCACGTCCGCGGCATCCCACGGCGTTCCGGAGTCGTCCGCCGCCCGCACTGCCCGCACGACGGCTGTCTTGAGGCCGCTGAAGGAGAAGTCGTGGCCCTCGCGGCGCATCGCGCGGGGCAGGGACAGGGCACCCGGGTCGCCATCGGCCGCGAGGCGGTCTATGGCCGGGCCTCCCGGGTAGCCCAGACCGAGGTAGCGGGCCACCTTGTCGAAGGCCTCCCCGGCGGCGTCGTCGACGGTCTGGCCGAGGACGTCGAAGCCCCAGTCGTCACGCCACAGGGCGAGGACCGTGTGGCCCCCGGAGACCACGAGGACGACGGCGGGCGGAGCGAAGTCCGGGTAGTCGATCACGTTCGCGTACGCGTGGGCCGCGACGTGGTTCACGCCCACGAGCGGAAGGCCGGCCGCCAGCGCCACGCCCTTCGCCGCCGCCACCCCCACGAGGAGCGCCCCGGCGAGGCCCGGACCGGTCGTGACGGCGACGGCGTCGAGTCGGCGGGGAACGGTGCCGGCCACGGCGAGGGCGTCGGAGATCACGCCGTCGATGCGCTCCACGTGAGCGCGGGCGGCGAGCTCGGGCACGACACCTCCGAAGGGGGCGTGCGTGTCATGCTGGCTGGCGACGACGCTGGACATGACCATGCGGCCGTCGGCGACGACTGCGGCGGCGGTCTCGTCGCAGGAGGACTCGATCCCGAGTATCAGGGGCACACGTCCTCCCCGTGACGGATCGGACGGCGACACGTCGCGTGAGGGGCGGTGCTCCGCGCTCCGGCGAAGAAGGCAGCGTTGCCGCCCCCTGCGCTCACCACGGCGGGGCCGCCTCGACGACCGTGGCGCCCGGCAGAGCGTCGGCAAGGGCCCGGAGACGGCCGACGTAGGGCGCTCCGGCGATCTCCGTGGCAGTCATGACGAGGGCGTCCTCGCCCGTGTCGCTGTAGTAGCGGCGCCGCATCCCTACGGGCGCGAGACCGAAGCTGCGGTACATCGCCTGCGCCGCCTCGTTCGAGGTGCGCACCTCCAGGGTGAAGCGCTGGGCGCCGCGGCGGATCGCCTCCCGGACGAGTTGCACCAGGAGGCGAGTGGCGATGCCCTGGCGGCGCCGCTCCGGGTCCACGGCGACGTTGGTGACGTGGCCCTCGTCGCCCACCATCATGAGCCCGCCGTAGCCGACGACGTCGCCGTGGACGAGGGCCACGTAGTACGCCCGGGACGTGCGCAGGGCGATCTCGGAACGGAACAGGGAAGGAGTCCAGGGCTTCGGGTACGACTGCGCCTCGATCTCGAGCACGCGGTCGAGGTGCGAGCCCCGCATTGGCGTGAGCGTCACAGTCAGGGCGTCGGTGCTCATGTCCCGCCTCCCCCGGCCCCGGCGCGGCGCTCGTCCCACTTGATCTCCGCCTCGGAACGGCGCAGATACATCGGGGCGACGTCCGCCGGCCGCCCGAAGTCCTCCTGCCCGAAGCGAGCGGCGGCGAGCTCCAGGGCCGCCGCCGCCGACGGATGGGCGTACGTGGTGTCGGCGAGAACGGCCCCCTCGACATGGGCAAAGACGTCGGAGTGGACGAGGCCGCCGTCGCCGACGACGAGGACGTCACGTCCGTGGGCAGCGAGGTCCCAGGCCAGCGTCTCGGGGCTGCAGACCTCGTATTCCGAGACCCGCTCCACCCCCCCCGGCGTGGGTCGGTAGCGGGCCGTGAACACCTCGTCGCGGCGGGCGTCGACGGCGGCACAGATCTCCCGGCGCGTGAAGCGGGCCCCGAAAGCGAGGAGGTCGAGGCTGGGGAAGCTCACGATCGGGATCCCGAGCGTGAGTGAAACCGCCTTTGCGGTGGCGATCCCCACCCGGAGGCCGGTGAACAGGCCCGGCCCGCAGTCGACGGCGACACCGCAGAGTTGGTCGAGTTCGACGCGGGCCTGCTCGGCGCAGAAGCGGATCGCCGGAGCGAGGAACTCGGCGTGGGCATGGGGGCGCCCGAGGGACGCCCGGGCCAGGACGCACCCCGGCCCGCCCAGCGCGACCGAAGCCTGCGGCGTGGACGACACGATCGCCAGGAGGAGCATCAGGCGGCCGCCCCGGATTCGCGTTCCCAGTCGGCGACCGCCTTGCGGAGCCGCGTCCAGGCCACCGCCCAGCGCCGGCCGTAGCCCACGACCGTGAGGTCACGGACCTCTTCGCTCTCGCCGCTGGGGTAGGTGAGGTCGATCTCGAGACGGTCGGCCCCCAGGAAGGCGCCCACCGTGTCACCCCACTCGACGACCACGACGCACTCCCCTCCGAGGATCTCGTCGATGCCGACGTCCTCGAGCTCCGACAGGCGCTCCAGGCGGTACAGGTCGAGGTGGGCGAGCACGGGCTCGCCGCTGCCGCCGGCGTGCTCGGAGCAGATGGTGAACGTCGGGCTCGTCACGGGCCCGGACACCCCCAGGGCGCGGGCGACGCCCCCCGTAAAGGTGGTCTTGCCGGCACCGAGCTCGCCGCCGAGGACGACGACGTCGCCAGGGGCGAGGAGCCGGGCGACCGCCTCTCCGAGCGCGGCGGTCGCCGCCGCCGACGGGCTGCGCACCCGGAGCGCCTCAGAAGAGACCAAGCTGCGCCCTCTCGCCGTCGTTCTCCACAGCAGTACCCCCGCCGGGGGGAGTCTCGCTGCCGGGGCCGGTCTCGGCGACGTCGACGGTCGCCGGCGGGGCCGCGAGCTCGTCGAGCGTGAGGCGGACGACCCGGAAGTCCGCTCGTATCTCCTCCATCCTGCGCTCCCCGCCCCGCAGGACGGCCGCCGGGTGGTACGTCGGGACGAGGCCGCCCCCGCGGTAGCGGAACCGCCGGCCCCGCAACCTGGTGATGCCCTCGGCCGTGCGCAGGAGGTACTTCGTGGCGAAGTTGCCCAACGTCACGACCACGCCGGGGTCGACGAGGTCGAGTTGGCGTTCGAGGTACGGCGTGCAGGCCTCGATCTCGGCGGGCAGCGGGTCGCGGTTGGCCGGGGGGCGGCACTTCAGGACGTTCGCGATGTACACGTCGTCGCGACCCAGGCCGATCTCGCCCAAGAGGCCGGTGAGGAGCCGGCCGGCCGCCCCCACGAACGGGATGCCCTGTGCATCCTCGTGGAACCCGGGCGCCTCGCCCACGAACATGAGGTCGGCCCGCGGTGATCCCACGCCGAAGACGACCCGCGTACGGGTGCCGCAGAGCCCGCACTTCCGGCACCCGGCTGCTTCCTGGGCCAGCGCTTCGAGGTCGGTCATCGGTCGTCCCCCCACATGTCGCGCTCGTCGGGACGGGGCACAGCCATCGTAGCCAGGCGGGGGCGGGCGGAATCCCCCTCACCCGGTGGTGCGCATGATGCGCTAGCATACGCATCATGCGCACCACGGTCTCCGTCGACGACAAGCTGCTGGAGAGGGCGAGGCAACGGGCGCGCCGACTCGGCCTCACGCTGGGCGAGCTCATCGAGGAGGCGCTCCGTCGGGAACTGGCCGGCGGCCACGCCGAGGCTGAGCGGCCCACGGTCCCCGTCTTCACCCGCGGAACCGGCGTGCGCCCCGGCGTCGATCTCAGCTCGACCCGGGCGACGCTGGAAGTCCTGGACGACGACCGCCCCGTCGAGCAGCTCAGGTGATCCTCCTGGACGTCAACGTTCTCGTCGCCGCCTACCGGGGCGACCACCCCCACCACGAGATGGTGCGGCCCTGGTTCGACACCCTGCTCGCGGGAACCGGCCGCTTCACGGTCCCGGACACCGTCTGGGCGTCCTTCGTGCGCATCACGACTCATCGGCGGGTCTTCCGGGTGCCGTCGACGGCGGCCGAGGCCTTCTCGTTCCTGCGGGCGGTGAGAGCCCATCCGCATTCAGTGCCCACGGTCCCCGGTGACGGGCACCTCTCGATCTTCGAGACGCTCTGCACCGAGGACGACGCACGCGGCGACCTCGCCGCTGACGCCTACGTGGCGGCTTTGGCGATGGAGCAGGGCGCTGTCGTCGCCACCTTCGACCGCGACTTCGCCCGCTTCGGGCGCCTCGAGACGACCCGCCCCGTCGCCGACGCCTGACGCCCGGGCCACCGGGGCCCCCGACCCGCCTCAGGCCGTGCGGGCGGGCTCGGCCACGGCGCCCACGGGCGGCAGTGACGCGGCGAAGTCCTCGATGAGGCGGGTGAGTGCCTCGGGAGCCTCGTACATGGGCATGTGGCCGGCACCGGGGAGGATCTCCAGGCGGGCGTTCGGGAGG
This sequence comes from uncultured Acidimicrobiia bacterium, assembly GCA_964370965.1. Lineage (GTDB taxonomy): Bacteria > Actinomycetota > Acidimicrobiia > UBA2766 > UBA2766 > CAYJLW01. Next base: position 14,866 of record CAYJLW010000076.1, on the reverse strand, counting down.
AGCCCGGCGATCTGGCGGCCCGCCGGAAGGGGAACGGGGAGGTCCCAGCTCCCGTGGACGACGAGGGCGGGGGTGGGAACGTCCGGCAGGTGACAGGTGACGTCGAATCCCAGGACGCCGTGGACGGCGAACTCGAGGGTCTGCTCCGGGCATGTGGACATGAGCTCGTGCGTGTACTCGACGGCCCCGCGCGGTGGCCGCCGCCCGAAGCCGAGGCGGGCGACGAACCGGGAGGCGTCGTTGTCCACGAACTTGCTCACGGGCAGTCGCATGACCTGGTGCGCGATCTTGGCCGAGTGGCGCTCCTCGACGTGGGCGAGCTCCTCCAGCAACGTGACACCGTTGCCGGTCACCATGCGGCCGTTGGGCCGGGTGTCGACGAGGACGACGCCCCGGAGGCGCTCCTCGCGCAGGTCGGGGTGGTCGACGAGGAACTGCTGGGTGACCATGCCGCCCATGCTGTGGCCCACGACCACCACGTCGCGCATGTCCAGGGACGTGATCACCGCGGCCAAGTCGTCGGCGAGGTGCGAGAGCTCCACCGGGCCCTCGAGCTCCGCGGAGCGACCGTGGCCCCGCTGGTCGATCGCCACCACCCGGTGGGCGACGCGGAGGGCGTCCATCTGGGCCTGCCAGATCGATCCGTCCAGCGTGACACCGTGCACGAAGAGGAACTGGGGCTCGCCCTCCCCGGCCGCATGCCAATAGACCTCGCCGTGGGGACCCGCCACATGGCCCTCCTCGCCCGGTTCCCGCCGGTAGTCCGACGCCAGGCGGTAGTCGTCCACCCCGAGAAGGCGGTTGCGCGTCAGACGCTCGAACGCATACCCGGCACCCACCCCGGCGGCGAGCGCCGTGAGCTTGCTCAGCTTCCCCATGTCAGCTCTCCTCCATAAGGGGGGACTCCCCCACGTACGTGCGGGGCACCCGCCGCCCGACGGCGCAGGTGACCTCGTAGGTGATCGTGTCGAGCCAGTGGGCCCATTCTGCCGCCGTGACCGCCTCGGCGCCCTGGGCGCCGATGAGGACGACCTCGTCGCCCGCCTCGGCACCGTCGTCGCCGAGGTCGACCATCATCTGGTCCATCGTGACCGTGCCCGCGATCGGCCGCCGGCGACCCCCGACGAGCAGGCGACCCACAGGGCCGAGGCGGCGGGGGACACCGTCGGCGTAGCCGATCGGCACGGTGCCGACCCACGCCGGCCGGCGGAGTCGGTACCGCTGCCCGTACGAAACGGCCTCTCCGGCGCTGAGGCGCCGCACGGTGCTGAGCCGTGACCGCAGCGTGAGGGCGGGCCGCAGGGACGCCGTCTCACCCGCCAGCGCCGGGGACGGTTCCAGGCCGTACACGGTGATCCCGGGGCGCACCATGTCGTAACGGTAGGAGTCGGCGTCCGCGAGCAGGGCGGCGGAGTTGGCGGCGTGGACCACGCCCGGGTCGATGCCGGCGTCGCGGAGGCCGGCGAGGACGGCGTCGAAGCGGCGGCGCTGCTCGGGCGTGAACGGGTTGTCGGGTTCGTCCGCGACGGCGAAATGCGTCCACGTACCCACGTGGTCGATCCCGTCGGTGTGGGCGATGAGCTTCGCCAGCGGGGCGGCCTGCTCGGGCGGCGCCCCCACGCGATTCATGCCCGTGTTCACCTTGAGGTGGGCGGCCACGGGCCGCCCGGCCCTCCGGGCGGCGTCGGCGAGATCCGCCACGGCGTCCTCGCTGTAGACGGTGACCTCGACACCGAGGGCAGCGCAGGCGTCCGCGCTTCCCGGTGGGGGCTCCGAAAGCAGCAGGACAGGCGCCGTGACTCCCGCGGCGCGGAGCTCGGCGGCCTCCTCGACGAGCGCCACGGCGAGACGGGTGGCCCCCCCGGCGAGCGCCGCCCGGGCGGAGGCGACGGCCCCGTGCCCGTAGCCGTCAGCCTTCACGACCGCGCACACCTCGGCCGGTGCGGCGAGGCCGGCGAGGGCGCGCACGTTCGACTCGATGGCGCCGACGTCCACGGACGCCCATGTCTGCCTGTGGAAAGGCGCTCCAGAGGGATTCACGACCGCAAGCCTTCTTCGGCGGGACCCAGATGCGCAAGGACGTCACCGGCGACGATCCACGGGGTCCGCTCCGCGGCGAGACGGCCGGCGACGCCGTGCACGCAGGCGGCGGCCACGGCGGCGTCGAACGGGTCGGCGCCGCGCGCAAGGTAGGCGGCCACGCAACCGGTGAGGACGTCGCCGGAGCCGGCCGTCGCCAACTCCGGGCCGCCTTCCCGGCAGACCACCGGCGCCCGCCCGGGCGCGGCCACGATCGTCGCCGGGCCCTTCAGGAGAACGACCACGCGCCAGGCGTCCGCAGCTACCTGCGCCGCGCCGAGGCGGTTCTCCCCGGCGCCGAGATCGCCGCCCAGACGGACGAACTCGCCTTCGTGTGGAGTCACCACCGTGGGGCCCACCCGCCGGGCGAGATCCGCCCCGGTGACGTTGTTGAGGCCGTCCGCGTCGAGGACCAGGGGCGCGGTCACCTCCGCCAGGAGGCGACGCACGGCGGCGGCGACATCCGTGCCCCTGCCCAGGCCAGGCCCGACGGCGACAGCCCCGAAACGCTCCAGGCCGCCGATCGCGTCGGGGGCCCTGGCGGCGAGACGACCTTCCTGGGCGGGCAGAGCACGCACCATGAGCTCCTCGGAGCGTGCCGCCGTCAGGGCCTGCACCGGCCCGGGTACGGCGGCCACCGCGAGGCCCGCCCCGGCGCGCAGGGCGGCGGTGCCCGCCAGAGCGGGCGCGCCGCTCATCCCGACGGACCCGCCCACGACGAGCACGGATCCGGCGGCCCACTTGTGGGCGTCGGGATCGCGCACTGCCAGGGCGGCGACGGCGGCGGCCGGGTCGCCAAGGAGGGCGTCGGGCTGCCCGGGGTCGATGCCGATGTCGACGCACTCGACTTCCCCGGCGAGGCGGGCCCCGGGTTCGAGCACGAGGCCCGTCTTGCGTGCCTGCATACAGACGGTGACGTGGGCTCTCACCGCCGGGCCCGTCACGGCGCCGGTGAGACCGTTCACACCCGACGGGACGTCGACGGCGAGGACGGCGGCCCCGGACGCGTTCAAGGCATCCACGACCTTCGCTGCCCTGCCCTCCAGGACACCGGTGAACCCCGTGCCGAAGAGAGCATCGATCACGCAGTCCGCCGGCGGGACGTCGCCCGTGCAGGTTTCCCCGGAGAGACCTACCGCGGCGAGGCGCTCCATGTGGACACGGGCGTCGCCCGCCACGGTGTCGGGATCCGCGAGGAGGAGGACGCGGACGTGACCGCCGGCCTCGGCGATGTGACGGGCGGCCACGAAACCGTCGCCGCCGTTGTTGCCCGGACCGCACAGGGCGACGAAACGCCGTCCGCCGGCGCCGCCGACGAGGCGGAGGGCGCCGGCACCGCAGGCCCGGCCGGCCCGCTCCATGAGGACAGCCCCCGGGACCCCGCCCGCGATCGTGCGCCGGTCGGCCTCGGCCATCCGCGCGGGTGTGAGCACGATCTCGTGCATCCCCGGAGGCTACGCCACGGCCGTCGCGCGTCGGCCGCCGGGTCGTTGTGGGGGGTGCCCGGGGGGGGGGGGGGGGGGGGGGGGGGCCCGGCGCCCGGCGGGGGGCCGGGGGGGGGGGGGCCCGGGGG
>CAYJLW010000076.1:0-11204 GCA_964370965.1 uncultured Acidimicrobiia bacterium | reverse complement strand
GGCGCGCGTCCCGCCGCGCCCCTCCCCGCGCCCCCCCACCCCCCCCAACCGCCTGCCCGGGGCCCGGGGGGCGGAGCCCCTCGTGCGCGGCTACTCCACGGTCACGGTCTTGGCGAGATTGCGGGGCTTGTCCACGTCAAGGCCCCGGTTGCGCGCCACGTGGTAGGCGAGGAGCTGGAGGGGGACGACGTCCACGATGGGGGCGACGAGGTCGTGGAGACAGGGGACGGCCAAGACGACCTCGGCCACCTCGGTGCCCTCCTCACCGGGGGAGGCGAGGAGGATGATGCGCCCGCCCCGGGCGGCGACCTCGGCCACGTTCGAGAGCGTCTTGCGGCTCACCTCGCTGGGCGTCACGACTGCCACGACCGGGACGCCAGGCTCGATCAGGGCCAGAGGGCCGTGCTTGAGCTCCCCCGCCGGGTAGCCCTCCGCGTGCACGTAGGAGATCTCCTTCATCTTCAGCGCCCCCTCGAGCGCCACGGGGTAGGCGGCGCCCCGGCCGAGGAAGAAGGCGTCCTCGACACCGTCCCAGCGGCGCGCCTCGTCCTCGATCACCGAAGTGTCGGCGAGGACGCCGGCGACGAGCCGGGGCACCTCTTGGAGCTCCTTCCAGATCGGAGAGATCGCCTCGGAGTCCAGCGTCCCACGGGCCTGGGCCAGGTAGAGGGCGAAGAGCTGGAGAGCGGCGATCTGGCAGGTGAAGGTCTTCGTGGCGGCGACACCGATCTCGGGGCCGGCGTGCGTGTACACGACCGCGCCCGCCTCCCTGGCCATCGTGGAGTCCACGACGTTGCTCACGGCCACGACGACCGCCCCCGCCTCTGCGGCGTGACGGCAGGCGGCGATGGTGTCGGCGGTCTCGCCGGACTGGCTGATGCCGACCACGAGGGTGCGCCCGTCGACGACCGGCTCGCGGTAGCGGAACTCCGAGGCGATCTCGGCCTCCACGGGCAGGCGGGCCCAGCGCTCCAGGGCGTACTTGGCGACGAGGCCGGCGTGGTAGCTGGTTCCGCAGGCGACCACGACCACCTTGTCCACCCGCCGCAGGTCGTCCTCGGACAGCCGCACCTCGTCGAGCGTGAGTCGGCCCGCGTCGTCGAGGCGCGCCCGCAGGGTGTCGGCGAGCGCCTCGGGCTGCTCGTGGATCTCCTTCAGCATGAAGTCCGGGTACCCGCCCCTCTCGGCGGCGGCGAGGTCCCACTCGACGCGCCGCCAAGCCGGCTCCAGCACCGCCCCCGCGACCGACTCGAGCCGGAGGCCGCCCGGGCGCACCTCGACGATCTCGTCGTCCTCGACGACGACGACGTCGCGGGTCTGCGCGAGGATGGCGGGGATGTCCGAGGCCAACACCCCACAGCCGTCGCCGACACCGGCCACGAGCGGGGCCTCGCGCCGGGCGCCCACGATCACACCCGGCTCGTCCACAGACACCGCGGCGATCGCGAAGGCCCCCTCGAGCTCGCCGATCGCCTTCCGCACGGCCGTGACGAGGTCGCCGGCCCCGGCGACGAGGGCACCGGCGACGAGATGGGCAATCACCTCCGAGTCCGTCTCGCTGGCGAAGACGGCCCCCCCGGCAGTGAGCCGGCGCCGCAACTCCTGATGGTTCTCGATGATCCCGTTGTGCACGACGGCAACGCGCCCGGACGGGTCCCGGTGCGGATGGCTGTTGGCCTCGCTGGGGCGGCCGTGGGTGGCCCAGCGGGTGTGGCCGATTCCCGTCCGGCCGGCGAGGCCGACGAGGTCGGCGCAGGCCGCCAGGTCGGCGAGACGCCCTTGGCGGCGGACGACGCGGAGACGGCCCTCGCCGTCGCCGCCGGTGTCCACGACCGCCACACCGGCGGAATCGTAGCCACGGTACTCGAGGCGTTCGAGACCGGCGAGAAGGATGGGGACGGCGGGTTCGTCACCCACATAGCCGACGATGCCGCACACGGTGCCTCCACGGGACGGGCACGCCAAGGCGCGCTCTACGTGCCGGCAGGACGGGCCCCGGCACGTGCCGAGGACCCCACTGTCCGGCGCCGCTCTGTCGCGGGGGTCACTCCCCGTCTTTGACGGCGACGGTCACGACCTGTGGCGGCCGGGAGGGTATCCGCCGAGAACTCGATGAACCCTCCTCCTCGTCACCCCGCCGTGGACGACGGGGCCTGGCGCTCTCCCCCGCCGTTGCCGGCGAGACGGTCCTGCCTATGTGACCCTGGAGGCTAGCCATTCGAGAGGGGGCTCCGCCCCCCGCTCCCGCCGCGAGCCCCGGCGCCGGAGACGCCCCGGTAGCGCCGCGGACGCCCCGGTCAGCCGGCCTCGGCGGTGGTGTCGAAGCCGGCGGCGGCCTCGACCATCTCGGCGCCGCGGGCGTCGAAGGCCCCGATGCCGGCGAGGAAGCGGCCGAGCTGGCGGAGGTAGGCGGTGCGGCGCACGTGCAGGACGTGGGAACCGGCGTACCAGTGGATCTCGGGGCGGTCCCAGTGCTCCCAGAGGAGCTGCGCCTGGTACGGCCGGGTGAGGAGGTCCCGGTTGGCGGCGATGATGAGGAGCCGGTCCTTGGGGAGACGGGGGGCGAACTGCAGCGGGGTGTGCGCCGCCGTGTGGAGGCGGGCGTCGTCCATCGTCCAGCCCACGCGGGCGAGGAGCGCCTGGAGGAGCAGGCTCGCCGGCCACCATTCGGCGCAGACGTCGACGAGGGACGTCGCCGGGATGATGGGGACCGCGAAGTCGAGGCGGTCCTCGACCGCGGCGGCGAGTGAGGTGAAGTAGCCGCCCAGGCTGGCGCCCATGACACCCAGACTGGGAGCGCCCTGGTCGAACAGCCAGTTCGCCAGGATGCGGAAGTCGAAGATCGCATGGCCGAAGCCCTCGGCGACGCGCCCGAGGTCGAAGCTGGGAAACCCGAGGCCGTCGATGATCGGGGCCCGGGAGCCGTGGAACGGCAGGGTGTAGAGGAGGACGTCGAGGCCGCGCTCGTAGAGCCACTTCACCTTGAAGAGCTCGGTGTTGAGGACGTGGTTGCTCGCCATGTAGCCGTGCACGCACACGACGGTCTTACGGGGGCCGGACTCGTGACGCCAGTAGCGGGCGTGGGCGAGCATGTTGCCCTCGGCCTTGAGGTATGCGCTGCGCATCCGGGGGTTCACCGGCTCGAAGGGGCTGGCGACGTAGAGGTCCGCCACGGTGCCGTCCGCGGGACGGAAGAAGGTCGCACGTACACGCCGCGCCACGGGCTCCACACCGGGTGGCGGGGGCTGGAAGAACGCCGTGGTGTCCTCGAGGAACTCCGGGTACGTGTAGTAGCGCCACGTGCGCTCCACCCGCCGGGCGGAGCGCATGGCCCGCGCCATCGTGGGGAGGGAGGCGGCCACGAGCACGGCGGAACCGGGCGTCATGAGGGCCCGGTCGGACACCGGACCGGCCACCATGAGGGGGCCGTCACCCGGATTGGAGTCCGTCTGGGCCGGCTGGATCCGCCGGGTGCCCTCGACGTCGAGGCGCTGGTACCACAGATCCGGCTCCGAGCTACCCGGAACCCCCCGGAGATAGGCGCTGGCCTGCATGTCTTCCCCTGTCGTCATCGGGAACCGAGTGCCCCCCCAAGCGGTCACCGGGCGCTGGTGACGGGTGCGTCATCCGGAACAGTTAGATCTTCGCTGGTGCCGAGGAGTTTCCTGCAGAACCCGGGGAATCCGCCCGGCTCCGCTGGTTGCTCACTCGACGGCGGATCGGCTGCGGGTGATCAGGCCAGGGTGCGGGCGGCGGCGGCCACACGGTCGACGGCGTCCTGAGCCGTAGCCTCCGAGGGGGCCTCGGCCATGATGCGCAACTTGGGCTCCGTCCCCGACGGCCTCACGAGGACACGGCCCGTGTCGCCCAACTCCCCCTCGACGGCCTTGACAGCCGCCCAGAGGGCGACGGCGCCGTCAAGGCGGGAGCGGTCGGCGAGCGGGACGTTCACGAGCACCTGGGGAAGGCGAGTCATCACGGCGGCGAGCTCCGAGAGCGGCCGGCCGGAGCGCACCATCGCCTGGCAGACCTGCAGAGCCGTGAGGACGCCGTCACCGGTGGGGGCGAGATCCGTGAACACGACGTGGCCGGACTGCTCCCCCCCGAGGACGAGACCGTGCCGTTCCAGCTCTACGAGGACGTTGCGGTCCCCGACAGGCGACTCCACGACGTCGATGCCGTGTTCGCGCATCGCCAGCCGGAGACCGAGGTTGCTCATGACAGTGGCCACGATGGCGTCGCCCGGGAGGCGACCCCGCTCCTTGCGGTCGACGGCGAGCAGCGCCATCACGTGGTCCCCGTCGACCACGCGGCCGGCCTCGTCGACGGCGATCAACCGGTCGGCGTCGCCGTCGAAAGCGAGACCCACATGGGCACCCCGCTCCGTGACCGTGGTCGCCAGGCCCTCGGGTGCGGTGGCCCCGCAGGCGGCGTTTATGTTGAGGCCGTCGGGGTTGTCGTTCACGACGTCAACCGTGGCACCGGCGGCGGCAAGAGCTGCGGGACCGACCACGTGGGCAGCGCCGTTGGCGGTGTCCACGACCACGTGAAGGCCGGCGAGGGGGGTGTCCACCGTGGCGGAGAGAACGCTGCGGTAGCGCTCCACGGCGTCGAGGGCGGACGTGATCGCCCCGACGTCACCGGCCGTGGGACGACCCCCGGGGAACCCGCCGGCGAGAACCGCTTCCAGGCCGGCCTCGACAGCGGCCTCGACCTCGTCGGGGAGCTTCTGGCCCGCAGCGGCGAAGAACTTCACGCCGTTGTCGGGAGCCGGGTTGTGCGAGGCCGACACGACGGCCCCGGCGGTGGCCCCCAACTCCCGCACGAGCACGGCCACGCAGCCCGTGGGCACGACGCCGACGTCGAGGACGTCCGCTCCTGCCGAAGCCAGGCCCGCGGCCAGTGCCGCCACGAGCAGGGGCCCCGACGCCCGGGTGTCCCGTCCCACGACGACAGAAGGGCGCCCCTCGACTCCTCCGGCCAACACAGGCGCCGCGGCCCGCCCGAGGGCGAGCACGAGTTCCGGGGTGAGCTCGGCATTCGCGACGCCGCGGATGCCGTCGGTGCCGAAACGGGGGATCACCGCTTCGAGTACTGCGGAGCCTTCCGGGCCTTCTTGAGTCCGTACTTCTTGCGCTCCTTGGCGCGGGCGTCCCGCGTGAGGAAGCCTGCCCGCTTCAGGACCGGACGCTGGTCAGGATCGACGTCGATGAGAGCGCGGGCGATGCCGAGGCGCAGGGCCCCGGCCTGGCCGGAGATGCCCCCGCCCCGGATCGTGGCGTCTATGTCGTAGGCCTCGACGGACTCGGTGGCCCGGAGGGGTTCGGTGATGATCATGCGGTGCGTCTCGGAGGGGAAGTAGTCCTCGAGCGAGCGCCCGTTGATGGTGATCGCTCCGGCGCCCGGGCGCATGCGCACCCGCGCCACGGCCTCCTTGCGCCGGCCGGTGGTCTGGCAGAGCGGCTTGGCCATGTCGTCAGTCCTCCGCCTTTTCGGCTGCGTCTTGGTCGTCTTCGCCCGCGGGCACGTCAGCGGCCTCTGCATCGGGAACGGCCCCCGCGGTGGCAACCTCCGCGTCGGGCGCCTCGGCAGCCGGGGCCTCCGCCTCGGGGACGGCGTCCGACTCAGGAGTCTCGGCAGCGGCCTCCGCCGCGGGGACGGCGTCCGACTCGGGCGCCTCGGCAGCGGCCTCCGCGGTTTCGGGCTCGGTCTCGGGCTTGGCGGCGGGCTTCTTCGCCGCCTTCTTCGCGGCCGGCTTACGGGTCTTGGCGGCCGCCGCCTTCGCCTCGGCCTTCTTGGCGTCCCTCTCGGCACGGCGGGAGTTCGGCTCGCCCGGCGTCCCCTTGAACTGGGCCTCGTGCGGGTGCTCGGGGCCGGCGTAGATCTTCAGCTTCTTGAGCATGGCCCGGCCGAGGCGGTTCCGGGGGAGCATGCCCTTGACGGCCCGCCGGAGCACTTCCTCGGGGTGACGGGCGATCTCGTCCGCGAGGCTGCGGGACTTCAGACCCCCCGGGTATCCCGAGTGGCGGTACCTCACCTCCCGCAGTTCCTTGCCGCTCGTGACGACGAGCTTGGCGGCGTTCACGACCACGACGTGGTCGCCGCAGTCGATGTGGTAGCTGAACTGCGGCTTGTGCTTGCCGCGCAGGAGGCCGGCGATCTCCGTGGCGAGGCGACCGAGCACCTTGTCCTCGGCGTCGATCAGGAGCCACGAGCGCGTCAGGTCTCTGGGGGTCGGCGTATAGGTCCGCACCGATTCTCCAAGCGGAAGAAGTAGTTGCGCTCCGCGGGGCCCGCAGAACGGCGACCAGCAAGCTTAGGGCCCCCGGAACACGTGGTCAAACGTGGGGCTCCGGTCCGCCTGCGGCGGCCAAGGGGTAGCTTCCCGGCAGCGGCCGTCTTCCGGGAGACCACGTGGAGAGACACCCCGACGTCGATCTGGCATGCGACGTCCTCGCATCCCCCGACATCGCCCCTATATGCGACATGGCGCTCGCCCGGGGCCGCGAGCCCGCCACGTACGCCGTCGTCGGCGCCGACGGCCGCCTCGTGTTCCGCCGCGCGGGCGACGGGGGAGCGTACCGCTACGAGGTCGTGGAGCACTCCGGGCGCGACCCGCTCGGCCACCAGGACCCGGCGGCCTTCGCCCCCCTCGCCGAGGAGCGCACGCATCCGTTCCCCTCGGCGGCGGAGAACCACTACCCGAACGCCTTCGAGTCGATCAGCCAGGTCTTCGACGACCCGAACGCCCCCGACGTCGTCGCCGTGCACTCCGCCGCCCACAATTGGGAAGACCAGGGCGGCCACCTGGGGGAGCACGGCTCCCTCGGGGTCGTGCAGGCCCGCGCCCCACTCGTGCTCGCCGGCCGGGGGTTCCGGGCGGACGGCCGGCGCGACGGCGCCGTCCGCAACGTGGACCTCGCTCCCACCCTCGCCGCCGCCATGGGCGTCGCCCCCCGGCCCGGCCGCACCGTCACAGGAGAGACGGCTCCCGGCGTCCTCCTCGCCCGCCAGGACGGCCATGTCCGCGGAGACCTCCTCGATCCCTCCGAGGCCCCCCGCCACACCGTGTTCTTCCTCCTCGACGGGGCGAACGCGAACGTCCTGTACGACCTCATGGACGCCGGCGCCCTCCCGCACATGGGCCGCCTCGCCGCCATGGGCACGGTCCTGGACCACGGATGCCTCTCGTCGTTCCCGACCGTCACCCTGCCGAACCACACCACGATGATGACGGGCGCCTATCCCGGCCACCATGGCATCCTCCACAACGCCTACTGGGACCGCGCCCGGGGCGCCCAGATCGTCACCAACCATCCCGCCACGTGGGCGATGGCCGGCACTTGGATGGGCAGCGAGGTCGAGACCCTCTTCGAGGCCGTCGCCCGCACCTGGCCCGACGACTTCACGGCCGCCGTGAACGAACCCGCCGACCGGGGCGCCTCCTACTCCACGTTCGACTTCTTCCGCCGAGGTGAGGTCCCGGCGATCACCGCCGCGACCGACGTGCCGTACGCCCACCCCCATTTCGTCCGGCCCCACAAGGACTACGCCTGGTCCGTGTCCGTCGACCACATGGCCGTGGAGCAGGCCGTAGGTGTGTGGTCGGGGCACTACCGGGGCGCCGCCTACCCCCGGCCCAGGCTCATGTGGGTGAACTTCACGCTCACCGACACTGCCATGCACCGGGGCGGCCCCTACTCGGAAATGGCGGCGGCTTCCCTCGTGGAGACCGACTCCCGCATCGGCGAGGTCCTCTCGGCGATCGAGACGGCGGGGGTACTCGACGACTGCGCGTTCGTGGTCTCCGCCGACCACGGGATGGAGGAGACGAACCCGGCCGTGCAGGGCGACTGGAGCGAGGCTCTCGCCGGCGCCGGCCTCACCTTCCGGGACGAGGGCTTCGGCTTCCTGTACCTCGGCGTCCCGGGGGGCGGCCCCGGCGGCGACGGAGGGTCATGACGGCACTCGTCGGCATCGACGACATCCAGGACGCCGCCCGGCTGCTCTCGGACCGGGTCCGCGAAACGCCGCTCCTGGCGTCCCACGCGCTGTCCGTACGCCACGGCCGCGACGTGTTCCTGAAGGCCGAGAACCTGCAGCGGACGGGGTCGTTCAAGATCCGGGGCGCGTACACGATGCTCGCCCGCCTCCCCGAGGACGCCCGCGCCCACGGGGTCGTCGCCGCGTCCGCGGGCAACCACGCCCAGGGCGTCGCGCTCGCCGCCGACCTCCTCGACACCGCCGCCGTCGTGTTCATGCCCGAGAGCACGCCGATCCCGAAGGTCGCCGCCACCCGCGGGTACGGGGCCGAGGTACGCCTCGTCCCCGGCGATCTCGGCGACGCGATCGCCACCGCCCGGCGCTACGCCGCCCACGCCGGCGCCACCCTCGTCCCCCCCTTCGACCACCCCGACGTCATCGCGGGCCAGGGCACGCTCGGCCTGGAGCTCGCCCGCCAGATGCCCGAGGACACCACGGTCGTCGTACCGGTGGGCGGGGGCGGCCTCGCCGCCGGAGTGGCGGCCGCGCTCACGGCCCTCCGCCCGGACGTACGCATCGTGGGCGTGCAGGCCGGCGGCGCGGACGCCGCGCGTCGCTCCCTCGAAGTCGGAGCCCCCGTCGCGGTCTCGGGGTGCCGCACGATCGCCGACGGCATCGCCGTGAACGGGCCCAGCGAGCTCACATTCGCCCACCTGCGCGACCTCGTGGGCCGCGTCCTCGCCGTCGACGAGGAGGCGATCTCAGGAGCGCTCCTCTTCGTCCTCGAGCGCGCCAAGCTCCTCGTCGAGCCGGCGGCGGCCGTGGCGGTTGCCGCCCTCGCCCAGATCCCCGGGGACGGCCCCGTGACCGTCGTGCTCTCGGGCGGCAACGTGGATGCCAACCTCCTCACGCGTCTCATCCGCCACGGCCTCACGCTCGCCGGGCGGTACCTCCTGATCGAGACGGCCGTCCCGGACCAGCCCGGAGAGCTCGCCCGCTGCCTGGGGATCATCGCCGATCGCAGGGGGAACGTCCTCTCCGTCGACCACCAGCGCTTCGGCGTGCTCGTCCCTCTCGGGATGGTCGACCTCCGCCTCACGATCGAGACCCGCGACCCGGAGCACGGAGAGGAGATCGTCGCCGAGTTGCGGGAGGCCGGATACGCGGTGACAGTGACGAGCGCGGGAGCCCTGGCGTGACCCCTCCGTCCCCTCAGGCGTCGCCGTCGCCCGGCCCGGCGCTGCCCCGGCGGCCCCGCCCGCCGGGTGTCGCCCGCGTCGCCGAAGCCCTCGAGGAACGCCTCGACCGTATCGTGGGGAGCACCCTCGACACGATCATGGCGGAGGTCCCCGTCTACGGGGACCGAGGCGCCCCTGTCGCCGACGACACCCGCCGCGCCGCCGCCTACGTGTACGCATCCTTCCTCGAGATGCTGCGCACGGGGCGCGCCCCCGGGGAGCCCGTCGCCCGCTCCCTGGCAACCGTGGGAGCCGACCGGGCCGCGCAGGGCATCCCCCTCGGTGACCTGCTGCAGGCGTTCCGGATCTCGGGCCGGGTGATCGCCGGGGCGCTGAACGACGCCGTCGCCGAACGCGACCTCGACAGGGACGCCGCCCTCTGGGTGGCCGAGGCGATCGTGCTCTGGGTGGACGTCGTCTCGAATCTCGCCGCCCGCGACCACAGCCGCGCTCAGGCCCGCATCCTGCAGGAGAGCGAGGAACGACGTCGAGGGTTCCTCCTCGACGTCCTGTACGGCGGCCTCAGTGGCGAGGACGCCGTGGAGCGGGCGGACGAGGTCGGCTGGGACCGGGCGCCCCCGCAATGGGTTGCCGTCCTCGGCCGCGACGACGGGCGCGACGTGGACCGGGCCGTCGAGGAGGAGATCACCGGGGACCTCGGGGCGGGATTCGCCGCTCTCACCCACGGTGACCTCGTCCTGGTGGTGCCCGCCCCCACGTCGGCGGACGTCGACACGCTGGAAGGCCTCGTGACGCAACGGACGACGAAGGCCGGTCTCCACCTCGGCCTCACCCTTCCCCAGTCCGGTGTGGACGGCGTGCGTCGGGCGTTCCTGGAGGCCACCGAAGCGCTCACGATCGCCCGGGCCACGGGGGAGGCGGTCGTCCACTTCGGGGCCGCCGTACTCGACCGCCTCCTGCGCAGGGACCCGGAGTTGCTGTCCGAACTCGTCACCAGCACGCTCAACACCGTGCTCGCGTATGACCGATCACGCAACACCGAACTCGTGCACACGCTCGAGACGTACTTCGCCTGCGGCGAGAGTCCGACTCGCACTGCCGAGGTGCTCCACACTCACCCGCAAACAGTGAGATACCGTCTGACCAGGGTTAATGAGATCGTGGGTCTCTCCCTGGACGATCCGGACGACCGCCTCCAGATCCTCCTCGCCCTCCGCGGACGCCGGCTGCTGCCCAGGCGGAAGCCCCAGGCGGCAGGCCCCGTCTTGTAGTATGTGATAAGGTCGCTAGCTGGGATTTCTCACTTTGCGCGGTGTTTCACAAGCTTCCCGGACCTTAAGATGTGCTCGTTGATTGCGGTGCCTCCGCAACTCAGCAGGCGCAGATAAGCCGGAATACCCCCCTTCCGGTGGACCGGGTCGAGCCCCCCACGACCCGAGTCGCTAGACCCGCTCCGAAACCCCCCATCGGAGCGGGTCACTTCTTGGGAGGGGGGGAGCCTCGCTCCCCCCCTCCTCCTCCCCCCTCAGAGAGCCCGGTCGCGGTTCCGGCCGAGCACCAGCGGCGTGGGAGACCCTCCGACGGCACGCGGACCACCGCCGAGGCGCGGGTCACAGCAGAATCGGGCATTCGAAATGCGCCGCCGTCGGGCCCTGGCCGGCTGGACAGGCCGACACCGGACCATCCGCTGCGGGGCCGGCTCCCGCATGCCGGAGTAGTACCGGGCGGTCGACCCGGGTGCAATCCGGCTACGTACCGAGGATGGCGCCGGCGGCCCGGAGGGTCTCCTGCAGGGCGCTGACGTCGATCCCGGCCACGGGGGTGCCTTCCGCTGCGGCCATGGCGGCGGCTGTGCCCGCCGCCTCGCCCATCGCCATGCACGGTGCCATCACCCGGCACGACGCCAGGGCGTCGTGGTCCGCCGAGACACAACGGCCGGCGACGAGGAGGTTGGTGAGGCCCTGTTGCCCGCTCAAAGGGCCGCTCGGGCCCTGCCCCCCGCTCAAAGGGCCGCTCGGGCCC
>CAYJLW010000075.1:18654-20689 GCA_964370965.1 uncultured Acidimicrobiia bacterium | reverse complement strand
GGGGCGGGGGGTTGTCCCCCGCCCCCGTTTTTACTGCCCGGGCCCCGGGCGGGGGCGGGGGGGGGGCCCGGGGGGCACTCCGCCGTTGGGGAGAACCAGGGCGTCCGTTGAGAGACCGTTGCTGTTCACAATCTCTCAAGCGCGCTACGATTATGGCCGAATCGGGACTTGACAGCACCTACAGTGGTGGGGCGCCTGCATCTGGTGGCCACGGAGGGTCAGGATGGGTACGACAGAGGAAAGCAAGCGTTCGTTGAGTGAGGCGCACCGCGACGCCATCGCCCGGGGGCGCTCCGAGGGGATCGTCGTGCGGCGCTACCTGGAGTCGCTGCGTCGCAAGGGCCGTCCCGGCCGCAAGGTCGACCTGGAAAGGGCCCGTGTCCGCGTGGGGGAGGTCGTCCGGCGCCTCGAGGTCGAGACCGACCCCCTGGTGTGGGTGGAGCTCCGCCAGGAAGAGCTCGACCTCCGAGAGAAGCTCACACACGCCGGCTCCGTCGACGAGACGGCCGGACTCGAGGACGAGTTCGTGCGGGTGGCGAAGTCGTTCTCGCGCCGCAAGGGCATCAGCTACCGCGCCTGGCGCGACGCCCACGTCCCGGCCGCCGTCCTGGAACGGGCCGGGATCACCCGCGAACACGCCTGAGGGAGCGCCCCCTCTCCCGCTCGCGACCAGTGGCGGCACCGCCGCGATGGGTGGTGACGCCCCCGTTATTTCGTGCTAGTCTGCCCCGGTTGGTTCAGTTGCGCTGAGGGCTCAGGTACGGCCGCAGGGGCGGCGGGGCCGGGAGCGCGGGACGGTACACGGGACACGCACGAGGGGGAACTGATGATCCACGGGTCGATGCGCGGGCCACGCGCCCGCACCGGAGATCGCCGCCGCGTCCGGGACAGCAGGGCGCCGAAGGCGGCGAGGCGGTTCCGTTTCGCCTCCCCCGGGCCGGGCCGGGTCCGCTACGGGGCCCTCACCTCCGGGCGGGCCGGCGGGGAGACGCTCTTCTGCAGGCGCCTCACGGAGGCCGCCGAGCTCCTCGACGAGCCCGTCGCGAGGCCGCGTCCCGGCTGCGCCCTCCGGGGCGAAGGCGCCGTCCCCTGCGCGAGTTGCCCGCATCTCGCGGGCGCTGAGGGCGACCTCTCCCGGGTGTGAGGACTCCCGCCCCCGGGCTCGCCCCACGCGAGACGTCCATCGAGCGCGCCGGCGGCGCCTACCCCGTCTCGGCCTCGGTGTCCGTGGGCTCCGGAGCAGCCGGGGGGGCGTAGCCGAAGCGGTAGCGGTCGACGAGGGCTCCCACGGCTCCCACGCCGAGGGCGGCGAGCACCAAGGCGACGACGAAGCGGACCCCGGCGGTGAGGGGGTCCACGTCGCCCCTGAGCATCATGGCGCTCGAGGGGAGCCACAACAACGTGGCCAGGGCGAGCACCAGCGCGCAGCGCCCCGCGTTCCGGTGCGGGGCGGCGGCACCGGCGAGGGTGGCGGCGACCTCCTCGGCGGCATCGTCAGCGGCGTCCTCCGGGGTCGGGGTCCCCGGACCCCTGGTCACGACCGCATCCTCTCCATGAGCATCTCGCTCCACAGGGCCGGCGTGGCGGGACGCCCGTCGAGGGAGTGGATCGCCACGGCGAGCTCGAGCAGCGCTGCCGGCGTCTCGGTGGCGTCGAGGTCGGTGAGGGCGAGGCCGTCGAGGCCGCCGAGGGCCACCACCCAGCCCGCCACGTCCTCGGGCTTCACCGTGGCCGAGACGCAGCCCCACACGGACTCCACGTCGAGGGCGGCGAGCATCCGCCGGCCCCAGTCCGATCGCCGGGCCGTGACCGGGAACTCGACGACCACGACGGCGGGGACGTCCTTGCGGCGCAGGTTGCGCCGCCGCCGCTCGGCCCTCTCCGGTGTCGAGAGGCAGGTCCAGGGGGGTGTGGCGGTGGCCGGGGGCACTGCGCTGCGGCGGGCGTTGAGGGTAGCGGCCACGCCGGTTTCAATGATGTTGGCAGCGGCCACCGATTGCGCCTGCACGAGGCGCGGGCCAAACAGCAGGGCTGC
>CAYJLW010000075.1:0-18644 GCA_964370965.1 uncultured Acidimicrobiia bacterium | reverse complement strand
GGGTGTGGCGTTGGCCGGGGGCTCGGGGGAGGCGAAGATGACGGCGTTCGGGGGGATGGCGAGGGTGACGGCGATCTCGCGGGCGAGCGCGGTCGCGGCGTCGAGGGGGCCGACGGCGGCGACCACGTCGCCCGGCCCCGGAGCCGGCGCGATGACGGGGGCGACGGTGGCCAGGCTCTCCCGGAGGGCGGCGGCGAGATGGGTCGCTCCCTGCGGCGGGCGCAGGGACCCGGGGAGGCCGAGAGCGGCCAGCCTCCCCAGAGCAGCCGTTGTGACCTCGCCGCCCCTGCGGGCGAGGTCCTTGCGCGGGCGGGACGCCCGGGGGCGTTTCTGCGCGGCGCTCTTCGTGGCGGGGGGGGCGGGCACGCGCCGGGCGGGTTCCTTCGCGGCGGGGGTGCCGTGACCGGAGGGGTCCTCCTCCTTCGCGGCGTCCTGTTCCGCGGGGAGGTCCTCACCGCCGGGGCGCCCGCCCATCGGGGTGCTCCTCAGGAGGCGGCCGCCAGGGCGAGGGGCGGGGATCGGGGCGTCCGGCCCGGTCGCGTCGCGGCCGGCGGACCTCCGGGCGTCGTCGCCCCCGGATCTCCCCTCCTGTGCTCCCGCCGCCTCTGCGGCGCCCGTGTGGCGTACGAGGTCGGCGAGGACGTCGCTGAACATGCGTGATTCCGTGGACACCGTCGTCTGGGCCTCCTCCTCCTGGTTCACCGCCTCGGCGAGGTCGAGAACGGACGTGGGTGCGTCGGCGACCTCCACGGCCACCTCCACTGTCGCCTCCACGTGTTCTCTCGCGAAGAAGCCGCCGATCCCGCCGCGGCGGACGCGTTCCAGCTTCAGGATCGTGGCGGAGGGGCCCAGCTCGTCGTGGATCCTCTGCAGGAGGGTCTCGACGTCGGGCGCCTCATAGTGCCGCAGCGTCGGCAAGACTGATCACCCCCACGGTCTCGATCTCGAGTTGGCCGCCCAACTCGGGGTAGGACAGCACGGGGAGTTGAGGAACGGCGGGCGCCAGGAGCCGGCGCAGGGCCGAGCGCAGCGGCGCCGAGCAGACCAGCACAGGGTGGAAGCCCTGTTGCTGCGCGTTCTGGAGGATCGCGAAGGCCTCCCGCATGAACGCCTCCGTGCGCGTCGGATCGATGGCGAGGAGACCGCCCTCCTCGTCGTGGCGGAGCCCCTCGAGGAAGGCGTGCTCCACCAGCGGGTCGATCGTGATCACGCGCAGGGTGACGCCGTCGGCGAGGGAATGCGAGATCGCCGGGCCCAGCGCCACACGGGCGGCCTCCACCAGGCTGTCCACGTCCTTGCTGATTCGGGCCCGCTCGGAGATTGTCTCGAAGACCCGCACGAGGTCGCGCACGCACACGCCCTCGTCCAGGAGAGTGCAGAGCACCGCCTGGATCTCGCCCAGGGTGAGCTGGGCGGGGGTGAGCTCCTCCACCACGATGGGGTCGGTCTCGCGGATGAGGTCGACGAGCTTCTTCACGTCCTGGCGGCTGAGGAGCTTCCCGGCGTGGTGGTGCACGACCTCCGACAGGTGGGTGGTGATCACCGACGCCCTGTCGACGACCGTGGCCCCGCCCATCTCCACCTGGGCCTGCATCTCGACCGGGAGCCAGAGCGCCTCCAGGCCGAAGACAGGGTCCCGCGACGGGGTCCCCGGGAGGGACGCCAGGTCGCCCCCGAGCACGAGCACCATGCCGGGCGGGGCCTCACCCCGGGCGACCTCGACGCCGTGGACGCGGATCGCGTAGACGCCCGGTGCCAGGTCGAGGTTGTCCCGGGTGCGCACCGGCGGGATCACGACGCCGAGGTCGGCGGCGGTCTTGCGCCGCAGGGCCTTCACACGGTCCAGGAGGTCCCCGCCCCGGGTGCGGTCGACGAGGTCCAGGAGGTCGTAGGAGATGTGGAGCTCCAGCGGCTCCACGCGCATCTCCCCCACGAGGGCCTCGGCGGAGTCCGGGGCCGGGGCGTCGTGCTCCTCGGTCTCCCCCTCGTCCGGGTCGGCGACCGGCGCGCGGGCCGCCCGCCGGGCGACGAAGAGCAGGGGGATGCCCACGAGGAGGAAGGGCAGCTTCGGGAGCCCCGGTATGAGGGCCATGGCGGAGACGGCGCCGCCGGCAACCTGCAGGGCCCGGGTCTGGCGTCCGAACTGCTCGAGCATCCCCGAGCCCATGTCCTCCTCACTGGCGACACGGGTCACGATGAGGCCCGTGGCGATGGAGATGAGGAGGGCCGGGATCTGGGACACGAGCCCCTCGCCCACGCTCAGGAGGCTGTAGGTGCTCACCGCTTCCCCCAGCGAGAGCTTGTTCTGGAGCACGCCCACGGCGAAGCCGCCGAAGAGGTTCACGAGCACGATGATGATCGCCGCGATCGCGTCGCCCTTCACGAACTTCGAGGCGCCGTCCATCGCCCCGTAGAAGTCCGCCTCGGAGGCGACCTCCTCGCGCCGTTTCCGGGCCTCTTCGTCGGTGAGGATCCCTGCGTTGAGATCGGCGTCGATCGCCATCTGCTTGCCGGGCATGGCGTCGAGCGTGAAGCGGGCGGCGACCTCGGCCACACGGCCGGACCCGTTCGTGATCACGACGAACTGGATGATGATGAGGATCACGAACACGACCAGGCCGACGATCAGGGAACCGCCGATCACGAAGCGGCCGAAGCTCTCGATCACCTGGCCGGCGTAGCCGTGCAGGAGGATGAGGCGGGTCGAGCTCACGTTCAGGGCGAGGCGGAACAGGGTGGCGATGAGCAACAGGGAGGGGAACGTCGAGAAGTCCAGGGCCCGGCGCACGTACATCGTGACGAGGAGGATGAGCATCGAGGCTGTGATGTTGACGGCGAGGAGGAGGTCGAGGAGCGCCGTGGGCAGGGGCACGACCATCATCACGACGATGCAGACGATCGCCGCGGGCACCCCGATCTGTCCGATGCGGGAGGACTTCAACGTACCTCACAGGCCGAGCCGCACCCGCTCCGTGGGTACCGACAGACGTCCTCCCTGACGCCAACTCCTCTATCGGCCGGTTCCGGCACCGACCTGAGTAAAACGGGACATACCGTCACGTTGGGCGGCACGGCGCCCCCGCTCTGGGGAGCGCAGGAACGGTATCTCGTGCTTCCGCTCCCCAGAACGGTCAGGCAGCCCCTGGGCGGGCGGCGCGAGCGGACGGGGCGGCGGGGGGGGGGGGGGGACCCCCCCCCCGGGGGCCGGGCCCCCGGGGGGGGGGGGGGGGCGGGGCGGGGGGGGGGGGGGTGCGCTTGCCCCCCCCCGCGAGGTCCACGACCCCGAACATGGGGCCGCGGGCGCGCAGGGCGAAGACGAAGGCGAGGAGACGGGCGACCGCCGTGTACAGCGACGCCGGGATCTCGTCGCCCACCTCGCACACGGCGTGGAGCGTGCGCGCGAGGGGAGCGTCGCGCACAATCGGGACGCTCTTGCGCTCGGCCTCCTCGCGGATGCGGGCGGCGACGGCCTCCCGGCCCTTGGCGAGCACCCGGGGCGCTCCGCGGGACGCCTCGTACTTCAGCGCCACGGCGACGTGGGTCGGGTTCACGACGACGACGTCGGACTTGCCCACCTCGGCGATCATGCGGAGCTTGCTGAGGCGGCGCTGCATCTGGCGGATCGTGCTCTTCACGAGCGGGTCGCCCTCGCTGGAGCGGACCTCCTCCTTGACCTCGCGCTTCGACATGCGCAACTGGCGGTTCAGGCGGCGGCGGTTCAACGCGTAGTCGACGACGGCGAGGACGAGCCCCACCAGGGCGACGTCCCTGATGAAGCGCAACACCGTCGCTCCCACCACCGAGGCGACCTGGCCGAGCGGGGGGGTGCCCGACGCCATGAGGACGGGCAGGGCGCCCTTGATCGCGCCGTAGGCGAGGAAGCCGAGGAGCGCCGCCTTCAGCATCGCCTTCACGCCCTCCCAGACGCCCGCCGGGGAGATGAGCTTCTTGATCCCCGAGAGCGGGTTCATGCGCTTGAGGTCCGGCTTCAAGGACTTGCTGGAGAACATGAACCCGACCTGGGCGACGTTCCCGGCGACGCCTATGACGAAGAGGACCGTGACCAGGGGGCCGAGGACGACGACGGCGTCGGCGAGGCCGGACGCCAGCAGGGAGAGCGCGTCGCGCGGGTCCGGGTGCGCCATCAGGAAGCCCGCCCGGTCGAAGAGGGCTGTGAGGCTCGTCGTCGCCCGCCGGAACGTCGACTGCACGAGAATCGTGAGGAGGAGCACGGACGCCCAGGCGACGAGCTCCGGCGAGCGAGGGACCTGGCCCCGCTTGCGCGCCTCCCGTTTGCGGCGGGGGGTGGGGGCCTCGGTCTTGTTGCTGCGGTCGGCCACGTCCGCTCACCCCGTGAAGATGCGGGTCACGGCGGCCCCGGACTCGAGGATCTTCTTCAGGACCGTGTCGAGCGTGCCGGGGAAGAACGCCACGGCGATGCCCACGAGGAGGAAGCCGAGGAGGATCTTGAAGGGCAGGCCGAGGAGGAACACGTTGGCCTGCGGGGCGGCCCGGGCGAGGAGGCCGAGCGCGACCTCGGTGACGAAGAGGGCACCGAGGATGGGCGCGGCGATCTGGAGGGCGGACGTGAAGAGCGCGGCCACGTCGTGGGTGAGGAGGCGGTCGAGCGCGCCGAGGCGGGGGCCGCCCAGGGGCACGGCGCGGAAGGAGGCGTAGAAGCCCCGCACGAGGAGCAGGTGCCCGTGCGACGCGAAGAGGATGGTGACCGCCACGAGCTGGTAGAAGCGTCCGAAGAGCGACGAGGAGGTGTTCGAGAAGGGGTCGTAGAGCGTGACGATGGCGAAGCCCGTCGAGAGGTCGACGAAGTCGCCGGCCGCCTGGAAGACGGAGAAGAGCACCTGGGCGACGAAGCCGAGGGCGAGGCCGATCATCACCTGGAGCACCACGGCGCCGAGGAGGGCCAGGGGTTCCGGTGGGGGCGCCTCGGCGGCCAGCAGGGGGGCCATGGGTAGGGCAAGGGCGGCGGCGACGGCGACCTTCACGTACGCCGGCACGATGCGGGTGCCGAGGCCGGGGAGGAGAACGAGCCAGGCCGTGGCCCGCACGAGGGCGAGCAGGAATGCGACGAGCTCGCCGTAGGCGAAGCTGAGCTTCACCGCAGGAGCTCCGGCAGCATCCGCATGAGCGCCTCGGTGAACGCCACGAGCTCGCCCAGCATCCAGTTGCCGGCCACGAGGAGCACGATCCCGACGCCGGCGAGCTTCGGCACGAACGTGAGCGTGAACTCCTGGATCTGCGTCGCCGACTGCACGATGGAAACGCCGAGGCCGATGACCATGGTCACGACGAGGATCGGTGCCGCCAGCTTCGTGGCCAGGAGGATGGTGTGGAGGGCGATGTTGACGACGGACGTGTCTGTCACGGGGTCCTCCGCTAGTGGAAGCTCGAGAGCAGCGAGCTCACGATGAGTGTCCAGCCGTTCACCATGACGAACAGCAGGAGCTTGAAGGGCAGGGACACGAGGATCGGCGGGAGCATCATCATTCCCATTGACATGAGAGTGGAGCTCACCACCATGTCGATGACGAGGAACGGGATGAAGATGACGAAGCCGATGATGAACGCCGTGCGCAGCTCCGAGAGGATGAAGGCCGGTACCAGCGCCGTCATGGTCACCTTTTCGGGCCGCGACGGCTTCTGGCGTGTCGTCTTCACGAAGAGGGCGAGCTCGCGCTTGCCGGTCTGACGGAGCATGAAGCGGTGCAGGGGCACCTGGGCGGCGTCGAGGGCCTGACGGGTCGTCTTCTTGCCCGCCAGGTACGGCTGTAGGGCGTCCTCGTTGACCTGGCTCAGGGTGGGCTGCATCACGAAGAGGGTGAGGAACAGGGCGAGACCGACGAGGACCTGGTTCGGGGGGACGGCCTGCAGGCCCAGCGCGTTGCGGATGAGGGAGAGCACCACGATGATGCGCGTGAAACTCGTGAGCATGATGAGCAGGGCGGGCGAGATCGCCAGGAGGGTGAGGAGGAGGACGATGAGCAGGCTCTCGCCCGGCTTCCCCCCGGAGTTCCCGATGTTGATGTCGATGGTGGCGCCGCTGCTCCCCGCAGGCGGCGTCTGGGCGCTCGCCGGCGCGGACAGGGCCAGGAAGGCCACGGCCACGACGAGAACGGAGAACGCGGCGAGCGTCGCCCGTCGCGCCCCCGCAGGGGCCGGTGTTGTCAAGGCGGTACCCCGCACTCGGGTGGCCGGTCAGGCCCTGCGCACGGTCCTCTCGCGCAGGTCGTCCAGCGCTCCCTTCCATGTCCGACCGGAGCGGATGGCGCTCCCCGGCGGTACCGTCCCTTGGGCCGCCGCTCGATTCGTGGTCCCGGCCTCTTCCCCGAGGTCGTCCCCCGTGATCCTCTGGAGAACCGAGACACTGCTGTCCGTGGCACCGATGAGCAGTGTCTCGCCTCCGGCGCGGACCAGGCTCACGGTGGCGTTCTTGCCGAGGCGCGTGCGGGCGAGCACCTCCAGGCGGGTCCGTGACCCCCGGGGGGCCGTGCCGGCGCCGCCCAGGGAGCGGGCCCTCCTGCGGACGACCTTGGCCGCGAGGCCGCAGACACCGAGGATGAGCCCGAGCGTGACCACGAGGCGGAGGAGGAGCTCGGCGACGGAGACGTCCTGCATCAGGATGCCGCCGAATGGTGGGCCCGGGGCGGGTCGTAGCCCACCACCTCCGAGATCCGCACCCCGAACTCCTCGTCGATGACGATCACCTCGCCGCGGGCGATGAGCTTGCCGTTCACGAGGACGTCGATCGGGCTGCCGGCGGAGCGGTCCAGCTCGACCACGGCGCCGGGAGCGAGCGAGAGGAGACGCCGCACGCTCATCCGCGTCCGCCCCAGCTCCGCGGAGACGCCCAGCTCCACGTCCGCGAGGAGGTCGATGGGCTGGCGGGTCCCGCCCTGGGGGGATCCGAAGGCGGGGAGGAGCTGGAAGTCCGCCGTTTCCACGTCAGGGGTGTCGAAGTCCGCCTCCGCCACGTCGGCGAGGATCTCCGAGCCGTCCGCTTCGCGGTCGTCCGGCACGGTCGCCCCCTCCCCTGGGGACTCCGCGGCTTCCGCTGTGGCCGCGTCGGGCGGGGGGAGGATCTCGGGCAGCGGCACCTCGCCCCCGGGGGAGGAGAGCAGGACGGCGAGGGTGGCGACGTGGGCGCCGTCGTCGAGGAGCTCGATGCTGGCGAAGACGGCGTGGTCCGGGGTCGTGGCGAAGGCGGGGCGGGGGTCGAACTCCCCCAGCATCTCCGAGCGCAGGGCGATGCCCAGGATGCCTCCGACGCTTTCGCTGGACTCGTCCAGGATCGTGTGGAGCTGCTCGGCGAATCCCCCTTCTGGGGACTGCCCTTCCACGGCTTCGCAAAGTTCCTCGCCGAGGGCGAGAGCGATGACGCCGTCGAGGTCTCCCTCGAGCCGGGAGCAGACGGCCCGGGGTCGGCGTCCGGGGAGGACGGTGCGCCAGGGCTCCTCGTCGCCGGCGACCTCGGTCGCGTTCAGGAGGTTCGTGATGGGCAGCCCCAGCGACACCGCGGCGGCGGCGTCGATGAGCGCCGCGCGAAGATCGGTGGACGAAGGCAATGACTGCACCGTAGCGCCCCTCCTCCTTGGTCTGGTCAGGACCGACTGTGAACCGGGCCTGGTCGGGGCCGGTCAGTCGTGACATCGGCAGGAGTCACGTGCGGGTTAAGCCCCTCTGTCCCCTTGAGTCACACCTTTGCCGGGCGGGATTCCCGGGTCCAGTCGCCCCGGTCCGGGCTCCGCCGACGTCCCCGGCGCCGGGCCGGACCCGCCGCGAACCAACGCGCGCGCTGCAAAGTGAAGCTGTTGTGCCCGGATACCGGGACGGCGGCATCATTTTGGGGTGTGCGTGGGGGAGTGGGCGCCCTCGGCTCAGATGACGGCCGACTCGGGGGCGTGGGGGCGGGCGGGGCGGGCGACGTCCGCCCTGGGGATCTGCACCCGCACCGGCTCGCGCAGGGCGGCGCGGCGCGAGAAGTTGCGCACGTGCGCCAGGAGCCCCGGCGTGACGTCGTGTCCGCGGGCGACGAGGAGGACGCCGTCCTCGGTGAGGACGTCCCCCGCGAGGACCATTCCCACACGCAGGCGCGCGATCGTCACCTCCCGGACGTCGTGGGTTTGCGCGACTCCCCGGACCTGGCGCTCGAGGATCTCGAGGACTGCGGGGTCGTACGCGCCCGCCCGCTCACGCAGCGTGGCGAAGACCACGGCGGGGGGGAGCTCGCGGGACTCGAGCTCGTCGTAGTCGGTGGCGAGACGGATGATCCGCGCCCCCGCGGGGACGTCGGTCCCGGCCGCGCCGTCGCCGTCACCGCTGCTCCCGTCTCCGAAGTCCTCCTGCTGGTGGCGGATGATCGCCCGGACGTCGTCCAGGCGGGGGATGCTGGCGAGGAGGCCCTCGCTGATGCCGGGCACGCGGGCGACCATCTCCTCCTCCGCCGGTTCCAGGGCCCGGCCCCGGTCCAGCTTCGTGGCCACGGCCGGCGGCAGGGTGACGGCTCCGAGCTGCGACAGGACCGCGGCGACCTCCACCTGCCAGGCGTCGCAGGACTCGACCTCGCCTGCCATCGACGCGGCCAGGCGGCGCACCCGCAGGGAGCGGCCGAAGGCCGCCGGGTTGGCGAGCGAGAGCGTCTCCAGGAGGGCGTTCACGCTGCCGCGCAGCGTCTGCTCGAGGAGCTCGCGTTCGGCCCTCACGAGGTCGAACTGGCGGACCGCGCTCCGGAGGTTCTCGAGGAGGACGTCAGTCGAGCACGGCTTGCAGAGGAAGCGGAAGATGTTCCCCTTGTTCACGGCGTCGATGGCGGCGTCCACGTCGGTGTAGCCGGTGAGGAGGATGCGCACCGTGTCCGGAGAGCGCTCCTGCACCAGGGAGAGGAGCTCGGCGCCGTTCATCCCCGGCATCCGCATGTCCGAGACGACGACGGCGAAAGGCTCCTCCTCTCCGGCGACGAGGGCGAGGGCCTCCTCGGGTCCCACGGCGACGTGGCAGTCGTAGTGGGAGCGGAGCTGGCGGCGGAGGCCGTGGAGCAGGGGTTCGTCGTCGTCGACGCAGAGGATGCGGGCGCGGGGGGAGTCGTCCACGGTCAGCCTCGCCAGTCGTCGGGGGCGGACGCGAGGCACGCCTCCCACAGGGCCGGGAGCCGGTCGGCGACACCGGGGCGGTCGCGGAAGGGCACCAGGAGCGGGTCGTCAGGGACCGGGGCGCCGGGTTCACATCCGTCCGCGGCGTCCTGGATGGCGACGGCGAGCTGGAGCATCGCCGTGACGTCCAGCGTCTCTCCCGGGGAGGGGGGGTCGTGGTGGAGCGCCACGGCCTCCACGACCGGGTCGGGCAGGCCCCAGAGGCCGAGCAGGGCGGCGCCCACGTCCCCGTGCGTCACGCCCAGGGCGGCGCGCTCGGCCTCCGCGAGGTCCCCGCCCGGTTCGCGCATGGTCGCCAGCACGCCCGCGTAGTCCCCCGGGATGCGCTCGGCGAGCAGGAGGCGGCCGAGGTCGTGGAGGAGCCCGGCCGTGAAGGCGTCGTCGACGAGGTCCGTGTCCCGGGCCACGGCCCGCGCCAGGCCGGCCGTGGCGTAGCTGTCCGCCTGCAGCTCCGCGAGGGAGAAGCCCGGCACCCGCCTGTCGGCGGGGAACATCCGGAAGACCGAGTCCGACAGGGCGAGACCGCGCAGCACGGTCACGCCCAGGTAGGCGAGGGCTTCCCGGGAGCTCGTGATGCGCCGGCGGAGCCCGAAGAACGAGGAGTTCACGAGATGCAGGAGCTTGGCGCAGATGGCCGGGTCGCGGTCGGCGATGCGGGCGAGGTCGCCCACGGAGACGTTCGGGTCCTCTGTCGCCGCGAGCAGGGCGCGGTAGGTGTCCGGCGGGCTGGGGAGGCTGTCCACGTCGCCCACGAGGGCGCGGATGCGCGGGGCCGCCACCCGTTCCCGGAGCCGGCAGGCCCTTTCCACGACGTCCCAGATCACCTCTGCGCCGCAGGGCTTGCCCATGAACTGGTGGGCGACCGGGGCCGCCCGATTCGCCGCCTCCTTCTCGGTGTGTCCAGAGAGGACGATGCGCACCGCCCCGGGATGCATCTCGCGCACGCGGTGCAGGAGGGTGGCGCCGTCCATGCCGGGCATCCGCATGTCCGTGACCACGACGTCGAAGGGCGTCTCGGCGAGGAGGGCGAGGGCGCTCTCGCCCCCCTCTGCGAAGGCCATGTCCCAGGCCCGGCGGTGGGGCCGGAGGGAGCGTTGGAGACCCTGGAGCACGCGGGGCTCGTCGTCGACGAAGAGGACGCGGCGTCTCACCTCGGTCATCGGTCCTCCTCCGGTTGTGGCCCGCCGGGGTCGGGGAAGCGCACCGTGAACGTCGTCCCCACACCCTCCTCCGTCTCGAACGTGATGGTGCCCCCGTGGCGGTCGACGATCGACTTGGCGAGCGAGAGGCCCTGGCCGGTGCCCCGGCCCACGTCCTTCGTCGTGAAGAACGGGTCGAACACCTTGGTCCCTATGCGTTCCGGGATGCCGCAGCCCGTGTCGCTCACGGTGACGACGACGTCGCCCCCCACATGGGCCGTGGACACCCTGATGCGGCCCCGCTCGGCGGCTGCGCAGTCGTCCCCGCCCGCCTTCTCGGCTATGGCGTGGGCCGCGTTCACGACGAGGTTGAGGATGACCTGGTTGACGTCGCCCCGGTGACAGAGCAGGGGCGGGATCTCCGAGAGGGAGGTCTCCACAGCGGCGACGTACTTGTACTCGTTGCGGGCGACGACGAGCGTGTCCAGGATCGCCTGGTTGAGGTCCGTGAGGGTCTTGTCCTTGCCGTCGGGGTGGCCGAAGGATTTCGTGGCCCGCACGATCGTCGCCACGCGCTCCACACCGTCGAGCGTCTGGTCGAGGGCGGCGGGAACCTCCTCGCTCAGGTAGTCGAGGTCGCAGTTGTCCACCGCCGTCCTCAGGTTCGCCACGACGGGGGAGGTGTCGTCGCCGGCCGCGGCGAGGACCGCCCGGGCGGCGTCGAGGACGCCCCCGATCTCCTGGAAGGAATCCCGCACGAAGGCGACGTTGTCGCCCACGAACTGGATCGGCGTGTTGATCTCGTGGGCGATGCCGGCGGCGAGGCGGCCGACGGACTCCAGCTTCTGGGAGTGGCGGAGCTCGACCTCCATGCGGCGCCGGTCCGTGACGTCCCGCAGGATCCCCTGCAGGTTGCCGTTCTCGAGCACGCTCGTGTTGACGTCGACGAGGACGGCGCTCCCGTCCTTGCACCGGATGGCGTGCTCTGAGGCGAGGGCGGAATCGTCGCCCTCGAGGAGGCCGTCGATCCGCTCCGGGATGTCCGAGGCATCCGACGGGACGAAGATCTCGAGGGCGTTGCGGCCCACGACCTCGTCCCGTTCGTAGCCCGTGAGCTCGCAGAACCGTCGGTTCACCTCCAGCACGGTGGTGTCGGGAGCGGTGACGACGATGGCGTCGGCGGCGCTCTCCATGAGCTCCCGGTAGCGGATCTCGCTCGACCGCAGGGCGGCCTCGGCCGCCTTGCGTTCCGTGGCGTCCCGGAGGATGAGAGCGGAGCCCAGGAGCCGGCCGTCGTCCCAGATCGGGTTCAGGACCACGCTCACCGGCATCGACAGGCCGTCGGGCTGGCTGATCTCGGCGTCGTCGTAGTGGCTCCAACCCTGCAGGACGTAGTCGCGCAACTCCGCGACCCCCACGGAGCCGAGGGCCGCCTGACCCGCGAACACCTCGCAGAAGTCCTGGCCCTCCATGTTCTCGCCCACCCGCCCCACGAGCCTCTCCCCCTCCGGGTTCACCGACACGAGGGCGGCGCCGGGGTCGAAGACGTACAGGCCCATGGCGAGGGACTCGATGACGGCCCGCAGCCGGTCCCTCTCCGTCCCCAGGATCGCGTCCCCCGTCCCACCCCCGCCCGTCGCCGCCCCGTTCTCGTCGGGGGCCGGGCAGTCGGGGGCGGCCCCCCCGTAGGCCGCGCTCACGTCCCGGAGGAGCCCCCGCCACGTGTCGAGGTCCGGGACGTGGTCGCGGTCGAGACCGAGGCTGCGGAGCTGGGAGTCGAGGCGCGCATGCAGGCCGTTCTCCGGTTCTGTGCCGTTTGCCGGCTCGGGGGAGGCGAGGGTCTGCATCGTGGTGGTCCTATCCGGCAATCGGCGGGCCGGCGCCCCGGGTTGACCGGAGCAGTCCGCCGACGTCACTGGGTGTCGTGCCCGTCGCCGGCCGCCGCCTCTGCGAGCACGGTCAGGGTCATCGTCTGGTTGTGGAGGTCGCAGCGCCCGGACGTGTTCGGGGAGAGCTCCCCGTAGGAGTAGAAGCCGACCTGGCGGGTGCCCTCGGGGAGCACGTCGAGGGTGGCCTCGACCTCCTCCTCGGACCGCTCGCCCAGCACGAGGCGCCGGCCCACGCAGCTGATGGCGATGGAGAGCGCCGGCGTCGTGTGAGCGGCGCGGAGGGAGGAGAGGGCCCCGGCGCTGTGGGCACCCTCGACGAGACGGTCGAAGCTGGCCATCATGAGCTGGGCGAGGTAGCCCTCCGGGATGTCACCCGCGAAGGTCATCGACTGCGCGGCGTCGTCGACGGCGAGCACCGTCCGCACGAAGCTGTCGCTGTCCGCGGCGTCCTCGCGCAAGGCGAGCGGGAAGAGCAACGCCGTGGCGGGAAGGCCCGCCGCCTGCTCCCCCAGGTAGCTCTTGTAGAGCTCCAGGGCGGGCTTCCCGTCCAGCTCGTAGAGCACGTTGCCCTCCGCACGGGTCACCCGCCGCTCCGGGCCGAAGTTGTCCCAGCCCCCTTTCGAGCCGTGGCCCACACGGAGGTCGGGGCCGCTGAGACCGACCGCCGACACCCAGCCCGGGGTGGGCGTGCCGTCGTTGAGGACCCATGTGCACTCGAAGCGGTCACCGTCGCCGGCGAGGCCTCCGGTGACGACCACCCCGTCAGGGAGGACGCCGTTCATGCCGCGCACGAGGGCACTGCCGTTCACGTGAATGCCGTCGGAGAGAACGAAGACGGCGCGGAGGTCGTCCCCGGCGAGCGCCCCGGCGAGGGTGGCCCCCGCGGCGTACGACGCCTCCGCGTCGGGCACCTCGGCACCGGCGACGGACAGAGACGTGGTGTCGAAGGCCGCCACGGCGACGGAGAGAGAGTCGTCCTCGATCCAGGTGTCGTGGATCTCGCCCGACGTCGAGCAGCCCACGACCTTCGCCTCGGGGTAGGCCCGCACGAGGTCGTCTATGGGGCCGGGGTCGCCCAGGTACGCCGGGGCCCCGAAGACGAGCACGAGCGTGTTGGGCGAGTCGAGGGCCGGGAACTCGGGCACGGACCAACCCCGGTTCGAGCCGTGGGTGAAGGTTGTCAGTTGCATCTGCACTCCTGTGTGGGTGGGCGCACTCGGGGACGAGCGGCGGGTGTGTACGGGACCTGGCGAGGGAGGCGGAGGGCTCTCGTCACGGCGCCCCCGGATGCCCGTCGGCGACCGCCGGGTGTGCGGCGACGTCCGTCCCGGCGACCGGGAGACGGAGCGTGAAGGTCGTGCCCCTGCCCGTTTCCGTCTCGAAGGTGAGGGTGCCGCCGTGGTTGTCCGCCACGGTGCGGGCGAGGGAGAGCCCCTGGCCCGTTCCCTTGCCCACCTCCTTCGTGGTGAAGAACGGTTCGAAGACCCGCTCCTGCACTCCCTCGGGGATCCCGCAACCCGTGTCGGAGACACTGACGGCGACGTGCTCGCCGTCGTGGGCGGTGCGCACGGTGATGCGGCCCCGCTCACCGTCGCCGGCGCCCTGGGCCGGGGCGCCCAGGATCTCAGCGATGGCGTGGGCGGCGTTGACGACGAGGTTGAGGACGACCTGGTTGACGTCGCCGATGTTGCACACGACGGGGGGGAGGCGTCCGAGGTCGCAGTCCACGTCGGCCACGTACTTGTACTCGTTGCGGGCGACGACGAGCGTGTCGCGGATCGCCATGTTGAGGTCGGCGGAGGCCTTGTGCTTGCCGTCTGGGTGCCCGAACGCCCTCGTGGCCTGCACGATCGTCGTGACCCGCTCCACCCCGTCCAGGGTCTGGTCGAGGGCGCTGGGGATCTCGTCCACGAGGAAGTCGACGTCGAGGTCGGTCACGATCCTGCCCAACTCCGCTACCGCGTCGCAGTCGACGCCGATCTCCTCGAGGGCGCTCAGGGTGTGGCGCACGGCGGTGAGGATCTGGCCGATGTCGCCGAAGGACTCGCGGACGAAGGACACGTTGTCGCCGATGAACTGGATGGGGGTGTTGATCTCGTGGGCGATGCCGGCGGCGAGGCGGCCCACGGACTCGAGCTTCTGGGAGTGGCGGAGCTCGACCTCCAGGCGGCGCTGATCGGTGACGTCACGGATGATCACTTGGTAGTTCCCGTCGCCGTGGACGCTGGTGCTCGTCTCCACGAGGATGAAGCTGCCGTCCTTGCGGCGGGCGGCCCGCTCCACGCTGCGTGCCTCGCGGGCGCCCTCCAGGAGCCACTGCTCCTCCGGCGGGCCGGCGTCGGCGTCGGCGGGGGCGAAGAGGTCCATGCCGTTGCGACCCACGAGCTCGTCCCGCTCGTAGCCAGACAGCTCGCAGGCCCGCCTGTTCACCTCCCGGATCGTGAAGGACCCGTCGAAGACCAGGATGGCGTCCGCGGCGCTCTCCATGAGCTCCCGGTAGCGCACCTCGCTGGCACGCAGCGCGGCTTCGGCCTGCTTGCGGCGGGTGATGTCCCTGATGACGACTGCGGTCCCGAGCAGGGCGCCCCCGTGGCGGATCGGGTTGGCGAGGATGCTCACGGGCACCTCCGGGCCGTCGCGCCGGCGTAGGACGGTGTCCTCGTCGTGAACGCTGCGGCCCTCCAGGAGGCATCCTTCCAGTTCCCGCCCGCAGAGGCCGGGGCCATCCTCCCCGCTCCCGGTTCCGTCCGCGGCGGGGAAGACGTCGAGGACGCTACGACCGGCCGCCTCCCCCTGCGTCCAGCCCGTGATCCGCTCGGCCTCGGGGTTGAGGGACGTGAGCCGTCCCGCCGGGTCGAACACGCAGAGGCCGAGGGCGAGGGACTGCAGGATCGCCTGTAGTTGGTCGCGTTCGGCGGCGAGGCTGATCTGGAGGAGACGCATCTCCGACTGCGACACGTCCAGCGCCCTGCGGGCGAGGTAGCGGTCCTGGTCGGCCTCGTCGTAGGCGGCGCTCACGCGGCCCAGGAGCGCTGCCCACGTCCGGGTGTCCGGGGGACTGCCCGGGTCGAGGTCCAGGCGCCTGAGCTGGCGTTCCAGCGCCGGGTGTGCCGCCTTGTGCGGACTCGCGACCCGGGAGTTCCATCCGACCATTCGACTCTCCCCGCCGGGGGACGGGCTCTCAGCCGCGCCTACTCCGCGCGGCTGACTTCAATCCAGAACTGCCCCACGGGGGCGCTGAGGCACACGGTCGTGGCCTGCTGGCCGGCCCGCACGGGGAGCTCCAGGTCGTTGCCGCGCACGACGGCGGGCAGGCCCATCTGGACATGCAGGCCGTTGTCGCAGAGGCGGGAGGTGAGCTCGCCGGCGATCACGTTCACGAGCTCGCCGACCACGTCGGCCATGTCCTCGCTGTCGAACTCGATGGGGAACCCGGCGAACTGCTCGACGAGGGCCACGGCCGTGTCCTGCGGGAGGCCCAGGGCGAGCTGCCAGTTCGTGTCGCCCACGAAGGGCATGACGGACACGAGTGCGTCACAGGGCGTGAGTTTGGCGCGCCCCTGGATGATCTCCGCCTCCCATCCACACGTCATGTTGAGGGTGTCCACGGCTGCCGCGGTGGCCGTGTCGGTGAGGAGGTCGACTCCGGTTGCAGTGCTCATGATCGGCTCCTTCTCTTCCCGGCCGGCTCAGGCGCAGACCTTGGCGAAGAAGCCGGCATCGACTCCCTTGGCCTTGTCCGGCGCGTTCTGGGACAGTCCGCTCAGCTTCCGGTTGAGGTCTTCCACCGTGAAGGGCTTCGTGATGTACGCGTCCGCCCCGGCGCTCGAGAGCGCCTCGTGGACCTTCTCCGAGGTCTTCTCGGATGTCACCATGACGATCGGGACGTGCGCAGCGGACGTCGTCTCGCGGAGCTTGCGCGTGAACTCGATGCCCGTGAGGTTGGGCATGTTCCAGTCGCAGAAGATGATGTCGATGCTGTGGGGGTCGAACTTGACGAGGGCGTCCTCACCGTCCTCGGCCTCGGTGAAGACGAAGTCGGCGAACTCGGTGCGCTTCAGCGACTCCATCACCATCTTGCGCATCACACGGGAGTCGTCGACGACCATTGCGTGCAGTTCCATCTGTCCTCCTCCATGAGGGCTCCGGCCTGCCGTCTGTTTCCGTAGGCCCGTAGGCAACTGTCGGCTGATCAGGCGTGGTTATTAGACGAGCTCGCCGCTTCGGCTTTCGGTTGACTGGGAGTGAGCACGACGACCTCGACACGGCGGTTGAGGGCCCGGTGCTCGTCGGAGTCGTTGGCGGCGAGGGGCCGCTGGTCGGCGTAGCCGGAGGCGGAGACGCGCTCCGGCGCCAGGCCGTGGCGCTCCAGCAGGTAGCGCAGGACGCTCGTGGAGCGCTCTGTGGAGAGCTCCCAGTTCGTCTTCGAGGACGAGTGCAGGGGCCGGCTGTCGGTGTGCCCCTCGATGGCGACGTGGTTGGGGAGGTCGCGCAGGACGGGAGCGAGGGTGTCGAGTACGGCCTTGCCCTCGGGGCGCAGGCTGCTCGATCCCGTGTCGAAGAGGAGGTCGTCGGTGAGGATCGTGACTACCAGCCCGCGGTCCTCCCGCCGGAACGCCGCCGCGCCGGCCTGGCCGGCCGCGGCCAGGTGATTCTCGATGGTCGTCTGGGCGGTGACCAGCGGGTCGGCCCGAGCGTTCCCCTTGCCCGTGCCGGTTCCGTTGCCGGCGGCGGCGAGGGCGTTCTTCACCGTCTGGGTGAGGTTCAGCGCCGCCTTCTCGATGTTCGCGCCGCCCTGGAGGATGCCCACCCCGCCCTCCTTCACGGGCGACACCGCGCCCTCGCTGCTGTGGTTGGACATGCCCGCCTTGAACTGCTCGAACTTCTTCGCGTCCACCGACGACATGGCGAACAGGACGACGAAGAAGGCGAAGAGGAGCGTCATCATGTCGGCGAACGTCACTAGCCAGCGTTCGTGGTTCTCGTGCTCCTCGGGTTCCTCCTGGCGTTTTCGGGCGGCCATTACGCCGCCTTCGCCTGGCTCTCCTGGATGGCTTCACGCGCCTTGGGAGGCAGGTAGGAGAGGAGCTTCTCCTGCACGATGCGGGGGTTGGCGCCCGACTGGATGGCGAGGACACCCTCCACGACCATCTCCATGTGCTGGACCTCGATCTCACTGATGCGCTTCAGCTTGTTCGCGATGGGCAGGAAGACGATGTTCGCGTACATGACGGCGAGGAGGCTGGCGGTGAAGGCCACGGCTATGCCCGGCCCCGCCTTGGAGGGGTCGTCGAGGTTCTCCATCACGTGGATGAGGGCGATGATGGCGCCGCAGATCCCGATCGTGGGGGCGAACGCCCCCGCGTCGCCGAACCACTTGGCCCCCGCCTTGTGGCGGGCCTTCATGGCGTGGATCTCCGTCTCGAGGATGTCCTGGATCTCCTCGGGGTCGGTGCCGTCGATGGCGAGCTGCACGCCCTTCTTCAGGAAGGGGTCGTCGATGCCCTTGGCCGCCTCCTCGAGGGCGAGGAGTCCGTCCCGGCGGGCGATCTCGGCGAACGAGACGAGTTGGGGCACCACCTCGGTGGAGACGTGCACCTTGGCGATGAGTGCGGCCTTGAAGAGCTTCAGGGCCCCGGTGGTGTCCTTCATGAGCCCGCTGGCCATCGTGGCCCCGATGGTGCCCCCGAAGACGATGATGATCGACGTGGGCACGTACCAGCCGATGGGGTTGGACCCTTCCATGAAGCCGGCCAAGACGATGAGGCCCAGGCCCAGGAGGATGCCGATCAGGGTGCCCTTGTCCTTCATCGTTCAGTCCTCCACGGCCGGGTTGGGGACGGCGCGCAGGGGGGGTGTCGATCCGGGTGCCGCGGCCTCCCCGGTGACGTCCAGGCGGTTCGAGAGGGCGATCACGGACGCCCGGAAGAGGCGGATCCGCTCCACGATCTCCCCGACGGGCTCCTGCACGACGTGCTTGGTGCCGTTCGTCATCGTGATCACGGAGTCCGGAGTCACCTCGACACGCTCGATGAGGTCGCAGTTCAGCGCGAACGAGGGTCCGTTGAGGCGCGTGACCATGATCATCGTGCGGTGCTCCGTCGTCGTCCTTGACTGGGCCCCGCAGTGGCGGTGCCGTAAGGGGTTCATCGGCTCCGGAGTCGGCGGTATTAACCGGCTCCTCCCGGCGGAGTCGATGTTGGCCCAGTCAAACTGATGCCGTTTCTACGGGATACCGGCAAGACGGCATCACTTTGCGTCTGGTCCGGGGGGCGGCCCGGTCAAACTGATGCCGTTTCTACGGGATACCGGCAAGACGGCATCACTTTGGCTTCGCGGCATCACTTCGACCGGCGGGCGTGAGCGGGACGGGGGCCCGACCGGGGCCGGGTTCCCCGGCCCGGAGCGGACCGGGAGTCGTATGGCGGCGGGGTCCGATCCGAGGAGGGGGG
>CAYJLW010000074.1:0-20692 GCA_964370965.1 uncultured Acidimicrobiia bacterium | reverse complement strand
TCGTGTCGGCGAAGGGCCGCCCGTAGCCGGGGCCGAACCCGCCGGCGGGCGGCGGCGTGGGGGACGGCGGTGGTGTCACGGGCACGGGCGTGGGAGCCGGGGGCGGGGGCGTGACCACGGCCCGGATGCGGGCCTGGACGTGGAACCGGGGCCAGAGCGTGATCTCCAGCACGAGGCGGAGCAGTCCCCCGGCGAGGCGGTACTCCAGGACGAGGTCGGGCCGGGGCGGGTCGGCCTGGGCGACTGCGGGCCGACCAGGGGCGAGGAGGGCCAGAAGAAGGACAAAACAAGCCAGGGTCCGGCCCGCCGAGACCCGACCGCCGGCCCCGGTACGAGAGGTGGCTGGCATGACCCCGTCAGGGTAGGGGGTTTCCCCCGGCGTTGCCCATCCAATCGTCCAACCCCTTCAGCTTGCAGGGCGCACCCCCGTGACGACGAGGACGGCGATGAGCAGGGAGACCCCGTATCGGTAGACGACGAACGGCGTCAGAGTCCGTGTCCGCAGCCAGCGGAGGAGGAACGCGATGGCGGCGTATCCCGTCACGAAGGAGGTGAGCACCCCCGTCACGAGCGGCCCGGCGTCGACCCCGGCGGGCAGCCCGTCGGCGGCGAGGCCCAGCATCTGGTAGGCCACGGCGCCGCCGATGATCGGGATCGACATCAGGAAGGAGAAGCGCACGGCGGCCTCCCGGGTGAGGTTGCGCAGGATGCCCGCTGTGAGCGTGACCCCGGAGCGGGACGTGCCCGGGGCCAGGGCTATCGCCTGAGCGAAGCCGATGAAGAGCGCGTCGGCCGTGGTGACGCTCTCCAGGGGGCGGTCCTTGCGGCCGATGCGGTCCACGAAGAGCATGAGCGTCCCGAAGACCGTCAAGGTGACCGCGATCACCCAGGGGGCGTCGAGGTGCTCCACGACGAGGCTTTCTCCGAGGAACCCGAAGACGCCGCCGGGTAGCGCCGAGAGCAGGAGGAGCCAGGCGAGCCTGCCCTCCAGGTCTTCGAAGCGCCGGGTCCGCAGCGACCGGCCCGCGCCCCGCACGAGCCTCCAGAAGTCCGGCCAGAAGTAGATGACGAGGGCGATGAACGTCCCGAGATGGAGGGCGACGTCGAACGCCTTGTTCACGTCCGGGTGGGTGTTCAGATATGTCCAGTTCGCCAGCCACGGGGCGAGCACGAGATGCCCGGACGACGACACGGGCAGGAACTCCGTGAGTCCCTGCACCGCCCCGAGGATGATCGCCTGCAGAATCGTCATCCGGCCTCAGAATCGCCGGGAGCTCTGCAGGCTTCCGGCAGCGGGCGAGGGTCGGCGACATGTCGCGTCAGGGGCGGCTTCGCCGCCCCGGTGCGGACGTGGCGCGCTTTGAGGTCGAGGAGGGGGGGTCCGTGGGGGCGACGAGGTCCCCCCTGCGAGGTCAAAGGCCGAACCCGGCGAGGTTGGAGGCGTCGTCGACGAAGCCGTGGGACTGGCGGACGAGCTCGACCATGTCATAGAGGATCGCAGTGAGCTCGTAGTCCTTCGGCGTGTAGACGCGGGCGACGCCCATGCGCCACAGCTCGGCGGCGTCGGATTCGGGGACGATGCCGCCCACGACGACGGGGACGTCCCCGAGGCCGGCTTCGCGGAGGCCTTCGAGCACCACGGGCACGAGTGTCATGTGGGACCCGGACAGGATGGAGAGACCCACTATGTGGACGGACTCCTCGAGCACGGACACGACGATCTGCGCCGGGGTGAGGCGGATGCCCGGGTACACGACCTCCATGCCGGCGTCGCGGGCCCGGATGGCGATCTGCTCGGCGCCGTTGGAGTGCCCGTCGAGGCCCGGCTTCCCCACGAGGATCTTGAGGGGCCGCCCGAGGAGTTGTGATGTGTCGGCCACACGGGCACGGAGGTGGTCGAGGTCGTCGGTGCCGACTGTGGCGGGACGGGCGCCGGCGATGCCGGTCGGCGCCCGGTACTCGCCGTAGACCTCGCGCAGGACGTCGGACCACTCGCCCGTGGTCACGCCCGCGTGGGCTGCGCGTACGGATGCCTCCATGATGTTGTCGCCGGTCTTGGCGACCTCGCGGAGCTCGGCGAGGGAGTCGGAGACGAGGCCCTCGTCGCGTGAGGCCCGGTGGCGCCGGACCCGCTCGACCTGTTCGCGCTCGGCCCTGGGATTGACGACGAGGATGCGCTCCTCGACGTTCTCCCCCAGCGGGCTGGGCTCGGTTCCGGTGAACATGTTCACGCCCACGACCGGACGTTCGCCGCTCTCGATCGCCGCCACCCGGGCGGCGTTGGCCTCCACGAGGCGGCTCTTCACGTAGCCGTTCTCGACGGCGGCGAGCATCCCGCCCTGGGCGTCGACCTCCCGCATCTCGGTCTCGGCGGCTTCCACGAGCTCGGCGGTCTTGGCCTCGATCACATGTGAGCCGGCGAAGATGTCGTCGTACTCGAGGAGGTCGGTCTCGTAGGCGAGGACCTGCTGGATGCGCAGGGACCACTGCTGGTCCCACGGTCGCGGGAGGCCGAGCGCCTCGTTCCAGGCGGGGAGCTGCACCGCTCTCGCCCGGGCGTCGCGCGAGAGGGTGACCCCGAGCGTCTCGAGGACGATGCGCTGCACGTTGTTCTCGGGCTGCTGCTCGGTGAGGCCGAGGGAGTTCACCTGCACGCCGTAGCGGAAGCGGCGGGCCTTGGCGTCCTCCACCCCGTAGCGCTCCGCGCAGATGCGGTCCCACATCCGGGTGAAGGCCCGTACCTTGCAGATCTCCTCGACGAAGCGCATTCCCGCGTCGACGAAGAAGCTCACGGCGCTGCACACCCGGGGCATGTCCTCGGGTGCCACCTGGCCGGAGTCCCGCACGGCGTCGAGGACGGCGATCGCCACCTCGAGGCCGTAGGCGAGCTCCTGTACCGGTGTGGCCCCCGCCTCCTGGAGGTGGTAGGGGCAGACGTTGATCGGGTTCCACTTCGGCATGTGGCTCACGGTGTAGGAGATCGTGTCCACGGTGAGCTTCAGGGAGGGCCCGGGAGGGAAGATGAACGTGCCCCGGGACAGGTACTCCTTGATGACGTCGTTCTGGGTGGTGCCGGCGAGGAGGCCGAGCTCCGCACCCTGTTCCTGGGCGACGGCGACGTAGAGGGCGAGCAGCCAGGCGGCCGTGGCGTTGATCGTCATCGACGTGTTCATCTGCCCGAGGGGGATGCCGTCGCACAGCGCCCGCATGTCCGAGATGGAGCAGACCGGGACGCCCACCTTGCCCACCTCACCGAGCGCCTGGTCGGCGTCGGAGTCGTAGCCCGCCTGCGTGGGCAGGTCGAAGGCCACGGAGAGGCCCGTCTGGCCCTTGGCG
Source organism: uncultured Acidimicrobiia bacterium (assembly GCA_964370965.1). Taxonomy (GTDB): domain Bacteria; phylum Actinomycetota; class Acidimicrobiia; order UBA2766; family UBA2766; genus CAYJLW01. Next base: position 17,356 of record CAYJLW010000074.1, on the reverse strand, counting down.
AGGTTGGCCTTGTACAGCGCGTTGGAGGCCGCGGCGGAGGAGTGCCCGGAGTACGTCCGGAACATCCAGGGTTTGTCTCGCTCGCGGTTGACGCCCATGGGAAGACCTTTGTGAATGGGACGCCCTGCCAGGAAAAGGTACTCGCTGAGGGCCTCAGCGCCGGCGAGGCGGGCGGGAATCGGACGACAATGATCCCCTCTCCTCCCCAGGCCGGGCAACTTCCGGAGTCCCCAAATCGTTCTGGGCGCGCTGCGCGTCGCATTCGGGGGCCGGCGCGCCCAGGTGCGTCGGGAAGTGCTCACCCCGTCGACTGTGGGGGGATGATGCGCGGGCGCCAGCCCGAGCGGTGGACGCCCCCGTAGCGGCGGCCCACGACACGGCCCCGGGACATTGCCTCCAGGAGCGCGTCGGGGCCGTCGAAGTCGGGGAGCTCCAGCCAGGCGGAGCCGATCTCCTCGGGGTAGTGGGCGTCGGAGCCGGCGCCGCCCGGGAGGCCGTGGGAGGCGGCGAACCCGGCGGCGGCCACGTTGCCTGCGTCGTCGTCGACGCGGGCGTTGAAGACCTCGACGGCGTCGAGGAGGCCGGCGCTGAGGAGGGTCTCCATCACGGGGGCGGTCATCGCCCGCCTGCCCGTGTCGCCGGGGTGCGGGACGTACACGACGCCGCCCTGGGCCCGGATCGCCGCCGCGGCGTCCGCGGCCGGGAGGCCGAAGCTCACGAGGCCGTCGAGGAAGAGGCCGATGATCTCGCCGTCGTGGGTGCGTACCTCCTCGCCCACGACGACACGGACGTCGAGGTCATGCTGCAGGGCCTGGGCCACGTGGACGGCGTTGTGGTCGGTGACGCAGACCACGTCGAGGCCGGCCCGTTCCACGGCCTCGGCGAACTCCTCCACGGTCGTGGCGGCGTCGCCGGAGCCGTAGGTGTGGCAATGGAAGTCCATCCGCACCCAGCCCGGCGGCGGGCGCGGGGCATCCTCGGGAGGTGAAGGCGAGAACCGTCCGGGCAGGTCCCCGCTCCCTGGAGCGCTACGCGCCCCCGAGGGTGACCTCTGACACGAGGACGGGTACCGCGGGGCCGCCCCCCAGCCACCGCACTTCGGCCCCCACGGCGGCGACGTCGAGGAGCATGCGCTGGAGGGTGGAGGCGATCGTGGCTTCCCGGAGAGGCCCCGCGAGGACGCCGTCCCTGATCCAGAGGCCTTCGATGCCGGTGGAGAAGTCCCCCGAGACCGGGTTCACCCCGGAGTGGAGGCCTGAGACGCTCTGCACGTAGACGCCGCCCTCGGCCTGGCGCAGGAGGTCGGCGAGGGAGGCGTCGCCGGGGGCGAAACCGAGGGCCCGGGCCCCCACCCCGGGCGGGGACTTGTAGGACGCCCGCGCCGCAGACGCCGTCGTCTGCGTCTCGAGGCGGCGGGCCGTGTAGCTGTTGTGCAGGAAGGATCGGAGGGTGCCGTTGCCCACGGCGTCGACCCGGCGGGAAGCCACCCCCTCGGCGTCGAAGGGGCGGGCGCCGAACGCCCGGGCGTCGGTGGGGTCCTCGACGAGGGTGACAGCCCCGCCCGCGATCGCCTCGCCCATGCGGTCGCCGAAGATGCTGCGGCCCTTGACCACGGCCTCGCCCGAGAGCGTGGCGGCGATGACGCCGAGGAACTGGGCGACCACGAACTGGTCGAGGACGACGGGGACGCGACCGGAGCGGGGTTGGGTGGCTCCGAGGAGGCGGCAGGCCCGCTCGGCGGCCTCCGCGGCCACCTGGGCGGCGTCGAGGTCGGCCGGGTCGCGGGCGAGCGTGTAGCCGAAGCCGGTCTGGGTGTCCTCGCCGTCACCGGCGACCGCGAAGGCGGTGAGGTTGGCGAGCGTGCGCCGGTGCGCCACGTCGAGGCCCCGGGAGTTCGCCACGGCCACGCAGATGTCGGCGTCCCCGTACGTGCAGGTCTCCACCACCCTGATGCGGGGGTCGGCGGCCAGCGTGGCGCCTTCGAGTTCGAGGGCGAGCGCCACCTTGGCGTCGGTGTCCGTGTCACCGAACCCGGGAGCGGCGCACTCGATTCCTGGCGGGGTGCCCGGGTCGTCGGCCAGGCCCTCGGCGTCGTCCGGGGTGCCGTAGGCGACGTTGTCACGGGCGTCGCTCAGAACCTCCTCGCAGATCCCCTTTTCGAGGGATCCGGCGTAGGCGAAGCCGACCCGGTGGTCGCTGACGACCCGGACGCCGATGCCGGCGATCTCGGCGGACGACAAGGACTCGACGTCGCCGTGGAAGACCCGCACGTCCACGTCACGGCGCCAGGTCGCCCACGCCTCGACCTCTTCACCCGGGCGCGCCGCCCCCGCCACGTCGACCACGAGAGCGGAGAGAGCTTCACCATCCATGGGCCGGAGCCTAGGTGGCCGGTGAAGTGGCCGCCGTCAGCAGGTCGTCGGTAGGCGAACGACCTGCCCGGCGGGTTGGCCGAGCTCACGACCGGTCCCGAATGGGCCGTTCAGCCCGCCGCGGTGCCGCCGACGGTCATCTCGGCGATCCGCAGGGTGGGCTGGCCGCAGGCGACGGGGACGCTCTGGCCGTCCTTGCCGCAGGTGCCCGGCCAGGTGTCGAAGTCGCTGCCCACGGCGTCGATGGCCCGGAGCACCTCGGGGCCGTTGCCCATGAGGTTCGCCCCCCGGATCGGGTGGGTGATCTCGCCCTCCTCGATCAGGTACGCCTCGCTCATGCCGAACACGAAGTCACCCGTGGCCGTGTTCACCTGGCCGCCCGAGAGGCTGGCGACGTAGATGCCCCGTGGCGTCTGGCGCACGATCTCGCCGGGGTCGTCGTCGCCGGCGAGCAGGAGGGTGTTGGTCATGCGCACCATGGGCAGGTCGCGGTAGGTCTCCCGGCGGCCGTTGCCCGACAACGGCCGGCCCTCCTTGCGGGCACGGATGCCGTCCCACATGTAGTCGGTGAGCTCGCCGTTCTCGATGAGGACGTTGCGGCGCGCCGGGGTGCCCTCGTCGTCGATCGCCGCCGTGCCCCAGCCCCGGGAGAGGGATCCGTCGTCCACGAGCGTGACGAGAGGGGAGGCGACGTTCGTGCGGAGGCGGCCCCCGAACACGGAGGCGTCGCGGGCGACGATGTCCGCTTCGAGGCCGTGCCCGCAGGCCTCGTGGAAGAGAACACCACCGGCACCCCGTTTCAGCACCACAGGCATCCGCCCGGCGGGGGCCGGCCGGGCCGAGAGGAGGACGAGGGCCTTGCGGGCCGCCTCGCGGGCGACCTCCTCAGGATCGACGTCGTCGAAGTACTCCCATCCCACGGTGTAGCCGGGGCCGTCCATCCCCGTCTGCATGCCGGCGTCTCCGAGCGCGACGACGTTGACCATGAAGCGGACTCGGGTGACCTCGTCCTCGGCGAGGACGCCGTCGGAGTTGGCGACGAAGACGCGACGGGTGGCGTCGCCGTACCCGGCCGACACCTGGCGCACGTCGGCCCCGGCGGCCCGGGCGGCGTCGTCGGCGGCGCGGAGCTTGGCGACCTTTTGGGACTTCTCGACCGCTGCCGGCGGGGCCTCGACCCTTTGCGCCGCGGTCTCGACGCGGGCCAGGGGGACGACCGTCGTGCCCTCGCCTCTGGAGCGGGTGGCGGCGGCGGCGGCCCGGGCGGCGTCGAGCAGGCCGGTCTCGGAGAGGTCGGCGGTGTGTGCGAAGCCGGTCGTGTCGCCCCGCTGCACACGGACACCCGCCCCCCGCTCGCGGCCGCTCACGAACTCCTCGATGCGGCTGTCGTCGAGACGTGCGGAGTCGGAGCGGCGATCCTCGGCGAAGACCTCGGCGAAGTCGCCGCCGCCGGCGAGGGCCGCCTGGAGCACCTTCTCAGCGACATCGGGGTCGATCACGGGCCGTGCTCCTTGGTGGCGCGGGCAGAGGAGCGAGTATAAGGCTGGGGTATGACTGCGAGACCGGGACTCACGGGCGAGGCGGCACTCACTGTCGGCGAGGACGACACCGCTCTCGCCGTCGGTTCGGGGGACGTCCCCGTGCTCGCCACGCCCCGGCTCATCGTCCTCTGCGAGGTCGCAGCTCTCGCGGCGCTGGCCCCCTGCCTGGAGGAGGGCGAGACCTCCGTCGGCGTCGCCGTGGACGTGAGGCACCTCGCCCCCACGGTGGTCGGACGCAGCGTCGTCGCCGAGGCCCGTCTCGACGCCGTCGACGGTCGCCGCCTCACGTTCGTCGTCCGCGCCGTGGAGCTCGGGAACGGAGGGGGCGAGAACGACAAGGAGGTCGCTCGCGGCCGGCACGTACGTGTGCTCGTCGACCGGGCCCAGTTCCTCGCCCGCGCCGGCGTCCCCGACGCCCCCGCGTGAGCGACCCCATGCTCGCCCGCGCCGCCCCGGGGCGTGAGCTCGGCCCGTGGACGGTGCCCGTGAAGGCCACCACCCTCGGGCGCCTCGCCTCGGCGACGGGCACCACCCCGGACGCCGCGGGGCCGGCGCTCGCGGGGAACCTCTGCGTGGGCCTTTTCTTCCACGCCCTGCCCCGTCACGTGCTCCACACCCGCCAGGTCGTGACCGCCCACGGAGTCGCCGCCGTGGGCGACGAGCTCGTCGTCCACGGCACCGTCTCCTCCCTGGGCGCCCGGCGGGGGCGGGCCTATGTGACGATCTCCGGCGACGTGCGACGCGGCGGCGCCGTTCTCTGGGAGGTCGAGGCGGAGTGCGTCGTCCCGGGCGCCTCGGCGGCGGGGCTCCGCGAGGCCGACCGGACGCCACTCGTCCCGCCCGAGGTCCCTCCGGCGGCCGCGCTCGGTCGCCGTCTCACCCTCGGGGACCAGTTGTCGTTCTCGGGGCGGGGGAACTTCCACTCCGAGGCCGACCTCGCCCGGGACGCGGGCTACGAGCACCCCGTGGCCCAGGGCATGCACGTCGCCGCCGTGGGCTTCCCGCTTCTGCCCGCTCCCTGGCCGGGGGCGGGCACGGTCGAGCTCCGCTTCACCGACCTCGCCTTCCCCGGTGACGCCCTGATCGCCGAGGTCGTCCCGTCCGCCGGTGGAGCGTGGTTGCGGGTGCGGGCGGGAGACACGGTGGCGGTCGTGGGGCGGTTCGGCCGCGGAGACGCCGGCACCGCTGTCCCCTCACCGGACGCCCAACTCCCCCGGGAGCCCTCATAGGCCGGCGGGTCGCGCCGATCCGCATCCCATGACAGCGCTCACCGCCCCGGTCGTCGCGCCCCGCGCTCGCTGGGTGGGCCCCGCCCTGCGTGTTGCCGCGGTGGTCGCGGCGGCCTGCGCCTTCGTGGGCGCGGCTGCGGTCTCGCGCGCCGTGCTCGCCGACCGCCTGGCGGTCCGGCGGGCGGGGGAGAGTGCCGTGACCGTGGACGGGAGCGTCGTCTTGGACAAGCCCGCCGGCTGGCTGCGGGGTGACCTCGCCGAGGCCCCGGCAGCGGAACGCGCCCTCCTCGTCGGGTCCCGCGCCGAGCTCCCGCCGGGTCTCGTCCTCACCCGGGGGGCGACGGTGCTGCTCGTCGTCGCCGTGCCCGCGGCCGCCGACGCGATCGGCGTCCTGCCGGCACGACTGGGCGCCATCCGGGTGATCGAACAGAGCGCCGCCGAGACCCCGTTCGGTCCCGGCCGCCGGGTGCGGGCGGCGGCGCCGGGGCGCGAGATCATGGCCACCTACATCTCCGGTGCCGGACGGGTCGTCGTCGTCGCCGCGGTGGCCCCCCGCCTGGACGGCGAGGCGCTCGCCGCCCAGGAGCGCATCGCGGCCAGCCTGCGCGCAGAGGACTCCTGACGAGCGGACGCCGACCCCGATTCCCGAGGCGGCCGCTGTCGCCGTAAGCTGGGCAGGCTGTGGCCATCGACGTCAACCAGGACGAGTTCCAGGACAAGGTCGTCGCCCGATCGCACGACGTGCCCGTCGTGGTCGATTTCTGGGCGCCGTGGTGCGCGCCCTGCCGCACGCTGGGCCCGATCATCGAGAAGGTCGTGGCCGAGGCCGGGGGGGCCGTCGAGCTCGCCAAGGTCAACGTGGACGAGAACCAGCAGCTCGCCGCGGCCTTTGGTGTGCAGGGGATCCCGGCCGTCGTCGCCATCCAGGACGGCGAGGTCGCCGGTCAGTTCACGGGCGCCCAGCCCGAGGCCGAGGTGCGTCGCTTCGTCGAGTCGCTGCGGCCCTCGGAGGCCGATCTCCTCGCTGCCCAGGGCACTGAGGAGTCCCTGCGCGCGGCGCTGGACCTGCAGCCCGACCACCTGGCCGCTGTGACGGGCCTCGCCGCCCTCCTGGTGGAGCGGGGTGACCTCGAGGAGGCCGGGGAGCTCCTGCGACGCGTGCCGTCCACCGCCGAGGTGGAGCGGCTCCGCGCGGAGATCGAGCTGGGGCGCATGGGTGCTGACGCAGAGGGAGACGAGGGTGCCGCCCTCGTCGCGGCGGGCGACCACGAAGGGGCGCTCGCCCACTACCTGGCCAGGGTGAAGACCGACCGGGACGACGTGGCCCGAGAGGCGATGGTGTCGATCTTCACCGTCCTCGGCGACGACCACCCCCTCACCCGCAAGTACCGCCCCCTGCTCGCCGGGGCGCTGTTCTAGGACGCGTCCCGCTCCCAGGACGTTTCGGGTGACAGGGCTTGGGTAGCCTGCCGGTCTCGTGGACACCCCTCTGGCTCCGGGCCCGTGACCGAGCGGCGCCGACATGTGTTCGGTGCCGGCGCGGCGGCCGTGGGGGCCGTCGCGTACGGGGTCACGATTGTGCTCGGCCGCTCGCTGGCGAAGTCCGGCCTCGGTGTCCCGACGACCCTGGGACTGCGTTTCACGCTCGCCGCCGTCTTCCTCTTCGTCGTCCTCGCGGCCACACGCCGGCCGCTCGTGCCCGAACGGGGGGAGCGCTGGGCCGCCTACCTCCTGGGCGCGGCGGGCTACATGACCGAATCCACGTTCTTCTTCCTGGGTCTGGAGCGCGGCACGGCGGCCGCCGTGGCACTCATCTTCTACTCCTACCCCGTGATCGTCACGCTGATCGAGATCCCCCTCGGCGCCGGCCGGCCCACGGCCCGCACGATCCTGGCCGTGACGCTTTCCTCCGCGGGCACCGTCCTGGTGGTGGTCTCCGGCGAGGCCGTGTCCATCTCGGGCCGCGGGATCGCCTTCGTCTTCGGTGCCGCCGTCGCCTTCTCCGCATACGTGCTCGCGGGCGCCCGCCTCTTGAAGCGCACGAACGCGTTCACGAACGGGGCCTGGCTCGCCCTCGGAGCCGGCTCGTCGTTCCTCACCTGGGGCGGCGTCTCCGGGAGGTTGCGTCCGGTTGACGGCCATTGGCCGGCGCTCGCCGGCACCGGCCTCGCCACGGCGGCGGCGTTCTCGCTCATGTTCGTCGCGCTGCGTCGTATCGGCCCCGCGCGCACCGCCGTGATCTTCACTCTCGAGGCGTTCTCGGCCGTGGCCCTGGCGGCGGTCTTCCTCGGGGAGAGGATCGGTGTCGTCCAGATCATCGGGGGCGCCGGCGTCCTGGGCGGAGCCGGCCTCATCGCCTCTGCGAAGCCCGAGCCCATCATCGAGGGCGGCGGGGAGGCCCCCTGACGTCGCCACGGGATAGGTCACGCTGAGTGGCGGAATCACATGGGGGAGAGCTGCCTCGGACGTCCCCTCCAGATGCGGTAACCCCGCGTTCCTTCACAAGGTCACAAGGCTTGTCAGAGCCAGTCAGACCTTGTCAGACGGGCAAGAGAGACATGAAGGAGGTACAGGATGTACCCGTTCGCGATCGTGCTCCTCGTGGGCTTGGTGGTGGCCAAGGTCATCCACCTCGTCGCGGAGCGTGACGAAGTGAAGCCGCCCATCCGCACCCTCGGCATGCTCGTGGTCGGCGTCGTCGTCGCCTACCTGGGCGACCTCAACCTGTTCAAGATGTGGGACGTCCCGATCCGCAGCGGTCTCGGCGTCCCCGTGACCGGTCTCGTGTTCGGCGCCATGGCGGGGCTGTGGCACGAGATCCTCGGCCTCCTCAGCGGGATCGGCCGCAAGACCGTTGACGAGGCGATCGAGCTCGAGACCCACCGGAGGGCCCGCGCGGCTTAGCCGTCTCCGTCAGGGAGCAGATCCCCCCCGTGCCCGACCGGGTGGGGCCGGCAACGGCGCCGGCCCCCCCCCGCCCACCTCCTCTGTCCCACCCTCAGCCGGCGGCGTCGTCGACGGCGGCGCCGTAGCGGGCCTGCCCGCCGCGGGCCTCCCCGTGGTGGGCGACGGCGTCGCGCAGGTCGGCCACGAACTCGTCGACCACGTGGACGTGCATCGGTGCCACCATGAGGTGCAGCGCCCGCGGGTTGTCCTGGCGGTCGAGACGCCAACCCCGGTCGTCCATGACGTCACCGACGGCGAAGACGTCGAGGGCGTCCGAGCCGAAGGCCATCACGCTCATGTCGGGTTCGCCCCAGACGTGCAGCTCCGGGATCTCCGCTATCGCCCCCCTGATGCGGTCGAAGGCGTCGACGATCATGCGCGCTTTCGCCAGGTACCCGTCTTCCCCCAGGTAGGTCATGACCGCCCAGGCCGCCGCCACGGGAGCCGCAGGCCTCGCTCCTGCGGCGGCGAACGTGCCGTAGAGGCCCCCGGGCCAGTCGCCGTAGGCGAACACCTGGTAGGCCAGGTTGGACTTGGGCCGGTGCAGGACGACGGAGGCGCCCTTCGTGCAGTAGCCGTACTTGTGCACGTCGGCCGACATGGACGTCACCCCGGGCACGCGGAAGTCGAACGGCGGTACCGGACGGCCGAGGCGCTCGTAGAAGGGCAGGAGGAAGCCGCCCAGGCAGGCGTCGGTGTGAAAGGAGACGCCCCGCGCGGCGGCCAGCGCCGCCATCTCTCCGATCGGGTCGACGACGCCGTGCGGGTAGTTCGGCGCCGAGCCCACGACGACGGCTGTGTTGTCGGTGAGCGCAGCCTCCACGCCGGTGACGTCGGCGCGCAGGTCGTCCCGGAGATCGGTGAGGACGAGCTTCATGCCGAGGTAGTGCGCGGCCTTGGCGAAGGCCGGGTGGGCGCTGCGGGGGGCGACGAGCTCCGGCTCTGTGACGCCCCGCTCGGCCCTCGCCCGTTCCCGGGCGGTCTTCATCGCCATCAGGATCGACTCCGTGCCCCCTGACGTCATCGTCCCCCCGACCGCGGGGTCGCCCTCGGGGTCTCCGTTGAGGAGGCGGGCCGCCATCTCGACGACGTCGGATTCCATCTCCCGCAGGCTCGGGAACGCGAAGGGGTTCAGGGCGTTCTCGTAGAGGTAGAGCTCGTTGGCGGCCCGCAGGACGTCGTCGACGTCCTCGCCCGCCGGGTAGATCAGGCTCCAGGTGCGCCCGCCCCTCCAGTCGGCGTCCTGTGCCTTGCGTTCCCGCATGCGGGCGAGGAGCGTCTCCTTCGGCGTGCCGCGATCTGGCAGCTGCATGGGTTCCCCCGGGGAAGCGCGGATCGACGCCGGGAAGGTACCAGTGACACGACGCGACAGAGCCTGACGGTCAGGGGCTCGGGGCCGCTCGGGGTGCTTCGACGGGTTCGGTCCCCGCCGGTAGGTGGGGGAGCCTCAGCTGTGGAATCGGCGGTCGGGACAGGACCGTTTCGCTCCCCGTGACACCGTCACCGCGCCCAGTACTGGCGGAGGACGGCCTCGGCGGGCTTCCCGTGTGGGGTGTAGTCCTTCGCCTGGTCCTCGCCGGCGCCGCTGAAGTCCGTCCACATCCACCAGTGGATACCGGCGAACCAGGGCTCGTTCCAGAAGGTCTCGAACACCGCCTGGTATCCGGCCGCCTGCTCCGCGTCGCTGCGGACGTTGGAGACCGTCCAGTTCCAGGGCTCCACCGTCGCGCCCTGCTGGCTCACGTAGCCGATCTCCGTGAAGATCACGGGCTTGGCGTAGCGGGCCGACAGCGCCGCCAGGTCGGTCTTGACGGGGGCCCAGGCCGCCTTCAGACGGGCGACGTCGGTCGTGGGCTGCGTGGAGAGGGGGAAGTAGGCGTCGATGCCGATGTAGTCGAGGGACCCCCAGAACGTCACGCCCTGGTACTCGTCGAAGTTGGCGGCGTACGTGAGCGGCCCGGCGAAGACCCCGCGTACGGCCTGGATGACGCCCAGCCAGCGGCTGTCCCCGGAGAGGCGCGCGAGCTCCGTGCCCACGGAGAGCTGGTCGACGCCGGTTTCCGTGGCCAGCCGGGCGTAGTGGGAGATGAACTCCGTGTAGGACGCGAACCAGGCGCTGCGATCCGTGGGGTTGAAGTCGCCCCGCCACTTGGCGTAGTTCGTGAGGTCCACGTGGGGCTTCAGCATGACCTTGAGGCCGGCGGCCTTGGCCTTGGCGACGGCGCGGCGGAGGCTGTCGTCGGTGGCCGTGTCCCCCTCGTAGCGGGGGAAGATCGAGCTCGATGTGGCGCTGGACTGGAACCAGTTCACCGTGAGCACCACGAATCCGGCGCCTGTGGCGTCGATCTCGTCGATGAGGCGGTCCGACTCGGCCGTGGCGTAGTGGGAGCTCCACCACGACGGGTGGGTGACACCGCCCTGCTTCACGGGCCCGGGAGCGGGAGGCGGCGGAGGGGGGGCCGGCGCCGGCGGGGCAGGGGCGGGGGGGGCCGGAGCCGGGGGCGGCGGGGGCGGCTTCGCCTTCCGGCAGCGCGGCTTCCGGGCGTTGCGGGGCCGCTCGCAGAAGCTCAGGCTGCGCGCTGCGACCCGCCGGTTGACCCGCCGGCGGCGGGCCTCGGCAGGCGGCCCGAGGCTCCCCAACGTGGCGGCGAGGACGGTGAGCACCACGAGCAGGCGTGTCATGAGAGGTCGTCCTCGTCTCCCCCGTGTCATCTGCGAACCTCCAGTTGCCACCGGGCGGCCGGCGACGGGGCGCAGCCGCAGCGGGCCCGGTGCTATCCGGCCTGCCGATGTCGGTATCGGAACCAGGCTGCGGAACCCTTGAACCAACAGCCCGCGACGTCATGGGTCCCCGGCCCCAGGGACGTAGGATCCGTCCTGCCGCGCCCCCTCCGCTGCCTCCGGCGGAGCCCGGTACGAGGAGACAGGAGACGCCATGACGTCACCGGGAGCGTCCCCGCCCGCCGGCGCCGCGGAGGTCGCGTCCCCGGCGCCGCGGTCCCGAGCCCGCGCCGCGCGCCTCGCCGCGCTTGGCGTTCTCGCCCTGGTCGTCGTCTGGTGCGCCGCGGGGGTCTGGACCCTGTACCAGGCGAGAGGCGACGCCCTCGCCGGTCTCCGCCAGATCCGTTCCGCCCGTGACGCCCTGTCCGCGGAGGCCCTGTCCCGTGACGACGCCGACGCCGACTTGCGCGATGCCGGGGCGGACTTCCGGCGGGCCCGGGAGCGGGTGCGGTCGTTGCCCGTGGCCGCGCTGCGGATCCTGCCGGTACTGGGCCGGCAGGTGAAGGCGTTCGAGGCGTTGGCCGCCGGCGCCAAGGTCGTCGTGGACACGGGCCTCGACGGGATCATCCGGGCGCGGCGCCTTCTCAACGCCGAGTCGGATCCCGGGGAGGGCCGCGTAGCGGACATGCGGGAGATCGGGGGCATAGCCCGGGACTCGCTCCGCAGGCTGCGTGAGGTCGACCTCGGCTCGGGCAAGGCGCTCATCCCCCCGTTGGCTTCGGCCCGGAACGGCTTCGTGGAGCAGTTCGAGGAGCTCCGCGGGCTCCTCGAACGCACAGAAGCCGTGACTGCCGGGCTGGCCGAGTTCCTCGAGGGTCCGACCCACTACGTCGTCTTCGCCGCCAACAACGCCGAGATGCGTGCCGGATCAGGGATGTTCCTGAGCGCCGGCCTTCTTGCGGCCGAGGGGGGCCGGCTGTCCCTCAGCGCCATGACCACCGTGGAGGACCTCCTCCTCCCGCGTGGGGCGGTCCCGCTCCCTGCCGAGACGGCCGCCCTCTGGGGGTGGACGGCGCCGGAGAGCGAGTGGCGCAGCCTCGGGACGTCGCCCCGGTTCGACCAGACGGCGGCGCTCGCTGCCCGGATGTGGACGGCGAAGACGGGACAGGCCGTCGACGGTGTCCTCGCCGTGGACGCGTTGGCGATGCAGGCCGTGCTGGCGGCCACCGGCGGTGTGGGGGTTGACGGCCGGACCGTCGATGCGGCGAGCGTTGTGCGGTTCCTGCTGCTCGACCAGTACGCCGGGGCCGGTGCGGACTCCCCTGAGCGTCAGGCGAGGCGCGACAGGCTGAGCGCGATCGCCGTGGCCGTCATGGCGGCCCTGGATTCGGGCGGCTGGGATCCGGCCACCCTCGCTCGCGAGTTGGGAGGTGCCGCCCGCGGGCGACACCTCCTCGCCTGGTCGAGTCGGCAGAAAGAACAGGGGGCGTGGCGGGCCGCCGGTGTTTCCGGCGAGATGGGCCCGGACTCCCTCGCTGTGGCTGTGCTCAACCGGGGGGGCAACAAGCTCGACCAGTTCCTCGAAGTCGATGCGGACCTCGAGATGCGACGGACGCGGCGGGGCACGGCCGTGGCATTGCGCGTCCGGCTGCACAACGCCACACCGGGGGGCCTGCCGGCCTACGTGGCGGGCCCCCATCCGCGCAGCGGCGTGGGAGAGGGCGTCTACGCGGGCATCGTCGCCGTCACCCTGCCAGGGGCGACCACGGGCACCGTCGTCGACGGCGCCCAGACCGTCGCCGAGGGCCCTGACGGGCCCACGCGTGTGATCGCTGCCACTGTGCAGGTAGGGCGGGACGAGACACGGGAGTTGGTGGTGCGTTTCGACCTCCCCGCATCGACGAGGCGCATGGACGTGGCGGCGTCGGCGCGCGTCCCCCCGGTGCTCTGGCACGTCGGTGACGAGCAGTGGAGGGACGACCGGGCGCGCAGCGTGCGTTGGTAGCCCGGGGCCGCCGGCAAGTTAAATCTGTGTTTTCTTCCCATTGTCCGGGGTTTTGGCGTAGTCTGTGCCCTTAGGAAGGAAACCCCACAGATGGGGTTGAACTCCAGGATGTGCGCATTAGCGTGTATGTCGGGTAGTAACAAGGCCACAAGGTCTCGGGCACATGGTCGCCGATGGGCAAGGCAACCGCCAATGTCCGGATCGCAGTTCGCACCTGGGAGTGAACATGGGCAAGGGAGCCAGCAAGCCAGGCCGGCGCCGATGGGCGCCCGCCCTTCTTATCGGATTTGTCGTCCTGACGGGGGCGAGTGGGGCGTCCGTCGTGGCCGTCGCCGACTCGCCCACCGAACCCTGCTATCCGTCGTGCCCCACGCCGGAGCCCAGCGTCACGCCTTCCGCGACGCCGTCGACGGGAACGCAAGGTGTCGTGGTGACAGCGGCTGTCACGGACCCCGGCGACCCCGGCAAGCCGGCCGCCGAGACTTCGGGTTCTGTGCTGCCCTTCACGGGCGGCGACTACCTCGGACTCGCCCTCCTCGGCCTCCTGGCCGCCGGCATCGGCGTCCTCCTGGTCCGCACCAGCCGCTCGCGCCGCTGACCCGGCACCTCTCCCAGAAGGCCGGAAGATGACTGCCGAGACCAGCGCTGCTTTCGAGAGCGTACGCAAGCCCGCCGAGTCGGGACGCTCGCTCCGCCTGGCGGAGGAGAGCCGCACCCGCCTGAGACCGGCGAACCGTGCCGGTGTCGCCGTCACAGTGGCCCTGGACGCCGGGGCCCTCGCCGTCGCCGCCACCCAACAGGAGCCCACGGCCTGGCTCGCCTGGGCCTATGCGGTCCTCACGCTCGCCACCCTTGCCGTAGGCGGGGCCTATCGGTTCCGGGTCACCATCAAGCCGCTGGAGGATCTCCCGCGCCTCGTGGGCTGCCTCGCCATCCCCCTCATCCTCCTCTGGCCCGTGAAGAAGTTGGCGGGTACGTACAACGAGCTCACCGTGCAGGCGGCCGTGGCCCTGATGGCGGTGTTCGCGGGGCGGGTCCTCGCCGCCGGGCTCGTCCTCCGGGGGCGCCGCCGTCACCGCCGCTTCTCCGAACCCGTCATCATCCTGGGCGCCGGTGAGGTGGGCGCAGAGCTCGCCCGACTCCTCGAGGAGCACCGCGAATACGGCCTCGTGCCCATCGGCTTCCTCGACCACGTCCCGGACGACGACCTCCCCCTCCCGCTCCTGGGCGACATCTCCGCGCTCGACGACGTCCTGAGCGAGCTCGACGTCCGCCGCCTCATAGTCGCGTTCGGCCCCACGCAGGAGCCCGAGCTCGTGCGCGTCCTGCGCACCGCCCTGCACAACGACGCCGAGGTGCACGTCGTGCCGCGCTTCTTCGAGGTGGGCGTCGCCCCCAACGGCCCGGACGTCGACGACGTCTGGGGCATCCCCCTCTACCGGGTGCGGCGCGCCGGCCTCCGGCCCGCCGCCTACTACGTGAAGCGGGTCTTCGACGTCGCCGTAGCGGCGCCCCTGCTCGTGGCCCTGTCCCCCCTGATGGGACTGGTCGCCCTCGCCGTGCGCCTCACGAGCCCGGGGCCCATCCTGTTCCGCCAGCGTCGCATCGGTCAGCACAGCCGCCACATCGAGGTTCTGAAGTTCCGCACGATGCACGTGAACGACGACGCGGACTCGCGCTGGACCGTGGACTCAGGCGAGCGCTACACGCCGGTGGGCCGCTTCCTGCGCCGCACGAGCTTCGACGAGCTCCCGCAACTCTGGAACGTGCTCAGGGGCGACATGTCGCTCGTGGGTCCCCGACCGGAGCGGCCGTTCTTCGTGGTGAGGTTCTGCGAGGACGTCCGTGGCTACCGTGACCGCCACCGCCTCCCCGTGGGCCTCACCGGCTGGGCGCAGGTCCACGGCCTCCGGGGCGACACGTCGATCGCCGAGCGTGCCCGTTTCGACAACCACTACATCGAGCACTGGTCGCTGTGGCGCGACGTCGTGATCATGGTCCGCACGCTCGGTACGGTCTTCCGCCGCTCAGAGGGCGGCAACACCGGGTAGGAGACTCCCCGGATTCCCTCGCATATCCCTCTGCTCAAGGCGTTCCGGACGCCTGCCGAAGCAGACGTGAGACGCGGTGTCGTGGGTCCACCCACGAACCCGAGCGCGAGGGGTGAGTCGCATGGCTCAGAGCATTTCGGGCGGAGGTCGGCGGGCGGGGGCGGTTCTGGTCGTCGCCGTGGCGGTCCTCGTCTCGGTGGGAGCGTCCGGGGGCCGGGGTGAGGGGGGCGGCTCCCCGGGCGATCCGTGCTATCCGTCGTGCCCCACCCCGAGCGTGACCCCCTCGAGCTCCCCGGGGGCGGGCGGAGAGACGCTGTCCACCGAGTTCTTCTCGCCCGGGAAGGTGGAGGTGCGCGGGCCGGGGAGCTCCCTGCCCTTCACCGGGGGCGACTACGCCGTCCTCGCTTTCCTCGCTTTCCTCGCCGTGGGCCTCGGCGCCCTCGTCGTTCGGCGCGCACGCGTGCACGAGTAGGCGGGCGCTCCCGTGGGGAAGCCGTCAATGACCGTCCACGACACCGACCCCGCCACCCGTCGACCCCTTACGGTCCCTGACGCGGATGACGGCGGGTCCCGTTCGGTCCCAGCGGGGCCCTTCCGGGGTCCGGCGGCGAATCGGGCCGGGCAGGCGCTCGTCCTCGCCGTCGACGTCACAGCGGTTCTGGCCGCCACCGCTTCGCAGGGTCCCCCCAGGTGGTCCGACTTGGTGTATGCCCTCCTCGTCCTCGTGTCCCTCGCCGTGGGGGGCGCATACGTCTTCCGCATCACGATCCGACCTTTGGAGGAGCTTCCCCGGCTCGTGACCTTCTTCGCCGTTCCGCTCCTTCTCCTCTGGCCCGTCGCGGGCCTCGGGGGAACCGGACAGCGCCTTCCTCTCGAAGCCGTGACCGCCCTCGCTGCGGTCTTCGCCGGCCGCCTTGCCACGGCCGCCCTCATCAAGGCCGGTCGTCGCCACGGTCGATTCCGCGAGCCGGTGCTCATCCTGGGGGCCGGCCCGGTCGGTGAGGAGCTCGTGAGGATCTTCCAGGCGCACCCCACCTACGGGATCGTGCCGGTCGGCTTCCTCGACCATGTCACGGACGACGTCGTGCTCCCCGTCCTCGGCGAAGTAGCCGACCTCGACTCGCTCCTCGACGCCCTCCCGGTGCGGCGCCTCGTGGTCGCCTTCGGCCCCACGCAGGAGCCCGAGCTCGTGGACGTCCTTCGCTCGGCCCGCCACAGCGACGCCGAGGTGCACGTCGTGCCCCGGTTCTTCGACGTCGGCATCGCCACCACGGGCCCGGGCATCGACGACGTGTGGGGCATCCCCCTGTACCGGGTGCGACGCGCCGGCGTCCGCCCCGGCGCGCACTACGCGAAGAGAGCCTGCGACGTCGCCGGCGCCCTCCCGCTCCTCGTCGTCCTGGCCCCGGTCTTGGCCGTCACCGCCCTCGCCGTCCGGCTCACGAGCCCCGGGCCCGTGCTCTTTCGCCAGCGCCGCATCGGGTGCCGCGGCAGGTACTTCGACCTCTTGAAGTTCCGGACCCTTCTCCCGTGCGACGACGCCGACACGGCCTGGACCGTGGACTCCCCCGCCCGGTTCACACCCGTGGGACGATTCCTGCGCCGCACCAGCCTCGACGAGCTCCCGCAGCTCTGGAACATCCTGCGCGGGGACATGTCCTTTGTGGGTCCGCGCCCCGAACGGCCCTATTTCGCCAGCCGCTTCGGTGAGGAGATCCACGCCTACGGCTACCGCCACCGGATGCCCGTCGGCCTCACCGGTTGGGCCCAGGTCCACGGCCTCCGGGGGGACACCTCGATCGCCGAGCGGGCCCGTTTCGACAACCACTACATCGAGCACTGGTCGCTGTGGCGGGACTTCATCATCGCCATCCGCACTGTGGGGACGGTGTTGCGCCGCACCGACAACTCGGCCGCAGACCCCGCCCGCCCCCGCCCGGAGGGGTCGGCGGGCGGTGGTTCTCAAGGCCCAGACAACACGGGTCCGGCGACTCAAGGTTTCTGACGGCCCCTGCCGATCCACATACCAAACGGCCCGGAGGACGGAACCGAGGGCGCACACGGTTCGCACCCGGGAGGCTCTGGCAAGAAGGGAAGCCACTCCGATGATCACCACACCCCTACGTGAGCGCGCGCTTCGGCGCTTCCTGAGGAAGGTCGCGGTACTCCTCGTCGCCGCTGTCTTCGGCGCCGTCACGCAGGCCGCCGACCTCTCACCGGCGCAGGCCGCCGTCGCCTCGCGCGGTCGCGCGGCCCGCCCCAGGGCGCGCCGCCAGAAGATCCGCACTGCGGGCGCTTGCCGGCGCGTGAGGCGCCGCCGTGTCTGTGCGCCTGCTCCGGCTCCTGCTCCTGCTCCGGCTCCGGCTCCTGCTCCTGCTCCTGCTCCGGCGCCGCCGCCCCCGCCCCCGCCGCCCCCGCCGCCCCCGCCGCCCGCCAGCGGGTTCGGCCCCGGCTACGGGCGGCCCTTCGCCGACACGAGCCCCTTCAACGT
>CAYJLW010000073.1:1159-20835 GCA_964370965.1 uncultured Acidimicrobiia bacterium | reverse complement strand
CCCCCCTCGGGCGACGCCCCGCTCACGGCGGTGCTCGACGGAAGCGGCTCCACCGACGACGGGACGATCGTGGACTGGATCTGGGACTTCGACGACGGGTCCCTTCCAGGCGTGGGGGCCACGGTGCTGCACACGTTCACGTCCCCGGGCGTCTACGACGTCACCCTGACGGTGGGGGACGGTGAGGGCGCCCTGGACACGACAACCGTGACCGTGACGGTGGGCTGTGCGGTTGTGGCGACCCCGGTGCAGGCTGTGTCGGGGACGGCGGAGTTGCCCTCGCCGGTGTCGGGCACGGCACGGGCGACCTTCGACGTCCACAAGGTGACGTTCCTGTGGTGGTCGTTCCACTTCGGGACGATCCGGGTGGACGACCTCGGCGCCGGGATGGTGCCGGGCAAGAACGTGGCGGTCGTCCTCGCCCCGGCCGTGGCCCGTGCGGGTGTGAACGGGGCGGCGGGCACGGCGTGGGCGCTGCACACGGCGGCGTGGCCGTGGAAGTCGGCGACCCTCGCCTGGAGCGTGGACGACCTCTCCACCGGCGGCTGCGGCACCGACGTCGTGTCGCTGTCCTACGCCGGCGGGTTCGCCTACGCCCTCGGCGGGTCCCTCGCCGGCGGCGACGTCGCCGTGACCTGATCCCGGGCGCCGCCGAGGGATCGCAGGAGGCCTGGGCCGGGGTCGGGCGCCGCCGAGGGATCGTGGGAGGCCTGCGCGACTGGCGGGCACGCCGAGGCGAGTCCGCCGGGGTGGCGGGCGGGCTCACGGGCGCTCGCCCCGACGAAGTCAAACTGATGCCGTTTCCTCGACATTCCGGGAAGACGGCATCAGTTTGCGCTCGCGCCCGGGGGCAGCGCACACCAATGTGATGCCGTCTTCCCGGGATTCCGGCAAAACGGCATCAGTTTGGGTTGGGTCTGCGGCATCACTTTGCCCGCGGGGTTCGGGGAACCGCTGGGCTCCGGCATGGCCCGGCCCGGCCGTGGGGCAGGGCGGGCCGCCCCGGCGGAGCGCCCTCCGGGGCCGTAGCCCGGCGGCGTTGCCGCCCTCCCACATGCACATCCGTGCCACTCGCGGGCGGAGAATGGCACGAATCCCGGATTCCCCGGGTTCAGGGGGACGCCCTACGGTGCGGTGGTAGGCCGTCATCGGCCTGTCCGGGAGGTGCACGATGCGTGCCGAGGTTGCCGACAGGGAGGTCACCGTCGAGACCGACGACGGCCTCGGGATGGCGTGTCTGGTGTGCCGTCGGCCCACGCGCTGGCACATCTGCTGGTCCTGTTCCACGCCCGACCTGTCGCTCTCCGACCGCGGAGTCGCGGCGCTCTCCGGTGCCACCGCCGCGGGGCTGCGCCCCGTGCTCGTCGTCCACGCCGACGGCGCCGGGCGCGAGGTCGCCCTGCTCGCCCGCGCCCTGCGCGACGGGGGTCGCCGGGTGGCGGCGGTGCGGGTCCCGAGGGCGTGGCGGGACCGGGCCGCGGCGTCCGTCCGTTCCGCGGCCGGCCGGCTGTGCGACACCGCCGGCACGTCTGACCTCGACCTCCTCTGCCACGGGATCGCCGCCGAGTGGCTTCTCGACGCGCCCGGCGCCTCCCCCGAGGATCCGTGCGTGGCGCACGCCGTCACCATGGGAAGGCCCATGGTCAGCGCTGGAGGCGACGCGGCAACGGCCGACGACCGGCCGGGTCGGGGCCCGGCCCAGCGGTCGTGGCTCTACCGGGACGGCCACGCCATGGTCGTCGCCCTGGACGAGTTGCCGGACGCGCCCCCCGGATGGGTGCCGCGCACGGGTTCCTGCGCGGCGGGCTCCGTGCCGCCCGTGGGTCGCTCCACGCACCTCCTCACGACGCTCCTCGTGAACCGCCAGGGCTGAAACGTCGGCGCCGTCGGGTGCAGGACGGTCGGTGCAGATCGCCCGACACCCCACCATACGGCCAGCGATTGCACCCACCGGACGCTCATACCGCCGCCGCCGTGGGACGTGCGGCGGGCGCGCCACCCGGACGGGGCAGCGCAGGGCAGATGGCGCAAACCGCCGATGCGCGCGGACCCGTAGTCGCTTACGCTGCGTCTCTCGGGTGCTCCGAGGCTGAGGACGCGTATCCAGGGCAGGGAGGTGACGCGTTGACGGACGAGCACGCCGGTCGGGAGCGGGGGATGCGCACCGTGTTGGCACGGGGCGTAACGCTCGCTGCCGCCCTCTCGCTGCTGGCGGGCACGATCGTCGTTCCGCCCGAAGCCGGTGTCGCAGCACCGCCCGGGCGAGGCGACCCCGGCGACCCCGTCTGCGAAGGGGTCCTGCCCGCCCGCTCGCCGGCGCAGGGGTTCATCTCCAACATCGGCCAGGCCGTCTATGCCAACCCGGACATGACCGGCGACGGTCGCTACGTCGGCTACGACGCCCGGGCCCCCTTTGCCCGCAGCGGCGCCTATGGCTACCCGGACGGCAGCACCCGCCACGTCTGGGTGCATGATCGCGATCTCTACGAAACAGACCGCGTGGACAACGCCGCCAGCCCCGGAGCCGAACCCGACGCCAACAGCTGGGCGCCGGCGCTGAGCGACGGGGCCGCCACCGTGGTGTTCGCGTCCGAGGCGACGAACCTCGTCGTCGGCGACACGAACGGCGCCGCCGACGTCTTCGCCTTCGATCGGCAGGGACGCACCACGACACTCGTGAGCCGCGCGGCCGGGGGCGGTCTCACCGAGGCCGAGAGCGGACATCCGGCGATCAGCGGGGACGGCAACGTGATCGCGTTCTGGTCCCTGGCGACGAACATCGTCCCCCCGGGCCCGAACGGGGAACCAGGTGACACGAACAACAAGGCCGACGTGTTCGTACACAACCGGGCGACCGCCACCACGACCCGCGTGAGCGAGGCCGCCGGCGTGCAGGCCGACGCGGACAGCTTCGGGCCGGCCGTGAGCCGGGACGGGCATCTCGTCGCCTTCGAGTCCTCCTCCCGGGCCCTGCTGCCCGCCGCGTTCGCCGCCGACGGCGCCGGCGGCGACGCCGTGCAGGTCTTCGTGAAGGACCTCGGCACCGGGGCGATCGAGGTCGTCTCCCTCGATCCGTCGGGGGCCCTCGGCGACGGCGACAGCGCCGAGGCGAGCCTCAGCGCGGACGGCCGCTACGTCGCCTTCACCTCCCGGGCCGGGAACCTCGTCGCCGGGGACACGAACGGCGCCGCTGACGTCTTCGTGCGCGACCGCGACACGGGGGAGACGACTCTGGTGAGCGTCAAGCCGGGCGGGGGTGTGGGAGAGGGCGAGAGCTGGGCCCCGGACATCTCCGGGGGCGGCCGGTTCGTCACCTTCACGTCCCGGGCGCCCGGCCTCGACGCCGACGCGCGGGACTTCAACCGGGGCGCGGACGTCTTCGTGCGCGACACGGCCACGGCGGTCACGAGCGTGGCGACCCTGGGCCGGGCGGGGGACCCGTTCCCGGGCGACAACTACGACGGCGCGATCTCCGACGACGGGCTCTGGCTCGTACACCGGTCCGGGCCGCCCTACAACGCCGCCGGAGACCCCGTCGCCTCAGAGATGGCCCTGCAGAGCATGGAGACCCCCCCTGATCCCGAGTTCGTGTTCGTCGGCGGCCAGGTCGACACGTCCTTCGGCCTCGGACTGGACGACAGCGCTCAGGTCTCTACGGACACCAACGCCGCCGTCACCGTGTTCCAGTCGGCCAAGGAACAGCTCCTCGACCCCGAGGACGGCTCACAGGAACCCGACACGAACCACCACACCGACATCTTCGCGTTCGAGCGGGCAACTAACCGGATGACGAGGGTGTCCGTGGCCACGGGGGGGGCGCAGGCCGACAACGCCAGTCTGAACCCGTCCGTGAGCGCTGACGGGGACACGGTCGTGTTCCTGTCGTCGGCGACCAACCTGGTGACGGGCGTGACCGGCACCAACGCCTACGTCCACCGGCGGGCGGCGGGCACCACCACCGCTATCCGCCCCGTCATCGACGGCGAGGAGCGCGCCTTGTGGATTCCACCGCGGGACGCTCTCACCGACGGGGGCGCCACTGTGATCGGCTGGGCGAACGACGTGGCGGGGATCTCGGCCATGTACCGCGTCGGCGTCTCCTCGGGGTCGGCTTCCCGGATCGGGCCCGACGGCGCCTACCCGCTGGCGATCTCCGGCGACGGCACCGGCGTCGCGTATCTCCTTGCCGGCGACCTCTACGTGATCAGCGGCGGCGGCGCGCCGACGAAGGTGCGGGACAACTGGTCGACGCAAGGCGACCCCCCTGGGGCGGGCACGGTGTCGTTCTCGGCCGACGGCTCGAAGCTGGCCTACCACCGGAGTGTCTCGACCAAGGACCAGGTGGTCGTGTTCGACGTCGGCGCGGGCACCGAGTCCGTCGCCAGCGTCACGTCCGTCACGGGCGTCCCGGGCAACGACCACAGCCGCAACCCGTCCCTGAACGACGACGGGCGCTACGTCGTGTTCCAGTCCCGGGCGGGGGACCTCCTTGTCCCGGGCGGGGCCCCGAGCGGAGCTTGGGCGACCTACTCACGTGACCTCGTCACGGGGGCGACAACCATGATGGACGACTGGGCGAACACGCTGCGTCCGTTCGTGAGCGGCAACGGCGACGCCGTCGCCTTCCTGCGCGACAACTCCAGCGACGACGTCGTCCTCTACACGGGGGAGACCTGCTCGCCCCAGGCCGTGATCCGCTACACCGTCGACGCGGACAATCCGCAGATCCTGCACCTCGATGCCGGTTTGTCGCGTGACCCCGACGGCGGCCCGCTCGGCTACCGCTGGTTGGTGGCCGGCGACCTGGCAGGAACGGACCCGCAGGTCGATTACACCCTTCCCCCCGAGGAACGCTCCGTAGTCGTGGAGCTCACAGTCACCGACGACACGGGCGTCGAGGCGGTCGCGTTCGCCGAGATCTCCTCGGACTACCACACTCCGTTCGTGGGGCTGCACGTCCCGGACGGTTCCGCCGCCGGGGAGCCCGAGGGCGCTCCCGTGCTCATCTACACCGACGACCGCTTCGAGTTCTCCGTCGAGGTCCGCGACCCCCTGACCGGCGCGCCCATTCCGGGGGCCTTCGTCGGGGTGGAGGTCGTGCCCCGCAACGCCGCCAAGGTGTCGACGCTGAACCTCATGGGAAGCGGCGAGCCCGAGGAGTGGGCTAACTGGGCGCTCGATTTCGGTGTCTACGGCGAGCCACACGATCGGGACCCGGCCGCCCCGGACACCGGGGGCCTGGAACTCACCTGCGAAGGCGACCCGGCGGGCGCGCCGGACTGCATCACCGATGCCGACGGCACCGTACGAGTCGGTTACAGCGCTCCGTACCGGGTGGACGACGCGGGCACGGGGATCGGCTCGGACGACGAGGTGCGCGTCGAGGTGACGGGGACGCACTGGGCGGACGGATCGATGCGTCGCAGCCTGCACGTGCGCTGGCTGCCCCGCCCCTGTGACGGTGAGGAGTGCCCCACGACATGCCCGCTGGAGGCGCCCCGGGCCGTCGTCGCCTGGCGAGAGGGAGGGATCCCCTCATGAGCACCGCCCCGGCACGCACCTGTCTCGGCGCCCGCGCTCTCGGCTTCGGTGCCGCCGTGCTCGCGGCCGTCCTGCTCTGGCAGTCGCCCCAGGCGGCGGCGCTGCCGAACTTCTACTGCCGGCTACCCCCCTCCGGTTCCGGCGCCGACTCGCTGGTGACGATCGTGGGCTCGAACGTCACCGCCGTCGTGCATCCCGAGGACGGCGGCGCCGCCGTGCCCCTGCAGGTCGTAGGGGCGCGCTTCACGAACTGGGCGATCGGCGGCGTCGACTTCCTCGTGGATGCCAGCGGCGACGGGGTGGGCGACGCCTGGGTGCGCCTCCGCCTGAAGGCCTTCTGGAGCCTGAAGTTCGAGAGCTTCCGACTCCTCTGGAACTACAGCGCCGCCGAGGCGCTGGAGCAGACCGTCGCCGGCACCATCCTGGCCGAGGAGTTCGGCGTCGCCTACCCGTGGACGGCGTCGCCGCCCCCGTTCGTCGAGTCGTTCCGAAAGATGTACGTGGCGGTGGGCCTCATCGGCGCCGACCTCCCCGGTTCCACCCCCGTCCCAGCGGGGCGCATTGAGCTGGACGTGAACATCCGCAAGATCCTGCCCGCGCCCGGCAGCCCCCAGTTCCAGACGTACGGCTTCTGGCTGGACTCCTCCGGAGCCGGCGCGCCCCGCACGCGACCGGCCTGGCCGCACCACTTCGAGGTGGGGGCGTTCCTCGACGCATCCTCGCCCCACATCGGCCTCGCCATGCAGTCCCGGGACGCCTCCGGGGCGATCACCCCGTGGGACAGCCTCCGCGCCGGGTTCCGCATGCCCCAGGTGAAGGAGGTCTCCCTCGGCTACGACGCCGCCGCGGACGCAGCCCACATCGGCTTCCCGGGCGACAGCGCGGTCGTCGCCCACGCCCGCTCCTGCACGGCCGTCGACGGCCTCCGCGCCGACGTCGTCGTAGGCCACCGGGCACCATCCGGCGGCGGCGTTCCCACCGCCCTGAGCGCCCGTGTCGTCCTCAGCGACCCGGCGGAGCGGGACTACATGGACATGTCCCTCTCCGAACGCGACCCGGCGCAGCGCCTACGGGCGAGCCTCTCCCAGCACGACGCCGACGTCGACGGCGACGGCACACCCGACAGCGGCGACTACAACCTCGACGGCTACCGGGACTTCCCCACCGACCGCTTCACGTTCACGCACAGCCCCGACGCGGAGCCGTCCCTGCGCGCCGTCGTCGCCATGACCAACCCCGAAGCGCCCGGCCACGAGGAGACCTACATCGCCGCCGAGGCGGTGCTGCCGCCCACCCTCGCCGTCGACGTCACCGGAGCGCCCCGGGGCTATGACGTCGACGGGGACGGCTACATCGACTTCGTGCGCGACCTCGACCGCATCGACGCCCGCGCCTGCCCGGGGGCGTGGGGGAGCGCCGAGTGCAGCGCCGCCGCCGGCGTGATCGGCGACGTCCGCGTGGCGGCCGGGAGCCGCGTCCCCGCCCCGGTGGGAGGCGTGTACCCCGCCGAGTTCAGCTCCCTGGGCGTCGTCCCACCCGAGCTCGCCGCGCCCCACCCGGCGTCCTGGGCGCGCATGGACGTCGACGGCGACTCGTGGTCCCTCGCCGCCGAGCTCCGCGGCCTCCGCCACGTCGGCCTCGACCTCACCGGCGGCATGGGCGCCACTGTCGACGGCGTGTTCCCCGGAGCGTTCGCCCTGCGCTACACCGACGGCGGCGGTGCCGGCGGGCCGGCCACCGACGCCGCCACCGTCCTCGACGCCCTCCCCGCCCACGCCCAGGTCGCCCTCGACAGCGCGGACGTGGCCGCCGACGGCGACCCCGTGTCGGTCGCCTACGACCTCGGGACGGCCTTGACCGCCCGCACGTCCGTCGCCCGCACCGGCCCCGGCATCGACGCCCGGGCGCTGGGCACGATCGTCGTTCCCGGCACGGCCGCGCTGGAGATGGCCCTGGACAACGGGCCCGCCGACTCCGCCGTGCGTTGGCGCGCATCTGCGGCGGCGGCGGCGGACCTCGGCGTCGCCGCCCGCCTCGGTGCGGCGCCCACGGTCTGGGCGCACGCTGCGGCCACCGTGCCGGCCGGCCTGGCGGTCTCCTGGGCCGACGACGCCTCCCGCTTCGAGGCCGACACCTGCGACGCCGGGGTCTGCGGGCCCGTCGACGTGCAGGCGGTGGGTGGAGTCGACCCGGCCCGGCCGGTCGACGCGACGCCGCTGGCGGTGCCGTTCGGAACCTTCCCCGGGGAGCGGGCGCCGGAGATCGCCGCCACCGAGGCGGACCACTTCACGACGGCCGGCGTCGACCGCTTCCTCACCGCGAGCGGCGACGCCGCCGCCGGGGTCTGGAGCGGCGCCGCACACCTGCCCGGCGTGCAGCGGGTGTCGTTCGCCGCCGAGGCCGCCGGCGCGATGCGGGTGCATGCCGAAACCGACGCCACCGGACGCGTGGGGCTGAGCGGCGAAGTCGCCACGACCGGCATGTCGGCGTCGGCGTGGGCCGTCCTCGACGCCCTCCCGGCGGGCGTCGACGTCCGCTACACACCCGCCGGCGGGGTCGCCTACGGCCTCACGGGCACGCCGGACGTCGCTTTCACCACCGACGTCACCACCGGGGACATGACTGCCGCCGCCGCAGGGTGGATCGACGACGTCCCCGCCGCCGTGTCGGCGTCCTGGGGGGAGAACGCCGGGGTGGCCCGCTACACCTTCGACGCCGCCGCCCCCATGGGCCTCGACGTGGGGGCGTCCGTGGAGGTCGGCGGCGACGTCCTCTACGGCCACCTGCAGGGCGACGTCCCAGGCTTCCTCGCCCTCGTCGCCGACTCCGGGGCGGGCTCGGTGACGGTGGACACCTGCCGGGCGCCCGGGGACTGCAGCCCGTTCTCCGCCCGCCTGCGGGGGGGCGTGGAGCCGGCAGGCACCGTGGGGTACTGGCCCCTGCTGCTCGCCTTCGACGCCGGGGCCTGGCCCGAGGTCGTACCCGCCGAGATCGCCGCCACGCAGGCGGGCCGCTTCGACCCGGCCGGCGTCGACAAGTGGGTGATCCTCGACGGCGACGTCGCCACCGGGCAGTTCACCGTCGACGCCAACCTGCCGGGCACGGAGTCCGCCACCTACACCGCGGCGCCCGACGCCGTC
Source organism: uncultured Acidimicrobiia bacterium (assembly GCA_964370965.1). GTDB lineage: Bacteria > Actinomycetota > Acidimicrobiia > UBA2766 > UBA2766 > CAYJLW01. The sequence continues at coordinate 12,154 of CAYJLW010000073.1, read as the reverse complement.
GCCCTGCACGTGGACACGAGCGGCGCCCCCGAGTTCGGCGTCCTCGCCACCGTGCGCGACGGCGGTGCCCGGGCAGCGCGGGCGTGGATCGTGCTCGACCACGTCCCCGACACCTTCGACCTCACCTTCGGCGCCGGCGGTGGCGCCCGCCTCCAGATCGCCGACCCGGTGACCGCCGCCGTCACCCTCGACGCCACCGACGCGGCGGCCGGCCTCGACTTCGCCGCCGCCGGGTGGGTAGAGGACGTCCCCGCCGACCTCAGCGTGGACGTCGGCGCCGCCGCGGTCACGTACACGGCGTCCGGACCGGCGCGCATCGACATGGGGGCGTCCCTCGCCGTCGGTGCCCCCGCCCCTCTCTGGGCCCACGTCGACGTCACCGTGGCCGAGTACCTGTCGGTGGCCTGGGGCGACGGGGACTTCGCCGCCACGACCTGCGCCACGCCCGGCAACTGCGCCGCCGCCGCCGTCGACGCGGTCGGGGGCGTCGACACCGCCCGGGCGACCGGATACTGGCCGCTCCTTGAGGCCGTCCCGGACGCCGGGGGCGCCCCGGCGGAGATCCTCCTCAGCGCCCCCGGCCACTTCGCCCCCACCGCCGCCGACCACGTCGCCGTCGCCGGCACCGTCGGGGGGGACTGGCGCGCCGGGGGCCGCCTCGGCGCCCTGCGGCGGGTCGCCTTCGGCCCCGACGCCGCCACCGGCGGCCTCGGCGTCACAGTCGACAACGACGGGGCGCCCCTCGGCCTCGCCGCCGACGTCGCCACGGGCGCCGGGCCCGACGCCACCACCGTGCAGGCCTGGGGGGTGCTCGCCGCCGCCCCCGCCGACTTCACCTTCGCCGCCGCCGGAGACGCCGTCGCCTTCGACTCCCCAGCGCGCACCGGCGCCGCGCTCGCCGCCCACATCACGTCCGGGGGCCCCGGCGGCACCGAGGCGTACGCAGCGGGCTGGATCGGCACCGGCGCCGGCGCCACGGACGGCCTCGTCCCCGCCGGGCGCCTCGACGTCGCATCCGGGCCCACTGGCATCGAGGCGACCTGGACGGCGGCGGACGCCGTCGCCTTCGACCTCGGCTTCTGGAGCGGGAGCCCGGGAGCAGGGCAGGGCACCTGGGGACGCGCCGCAGGGAGTGTGCCCCCGTACCTGCGGGCCACGCTGCCCGCCGACGGCAGCGGCGGGGGCGTCACGACCTGCCCGGCGCCGGACGCCTGCACGGCTGCCACCCTCGACTTCACCGTGGGCGCCGACGCCACGACGCCTCCGGGCTACGGGGCGCTCCTGGCGCCCTTCCCGGCGTTCGACTTCATGCCCGCCGAGATCCTGGCGACCGCCGCCGCCCACTTCGGCCCGGGCCCGGCGAGCTTCGTCGACCTCTACGCCGACGTGGACTCGTTCCACGCCGGGGGTCGCGTCGCCGACGTCGCAGAGGCGACCGTGACCCGCACCGGCGCCCGGCTGGACGCCACGCTGCGCAGCGCCGCCGGCGCCGGCGACCAGCTCGGCGTCGAGGCCGACCTGCGCGGCGCCGACGGGAGTCGCACCGAGCTGTGGACCGTGCTGGCGGACAGGCCCGACGTCGCCACCGTGTCGGTGCTCCCGCAACGCTATGCCTGGGACCTCACCGCCGGCACCCCGGCGGCGCTGGCGGCGTCCTTCACGGCCGTCGGGGTCGACGCCCAGGTCGCCGGCTGGGCCGACATGCCCGCCGGCGGGTACCTGTACACCGGCACCGACGACCTCGGGTCGGGCACCACAGAGGGTCGCGTGGTCTGGGGCGCCGCCACGCCCGCCGACCTCGACCTCGGCCTCGCCGCCCGCACGGCGGGCGCCACGTCCGCGTTCGCCCATGTGCGATCGGCGGTGCCGTCCCGTCTCGAAGTCAACTGGCGGTCCGACCCGGTCAGCGGCGGAGACCCGGCGTCCGGGGTGGCGGTCGGCTTCGACACCTGTGACAGCGGGGGCTGCAGCCCCCTGCACCTCGAGGCGACAGCGGGCCAGCGGCAGCGGGCGCCGGGGTTCTGGGCCCTGCTGGAGGACCTCCCGGGGACGCTGGGTGCCGCACCGGGGGCGCTCACGGCCACCGCCGCCGATCACTTCCCGCCCGCGGCGGACGACTTCGCCCGCCTCGCCGGCGATCCCCAGAGCGGCGACTGGACCGGAGGCGCGCGCATCGCGGGGGTGGAGGCGGCGGGCTTCTACTCCCGCGTTCCGGCACTCGGGGATCCGGCCCCGATGTTCGTCGGCCTCCACGCCGACACCGTGGGCGGACGTCCCCTCGGCTTCGCCATGGACGGCGTCGACGTGGGCGCCGCTACCGGGGACCTCTTCGGCGTCTTCAGCGCCGTGCCCGACACGATCGACGTCTCCGTGGGGGAGCACGCAGACGGCAGCGTGGTGCACTGGGAGGCCGCCCAGCCGATCGGGGCGGGATTCGCCGGGACGCTCGCGGAGGGAGGCGCCACGACCGAGGTGGCGGGCTGGCTGGGTACCGGTGACGGCGCCGCCGACGGCGTCCCGTCATCGGCCACGCTGGACATGAAGCCCGCCGCGGACGGCCTCGACCTCGACTGGGAGGCGTCGAACGCGGTCGCGGTCGACGTCGCCGGGCGTCACGACGCCGGCGACCGCCCCTTCTGGGCGCACCTCCGCGCCCTGGTGCCGGCGTTCGCCCGGGTGCACGTCGACGGCGGCGGCGCCGCCTTCGACGCCTGCCGCGAGAGCGACTGCCCGGCCCTCGACCTCGGCGTCGCCGCCGGGGCGGACGACCCGCTCGTCCCGGCGCCGCACCCGCTTGCGCGTCCGTTCGCCACGAGCTTCGACTCGCCCGCCCCGGCCGCCCTCGTCGCCACCGCCGGTGGGCACTTCGACCCGGCCACCCCGGCGGCGACCGACTTCGCCCGGGTCACCGGGGACCTCGCCGGGGCCTGGACGGCCGATGCCGTCCTCACGGGCATCACCGGGGCGGCGCTCGCCGTCGGGGAAGACGCCGGGACCCGAAGCGTCGAAGTGGGCGTCGACCGGAACTCCCCCGAGTGGGACCCCGTCGGGCGCTTCGGGGTGGCGGCCGACGTCGTCGTCGGCGACCCGGGCGGGGAGCGCACCAGGTTGCAGGCCTGGGGCGTCCTTGCCGCCACCCCGCGGAACCTCGACGTCGCCTACCGGGACGAAACCCTCCCAGGGGGCCTCCACAGGTACCGGGCGGGGTACGGCTTCAGCGGGCTCGCCGCCGTGGGCGCCGCCCTGGCGGCGGAGTTCACCACCACCGACGCCTCCGTCGCGCAGGTCGCGGCCGGTGCGGGCGCCGCCTGGTTCGGCACCGGCGACGGCGCCACGGACGGCATCCCGGGGTCCCTTGACGTCGTCTACGACGAGTCCGGCGCCGACGACCCCGCCGTCGCGGTCGCCGAGTACACGGCGCCCGGGGCGACACGCGTGGACGCCGGGTTCTCCTTCCAGGCCGGGGAGGCGAGCACGTCCCCGATCGCCTACGGCCGGCTGGTCGCCACCATCCCCGGTCACGTCCGGGTCCACTACCCGCAGGGCGACGGCCCCGGCGCCGAGGAGACGAGCGGCGTCCGGGTGGTCGCCTGCACGCCGGCGGAGGTCCTCGCCGGCTGCGAGGCCTTCGCTCTCGACGCCCTCGCCGGGTTTGGCCCGCCCGAGGTCCTCGGGGCCGGGCGGGACACGGTCGGCTACTGGCCCCTGTCCGAGGAGGTCCACCCGCCCCGTCCCGTCCCGGCGGCCCTCGCGGGCGCCGCCCCCGCCGGGATGCCGGCGCGCCACGTGAGCGTGACCGCCGATGCGGCCTGCGCTCCCGCGCACCCCGCTCCCTGCCTGCCGGCCGACGTCTCGGAATGGGGTGGACGGGTGGACGTGTCGCTGCCGCCGCTGGACGAGGTCGCCTATGTGGCCGAGACCACAGAGCCCGGCGGGGACCCGTCCCTGCGGTCGACCCGTCACGAGGTGAGCGCGCGCCTGCGGGACCAGGCCGATCCCGACCCGTTCGCCGTGGACGTCGTCGTGAACGACATGAGCGACACCGCCGCCCCACTCGCCCTCGACGCCTACGCCGTCGCCGCCGACCTCCCCCCCACACCGTCGCTCGGCTTCACGCAGGGCGAGGGGCGGGCGGACTTCGACTGGGACCTGGGTGCCCCCCTGGATGCGGGAGTGGTCGCCACCGTCGCCTACCTCACCGACCCGGGCGGCGGCGCCGGCCTGCAGCGGCCGAAGGCCGCCCTCGCCGCCACGGCGACGCTGCCGGCGAGCGGAGTCGTGGAGTACCGGGCGGTGGGCGGCGGGGCGGCCGACCTCACCGCCATGAACGCCCTGCACTGGGGGGCGGCGTCCGCCACGCCGGTGCGGGTCGGCGTCTCCTACGCCGATCTTCCCGCCGCCGCCTACTCCGACCCCGCCGCGGTGGTCGCCGCGGAGAAGGACCAGGTCGCCTTCGCCCGCCTCGAGACCGCGGTTCCGCGGGAGTTGAACGCCGTCTTCGTCCAGGGGCGGGCCGATGCGGCCGCCGCCTGGGACGTGTCCTCGGCGGTGGCCGCCACATGCACGGCGACGGCGCCGATCGACGCCTGGCTTCCCCTCGGGCTTCCCGCCGTGGACGGCAACGACTGCGACGACGTCACCGTGGAGGCTCTCGGCGGCGGCGTCTTCGCCCGGGAGCTGTTCCGTGTCCTGCCGTACCCGGCGGGCACGGTCCTGCCCGAGGCGACCGAACCCGTCGGCTACTGGCCGCTGGAGATCCCCGCCCTCGGCCCCGGCCCCGCCCCCGCCGCCCTGGCGGAGACGCAGGGGCGCCACTTCCCCCTCCCCACCCCCGACGCCGTCGCCCACGTGGCCGCCGCCACCATGCACAAGCGCCTCGGCGGGGCTGTGCCGGAGACCGAGGCCGTCACCGCCACGGCAGTACACGCCCACGTTCCCGGCCTCCGCTCCTTCCGGGTCCTCGGCACGGGACCGGGGGCGAGACGAGCCACGCTCGGCCTCGCCGCCGATCTCACGCCCTTTGTCGTGAGCGCCGACACCGTGCGCTTCCGCCCCGACGCGGACCCGACGGCGCCGCTCCCGCTCCTACACGACCGCGCCTGGGCGGCCCTCGACGTCCTGCCCGCCGCCGCGCCCGGCATCGACCTCGCCGCCGCGCAGGAGAGCGACGACACGGGCGAGGTGCTCTCGGACTTCGTCCTCGGCTGGGACTTCGGGGGACTCCGCCCCGCCCTCGGGATGCACTACGACCGCGCCGTCGAGCCCGCGAACGTGGCCGCCCTCCTCGCCGAGTTCCCCGACCCGGACCCGGCCGACGACGTGCCCGTCCCGCGGGACCGTCCCGACTACTCCTTCGTGCAGGCGGCGGCTTGGGCCGGCAGCGAGGGCGAAGACCCCCTGCCGTCGGCGGGCAGCCTGAAGGCGGAGACGCTCACGGTCGGGAGCGCGCCGATCGCGGCGGCCCTGCGCTGGGACTCCCCCGCGACGGAGACGGTCGCCGTCGAGGCGGCCTTCTCCCAGACGTCCATCGAGGACGAGGCGGCGGCGTGGTGGCTCGAAGGCCGCACGCAGTTCACGTTCCCCAGCCACGCCGACGTGCTCTGGGTGTCAGATCCGTCCGGGGCGGGCAGCCGCCTCGACCTCTCCGCCTGCCGGGACCCCGCCGCCTGCACGGAGTCCGAACGCCTGCAGGGGCCCCGCTTCGCCGGGCGCTACTCCCGTCACGCCGACAGGGGGGACCGCCGGCCGCCGCTGGCCGCCTACCCCGCGTTGCCCGTGGCGCCCACCCACGACCTCATGCCCGCCGTGGCCCCCCCGGACTTCGACGCCCCCAAAGGGTTCGTCCACGCCGTGGACTACAACGACCCGCAGGGCAGCGTGCACAACGGCACCGATCGCCGGCGGGTGTGGGGGGCGGCCGCGTCCCTGCCCAGCGTCTCGGCCGTGAGCCTCGAGCGCCGCCGGCGCGCCGCCGCCGGCGTGGCGATGGACACCACGCAGGTGTGCGCCGACACCGAGTTCCTCGACCCCCGCTTCGACGCGTTCGTCTTCAGCGGGACCCCCTCCGGGATCTCCCTCGACGCCGCCCCGCAGCTCTACGCGGACGTTCACGTCACCCGCACCGACACCGCCGGCGTCCCCACGCCGGGACCGGTGGGGTTCTCAGTTGGCCTGAACGTCCCCGTGACCGACACCGACGGCGACGGCGACGCCGATCGGGCGCTCTTCGACTACGGATCCGTGCAGGCCGAAAGCCTGCGCGCCGCGGCGGCGGCCGGGGGCGGACGCTCCGGGGACTACGCGCCCCTGGCGGAGTACGCCCTCAGGGGTTGCCACCCCGACACGCTCCTTGACCCGGAGCGGCCCGCCCTGGCGGACGCGCCGCCGCTGCTGGCCGGCGACCACGAGCTCCACGTCACCGGGATCGTCCGCCAGGGCACGCTGGGCGACGGCGCCCAGCGGGGCCTGAACGTGACAGCGGAGAAGGCCCGCCACGACATGGACACCGACCTCTTCGACTTCGGGAGCACCCCCGGTGCGCCCGTCGTGTACCGACCCCTGCCCACCGGGCGGCCCGGCGGCGTCGACGTCGCCGTGCTCACCGAGGACTACGCCGGCACCGAGTCGGGCCTGCAGGCGGCGTTGAACTGGCGCGTGCCCCGCTACGGAGTCGTGGCGCAGCCCGTCGTGGCGACCTGCGGCGAGGGCTCGCAACGCGCTGTCGCCGCCGTCGTCACGGGGCTGTGGCCGCACTGCGGCGGCGAGCTCTTGAAGGCCCCCTACGACGACGAGGTCCGCGAGGTGCTGTCGGCCTGGCTGGACTTCAGCCCACCCGTGCAGGCCGAGGCGGGTCTGGGCGAGCTCTCCCTCACCCTCGTGGGCGACGCCCCGCAGGCGGGCGAGGGGAACGGCGCGCCGGACGTCGGCGACGGGCGCAACACCGTGCGCCACGTCTTCGTCGACCGTGTCCCGAACCAGGTGCGGGCCGACCTGTCGACCACCGCCCGGGAGCGGGACAACCGCCTCGACCTGCACGCCGACGTCCACCAGCAGGCGGGCGCCACAGCCGGCCTCGGCAAGGTCATGTTCCGGGGGTGGGACGAGCTCACGGCGGTGCCCGTGAGCCTCGTGCCCACCCCGGCGAACGGGTGGCCGGTCCCGGCGCCCGGCCTCACGCACAGCCGGAACAGCGACGACGTCCCGCAGCACCTCTTCGTCCTCACGAACGTGCCGTCCGACGTCGCCCTCGACGCCCGACTCAGCCTGGGGACGCCGAAGGACACGTCGCCGGCGGCGAGCTTCGCGAACCTGCCCGGCGACCAGCGCTGCTTCCAGGGGACGCCGAAGGCATTCCCCGTCTCCTATCACGCCGGCGACCAGATCCACGTCGGCGACGTCGAACACGGCGTCGTGGGGCCCACGGTGCACGCCACCGAAACGATCACGGGGAGCGAGATGGCCGCACCCGTCGCCGCCGTCGACGCCTGGGCCACCGACGTCGCCCCCCGGGGGCCGGAGTCGGCGCGCCCGATGTACGTACACGGGTCGATCGACCTCGCCGGGGACGTGCGGGCCGTGGACTTCGCTCTCGGCCTGCACGGCACCCGTCGCCACGACAGCTCGATCCTGGGCGGCGTCGCCGGGTACGACGGGGCGACGGGGGACCTCGTCGTGCCGGTGAACCTGCGTGCCACCGGCGCGGGCGGAGCGCCCGCCCCCTTCGACGGATCCCTGCGCGTACTCGTCCCCAACCTCGTCGTCCCCGTGCACGTGGCACCGCCCGCGCTCCCCTACGTCCCCTTCGACCTGTACCGGGCGGACATCTGCTTCGACGTCGACCTGCCCGTGGACCTCGCGTGGACGGACGTCTCGGACCTGTCCCTGCTGTCGAACTCGGCCCGCCTCCAGATGGAACAGGAGGGACCGGGCACCACGACCCTGCGCTTCCGGGAGCGGGTCTACCGGGAAGGCGCCACCTACGCCCCCGACGCCCTCCCCGACGGCGAGACCCCCGGGGTCTACCACCACGCCGCCTGGACCCGGCTCATGGTCCCCCAGCCCGACCTGTCCGCCCCATCCCTGCTCTCGCGCCTCGGCCTCGCCGCCACCGCCCTGAAGCGGGCCACGAACCGGGCCCACCTCTACCAGCGCCGCGTGAACAGCTACGCCCCGATCGGCTGGGTGGAGGCGGGCACCGTGTTCCACACCCCGTTCAAGATCCCGGGTGTGATGAGCCTCGCCCTCCCCGCGGCACCTACGTCGGCCGACCCGCCCGCCGACGGCACCCCGATCGAGACGGGGGGCAGCGGCCCGGACTCCCGGGACGTGGCCGTCAACCCCGTCATGTCCCCGGACACGTACGGCGACATGTCGACGACCATCCGCGGGGAGCTCTGGCAGACCATCTGGGGTTTCGCCACCCGGCACTCGGGGCACTACGACGTCCCCGCCCCCGCCGCGGCGGACGTCGCCGCCACGCCCGTGGCGGGCACCGGGGCCGCCCACCAGACCTTCACCACCCGGCCTGCCACGGTCACCAACGCGGTGCTGCCCGCCCTCGACCGCGTCGCCGACGAGCACGAGGTGGGGACCCTCGGCGACGGCACCCGGCTCTTGGCCCGCACCGTCTTCGGGCGCAACGGCACCGTCGAGCTCTGGCTGGTGGGCGAGTACCCCGGCGCCGGGGCGCCGGTCGCCCGCTTCGCCAAGCTCGTGGCGGCGGGCAAGGGCTGCTTCGGAACACAGGAGCCCAAGGGCGTGCGCCTCGAGTTCGAGTTCGGCTTCGGCCAGGACGAGACCACCGGCACGTTCCAGGTCGACCTGCGCCGGGCGTCCTTCCAGACAGGCACAGGCGAGGACGCCGCATCCTGGACCCCGTCGTCGGGCTGGCAGACCATGCGCGGCCTCTGGTCCGGCGACGGCACGTACGACATCGCCGAGCAGGGGCCCAACCCGCCTCTCGTCGGGGACGTGAGCGGGGACATGGGCTACCTGGTCGGCTCGTCCCTGGCCTTCAGCGCCGCCGTCCCGCTCCGCACGGGCGAAGACGTCGTCTTCGACGTGCCCAACCCCGGCGGCGCCCTCGACGGCCTCGCCTGCCACCTCCTCCCCGGCGACGGCCGCCGGATCGACGTGGCGGCCTTCGGGGACCAGCCCCCGTTGCGCTACCGGCGGGCGGGCCCGTACGAACCTCTGGTGGTCTGCTACGTCGTGAACAGCAAGGGCGCCGGCGTCGTCGTCGACGGCCCGCAGGTGACCGTGGCCGAGGCCCCCTGACGCGGGCGCGAGCCTGCGCCGCCGGGAACGTGCTTGCGGGGACGGCCAGGAACGTGTTCTAGTTTTGCGGTCGATGACAACTGCGCTCACCCAGAACCAGGAGGCCCGCCGCCGCCGGGCGATGGAGGCCGCCGTCACCCTCGCGGCGCGGGGCGGGTTCGCCGCCGTGCAGATGCGCGACGTCGCCGGCGAGGCCGGCATCGCGCTGGGCACGCTCTACAGGTACTTCCCGTCCAAGGAGCACCTCCTCGTCTCGATCCTGGCCGAATGGGTGACGTCCTTCGAGGAGCTGGAGCAGAGCGACCCCTCCCCCGGCGACACGCCCGCCGAGCGGGTGATCGAGACGTTCCGGCGGGCGATGCAACTCCACGTCGATCCTGACGTCGTGGGGGCGCTCGTGAAGGCGCTGGCATCGGCCGACCCGGGCATCGCTGACCTCACCCGGGAGGTGAACGGCGCCATGACCCGCACCCTCACGCGGGCGATCCACGCCGGGGCGCCCACGGCGCGGGACCTGGCCGCCGCCCGGGCGCTCCAGCAGGTCTGGCTCTCGGCCCTGCTGGGCTGGATCGGCGGCGTGGAGGCGGAGGCCAAGGTGATGGACGACCTCGAGGCCGCTACACGCCTCCTCCTCGACGACGGCTGACCGTCTCCCCACACCAACTGGGCGCGCTGCGCGTCACATACGGGGTCAGGCGCGCCCAGTTCGGAAGAGGGGCGGCGGAGTCACGCAACTGGGCGCTCTGCGCGTCACATGTGGGGTCAGGCGCGCCCAGTTCGGTGTGGGGCGCCGGGTTCGGCGGCTGGGGACGGGGGGAGGCCGCCCCGTGCGGGTCAGCCGACCGGCATCGGGACCCCGTTGACCCCGGGGGTGACGCCGCCGCCGGGCTGGATCCACGGCCTCGTGGGCAGCGGGTTGCAGGGCATGGTGAGCCAGGTCTCACGGAGCCAGTACGGCGGGCCCATGAGCCAGGCGAGGTCGCCCTTCACCAGCAGGGGAGGGCAGCTCGCCGTGGGCCCGGGCGGGCTCGCCGCCACGTCGCAGAGGGCGGGCAAGGGCCTGACGTGGTCGGCGAGGTGCTGCGCGTAGGTGCCTCCGGGCACGAACGTCGTCCCGTCGGCGGGCTCCTTGTTGTTGAAGATGCGGTCGGCGGTGAGCCCCACGGCGTGAAAGGCGCTCCAGTCGTCGTTGCTGTCGCCGTAGCCGTACTCGATCGTGTAGCCGTCGCGCTGCAGCGCCTCCATGACGGCCTGCTTGTAGGGCCCGTGCCAGAGGCCCACGAGGATGCTGGAGCCCAGCCACAGGGTCGTGCGGTCCTGGGACACCGGGTAGCCGTGGTCGAGGAGCCAGCTCACCCGCATGGCGCGGAACGGGAGCCCGTCGATGGTCTGCATCATCTCCGGCGAGCCGCTGAAGTACACAACGCGGTAACCCTTGGCGGCGTACTCCCGCATCATCTCCCCGCCCGCCTCGCGCCCCGGGACCGTGACGGGCACGTTGAAGACGCGCAGGAACCACAACAGGGTGGACGCCGTCTGCGTGCCGTCGATGTCGCTCACGACGACCTTCTTCACGTCGCCGCAGGCCGGGAGGGATTGCGGGTCGGTGGCCAGTGGGGCCGGTGGGGCCGGTGTGGGTGTCGGGGTCGGGGGGGCCGCCCCCCGCCGCGCGGGGGGGACGACACCCCCGACCCCCCCGGCGCCGCCCCCCCCCCAAAA
>CAYJLW010000073.1:0-1149 GCA_964370965.1 uncultured Acidimicrobiia bacterium | reverse complement strand
GCGGGGGGGGTTGGGGGGGGGGGGGGGTGGGGGGCGGGGGGGGCGGGGGGGGGCGCGGGGGGGGGGGGGGCCGCCGCCGGCAGCGCGGTCGTCACGACTCCGACGAGCACAGCGGCGACGCCCGCCCGACAAGTCCGTAGCAGCACTGTTCGTCCCGACACCTGGAGACCTCCCAGCCGAACTCCGGTGGCCTTGAGGTGACCTCCGGGTGGACGCAGGGTGACTTCTTCGGGACGCGGGGGCCCAGACCCTGGGAAGGCGGACATCCCGGCAGTTCTTGCATTCCTCATTGCGGGGCCGGGCGAGGCGACTCTGGAATGACGCTTCCAGTGAGGCGGCCGCATGCTCGCGGGTGCGACGAGCTCCAGGTCGGGGCGCGTGCGAAGGGAGGAACCATGCGGCAACGCTTCCTGGGCGAGGTCGATGTCGCCGGGTGGACCTTCGACGTGACGGACGCGGCCGGGACGGCGGTCGGGACGGTGACCACCGGGGCCGACGGCCGGGCCGGCATCAGCGTCGCTCCGGGCACCTACACGGTGACCGAGCGGATCCCGGACGAGCGCTGGGAGGTCACCACCGGTGACGTCGCCCAGACCGTGTCCGTCGCCGGTCGCGGCGCGGCGACGGCGAGCTTCGGGAACGCGTGCAGCGTGACGTCGACTCCCGGCGGGCGCACGATCGGGTTCTGGCGGAACAAGAACGGCCAGGCGCTCCTCACGGATGCGGACTTCGAGGTCCTCACGGCGCTGCACCTGCGCAACGCCGACGGCTCGGAGCGCGACTTCGCCGGGTCACTGAGCGCGAACAAGACGGCGCTGGCGCAGTGGCTGCAGGGGGCGAACGCCACGAACATGGCGTACATGCTCTCCGCTCAGCTCGTCGCCACCCGCCTCGGCGTCGCCCACGGCTTCACGGATCCGAACGCCGCCGTCTCGGCGGACATGATCGTGACCGGGCTCGTCTCCGCCGCCGACGCCGCCCTCGCCGACGACGCCAACACGCCGTCCGGTGACGAGAACCGGGTGCTGCAGACGCAGCTCAAGAACCTGCTCGACGCCGTGAACAACCAGCAGACGATGTGGATCGGCATCAGCCCGATCCCGTGCGTCTGACGCAGCCGCCGCGGGGGAGGTCCGCCCGGGCCTCCCC
>CAYJLW010000072.1:0-21043 GCA_964370965.1 uncultured Acidimicrobiia bacterium | reverse complement strand
AACCCCCCTTCGGACCCGGCCGCCGTGGGACATGCGCGCCGTTCCGGCCGGGCGGAGCCCGGCCTCGGGAGGAGGTCCCCGTCGCCGTGCGGCTCGCCGACGGGCTGTGATCGGGAGAGCGCCGGTGGGTCGGGGGCCCGTTGGCCCGTCGGCGTCTCTACTTCTCCCGGAGGCTCTTCAAGACCGTCTCGTAGGTCTCCAGCTTGTCTCCGGTGAGCGAGTCCTCGGCGCCGGCACCGATCATCACGATGCTGTTGCCGCGGCGGATGATCGTCATCTGCACGGCGACGCTGACCGGTCCGCTGGACATCTCCCCGGAGAGCTCCAGGGCGGGGCCGACGGGGTTCTTCACGGGCCGCACAGTGACGCCGCCGAACTGGCCCCCCTGGGCGAACTGGGGGTCCGAGAACCCCGGTGTGGCGGTACCGGGCGGGAGGCTCACTCCGGCGACGAAGAGGACGTCGTTCCCGCGGTGGTAGATCGTCCCTTTCGGGTCCAGGCCGGCGGCCGCGGACGTGAACCCGGCCATGAAGGCGGGGCTCTTGTCCATGGCCTCGGCCTCCCACCCGCCGGGGACGTCGACGACGAGGTCGGTGCCGGGAACGGCGATGCCTTTCCCCGTCCCGCTCGAGGCGGCCATGTCCAGGAGCCGGGGTACGCCCCAGTAGCCGGCGACGGCGCTGAGGGCGGCGAGGAGGAGAGCGACGGGCACCGCCCAGGCGGAGGAACGGCTCTGGCGCCGCGAGCGGGGAATCTGGACCTTGACGCGCGCCGGGGGAGGGGGCGCTCCCGCGGGCAGGATCTCACCGGCCCAGCCGCCCGAGGGCTGGTACACCGCAACGGTGGCGGCCACCTCGGACGCAGCGGGCCCTGACGGGGGAGGCGGCGTCGGGGGGGGAGTCGCGCCCGCTCCGCCCTGGGCGAGGAGGGCGCCGAGGGCGTGGCACCTGGGGCAGCCGTCGGTGTCGGTCGGGGTGGGAGCGTTGCAGCGCCGGCATGCAGGCATGGGAGTCCTCTTGTCTCCCCGCCCCGATCGGCACGCGGGGCGTCGTCATGAGGCTCTGTGGGATGCTCCGCGCCCGGCGGCGCTCAGCGTGCCGGCGGGGCCCGTCACTCCGCCGGCCCCGGTGGGGGCGGTTCGGGCCGGGGACGTACAATCGGCCGAGACGAAGACGGAGGATTCCCCATGGGAGCTGAACGCGGCGGTGTCCGCGTCAAGCGCGGCCTCGCCGAGATGCTGAAGGGCGGCGTCATCATGGACGTCGTCACCGCCGAGCACGCCCGAATTGCCGAGGACGCCGGTGCCTGCGCCGTGATGGCCCTCGAGCGAGTACCCGCGGACATCCGGTCCCAGGGCGGTGTCGCCCGCATGTCGGACCCCACGATGATCGAGGAGATCATGGAGGTGGTCTCGATCCCGGTCATGGCCAAGTGCCGTATCGGCCACTTCGCCGAGGCGCAGGTCCTGCAGTCCCTCGGCGTCGACTACGTCGACGAGTCCGAGGTCCTTACGCCCGCCGACGAGGCGAACCACGTCGACAAGTGGGCGTTCAGCGTGCCCTTCGTGTGCGGCGCCACGAACCTCGGGGAGGCGCTGCGGCGCATCGGTGAGGGGGCGGCGATGATCCGTTCCAAGGGCGAGGCCGGCTCGGGCGACGTCGTCGAAGCCGTCCGCCACCTCCGCTCGATCATCGGCGACATGCGCCGCATCCGGACGCTTGACGAGGGCGAGCTCATGAGCGAGGCGAAGCGACTCGGTGCACCCTACGACCTGGTGCGCGAGGTTCACGAGACAGGTTGGCTACCGGTGCCCATGTTCTGCGCCGGGGGCATCGCCACGCCCGCCGACGCCTCCCTGGTGATGCAGATCGGCGCCGAGGCGGTCTTCGTGGGTTCGGGGATCTTCAAGTCCGGCGACCCTGCGGTGCGCGCCCGGGCCGTCGTCGAGGCCACGACCCACTTCCGGAACGCCGACGTCGTGGCGAAGGTGAGCCGCAACCTCGGAGAGGCGATGGTCGGCATCAACATCTCCGACATCCCGACTGCGGAGCGGCTCGCGGGCCGCGGCTGGTAGCCCCGGAGGTGCGCATCGGTGTCCTCGCCCTCCAAGGGGGCTTCCGTCTCCACGCGGACGCGCTCTGCGGATGCGGCGTCGACGTGGTCGAGGTCCGCCTCCCCGAGGATCTCGCCGGCGTCGACGGCGTCGTCCTGCCCGGCGGGGAATCCACGACGATGGGCAAGCTCCTCGTCTCCACGGGCCTCCTGGACCCCCTGCGCACGCTTCTCGAGGACGGCCTCCCGGTGCTCGCCACGTGTGCCGGCGTGGTACTGCTCGCCCGCGAGATCGTCGATCCCCCCTACCCGGGCCAGACGGTGCTGGGCACGGCCGACGTCACGGTGCGCCGCAACGCCTTCGGCCGCCAGATCGAGTCCTTCGAGGACGACGTCGAGGTCGCCGCCATGCAGGGGCCGCCCTTCCCTGCCGTGTTCGTCCGGGCGCCCTGGATCGAGTCGTGGGGGCGGGGGGTGGACGTGCTCGCCTGGCAGAATGGGAGGGCCGTCATGGCCCGGGACGGCGCCGCCACGCTGTGCGCCTTCCACCCGGAGCTGACCGGCGACCGGCGGGTGCACGAGGGCTTTCTCGCCGGGATCAACGTCTGACACCAGGGCCTGAGAGACGAGGACGTCATGAGCGGTCACAGCAAGTGGGCGACGATCAAGCACAAGAAGGGGGCGAAGGACGCCGCCCGGGGCAAGCTCTTCGGGAAGGTCCTGCGCTTCGTCGAGGTGGCCGCCCGGGAGGGCGGCGGCGACCCGGAGGCGAACCCCACGCTGGCGACGGCCGTGGCGAAGGCCCGGGACGCCTCGATTCCCGTGGACACGATCCAGCGGGCCATCAAGCGGGGCACGGGCGACATAGAGGGTGTCACCTACGAGGCCGTGCACTACGAGGGCTACGGGCCGGCGGGGGTGGCGATCTACGTGTCGGCCCTCACCGACAATCGGAACCGCTGCGCTGCGGAGATCCGCTCCACGTTCTCCAAGAACGGCGGGAATCTGGGCGAGCCCGGCTCGGTGGGATGGAAGTTCGAGAAGAAGGGCGTGCTCGCCGTGCCCGCCGGCGCCGCCGACGAGGAGCGGCTCTTCGAGGTTGCGATCGACGCCGGCGCCGAGGACATCGAAGGGGGCGAGACGGGCTTCGAGGTCCGCTGCGGTCCCGGAGACCTGAACAGCGTGAGGGCCGCCCTCGACGTCGCGGGCATCGCCTATGACTCTGCCGACGTCACGATGCTTCCCACCGCCACGACTGCGGTGACGGAGAAGGAGGCCCCCAAGGTCCTCAAGCTCGTCGACGCCCTCGAGGACCTCGACGACGTCCAGGACGTCTACGCGGACTTCGACATCTCCGAGGAGATCCTCGCCTCTCTCGGGTAGGGGTCCCCCACATGCTCTCCGCAGGGGGGTAGGGTAGAACGCATGTTCGAGTCAGTGATCCTAGGTCTCGACCCCGGGCTCACACGCTGCGGGTGGGGGGCGGTGCAGGCCGGTCGGCGACCGGCCTGGCTGGGTCACGGCGTCCTCTCCACGCCCGCCGACCTCGCCGTGGAGCGCCGGCTCCTGGGCCTCGCCGATGGTCTCGAGGAGGTGCTCGTCCGAGAGCGTCCCGGTGCCGTCGCCATCGAGAAGGTGCTGTTCAACGTCAACGTGCGCACGGCGATGGCCACCGGCCAGGCGGCCGGCGTGGCGCTTCTCGTCTGTGCCCGTCGCGGGGTCTCCGTGACTTCGTATGCCCCCACGCAGGTGAAGTCCGCCGTGGCGGGCTTCGGCGGGGCCGACAAGGCGCAGATGCGCAGCGCCGTGACCCGCTTCCTCGGACTCCCGGAGGCTCCCCCCACCGACGCCGCGGACGCCCTCGCCCTCGCCCTCTGCCACGCCGCCGCCGGCCCCCTCGCTGCCGCGACCGCCGAGGCGACGTCCGCCCCTGCGGTCGGTTCCGCTCGCCTGCGGGCCGCCATCGCCGAGGCGACCCGGTGATCGGTCGCCTCCGGGGCACGCTCGTCGCCTTCACCGGCCGAGACGCGGTCGTCGACGTCGCCGGCGTGGGCTACCGGGTGGCTGTGGCGCCGGGGCGGGCCCTCCCCCCGGTGGGCGACGACGTCGTCCTCCACACCCACCTCCACGTCCGTGAAGACGCCCTCGCCCTCTACGGGTTCCCCACGGTGGCCGAGCGCGACCTCTTCGAACTCCTCCTCGCCTGCAACGGCGTCGGTCCCAAGGTGGCCCTCGCCTGCCTGTCGGTGCTCTCCCCCGACCGTGTCGCGGAAGCCGTCCGGACCGCTGACGTGGACACCCTCAGTCTGGTTCCGGGTGTGGGGCGTCGCTCGGCGGAGAAGCTCATCTTCGAGCTCGCTCCCAGGCTCGGGGCCGCGGCGGCGAACGCGGGAGCGGGCCCCAGCGGCGACGTCCGCGAGGCTCTGCTCGGCCTCGGCTACGCGGAGCGAGAGGTGAGCCGGGTCCTGGGCGGGCTCCCTTCGGGCGACGACACCGGAGCGCTGCTGCGCGAGGCCCTGCGTCTGCTCGGGAGCGGGGTGTGAGCGAGCCCGTCGCCGAGGCCGCAGCCCCCGGCCTCGCCGGCGCCGATGCCGACGCCGCGCCCGATCCCGCCGAGCGCGCCCTGCGGCCCCGGTCGTTGAGCGACTTCGCCGGTCAGGTCGGCCTTCGCGAGCGCCTCGGCATCCTCGTCGACGCCGCCCGGGCCCGCGCTGAGCCTCTCGACCACGTCCTGCTCTGTGGCCCCCCCGGCCTGGGCAAGACCACCCTGGCCCACATCGTTGCCGCCGAGGGTGGCGTCGCTCTGCGCCAGACGTCGGGGCCGGTTCTGGAACGTCCCGGTGACCTCGCTGCCATCCTGATGAACCTGGAGCCCGGCGACGTGCTCTTCGTGGACGAGATCCACCGCCTTCCCCGGGTCGTCGAGGAGGTCCTGTACCCGGCGATGGAAGACTTCGGGATCGACGTCGTCGTGGGCAAGGGGCCCACAGCCCGCACCATCCGCCTCGACCTCCCCCCGTTCACGCTCGTGGGCGCCACCACGCGAGCCGGCCTTCTCACCTCCCCGCTGCGCGACCGCTTCGGCTTCGTCGCCCGCCTCGACTACTACGGCGTCCCCGAACTCGCTGCCATCGTGCGCCGGTCTGCCGCGATCATGGGCGTGGCCACGACTGAAGAGGGCGCCGCCGAGGTAGCCGGGCGGGCCCGGGGCACTCCCCGTGTAGCCAACCGTCTCCTGCGCAGGGTCCGCGACTATGCCCAGGTTCGGGGCGACGGCAGCGTCGACCGCGAGACGGCCCACGACGCCCTCGAGCTCTTCGGCATCGACGGCGCCGGCCTCGACCCCACCGACCGGCTTCTCCTCTCGGTGCTCGTGGGGGTCTTCCGGGGCGGGCCCGTGGGCCTTTCCGCGCTCGCCGTGCACGTGGGTGAGGAACCCTCGACGATCGAGGACGTCGTGGAGCCGTACCTCCTGCAGCAGGCGTACCTGCAACGCACCCCGCGCGGGCGCGTGGCGACCCCGGCGGCGTACGCTCATCTGGGCCTGCCCCCGCCGGTGGGCTCCCAGCAGGCACTCGAGGTCTAGGACATGACGACGACTCCGGGACCCACGCGACCCGCACGCGTTCCCCCCACGGGGCGGGCGTCGCGTCAGCGGCCGGCCCACCGCCCACCGGGCTGGAGCGCCCGGCGCCGCCCCACGCCGCGGGGGCGACCTTCCGCGGGGAGGCTGCGTCTCCCTGACGTCCGGCGCCTGCGCCGCCGGCCCCGCGCCGTGGCGTTGCTCGTCGTCGTGGCTCTCGTGGTCGTGGGCGCCGCCGGTCTCTTCTCGGCGCTCCGCCGGCCCTCGGGGACGCCGCGCATCGACTTCCCCGAGGCAGCGGGCACCGCCGCCGACATACGCTCGGCCGCTCTGGAGAGCGTGCGACGGGGGCCGCTCGGTGAGAGCCTCGCCCCGGGCACCCGGGCCGGCGCAGCGCGCGACCTGAGCGATGCCCCTGTGATCTTCCTGGCGGCCTTCGTCGATCCCGTCCGGGGTCGCCTCCTCGTGTCGGAGCGGATCGCCGTCAAGAACACGTCCAGCGTGCGGCTCCGGGAGGTCCGGCTCCACGTCCTCGCGCCCTTGGCCCACGGCAGCGTCACGGTGCTGGGGACCGACGTCGACGAGATGGGGGTCACGCCACGCCGGGAAGGCGGCGGCATCGTCGTCCCGCTCCGGCGGCCGTTGGAGCCCGGGGGGCAGGCCCGCGTCGACCTCCGCCTCCGCCTGGACGTCCACCGGTTGGCGCCCGTCGCGGATCTCCGCAGCGCCCTGACCGCCGAGCCCGACTCGACGCTGCGCCCGCAGCTCTCCCGCGAGGGCCTCCTTTACCTCACCGACTGGTACCCCCGCCCCCTGCGCCTCGGCCCGGACGGATGGGAGGACGAGCCCGTGGAGCCGGCCGCCACGGATTCGTCGGGGCCGGCGTCGTTGGTCCGGCTGCGCCTCAGCTTCCCGCGGGGCTGGTCGCTGGCGGCCGGGGGCCACGCCGGCGAGCAGTGGGCGGAGGGCAGCCGCACGGTCGCCGTGCAGGACCTCGCCGGCGCCCGGGCTCTGCCGATCGTGCTCATGCGCCACGCCGTGAAGGTCACCCGCCACAAGGGTGACTTCGCCGTCACCGGCCTCGCCCTGGACACCCTGCGGCCCGCGATCGGTGACGCCGTCAGCCAGGCCCTGTACGCCAAGGCGGCCCTCTCGAAGAGCTACGAGTCGGTGCGCTGGCGGGACTCCGTCGTGGTCGCCCTGGCCCTCCGGGGGACCACGGAGGCGATCTACGCGGACAACGTCGTCCTCCTGGAGCAGGGTGAGCTCTCCGGGGGGGCGCCGCTGCTGGGCCCGGGTTCGCTGCAGGCCGGGTACCGCGAGGACCTTTTCGCCGGGGTGGCCAACGAGTGGTGGGAGGCCGTGGACGCCGTCGCTCACCCTGCGTTGCGCGAGGCCCTTCGCCAGTTGGGCGCGGCTGACGTGTGGAAGTCCATCGCCGGTCCCGGTGCCGCGGAGGCGTCGCTGTCCCAGGAGTGGGCTGACAAGTACCGGGCGGCGCGCACCGGGGACACCCCCGACACAGTCGCGGACCGCCCGGCCGACACGTTCCTGCGTGCGGGCCGGGGGCCCTTCGACATGGCGGTGGCGAAAGCCGGCTACCTGTTCGTTGTTCTTGCGGAGAGGGTCGGGGTCGGGGCCGCCGGCCGGGCTCTGCGCTCCCTCGCCGCCGACCAGGGCAGCGGGCTCGACGGCGTCCGCATAGTGAAGGCGTATGCCAGGGCGTCGGGGCGGCCCCCGGAGGATCTTGCCCCGCTCGTGCGCCGCTGGCTCATCGAGACCCACGGTGACGAGGACGTCGGCCTGCGGGCGGCGGCGAGCCCCCTGGGTGCGTTCGCCGACATGGCCAGGGCGCAGGCGGACATGCCCAAGGGGGACACGTTCCCCGCGGACCCCGAGGACGTCGCCGGCTACGGGCCGGGGTGGTGAGAGACGGGAAGTGGAGCTGGGAAGGCCTGCTGATAGCATGTCCCGTCTCCAAGACCCCTTCCCGGAGTGCGGATGATCTTTCTTGCCGCGAAGAGCAGTGGTGGTAGCCCGTTGGGCCTGCTGTTGCCACTGGTGGTCCTTTTCGTCGTCTTCTACTTCTTCCTTATCCGCCCACAGCAGAAGCGGGCGCGTCAGCAACAGAACCTCCTCACGGAGTTGCACCCCGGCGACGAGGTCGTCACGATCGGCGGGCTCTTCGCCGAGATCGTCGTGGTCGCCGACGACCACGTGATCCTCGAGATGTACGACGGGACGCAGGCGAAGTTCCTGAAGTCGGCGATCTCCCGGCGCCTCGGCGGGGACGTGGAGGTGGAGGAAGCGGAGGTCGGCGAGGACGAAGCGACCGGTGAGGAGGCCGCCGGGGCCGACGACGCCGCACAGTCGACCACCAAGGCCGGTGGGGCCGCCAAGAAGGCCGAAGGTGGCGGTGACGAGGAGGACGACGCCGCGAAATGAGACAGCTCCAAAGGGCCCGCGCCACCCTCGCGATCCTTCTCGTGGCCACCGCCGGCCTCCTCACGTACTGCATCGTGAAGGGGTACACGCCCAAGCTCGGCCTCGATCTCGCCGGCGGCACGAGCGTCGTCCTGCAGGCCCCCCGGGGCACGAAGGGCGACGCCCTCGCCAAGGCGATCGACATTGTGCGCAGCCGCACCGACGCGCTGGGCATCGCCGAGCCCGACATCACCCGCGAGGGCGATCGCAACATCGTCGTGCAGATGCCCGGCCTCAAGGACCAGAAGCGCGCCCTCGAGGTCATCGGCACCACGGCGTCCCTCGATTTCCGCTCCCTGGTCGAGGTGTTCCCGGCGAGCGCCGCCACGACCACCACGACCAAGCCCGGCGAGCCGCCCAACCCGGCGGCCGCGCCGCAGGCGCCGCCCCTCACGTGTCCAGACCGCACGAAGGAGTGCAAGCTCCCCGCCGACAAGGAGGTCGTGGTCAAGGACAAGGACACCGGCCAGATCATGAAGCTGGGCACGGTGTCGGTACCGGGCCGGGAGGTCACGGGGGCCACGGCGCAGCTCCAGCAGGCCGACGTGGGCGGCGGCTGGCAGGTCGCCCTCGAGTTCACCAAGAAGGGCGAGACCTCCTACAAGGAGGTCACGGGGAAGGCCGCCTGCAACCCGGCCGGCGACCCGAAACGCCAGATCGCCATCACCCTCGACAACGAGGTCGTCTCTGCGCCTCAAGTGGCCGAGGACGTGAAGTGCAACGAGGGCATCAGCGGTGGCGGGGTCATCACGCTGGGCGAAGGCACCGCCAAGAAGAGCGTCGAGGCCGAGGCCAAGGACCTCGCCCTCGTGCTGCGATACGGGTCGCTGCCCGTGGCCCTCACGAAATCCAACGTGGAGACCGTGAGCCCCACGCTGGGCCGGGACTCCCTCGACGCCGGGAAGGTCGCCGCGGTTGTGGGCCTCGTGCTCATCGCCGCCTTTCTGCTCCTCATGTACCGCCTCTACGGCGTCGTCGTGCTTGTCGGCATCGCCATCTTCGGCGCCCTCAACTACACCGTCATCTCGCTTCTTGGTGAGTGGCGGGGCCAGACCCTGGCCCTCTCGGGCCTCGCCGGGCTCGTCGTGTCCCTGGGCGTCACCGCCGACAGCTACATCGTCTACGTGGAGCGCATGAAGGACGAGCTCCGCCAGGGCCGTTCCATGCGCACGGCCGTGGAGCGGGGCTTCACACGAGCGTGGCGTACGATCGTCGCCGCCGACACCGTCTCGGTCCTCGCGTCGGGGGCGCTCTACCTTCTCGCCGTGGGCTCGGTGCGGGGTTTCGCCCTCATGCTGGGCATCGCGACCCTTCTCGACATGCTCATGGCCTACTGCTTCACGCGTCCGCTCATGCTCATCCTCGCCGACACCCGACTTCTCGAGAACGAGCACCGTTTCGTCTGGGCGCGACCCGCTCGGGCCCGGGAGGTGGCATCGTGATCGCCGCGACACGGCGCTTCTACTGGGGCGAGACGAACGTCGACTTCGTGGGCCGATGGCGGGCGTGGCTCCTCGTCTCGGGCATCCTCGTCCTCGTCTCCCTCGCCAGCCTGTTCGCCCGGGGGCTGAACCTCTCCATCGAGTTCAAGGGCGGCACCGCCTGGATAGTCGACCAGAAGGACTTCACCGTCGCCGACGCCAAGAAGGCGATCGAGCCCCTGAAGCTGGGCGAGGTGGTCGTCCAGACGGTGGGCGACAACGTCCGCATCGAGTCCAAGAAGGTCGAGCCGGCGCAGCAGGAGAAGGTCTCCGACGCTCTCGCCGAGGCCGCCAAGGTCAAGGCCGCCGCCATCAACGTGCAGAGCGTGGGCGCGTCCTGGGGGGCGGAGGTGTCCCGCAAGGCGATCCAGGCCCTGATCGTGTTCCTCGTCCTGGTCACGATCTACATCTCCTTCCGTTTCGAACCCAAGATGGCGGCCACCGCCCTCGTCGAGCTCACCCACGACATCGTGATCGTCGTCGGGGTCTACTCCGTGACCGGATTCCGGGTGTCCCCGGCGACGGTCATCGGCGTTCTCACCATCCTCGGGTACTCCCTCTATGACGCCGTCGTCGTCTTCGACAAGGTGAAGGAGAACTCGCCCCTGCTCGCCGGCGGGAAGGTGAGCTACTCCGAGCTCGTGAACATCTCCATGAACGAGGTCGTCGCCCGCTCCATGGCGACGTCGCTCACCTCGTTGCTGCCGGTGGGGTCCCTCCTCTTCATCGGGTCGTTCCTGCTCGGCGCCGTGAGCCTGCGCGACCTCTCCCTTGCCCTGTTCATCGGCATCGCTTCCGGTGCGTACTCCTCGGTGTTCGTGGCCTCGCCGATCCTGGCCCGCTGGAAGGAGCGGGAGCCCCGCTACCAGCAGGCGAGGGCCCGCGCCGAGGCGAAGCGCCGGCGTGACGCCGGCGAGGTGTCCGCCAAGCCCATGACCAAGGGCGAGGCGGAGGCCGAGCTGGGCGCCGGCACCAAGCGACCAGGGGGCACGGCGAAGGCGGCGGCGAAGCCCAACGCGGGCGCCGGGGCCAAGTCCGCCGGGGCCAGGTCCGGCGGCGCCAAGTCCGGCGGGGCACGCTCCGGGGGGGCGAAGTCTGGTGCCAAAGGCGGGAGCAAGTCCCGCGGCGGGGCCCGTTCCCACGGGCGCCCCGGCGGGTCCCGCAAGAAGCGCGGGCGCCGCTAGTGGATCTCCTCGGCCTCGTCCGGGACATCCAGGACTTTCCCCGGGCCGGTGTCGTCTTCAAGGACCTCACGCCGCTCTTCGCCGACAGAGACGCCTTCGCCCACGTCGTGGGGCGGCTCTCGGAGGGCTTCGAGGGCGTCGATCTCGTCTGCGGTGTCGAGGCCCGCGGGTTCATCCTCGCCGGGGCCGTCGCTCACGCCCTGGGCGCAGGTTTCGTCCCCGTCCGCAAGGCCGGGAAGCTGCCTTGGGAGGTCGAGGCCCTGGAGTACGCCCTCGAGTACGGCACCGACCAGCTCGAGATCCACAGCGACGCGGTCCATCCCGGTCAGCGGGTCCTCGTGATCGACGACGTCCTCGCCACCGGCGGCACGGCGGCGACCACGGGCAGCCTCCTCCGCCAGTTGGGGGGCGAGGTGGTCGCGTTCGCCTTCCTCATCGAGTTGGCGTTCCTCGGCGGCCGGGGGCGGCTGGCGGGAGAGGAGATCCGGTCCCTCATGGTGCTCGACGGGCCGTAGGGGGCGGCTGGGACCGCCCGCGGGGGGCGTAGTCTTCAGGGACGATGGTCGAGACACGCGGTGAGGACAACGTCGAGGTGGTGGTGGAGCCCGACGTCGAAGACGCGCTCGCCGAGTTGCCGGATCCCGCTCTGCAGGCTGGGGTGTCGCCCGGGGGTCCGGGGCGGGCGGCGGCGCCGCGGAGCGTGCTGGGTGTGCTGCCTTGGCGGCGCTGGGGTGAGGGCGACCCGCTGGTGGACCCGATCGTGAGGCTCGTGCGCTCCCACCACCCGAAGGCCGACGTGCGCCCGGTGACACGGGCATACGAGATCGCCCGCCTCGCCCATGAAGGCCAGCAACGCAAGTCCGGAGAGGAGTACATCGCCCACCCGGTTGCCGTGGCCTCGATCCTCGCCGACCTCGGCATGGACGTCACCACGGTCGTGGCGGGCCTTCTCCACGACGCCGTCGAGGACACGCCCGTGTCCATGGAGGAGGTGCGCGGGGAGTTCGGCGACGACGTGGCCGAGATCGTCGACGGGGTCACGAAGCTGGACCGACTCCGCTTCGACACGAAGGAGGCCCAGCAGGCCGCCACGATGCGCAAGATGCTCGTCGCCATGGCGAAGGACATCCGCGTCCTGCTCATCAAGCTCGCCGACCGGCTCCACAACATGCGCACCCTGCACCCTCTGGAAGAACCCAAGCGGCGCCGGATCGCCCAGGAAACTCTCGACATCTACGCCCCTCTCGCCCACCGTCTCGGCATCCAGGAGATGAAGTGGCAGCTCGAGGACCTGGCGTTCTGCGAGCTCTACCCGAAGGCGTACCACGAGATCGAGGCCATGGTCCGCCTCCGCCACGACGCCCGCGAGCAGGAACTCGACGACGTCGTGGAGATCCTCGCGGAGAAGCTCGAGGCGGCCAAGGTGAAGGCCTCCGTCAAGGGCCGCCCGAAGCACTACTGGTCCATCTACGACAAGATGGTCCGCCGTCAGCGGTCCTTCGACGACATCTACGACCTCATCGGTGTGCGAGTCCTCGTGGACTCGGTGCGCGACTGCTACGGGGCGCTCGGCTTGATCCACTCCGTGTGGAAGCCCGTCCTGGGTCGCTTCAAGGACTACATCGCCATGCCGAAGTTCAACCTCTACCAGGCGCTGCACACCACGGTGATGGGTCCGGAGGGCAAGCCGATCGAGATCCAGATCCGGACCCGCGACATGCACCGCACCGCCGAGTACGGCATCGCCGCCCACTGGCAGTACAAGGAGGACGGCGGCGCCCGCAAGCGCACCGACGAGCTCGTCTGGTTGCGCCACATGATCGACTGGCAGGAGGACACCGCAGACCCGAAGGAGTTCATGGAGACCCTGAAGGTCGACCTCTACCAGGACGAGGTCTTCGCCTTCACCCCCCAGGGCGACGTCGTCACCCTCAACACCGGCGCCACGCCCATCGACTTCGCGTACGCCATCCACACCGAGGTCGGCCACCGCTGCATCGGAGCCCGCGTGAACGACCGGCTCGTCCCTCTCGACACGAAGCTGTCCTCGGGGGACACCGTGGAGATCTTCACGTCCAAGGTCGAGGGTGCCGGCCCCAGCAGGGACTGGCTCCAAGTAGTCGCCACCGCCAGGGCGCGCAACAAGATCCGGGCGTGGTTCAGTCGCGAACGCCGTGAGGAGGCGGTCGAGGCCGGTCGCGACCTCGTCGTGAAGGCGATGCGCCGTGCCCGCCAGCCCGTGCAGAAGCTCGTCTCGCAGGGGATCCTGGAAGAGATCGCCGAGGACATGAACTACTCCGACGTGGGGGCGCTCCACGCCGCCGTGGGCGAGGGGCACGTGACGGCCGACAGCGTCGCCGCTCGTGTCGCCCGCCGGCTCTCCGAGGCCGAGCCCGCCCAGGCGATCGCAACGGTGGAGCGGCCGGTGCGGCGCACGCGTTCCGCGGAGACCGCCGGCGTCCACGTCGAGGGACTCGACGACGTCTGGGTGAAGCTCGCCCGCTGCTGCAACCCGGTGCCCGGGGACGAGATCATGGGCTTCGTCACCCGCGGCAGGGGTGTCTCGGTGCACCGTACCGACTGCGCCAACGCATCCGCGCTGGGCACGAAGACCGAGCGGCTCATCGAGGTGGAATGGGACTCCGACTCCTCGGCCACGGCCATCGCGTCCGTCCAGATCGAGGCCCTCGACCGGGAGCGGCTCCTGCGCGACGTCACCACGGTCCTCTCCGACCACCACGTCAACATCGTCGCCGCCCAGACCGCCACCGGGAAGGACCAGGTCGCCGTTCTCCGCTTCGAGTTCGAGGTCGCCGATCCGTCGCGTCTGGAGTCGGTCCTCAACGCCATCCGCAAGATCAGCTCCGTGTACGAGGCCTACCGGGTGATGCCCGGCAGCGGCCGCATCGACAAGGGCTCGCGGCGGGGCTACTGACCCCGGGCCGGAACCGCCCTCCGGGCCCGGAACCGACGCCCGGTAGACTGCCGCCGATGATCATCGAGGGCACCCCGCTCTGGCTGGCGGACACCAACTGCTACGTCGTCGCCCGTGAAGAGGGTGGCGATGCCGTGGTCGTCGACGCTCCCCCCGACGTCGAGGGCGTCGCCGCCCTGCTCGAGTCCCACGGGCTCACGCCCGTGGCCCTCCTCGCCACGCACGGCCACATCGACCACATCGGAGGGGTTTCGGGGGTCACCGACCGCTTCCCGATGCCCGTCTACGTGCACGAGTCGGACCTCCCTGCCCTGGAGGACCCGGCGGCGTTCACGGGGCCGCTGGGGAGGGCCCTGCAGGGGATGCGACTCCAAGCGCCCGAGGACGTCCGTCTCGTCGCCGACGCGGAGACGATCGAGGTTGCCGGCCTGCGTTTCACAGCCGTGCACACCCCGGGCCACACGCCCGGACACGTCTGCTACCTCCTCGAGACCGGCGACGGCGAGCGCGTCTTGTTCTCCGGCGACCACCTCTTCGCCGGTTCCGTGGGTCGCACCGACCTGCCGGGCGGCAACTGGGACACGCTCCTCAAGTCCATGAGGGACAAGATCCTGACGCTCGACGACGACGTCGTCGTGGCGCCCGGTCACGGCCCGGCCACGACCGTGGGGCGCGAGCGGGCCACGAACCCCTTCCTCGCCGGGGCCGTGAGCGGCGCACCCTGATGTCCGAGGCGCTCCTGGCGGCCCCGAAGGGCATGTACGACCTCCTCCCCGGCGAGTCAGGCGCGTGGGACGTCGTCGTGGGGCGCTTCTTCGGGCTCGCCGGACGATTCGGCTACCGGCAGATGCGTACCCCTCTGCTGGAGCAGACGGACCTCTTCGTGCGGTCGGTGGGCGAGGCCACGGACATAGTCCACAAGGAGATGTACACGTTCACGGACCGTGGGGGCCGCTCCCTCACCCTGCGGCCCGAGGGCACCGCGGGCGTCGTGCGGGCGTTCGTCGAGCACCACCAGGACCAGGCGGGTCTCCCCTGGAAGGTCTCCTACTCGGGGCCGATGTACCGGGCGGAGAACGTCCAGCGGGGCCGCCAGCGCGAGTTCTTCCAGGTCGGTGTCGAGGCCGTGGGCACCGAGGATCCGGAGCTCGACGTCGAGGTGGTGGCTCTCGCCTGGCGGTTCTTCGAGGAGATCGGCCTCGGAGGCGTCGAGATCCTCCTGAACTCGGTGGGTACACAGGCAGAGCGGGCCCCGTTCCTCGCCGCCCTCCGCGGGCACCTCACGGCCTCTGTGGGCGACCTCGGCGAGGAAGACCGGCGCCGCCTCGTCGAGAACCCCCTGCGGGTTCTCGAATCCCAGGACCCGCGGGTGCAGGAGGCCCTGGCGGACGCCCCGCGCCTGCGTGACCACCTGGGGTCCGGGTCCCGCGTCCACTTCGAGGCCGTGTGCGCCGGCCTCGACGACCTCGCGATCCCCTACACGATCTCGGAGCGCCTCGTGCGCGGCCTCGACTACTACACGTCCACGACGTTCGAGTTCGTCGCCACCGGACTCGACGCCGCGCAGAACGCCGTCGGGGGCGGGGGCCGCTACGACGGCCTCGTGGAGCTCGTCGGGGGGCCGCCCCTGCCCGGCATCGGTTTCGGCATCGGAGTCGAGCGGACCCTTCTCGCCCTGGGCGGGGCCGGTGCCGTGGAGACGCCCCCGGCGCTCGAGGTGGTCGTCCTGCGGGCCGGGGAGACGCAGACGACCGTACGTCGCCTCCTGGATGCCCTCCGGGGGGCGGGCCGGCGGGCGGACACGCCCTACGGCGGGCGCTCCCTGAAGGCGCAACTCAAGGCGGCCGACCGCATGGGCGCGGCGAAGGCGATCATCGTGGGGGAGAAGGACCTCGGGGACGGCGTCGTGACCGTGCGCGACCTCCGGAGCGGGGAGCAGTCACAGATACCCCTGGACGAGGTGGTGGAGCGGTGTTGAGGACGCATCTCTGCGGCGAGGTCCGCGCCGAGCACACAACCGGGCACGCCGGAGGCGGCGAGGTCGCCCTGTGTGGGTGGGTCGATCGTGTCCGTGACCACGGCGGGGTCCTGTTTGTGGACCTGCGGGACTACTCGGGGGTCGTCCAGGTCGTCGTCCACCCCGAGGACGCCCCCGGCGCCTTCGCCGTGGCCGAGACGCTCCGGCCCGAGTTCGTCGCTCGCGCGGTCGGCCCCCTCAGGGTGCGCCCGGAGGGCACGGTGAACCCCGATCTCCCCACAGGCGAGGTCGAGGTCGCCGCCACTCGTCTCGAGGTGCTCAACCCGTCGGCGCCCCTTCCCCTCAGCCTCGACGACCGCGTCGAGACCGACGAGGTGGTCCGGCTCCGACACCGGCCCCTGGATCTCCGGCGGCCCCGCATGCAGGCGAACCTCCGGCTCCGGGCCCGCATGAACTCCGCCATCCGCCAGGCCATGGACGCCGCCGGCTTCGTCGAGGTGGAGACGCCCACCCTCATCCGCTCCACGCCCGAAGGCGCCCGCGACTACCTGGTGCCTTCGCGCCTCACACCCGGGCACTGGTACGCCCTCCCGCAGTCCCCCCAGCTCTTCAAGCAGCTCCTCATGGTGGGCGGAGTCGACCGCTACTACCAGATCGTGCGCTGCTGGCGGGACGAAGACCTCCGGGCCGACCGCCAGTTCGAGTTCATGCAACTCGACCTCGAAGCGTCATTCGCTGACGAGGCCGACGTGCGGGGCTGGGTGGAGACCGCCGTGGCGGCCGCCGCTCGGGCCGCCGGGCGCGACGACTTCCCGGCGCCGCCGTACCCGCGGATGCCATGGTCGGACGCCATGGGCCTCTACGGCAGCGACAAGCCCGACCTGCGCGCGGGGCCGCCGCTCGTCGATCTCGGAGACGTCTTCGCCGCCACGGGATTCCGGGCCTTCGCCGCCACGCTCGAGAGCGGCGGCGCCCTGCGGGGCTGGCGCTGCGCGGGCGGGGGCGATCGCTCCAGGGCGCGCCTCGACGCCCTCGTGGAACGGGCGCAGGCGCTGGGGGCCAAGGGTCTCGTCTGGATGGTGGTCGAGGCCGACGGCACCCTGCGGTCGCCGGTGGCGAAGTTCCTCTCCGACGCCGAGATGGAGAGCCTGAGGGGCGTACTCGATGCCGCCCCGGGCGACCTCCTCCTGCTGGTTGCCGACGACGCCCGCCGGGCGTCCGCGATCCTGGGGCGGCTCCGCCTCGAGCTCGCCGCTCCGGCCGGCCACGGGCGCGACGCCGGTCTCGCCCCGCTGTGGGTGGTGGACTTCCCCCTCTTCGAGCCCTCCGAGGACGGCGACCCCAGGCCGGCTCACCACCCCTTCACGAGCCCGGTCGCCGAGGACGTCCCGCTGCTGGGGTCCGACCCCCTGGCCGTGCGCAGCCGGGCCTACGACCTCGTCGTGAACGGCGTCGAGTTCGGATCGGGGTCCGTGCGCATCCACGACCGGGACCTTCAGGAGGCCGTCTTCGCCGCCATGGACGTCCCCGCTGGGGAGGCGCAGTCCCGTTTCGGGTTCCTGCTCGACGCGTTCCGCTACGGTGCGCCGCCGCATGCCGGGTTCGCCCTCGGCCTCGACCGCTTCGTCGCCGTCCTCGCAGACGAGCCCTCGATCCGCGAGGTGATCGCGTTCCCGAAGACCCAGTCCGGCCAGGACCCCATGACCGGCGCCCCCGCCGCCGTGGAGGACGCCCTGCTCGCGGAACTCGGTGTCGCCCTCACCCCCTCCGCCAGGCGCCGTCTGGCCGGGCCCGAGACCGGCACCGGGACGGGCGCCGGGAGCGAGTCTCCCGGTTCTGCGCAGTGAGAGGCCGGCCACACGGCGTGCGTCCCCCGGAGCGAGAACGCGCGGGGCGCGCCGGTAGGGTGGTCCTCGTGGACCTCTTCGACGCCGCCGCCGAGAAGGCGCTGGACGAGCGGGCGCCCCTGGCGGCCCGGCTCCGGCCTCGGAGTCTGGACGAGGTCGTGGGCCAGACGCACCTCCTCGGCGAAGGGGCGCCCCTGCGGGCGCTCATCGCGGCTGACCGCCTCGGGTCCGTGATCCTGTGGGGGCCGCCGGGGACGGGCAAGACCACGATCGCCCGTCTCGTCGCCGGCCTCACGCGGCGCGAATTCGTCCCTTTGAGCGCTGTCACCGCGGGGGTGAAGGACGTGCGGGAAGTGACCGAGGGCGCCCGCCGCCGCCTCGGCGAACAGGCCCGGGGGACGATCCTCTTCCTGGACGAGATCCATCGCTTCAACCGCGCCCAGCAGGACGCCCTGCTCGGCGCGGTCGAGGACGGCCTCCTCTGGCTGATCGGGGCCACGACCGAGAATCCCTTCTTCGAGGTGAACGCGCCGCTGCTCAGCCGGAGCACGCTCTTTCGTCTCGAAGCGCTCACAGCCGAGCAGGTGGGGGCGCTCCTCGACCGGGCTCTCGGCGAGCCCCGGGGTCTGGACGGCCGGGCGAAGCTCGCCGCGGACGCCCGGGTCCTGGTCGCCGAGCGCGCCAACGGGGACGCCCGCCTGGCCCTCAACACGCTGGAGACGGCGGCGGCACTGGCGGAGGCCGCCGGCCGTGACGAGATCCTCGTCGAGGACGCCGCGGCCGCCCAGGACATCCGGGTGATCCCCTACGACAAGGCGGGTGACCACCACTACGACGTCGCCTCGGCGTTCATCAAGTCCCTGCGGGGCTCGGATCCTGACGCCGCCCTGCACTGGCTCGCCCGCATGCTCAGGGGCGGCGAGGACCCCCGCTTCGTGGCCCGGCGCATGGTGATCTTCGCCAGCGAGGACGTCGGCATGGCCGACTTCCGGGCCCTCCTCGTCGCCGTCGCCGCCCAGCAGGCCCTCGATCTCGTCGGTCTCCCCGAGGCCCGCCTCAACCTCGCTCACGCCGCGATCTACCTGGCCACGGCCCCGAAGTCGAACAAGGTGATCACGGCGGTCGACGCCGCGCTGGCCGACGTCGACGCCCTCCGCACGGGCGAGGTCCCCGGCCATCTCCGCGACGCCTCCTATCCGGGGGCGGGGCGTCTCGGCCATGGCGAGGGGTACCGCTACCCGCCCGCGGACCCCGACGCGGCCGCCGCCCAGCAGTATCTCCCCGACGAGCTCTCGGGCCGCAAGTACTGGGACACCTGAGGGGCGCACCCCCGGGTCGCTACGTGATCGAGAGCATGCGGTCCAGCGCGACCCGGGCCCAGCGGGCGGTGCCGGGTTCCACCGTGATGCGGTTCACCACCCGGCCGGCGACGAGGTTGTCGAGTGTCCAGGCAAGGTGGGGGGAGTCGATGCGGAACATCGTGGAGCAGGGGCACACGAGGGGGTCGAGGGAGAACACGGTCTTGTCGGGGTTCTCCGCGGCGACCCGTGTCACGAGATGGATCTCGGTGCCCACCGCCCAGACTGTCCCGGCAGGGGCCTCCGTGACCGTCTTGATGATCCTCTCCGTCGATCCCACGTGGTCGGCGAGGCGGACGACCTCGTGGGCGCACTCCGGGTGGACGATCACGTTCACGTCAGGGTGATCGGCCCGGGCCTTCTCGACCTGGGCCGGCGTGAAGCGCTGGTGGACACTGCAGTGGCCCCGCCACAGTAGGAACGTCGCTTCCTTGATCGCCCGTTCCTCGAGGCCGCCGCAGTCCCGGTGGGGGTTCCACACCGCGCAGTCCTCCAGGGCATGGCCCATGGCGACGGCGGTGTTGCGTCCGAGATGCTGGTCGGGGAAGAAGAGGATCTTCTCCGCCCCCCGGGCGAAAGCCCATTCGAGGACGCCCCGGGCGTTCGAGGACGTGCAAACGGCGCCGCCGCGCTCGCCCACGAAGGCCTTGAGGGCGGCGGAGGAGTTCATGTAGGTGATGGGGACGATGCCCTCCGTGCCGCAGACGGCGTCGAGGTCGTCCCAGGCGTCCCGCACCTGTTCCGCGCTCGCCATGTCGGCCATCGAGCAGCCGGCGTTGAGGTCCGGGATGACGACCGCTTGGCGGTCCTCCGTGAGGACGTCCGTCGACTCTGCCATGAAGTGGACGCCGCAGAACACGATGTGGTCGGCCTCGGCCCGGGAGGCGGCGAACTGGGCGAGCTTGAAGGAGTCCCCGCGGGCGTGGGCCCAGCGGATCACGTCGTCGCGCTGGTAGTGGTGACCGAGGATGACGAGGCGTTCCCCGAGCGTCGTGCGGGCCGCGGCGATGCGATCAGCGAGATCCTCAGGGGACGCGTCGAGGTACTCGTCGGGAAGGGGTGCCTGCAGCCGCAGCATGGCGCGTTCCTCCGTCACGGGAGTCCCGTCGACACGACCGCCCTACCGGGGGTGGACGCGACCTGCGGGCGAGGATGTCTGTCGCTCGGATCGCGGACTCTGGTGAGGGTGGTCCCGTCCGGGCCGGTGGTCGCCACCTGGCGGGCTCCCACGGGGATGGCGGCCCCGGGACTCGTCTTTGTCGATGCGCTCGTCTGCCAGGTCGAGCGTTGCCGCGAGGCTATCACGCTTCGAGGTCGGGCTCGCGCCCCACTTCGGTGGCGACGGGAGCGGCCGTCGTGGCGGGTGCCTCCGCGCCGGGGGGAGGCACCGCGGCTTCCGCGGGCACGGGGCCGGCCGCCGGCATCCACGGGCCCGCGGCGCCCGGCGGCGGCCACCCGGCGGGTTGCGGGCGGCGCCGGGGTGGTCGGGGCGGGCGCGAGCGCCGGCGGTGCACCAGCCACCGCACGAGGAGGACGGCGACGACCACGAAGGGCAGGAAGGGGAGGGCGGCGGCGAGGACGAGGACGAGGACCTTGAGGAAGTTCACGAGCGCCGCCCAGCCGCCCCGGAGGCCTTCGCCCACGCCCGGGATGCGGCCGCTGGCCCGGGGGCTGGTCTTCTCGGCGAGGTGGACGTCGATCGTGGCGAGGTCGACCCGGTTCGCCAGGGCGCGCCGCTGGCCCTCGAGCGTCTCGAGCTGTTGCTCGCGCTGGGCGAGCTCCGATTCCAGGGCGACGACGGCGTTCACGTCCTCGGCCCCGGCGAGGAGAACCCGGAGCCGTTCGACGCTCGTCGCCGCGGTCTTGATGCGGCTGTCGAGGTCCACGACGGTCTCGGTGACGTCTTCGACCTGGATCTTGCGGGTCTCGACGCGCCCGAGGTCGTCGAGGGCGCGGAGGACGGCGGGGAACTTCGCCGGGGGCACCTTCAACGTCAGGGAGGCCGAGGGGTCCCCGGCGAGGTCGTCGTCCTGGTCGGCGACGAAGCCGCCCGCCCCCACCCCGCCCCCGGCCGCCGGCCCGGGCGCCCCGGCCGCCGGGTCGGCGCAGGAGTGGGGGGGGGGGGGGTGGTCGGCGGGGCG
>CAYJLW010000071.1:14668-21665 GCA_964370965.1 uncultured Acidimicrobiia bacterium | reverse complement strand
CCCACCCCCCTCGGGGGCCCCTCCCGTCCCCCTCGGGGGCCCCCCCCCCCCCCACTTCGGGTGGTTGGGGCTCCTACTAGGCAGAAGCCCTCGTCGGGGCGGCGGCGGCGGCGTCCCAGAAGGCGATCGGGTCCATCGTGGTGTCCACGACGTCCACGGGGTCCCCCGGTGGGGGGGGGCTCACCGGCACCCAACGCAGCCGCCCGTCGAGGCCGGCGAGGACGTCCGGACCCGAAGGGACGACCACCACGTCCGGGATGGCGGCGGGATCGTGGCCGAGGTCGCTGACGACACTCCCGATGCAGGGGAGCAGGGTCTCGGCGTCCCACACGCTCCCGGGCGGCACGGCGACGAGGAACGTGGCCTCGTCCCCGGCGTGGAAGACGCCCAGGTACCCGCGCAGGGCCCGGCGGAGGGAGTCGAGGTCGGCCCCGAGTTGGGCGGCCACGAAGGTGGTTCCCTCGAAGTGCCGGTCGCGATTCGGGTGGGGCACGTCGAGACCCCACAGCTCGGTGGCCGGGGGCACCTCAACCGGCCAGTAGTGGGCGGCGAGCTTGCGGGCGAGGATGATGCGGCTCTCGCGCTCGTAGCGCGACTCGGCGTGCTCGCCGATCGAGGCGAAGCTCATGTGGCCCCTGTGGTGCACGAACGTGTCGGCCGCCACCCGGAGGTCCCAGCCTGCCTCCCGCAGGCGCCAGGAGAGGTCGAAGTCGTCGAGGCCGAGGAAGAGCTCGGGGTCGAGGCCGCCGACAGCGTCGAGCGCCGGCCGGCAGATCATCATGCAGAAGCCGATGAGGAGCCGTGTCTCCACGGAGCCCGTGTCGTAACGGGACGCGAGCCGTTCCTGGATGGCGTCCACGGATTCCGGGGCGGGGCCCGGAGGGAGGTAGACGTCCAGGCGCTGGTAGCCCATGACGTAGTCCGAGACGGGGCCCACAGCGCCGATCGGGTTCCCGTCGGGAGCCACGGAGCCGAAGTGGGCCTGGAGGCGTGTGAGCCATCCCCGGGGGACGACCGTGTCCGGGTTCAGGAGCACGACGTAGTCCCCGGACGTCCGGCTGAGACCCGTGTTGGTGCCCGCGGAGAAGCCGAGATTGGCGTCGCTGAGGACGACCTCCGCCCCGGCGTGGTCCGAGGCGAAGTTCGCCAGCCACTCGCGGGTTCCGTCACAGGACGCGTTGTCGACCACGACGATCTCGCAGGGCTCGGCCCTCAGGACGGACTCCAGGCAGGTGGCGATCGTCCCCAACGAGTTGTAGGTGACGACGACCACGGACGTGGGGGTGAGCCGGGCGGGTTCGCCCCCACCTGCGTCCGCGCCGGCACGGAGTTCGTCCATGTGTCCTGTCTCGGCACGCCCGAGTCGACCGTTTAGCACGTGCTGCTCGCGTTCCAGTGCTCAAGGCGGCGGTCCCGGTTACCGATGCGGCGACATGGGGCAGGTGTCGCTCGCCGTGGAAAGGGACAACGTCGGACGGTTCGGCGCGCCCGCGGGTCCGACTGTCGTGGTGGTCGCCGTGGGCGATGACGGCACTCCACTCTCCGGAGGTACCCGGGACGGGCGTGACTCCCGTGGCGACCTCGTCGCCGTCACCGCCGTGGGGGTCGGTCCGGGAGGGCGGATGCTGGTTCGCCACCGTCCCGGCACGCCCGCGGCCGGCGGCGAAGCCGACCTCCGCCATGTCCTCGCCGCCGCGGGGGCGGACGTCACCCACGTGCAGGCCGGGGCGGGCGCCGATGCGCTCCAGGTGCGGGCGGCAGTGGAGGCGGCGTGGTGGCAGGGGACGCCCGTGGTCCTCACCCACAGCGACCCCCTGCCGGGCGACGGCGTCGTCGGCGCCCTCTGCGACAGCGTCGTCCTCTCCCAGGAGTTTCCGACGCCCCTTCTCGACGGCGCCCGGTACCGCGAGCTGGCGGGAACCCCGGCGCCCCCCGACACGGATCTGCGGATCTCCGTCGTCGTCACCACGCTGGACCGCACGGCCTGGCTGCGCCGCTGCCTCGCCGGCTTCCGCGACCAGACGTTGGCGACGGAGAGCTTCGAGGTCGTCGTCGTCGACGACGGCTCCGTCGAGGACGTGGCCGCCGTGACGGCGGACTTCGCGGATCTGCCCTTGCGCCTTGTCCGCCACGGCGAGAACCGCGGGATGGACGCCGCCCGCAACACCGGCATCGACGCTGCCACGGGGGACGTCATCCTCTGCTTCGACGACGACGACGCCCCCGGGAGGCGGCTCCTCGCCGAGCATCTCCGGACCCACGCCCGGTACCCGCAAGAGGCCGACGCCGTCCTCGGCTTCACCGGCTGGGCGCCGGACGTGGAAGTGAACAGCGTCATGTACCACGTCACGGTCGTAGGGCGGGAGTACTTCTCGTATCCCGGCCTCCGCCACGGGGCCGTGCTGCCCTGGCACTGCCTGTGGGGGGGGCGGAGCTCGGTGAAGGCGTCCCTGCTGAAGAAGGGCCGATTCCGCACCTCGGGGATGTTCGGCGACATGGACTTCGCCTGGCGCCACCGCGACCGACTCCGGGTGGTCTTCAACCGCCATGCCGTCCAGCACGCCCTCCGGCCGCTGGACTTCGGCGACGTCTGCCGGCGGAGCTACGCGCAGGGCCGCTCGGCGCATGCCGCCGCCGGCCTGCACGACGACCCCGCCTGGGCGGCCTACCTCCGCGCGGGCCGGTCGCCTGCTGGACCCGGGGCGGGCCCCCCGGCTCTCGAGGCCCTGGAGGAGCTCGCCATGAGCCTGGGCGGGCTCCCCCTCGACGGCCTCCGGCGGCGCTCCCTGCCGGGGCGCTTCGGGAACGCCCCCGCGGAGGCCGTCCTTCACGGCGCCTACGCGGAGGTCTTCGAGCACCACCGCCGGCGCGGTCTCGCGGACGCCGCCGAGGCCGAGGCCGGTAGCGCCGATGCCGCCGCGGCCGGCGGCCCGCACGGCGAAGCCCTCCGCCTGGCGCAGGGGAGCGCCGTCATCTCGCCCCGCCCGGTCGTGCGAGGTCTCGACGTCCTCGTCGTGAACGAGTTCCTGCCCCTGGACGACCGAGACGCAGGCTCGCGGCGCCTCCTGCGGATCCTCGGGTTCCTCCGCGACGACGGCCACCGGGTGACCTACGTGTCGCACTGGGACACCGGCCGGGGCCGCTACTCGCGCAACCTGGATCGCATGGGGATCGACGTCCACTTCGTGAACGACCCCTCCCGGCCCGACGACGCCGGCCCCGACGTCGACCGGCTCCTGGAGGAGCGCGCGTTCGACCTGGCATACCTTCACCACCCCACCACCGCAGCGGACTACGGGCCCGAGATCCGTCGCCTGTCGCCCCGCACGCGCGTCCTGGTCGACTCCGTGGACCTCGCGTACGTCCGCCTGCGGCGCGAGGTTGCCCTCAACCCGCCCCGGGAACCGGCCGAGGTCGTGGCCCGGACCCTGGCGAACCTGGAGCGGCGCGAGCTGGACGCGTACGCCGCCAGCGACGGCGTGGTGGCGATAACCGACACCGAGGCGGCCACGCTGCGCGCCGACCTGGGCGCGAGGGGAGTCCCTCCCCTGGCCGTCGTCCCCAACATCCACGAGGCCGAGAAGGCCGTGGCGCCCTTCGCCTCCCGCCGGGGCCTCCTCTTCGTGGGCAACTTCGTCCACCGGCCGAACCTGGATGCCATGGAGCACTTCCTCCGGGACGTCCTGCCTCTCGTCCATGCCGTGGACCCGGCGGTCCGGGTCGAGGTCGTCGGCCACGGGTCGGACACCGATCTCGGGACGGCGCCGGCGCCCGGCGTCCGGGTCCTCGGTCACGTCACGGACCTGCGGCCCCATCTCGCCCGGGCGCGGGTGTCGATCGCCCCGTTGCGATTCGGCGCGGGCATGAAGGGCAAGATCTGCGAGGCCATGGCCGCCGGGATCCCTGTGGTCACGACAACCGTGGGCGCCGAAGGCATGCAGCTCGAGGACGGGGGCAACGCCCTCGTCGCCGACGGGGCGGAGGACTTCGCGCAAGCTGTCCTGCGTCTCCACACCGACGCCGACCTGTGGGAGCGGATCTCGCGTGCCGGGCGCGCCTGGATCGGCCGCCTCTGCTCGCCCGACCGGGCGCGGCGCGCGCTCCAGGACCTCGTGGTGGAGGCCGTGGCGCCGCGCACCTTCGTCGCGGTCCCGGACTGGGGCGACGTCGCGTCGCTGCGGCGCCTGCTGTCGCTCTACCTCGGCGCGTTCCGGGAACAGGACCCCGTGCGCCTCGTGCTCGGAGTCCCCGCCGGGGGGCCGGACACGGGGGAGGCGGGCGGGCGGGTCGCCGGGCTCGTGGACTCCCTCGGGTGGGACCCGGAGCAGGTCCCGGACGTGTTCGTGAACTCCCTGGAGGAGATCCGCTCGGAGGCGCCCCCGGAGGGCTCGGTCTGGATCGGGATCTCCGGTGAGCCGGCGCTGCCCGGTCTCCCCCGCCTGGAGGGTGTCGCGTTCCCCGAACACCTGCGCTGGAGCGCCGGGCTGTGAGCGGGCGTGCCGTTTTGGTCACGGGAGGAGCCGGTTACATCGGGGCGCACGTCGCCAAGGCGCTCCGTGGGCAGGGCCACACCCCGGTCGTCCTCGACGACCTCAGCATGGGCCGCCGCGACGCTGTCCGCTGGGGGCCGTTCTTCGCGGGAGACGTCGCCGACGCCGGTCTCGTCCGTCACATCGTGGAGGCCGAGGGCGTCGAAGCCGTCGTGCATCTCGCGGGACGCGCCTCCGTGGAGGAGTCCCTCCGGGACCCCCGGCGCTACTTCCGTGTGAACACCGCCGCCACCGTGGCCCTCCTCGACGCCCTCCTCGACGCCGGGGTCCGGGACTTCGTGTTCTCCTCGACGTGCGCGACCTACGGTGTCCCCCGCCGGCTGCCTCTCACCGAGGCGCATCCCCAGGAGCCGGTGAGCCCCTACGGGGAGTCGAAGCTCTTCGTGGAGGCCGTCCTGGCTCGCTACGCCGCCGCGTACGGGATGCGGGTGGCGGTCCTGCGCTACTTCAACGCCGCGGGGGCCGACCCCGACGGCGAGATCGGTGAGTGTCACACGCCCGAGACCCACCTCGTCCCGTTGGCGCTGCGGGCGGCGGCGGGCACCGGCGGCGCCCTTGGCGTGAACGGCGTC
Organism: uncultured Acidimicrobiia bacterium; assembly: GCA_964370965.1. Classification (GTDB taxonomy): domain Bacteria; phylum Actinomycetota; class Acidimicrobiia; order UBA2766; family UBA2766; genus CAYJLW01. The sequence goes on along the minus strand of CAYJLW010000071.1, from coordinate 16,543 downwards.
GACTACCCGACGCCGGACGGCACGGCGGTGCGGGACTTCGTGCACGTCACCGACCTCGCATCGGCCCATGTCGGAGCGCTCGACTACCTGGACGGAGGCGGCGGCGAGCTCCTCGTCTGCAACCTGGGCACGGGGACGGGCCACGGCGTCCGGGAGGTCGTGGCGGCCGTGGAGGCCGTCACGGGGACTCCCGTGCCCACGGTGGACGCTCCCCGCCGCCGGGGCGATCCGCCGGTGCTCGTCGCAGACGGCGCTCTGGCCCACCGGGTCCTCGGCTGGGAACCGGTGCTGTCGGACCTCGACACGATCGTGGCCACGGCCTGGGCCTGGGAGACCGGTGTTCGGACCGGGAGGGGCGCGGGCCGGGAGGAAGCCCTCACGCCGGCCGGGCCGCCCCGACCACGCTGACCTCGCCGAGCACCACGGGCGACAGCGCCGCCGCCGCCCTCTCGATCGGGACGCCCCTTCGCCCGGTGGTTCCGTCGAGCAGGGACATGAGCCAGCCGGGCGAGAGCCGGTGGCGGGGGTCGAGGACCACGACGTGGCGGCCGAGCGCGGCCTGCGCCCCCCTCGCGATGGCGTCGATGCGCGACTCGTCGGGTCGGGGGTCGAGGACGCGGAGATCCCCGTCGAGAGCGTCGAGGAGCGCAGCGGTGGCGTCGGGGAGCCTCCCGGGCACGAGCACGGCCTCGTACAGCGGGGCCGGGGTCGTGGTCGAGAGCGTCGTCAGGAGATCCAGCACCGCCGACGGGTCGACGCCGTCGTCTCGGAGCGGTATCACGACGCTGCAGGGGAACGCGGCGCCGGCCGTGGCGGATTCGGCCTCGATGCGGGCCCGGCGCGCCGCGGAGGCGATCTCCTCGCCGGCCGCCGCCACACCGGCGGCGAGGTCCCCGCGAGGATCGGCGCCGGGGTAGGTGAGCACCGCCGCAGACTGGCGCACGAACGCCCCGAGAGCCTCGATCTCCCTGCCGGGGTCGGCGAGGAAGCCGAGGCGGCGCGCCCCTCGGAGCAGCGCCAGCCATTCGATCTTGTTGTCGGCGGCGCCCAGGCTGGGGTCCTTCTGGGCCTGGTCGTCGTGCCAGCGGAAGCAGCTCAGGGGCTCCCGGATGTAGGCGGCACTGCCGTTGGCGAGGATCTTCAGCCAGAGCGCCATGTCCAGGAGCACCGGGAACGATTCGCCGTCGAGCTCGAAGGGGTCGCCGCCGGGCGCCACGGCGTCGCGGCGGAACAGGACGGTCGTGGGCTCGCCGATGAGGTTCTGGTTCGCCCGCAGGGACATGTCGGCGAAGTCGACGCCGTCCACGAGGGTGTCGCCGCCGAACAGCGGCGCCATGGCGACGAAGTCGGGGAGGCGGTTGCCGGCGGCGTCGATCACGTCCCGCTTGGACGTGGCGAGGACGACCCCCGGCTCGGCGAGCATGGGTGCCAGGAGCCGTTCCACGTTGCGGGGGGCGAGGACGTCGTCGGACATGAGGTACTTCACGTACTCGCCCCGGGCGAGCTCGAGACAGCGGGTGAAGTTCCCCCCCATTCCGAGGTTCGTCTCGTTCACGTGGACGCGAACCCTGGAGTCCTCCCGGCTCGCCCGCTCGACGACGTCCAGGGTGGTGTCCGTGGACGCGTTGTCCACGACGACGACCTCGACGTCGCGGTAGGTCTGCTCCCGGGCCGAGCGCAGGGCGGTCTCCACGTACTTCTCGCGGTTGTACGTCGGGATGAGGATGCTCACCAACGGCCCCATGTCCGGATTCTCGACACTGCGGGCGGTCCCCTTGAGTCGTCCACCCGAACTGGGGAGCCCCCCCCCCGCGGCGGCGGGCGGGGGGGCGCCCCGCCCGGGGGGGGGTGGGGGTGGGGGGGGGGGGGGGCGGG
>CAYJLW010000071.1:7123-14658 GCA_964370965.1 uncultured Acidimicrobiia bacterium | reverse complement strand
CGCCCCCCCCCGGGGCCGCCCCCCGTGCCCCCCCCCCCCACCGGGGGCCCCCCCCCCCCGCCCCCCCGGGGGGGGGCTCCCCAGAACGGGTCGGTATTCGAGGATGTCGACGGGGCCGTCGGGACCTGGGATCGACGGGACGTTCTAGGGGTTCCTCTCGATCTCGACGTGAGTTCTCCCTAGGAGCGTGGGTCGGAACCGGCCAAGGAACCGGCTGTGATCGCCGGCCGGGTGAGTCTCGCCGTCCCCCCAGGCCCGCCCTACCAGACCTTCCAGGGGGCGCGGTCGGTGGCCCAGAGCTCTTCGGGGAGTCGCTCGCCCCGCAGGGTGTCCATCGGTTGCCAGGGGCGCGCTCACCCTCATACCGCGACGACGTGGATCAGGTCCTCGATCCCGACGAGGTCGTCGGCGTTTCGGGTGTAGAGGCGGGCGCCGTGGGCGTGCGCTGTCGCGGCGATCAGCAGGTCAATCACCCGCGAGCGGGGTCGGCGGCCGATGCCGGCAACCGCGGCGGCGAGTTGCCCGTAGCTGACCGCCACCTCGTCGTCGACCGGGAGTGCATCGAACGTGCGTTGGAGATCCGAGAGCCGTCGCAGGCGTTCCGCCCGGATCGCTGCGTCGGCCGTGACGAGTACGCCGAAGTGCAACTCGGCGAGCGAGGCGACGCTGATCGCAAGGTCCCCTTCCAGCTCGGGCACCTCGTTGGCGATCAACACACTGGTGTCAAGAATCGCCTTCATCGCCGCGCTCCCAGGGGTTCGCCACAGACTGGTCGATCAGGTCGCGGTCGCGGTCCCAGTCCGGGTCGGGTCGGCCGACGAACAGGTCCGCGACGTCGACCCATCTCTGCCATCGCCTCGGAGCCGCCGGAACCATACGGGCGGCGAGGCGACCGGCGACCGTGATCTCGATCTCCTCTCCGTCCTCGACCCGGCGCACGAGCTCAGAAGCGTCCTGACGAAGTTCTCGGAGGCCCACGGTGGTCATCCGAACCACTATAGCACAAGTGCTACCGACTTTGGCCATGAGGTGCCGCCCACGCCGGCGGCCTGAACACTCGATCAGCCCGCGCGACCGGGCGGCCCCCGGCCCGCCCTACCAGACCTTCCAGGGGGCGCGGTCCGTGGCCCAGAGCTCTTCGAGGAGGCGCTTGTCCCGCAGGGTGTCCATGGGCTGCCAGAAGCCGTGGTGGTGGTAGACCGCCAGGTTCCCCTCGGCGGCGAGACGCTCCAGGGGGTCCGCCTCCCAGACCGTGGTGTCGCCGTCGACGATGTCGACGGCGTCGGGGGGGGGGGCGAAGAAGCCGCCGTTCACCCAGCCGCCGTCCCCGGCGGGCTTCTCCTGGAACCCCACGACCCGGTCGCCTTCGACTTCGAGGGAGCCGAAGCGCCCCGGGGGCTGGGTGGCCGTCACCGTCGCCAGGGCGCCGTGGTCGGCGTGGAAGGCGAGGAGCTTGCCCACGTCGACGTCGCCGACGCCGTCGCCGTAGGTGAAGCAGAAGGCGTCCTCGCCGGCGACCTCGCCGGCGACCCGGCGGAGGCGGCCCCCCGTCATGGTCTTCTCGCCCGTGTCGACGAGCGTCACCCGCCAGGGCTCGGCGCCGTTCTGGCGGACGTCCACGCGGTTCTCCCGCAAGTCCACGCAGAGGTCGGAGTTGTGCAGGAGGTAGTTGGCGAAATACTCCTTGATGACGTAGCCCTTCGTGCCGCAGCAGACGACGAAGTCGTCGATGCCGTGGGCGGCGTAGATCTTCATGATGTGCCAGAGGATCGGCCGTCCCCCGACCTCCACCATCGGCTTCGGCCGCGTCTCTGTCTCTTCGCTGAGGCGGGTCCCCAGGCCCCCGGCGAGTATGACCGCCTTCATGTGCCACCTCCGTGGAGTCCATGCAGGTATCGACGGCCGGCCGGGGGGTCTTGACCGCGCGCTCCGCCTATGTCAGGAGGTCTGGAGTCCGGCGCCCGTCACCCGAAATCGCGGTCAAAGTCGGGGCATTGGGCGCCGATGGGTACGGAGAAGTCGAATCGGAGGTGGCGACGGGCGATGGGGGCGAACAACACCCCTGGGCACCACGGAGGTGCGGGCGCGGCACGCGGACACGGCGAGGGTGAGCGTCCCGTGCTCGTCGTCGGCGCGGCGGGACAAGTGGGCGCCGCCGTCGTCGACGCCCTCGGCCCGAGACGGTGCCTCGCCACCGTGCACGACACCCCGCCCGCGCCGGAGCACCGCGGCGACCTGGCGGGCGCCGTCGCCTTCGACCTCTCCGCACCCGACGCCGCTGCCGTGGCACGCCGCGTCGTCGCCGCGTACGAACCGGCGGCCGTCGTGATGGCGGCGGCCCTGGCGAGCGTGGAGCGCTGCGAGGCGGAGCCCGAGCTCGCCCGGCACATGAACGCCTTGGTGCCGGGCGCCTTCGCCGAGGCGGCCGCGGTCGTGGGCGCCGCCTTCGTCCTCTGCTCCAGCGAGTACGTCTTTGACGGGAGGGCCGGCCCCTACGACGAGGCCGCCCCGCCCCGCCCCGTCTCGGTCTACGGCCGCGCCAAGCGGGAGGCGGAGCAGCGGGTCAGCGGCGCGAACCCCCGGGCGCTCGTGGTGCGCACGACCGTCGTCTACGGCCCCGAGGAGCGCGGCGTGAACTACGCCTACCAGGTCGCGGACCGCCTCAACCGTGGGGACGTCCTGCGCGCCCCGCAGGACCAGTCGTCGAGCCCGACCTACAACCGCGACCTCGCCGCCGCGATCGCCGCCCTCCTGGAGCGGGGGGCCTCGGGCGTTTACAACGTGGCCGGCCCCGAGGTCATGGACCGGGCGACGTTCGCCGCCCGCCTCGCCCGCGCCGCCGGCCTCGACGCCGGCCTTGTGGAGGCGGTCGACACCCCGTCGCTGTCCCAGCAGGCGGCCCGACCGCTGCAGGCCGGCCTCGTCGTGGGCAGGCTCCACCGACAGCTCCCCGCACTGGCGCTGCGGACAGTGGAGGACGCCGTGGCCGACTGGCGGGCCCGGCCCGCCGGGCGGCCGTGGCCCGGTGCCGCCGTCCCCGTTGAGGCGGTGGGCTGATGGGACGCTTCACCTCTGTGATCGCGCAGGACACGGCGGCTGTGGCCACCGAGCTCCGGGACGCCCTCATGCCCCTCTGCGGCGGGCGGCTCGTCGTGACCGGGGGAAGCGGCTTCCTCTGCAGCTACCTCGTGGACACGGTGGCGGCCTTCAACGACCTCGGCGTCGGCGACCCCTGCCGGGTCCTGGCGGTCGACAACCACCGGACCGGGCTCCCCGTGCGGCTGGCGCACCTCGCGGGCCGCGACGACGTGGAGCTCCTGCGCCACGACGTCACCGTGCCGCTGGTCCTCGACGGGGACGCCGACTGGATGGTTCTGGGCGCCGGCATCGCGTCGCCGCCGGTCTACCGGCGGCTGCCGCTGGAGACGATCGACGTCAACACCCTCGGCGTCCGCCACCTCCTGGAACTGGCACGGGAGAAGCGGGCGAAAGGCGTGCTCACCCTGAGCACGAGCGAGATCTACGGCGACCCGCCCCCCGAGCGCATCCCGACGCCCGAGGAGTACCGGGGCAACGTCTCCTGCACAGGGCCGCGCGCCTGCTACGACGAGTCCAAGCGTCTGGCGGAGACGATCGCCCTCACGTACCACAGGCTCTACGCCACGCCCGTGAACGTCGTGCGCCCGTTCAACGTCTACGGGCCCGGCCAGCGCCTTGACGACGGGCGCGTCGTCCCGGATGCGATGACGGCGGCCCTGCACGGACGCACACTCCGCCTCTACAGCGACGGGCGCGCCACCCGGGCGTTCTGCTACGTGACCGACGCCGTGGCGGCGATGCTGGCCCTGCTCGTCTCCGGGATCGACGGGGAGGCCTTCAACGTGGGCAACGACACGGAGGAGGTCTCGATCGCCGAGCTCGCCGAGACCCTGCGTGACGTGGTGCCGGGAGGCATGGACGTCGCCCACGCCGTGCACACCGACGCCGACTACCTCACGGACAACCCGCAGCGGCGCTGTCCCGACCTGACGAAGCTGCGCCGTAGCATCGGCTACGAGCCGGGCGTCCCGCTGCGTGAGGGGCTCCGGCGCACCCTCCTGTCCTACCGGGAGGACATGGAGCGCGACCGGGTCGGGCCCGAAAACGCCGCGTTGGTCCCGCGATGAGGATCGCCGTCGTCGGAACCGGCTACGTCGGCCTCGTCACGGGTACGTGCCTGGCGGCGGCCGGCCACGACGTCTCCTGTGCCGACCGGGATCCCGAGCGCGTGGCGGGCATCCGGCGGGGCACACCGCCCGTCGGCGAGCCCGGTCTCGAGACCCTGTTGCAGGAGGCCCTCGCGCGCGGCCGGATCGCGGCGACGACCGACACGGCGGGCGCGGCGCGGGACGCCGACGTGATCTTCCTCACCGTCGGCACGCCCTCGACGCCCGACGGCATCGACCTCGGCCAGGTCCGGGCGGCGGCGGCGGCGGTGGGGCGCGGTCTGCGCGGCGCCGACACGCGCCCGGTCGTGGTCGTGAAGAGCACGGTCGTGCCCGGGACGACCGACGGCCCCGTCAGGGAGGTCCTGGAGAGCGCATCCGGCCGGGCTGTCGGGCGGGACTTCGACCTCTGCATGAACCCGGAGTTCCTGCGCGAGGGCTCCGCGGTGGAGGACTTCACGTCCCCGGATCGCATCGTGGTCGGCTCCACGGGGGGGTGGGGCGCGACGGTCCTGGAGGACGTCTTCGCGCCCTTCGGCGCCCCCGTGCTGCACGTCTCCGTGCGGGAGGCGGAGCTCGCCAAGTACGCATCCAACGCGCTGCTCGCCACGCTGGTGTCGTTCAGCAACGAGATCGCCGCCATCTGCGAGAGCACGCCCGGCTGCGACGTCGACGCCGTCCTCGGTGCCGTACACCTCGACCGGCGTCTCTCCCCTGTTCTCGACGGGCGCCGCCTGGCGCCGCCGATCCTCGACTACCTGCGCGCGGGGAGCGGCTACGGGGGCAGTTGCCTGCCGAAGGACGTGGCGGCGCTGCGGCGCTTCGCCGCCGGTCGCGGCGTCGACGTGCCCCTGCTCGACGGTGTCGCGGCGGTGAACGAGACCCGCGCAGAGCGGATCGTCGACATCCTCGCCTCCACCATCGGTCTCCTGCAGGACCGTGTCGTGGCCCTGCTCGGGCTGGCCTTCAAGCCTGGGACCGACGACGTCCGGGACTCCCCGGCGCTGCGCCTCGCCGAGCGCCTCCACGCCAGGGGTGCCGTGGTGGTGGCCTACGATCCCGCCGTCGCGGATCTGCCCCGTGATGCGCAGGGCATCGTGACGGTCCGCTCCGGCGTGGCGGACGCCGTCCGGGGGGCCGACGCCGTGGTCTTGACGACCGCGTGGCCGGAATTCCTCGACCTGGACTGGCACGGGCTCGTCGCCGAGCTGGGCAACCCGGTCCTCGTGGATGCCCGCCGGGCACTCGACCCCGCCCGTCTCCCGGCCGGCCTGGTCTACCTCCCCGTGGGCCGCTTCCGCGCGCCGGCGGGAGGCGAGGGCGCGGCGTGGCCGCCGGAGGGGGACCGCTCCGGGGGGGCAGTGGCCGTCGCCGCGAGGAGGGAGTGCACATGAGCGACGACGCACTGGCGGCGCTGCGAGAGACGATCCTGGCGCTGGTCGCCGACTACGCCGAGGCCAAGACCCGCCCGGGGGCCTTCCGCCCCGGCGTGACGCCGGTCAACTACGCCGGGCGCGTCTACGACGCCCACGAGATGACGAACCTGGTCGCCTCGGCCCTGGACTTCTGGCTCACGGCCGGGGCTTGCGCCTTGGAGCTGGAGACGAAGCTCCGGGACCTTTTCGGGGCCCGGGAGTTCCTGCTGGTGAACTCGGGCTCGAGCGCCAACCTGCTCATGATCGCCACGCTCTGCGCGGACGAGTTGCGCCGCCGCCTCCGCGACGACGCGAAACGCCCCCTGCAGGCGGGGGACGAGGTGATCACGCCCGCGGTCACGTTCCCCACCACCCTGGCGCCGATCGTCCAGCACGGCCTCGTCCCGGTGTTCGTGGACTGCGAGGTGGGCACGTACAACGTCGACCCGGGACTGGTGGCAGCGGCCGTCGGTCCGCGCACGCGGGCGGTGTTCGTCCCGCACACCCTCGGGATCCCCTGCGACATGGACGCGATCGGCCGCGTCGCCCGCGACAACGACCTCTGGCTGCTCGAGGACGGCTGTGACGCCCTGGGGGCGACGTTCGACGACCGTTTGGTCGGGACGTTCGGCGCCATGTCGTCCGTGAGCTTCTACCCCGCCCACCACATGACGACGGGCGAGGGGGGCGGCGTGGCTGTCAACGACCCGCGGCTGGCGCGTACCGCGACGTCGATTCGCGACTGGGGCCGTGACTGCTGGTGCGCGCCCGGGGCGTCGGGCACGTGCGGGCGGCGCTTCGGCCAGCAACACGGCGCCCTGCCCGCGGGGTACGACCACAAGTACGTGTATTCCAACCTGGGCTACAACCTGAAGGTCACGGACATGCAGGCCGCGATCGGCCTCGCCCAGTTCGAGAAGGTCCCCGGCTTCGTCGCCGCCCGGCGGCGCAACTTCTGGCGCCTCCACGAAGGGCTGCGACCGTTGCAGGACCGTCTCGTCCTGCCCGTCGTCGACCCCCGCGCGAACCCGTCGCCGTTCGGCTTCGCCGTCACGGTGCGTCCCGGCGTCGAGCGGGCCGATCTCGTGCGGTGGCTGGAGGACTCCAAGATCGAGACCCGCAGCCTCTTCGGGGGGAACATCCTGCGCCAACCCGGCTTCGCGAACATCGCCCACCGTGTCGCCGGCACGCTCGAGCGGAGCGACCGCATCATGACCGACACGTTCTTCGTGGGCGTGTACCCCGGTCTCACAGACGAGATGGTCGACTTCGTGACCGAGCGGTTCCACGACTACTTCGCCCGGCAGGGCCGGAAACCGCCGGCACCGGCGGCGCGGGGGGCGTTGCGCTGCTAGCTTGCCGCCGCCGTGGCCGATCCTCCCGCGAACGCCCCGCTCCTCTGGCTCGACATGGAGATGACGGGCCTGGACCCCGAGACCTGCGTCGTCCTCGAAGTGGCCGCCGTCGTCACCGACGTCGAGCTGCGGCCCCTGGAGGAGTTCAGCGCGATCGTCCGCCAACCGCCCGAGGAGCTGGCGAAGATGGACGAGTGGAACACCCGCACGCACGGCGGGAGCGGCCTCGCCGCCGCCGTGGCCTCCGGCCGGCCCCTCGCCGACGTCGAGGCGGACCTGGTCGCGTTCGTGGGGCGCCACTTCGGGGAGGAACCCGCGGTGCTCTGTGGCAACTCCATCGGCCAGGACCGCCGTTTCGTGGAGCGCTACATGCCCGACCTCGCCGCCCGGCTGCACTACCGGGTCGTGGACGTGTCTTCGTTCAAGGAGGTGCTCCGGCGCCGCTACGGGCTCACCTACAAGAAGCGCCAGGCGCACCGGGCGATCGACGACATCCGGGAGTCCCTCGCCGAGCTCGCCTTCTACCTCGAGGGCTTCTCACCACCCGGGTGAGGGTGCAC
>CAYJLW010000071.1:4037-7023 GCA_964370965.1 uncultured Acidimicrobiia bacterium | reverse complement strand
GGGGGGACGGAGCGGTGACCGGTGGGGCGCTCATTCTCGCGTCCCGCCTGCCGATGGACGTGTGGGACGGGTTGGCCGCAGTTGCGGGAACCCCCCTATGGACCAGTCCAGTGTCGAGCGGGCCGAGATCTTCTCGGTGCATTTCCAGCCCTTTGTGAGCTGGTCGCAGCGGCGCGTCGTGGGATACGAGGCCCTCGCCCGCTTCGGCACACCCCAGGAGCCCGGGCCCGGTCCTGCCGAGGTCATCGCCTTCGCTCGCAGCCTGGGCGTCATGAACGACCTCGACACCGCCCTCCTGGACGCTGCTCTCGCCCGTGCCTCGGAACGCCCGAAGGGAGCGCTCCTGTTCGTCAACGTCCTTCCCTCCTCGCTCGCCGAGGGCAGGGTGGACCCCGGCCTCGTGGCCCGGCGCGCCCGGGCCGGCGGTCTCGGACCCCACGAGCTCGTCCTCGAGCTCGTGGAACACGACGAGGAGCCGGTGGACGCACGCGCCCTGAAGAGGGCCGTGCGTGCTCTGGAGCGGCGCGGCATCGACGTGGCCGTGGACGACGCCGGCGAGACAGAGGGACGCTTCGAGCTCAGCGCCTCCCTCCGCCCCAGGTACGTGAAGATCGGCCGCAAGGTCCTGGCGGCAGCAGCGCTCAAGGACGACCGCCGCCTCATGACCGACATCGCCTGGTTCGTCGACCACATGGGGGCCGTGACGATCGCGGAGGGGGTGGAGACCGCACGCGAGCGGAGCATGGCGACCGGGGCCGGGATCGACATCCTCCAGGGCTTCGGTCTCGGGACGCCCCAGCCCGGGTTCGTCCATGAGGCCGCTCTCGGCGGCCTCATGGGTGACGTCGTGGAATCGATCGAGCGTGCCCGGGAGGTGGTGGGCGTCGCCACGCGCTCGGGAAGTCCGCCGTCGCCGGCGTATCTCGACGCCACCTGCCTGGCCCATGTGGCCGCGGGGGCCTGACGCCGGGGAGGTCCACCGTCAGGCCTGCGCCCGGAGGCCGCTGAGGATCTCGTCCATGCGGGCCGAACAGCCCGCCATCTCGACGGGAGGGAGGACGTCTTCGGCGACGCGCCGGCCGAGCTCCCGGTAGGCCGCGGCCGCGGGGCCGTCGGGGGCGGAGAGGAGCACGGGAGCGCCCTCGTCCCCCCCGGCCACGATCGCCGGGTCGAGGGGCACGCGGGCGAGGAGGGGAACGTCGAGATCGCGGGCGAGGGCGTCGCCGCCCCCGGTGCCGAAGACGTCGTAGTGGGTGCCGTGGTCGCAAGTGAAGCCGGACATGTTCTCGACGACGCCCGTGACCTTCATGTGGGACCGGCGGGCCATGTGGGCCACCCTGGCGGCCACCTTGTGCGCGGCGATCTGGGGCGTGGTGACGACGAGCATCTCGGCCTGGGGGAGGAGGCGGGCGAGGGCCATCTGGACGTCGCCCGTGCCGGGCGGCATGTCGACGACGAGGTAGTCCATCGACCCCCAGCGCACGTCGTGGAGGAACTGCTCCACGGCCTTGGCGAGCATGAGACCCCGCCACATGAGGGCGGAGTCCTCGCTCTCGACGAGGAGTCCCGTCGAAACGACCTTGAGGCCGCCGGCGGTGAGAGGCGCGATCTTGCCGTCCGCTCCGACCAGACGTCCCGCGACGCCCAGCATGCGGGGGATCGAGAATCCCCAGATGTCGGCGTCGAGCACGCCCACCTCGAAGCCACGGTCGCGCAGGGCGAGGGCGAGGTTCACCGCTGTCGTGGACTTGCCCACGCCGCCCTTCCCGCTCGAGACGGCGAGCACTCGGGTCGTGGCCGGGATCTCGGTGGGGGCGGCGCCTTCGCGGGCCTTCCAGCGCGCCCGGGACATGAGCGCCGCCTTCTCCTCCGCCGACATGGAGCTGACACTGACGTCCACGGTCTCGATTCCAGGGATGCCGGCGACCTTCGAGCGCACGTCCTGTTCGATCTGGGCGCGCAGTGGGCAACTGGCCACCGTGAGGGCGACGCCTACGTGTGCGGTTCCGCCCTCGATGCGGACGTCCCGGATCATCCCCAGGTCCACCACGTTGTCGTGCAGCTCAGGGTCGATCACGCCCCGGAGGGCGCCGTACACGTCTTCCACGACCGGCATCTGAGCGATCCTACCTTCCTCCACTGGAATAAACACAGTCTGAACCTGGGAAATGCCGCTTTCCGGGTGGTATCTTCTGGCACAGCGTGAGTACCTCGGGGGGTGTTCCGGCGGGAGCCACGGCGCCATGAACTCGTCCATCCACACGGTTGTCAAGGCATTGGGCGACGACACGCGCTACGCGATCTTCGAGTGGCTGCGGGATGCTCCGGGGCCGGCCACCGTCGCCGAGGTTGCGGAGGCCTTCGACCTCCACCAGAACACCGTGCGGCCGCATCTCGACCGTCTCCGCGACGCCGGTCTCGTCGACCTCGACGACTCCCCCCAGGGCACGGTCGGGCGACCCCAGCACCGCTATACGGCGGTGAAGGCCGACATCGGGTTTCATCGCGGCCCGGACGAGCACAAGCTCCTCGCCGAGATGCTCGCCGAGATCTGTTGCCGGGCACAGGCGACACCCGAGCAGGCGTACGCCGTGGCCGAGGACGCCGGCCGCCGCCTCGTGATCGGCGAGACCGACGACGTCGCCGCGGTTCTCGCCGCCGAGAGCACCCGCCTCGGCTTCGGCGCCGTCGTCGACGGCGGGTGCGTGCGCTTCACCGACTGCCCCTTCCGTGACCTCGCCGAGGTCCACCCCGACATCATCTGTTCCCTCCACCACGGCCTCACCGTCGGGATCGCCGAGAGCGTCGGAGGGTCCGTCACCCGATTCCACAGCCTCGACGACCGCCGCCCCTGTGCCGCCGAGGTGGGCGTGTGAGCGAACGGACCCACCCGCGAGCGTGTCGCGCGGCCCGTGGGTGTGGGGGGCAGTGTGTCGCGCGGCCCGTGGGGTGGGGGGTCCCCACGGGCACCGCGGAGCGCCGCCAG
>CAYJLW010000071.1:0-3937 GCA_964370965.1 uncultured Acidimicrobiia bacterium | reverse complement strand
TGTCGCGCGGCCCGTGGGGTGGGGGGTCCCCACGGGCACCGCGGAGCGCCGCCAGGCGCGGAGCAAACAGCAAGGAGATGCAGATGAGCGAGACGACGGCGGCCCCGGCTGTGACCCTGAGCGCGGCGGCGGCGACCAAGGTGCGTGACCTGCTCGCCGCCGAAGGCGACCCGGAGTTGATGCTCCGCATCGCCGCCCGCCCCGGCGGGTGCTGCTCCGGGTTCAGCTACGAGATGTATCTCGACGCCGAGAAGTCCCCCGACGACCACTTGGGCGAGGCCGACGGGGTCCGCGTGCTCGTCGATCCCGCGTCCGCCCCGCACCTGAAGGGTGCCTCCCTCGACTACCGGGACACCCCCGACGGTGGGAGCTTCGCCATCGACAACCCCAACGCGCGCGGAGGCGGCGGCGGAGGCTGCGGCTGCAGTCACTGACCCGGGTCCGGCGGATCGAGGAAGGGAGAGCGAATGGCGAAGGAAGTGGTGAGCACTCGGGCGCAGGCGCTGGGGCCGTACTCGGTGGCTGTGCGGGCGAACGGCCTCGTGTTCGTCTCCGGGCAGTTGGGCTGGGACGCCGAGGCAGGGGGGCTCGTCCCCGGCGGGGTCGCGGCCGAGGCGCGACGGGCCCTCCAGAACCTCGCCGAGACGCTGGAGGACTGCGGCCTCGCTCCCGCGGACGTCGTCAAGGTCACAGTGTTCCTCGCCGACATCGCCGACTGGCCGGCCGTGAACAGCGTCTACGCCGGGATGTTCGGGGACGGCCCCCCGGCGCGGTCGGCCTTCGCCGTGGCCGCCCTGCCCGCGGGGGCCGCCGTCGAAGTAGAGGCGATCGCGGCTGACCGGTAGCTTGCGGGGATGGACTTCCTCAACACCGAAAGTTGGCTGGGCGTCGCCCTTGTCGTCGTGGGGCTGATCGCCGGGGCGACGGTGGGCGTCACGCTCATGGCACTCGTCTTCTCGGAGGCCTTCCGCCGCTTCTACTCCACACGGCCCGACCGCGACGAGGAGCTCACCGGCTCCGGCACCGGGGCCTGATCTTGGGCGGCGACCTCGTCCTCGTTCAGCGGGACGACCACCACGGCGTCGCCACAGTCACGCTGAACCGCCCGGAGGCGAGGAATGCCCTCAGCTCCGCGATGATGGCGGCGCTCGACGAGGCGATGGCCGGCGTCATGCACGAGGCGGACGTCGGCTGCGTCGTCCTCACCGGCACCGACCCGGCGTTCTGCGCCGGCCTCGACCTCCGCGAGCTCGGTTCCAGCGGCCGTAACCTCGAGATCGACTTCCTCGCCCACTTCCGTTCCTCCGACACCCCGGTCGTGGGGGCGGTGAACGGCCCCGCCGTCACCGGCGGTCTCGAGCTCGCCCTCGCCTGCGACGTCCTGTACGCGTCGGAGCGGGCGCGCTTCGCCGACACCCACGCACGCGTGGGTGTCATGCCGGGGGCGGGGATGAGCGTCCTCCTGCCCCAGGCCGTCGGCCTCCGCCGGGCCAAGGAGATGACCCTGTCGGGGAACTTCCTGGGGGCCGACGAGGCGCTCGCCTGCGGTCTCGTGAACCGTCTCGTACCCCACGGCGAGCTCGTCGCCGCCGCCCAGGCGCTCGCCCGGGACATCTCGTGCAACGATCGTGGGGTCGTGGCGCGCCTGAAGCGCCAGTACGACGAGGGCGCCCTCCTCACCGCTGGTGAGGGGTTGCGGCGGGAGGCCGAGGCATTCCGCGAGTACAACGCCACGCTCGACCCCTCCCGCCTGGCGGCCCGCCGCGAGTCGGTGCTGGAACGCAACCGGGGCCAGCTCGGGCGCTGAGTCCGTCGCCCGGCTGTGGCGGCGTTGCGCGTACCGGCGGGACCACCGGCCCCCGCCCCGTTCCCGGTCCCGGGGGGGCGTTTCGCGGCCTAAGGCCCCTTCATGCACCCGAACGCAGGATTGCCGGGCCCTGGCCACGAAGTGGACAGGGCATGAACGGCGGCTGACCCCCCGTCGCCGTCCGGGGCGAAGCAACGGTGGGGGCCCGCACCGCATCGCGGTACCACACGACATCACGGGGCGAGCCATGGGTGGATTAACGCGACGGCGTTTCCTGCAGAGCACGGCCTTGCTGGCCGCCGCCACGGGCCTTCCGGCGGAGGTTCTCGGTTCCCGCCTTGGCGCCGCGGCGACGCCCGGGCACGGGCCCAGCACGCTTGAGGCGACGGTCGTCCCCACGGGCGCGGGCCCGTACAAGCGCCTCACCCACGGGCCCGGGGAACCGTTCGTCGTCCGGGACGACCTCGGCTGCGGAGCGAAGACGGGTCGCGCCCCGAGACGGCGGTCGCTGACCTACTTCGGCCATTTCTCCGACACCCACATCCTCGACGCGCAGTCTCCGGCGCGGGCGGAGTTCCTCGACGACGGATACGCGCTCGGGCTGGGCGGCGCCTTCCGGCCCCAGGAGACGCTCACGGTGCAGGTGCTCGACCAGATGGTGCGGGCCACGAACGCGCTCGCGGCGTCACCGGTCACGGGTGAGCCCATGGCCTTTGCCGTCCTCACGGGCGACAACACCGACAACGCGTCCTACGCGGAGCTCCGCTGGACCGTCGACACGCTCGACGGCCGCGTCGTGAGACCGGACACCGGGACGCCCGGGGTGTATGAGGGCGTGCAGGCGTGGGACGGCATCGCGTATGCGTACCATCCCGAGAACCCGGCGAACGACGTGTACGGCCTGCGGGGCTTCCCGGCCCTCCCCGGACTCCTCGATGCGGCGCTCGCCCCGGTGCACAGCGCCGGACTCCGCGTGCCGTGGCTGTCGGTGTTCGGCAACCACGACTCCCTGTTCCAGGGCAACCTCGCCCCCGACACGCCGGGTAACCGCATCCTCTCCGCTGCTCGCACGAAGGCCGCCGACGCCGGCGCCGCCCTCACGTTCCTGTTCCTCACCGTGGGGGCCGAGACGCCTTCGCAGCAGGACTTCGCCGCCTGGCTGTGGGACAGCCTCGCGGACGGCCACAGCCGCCGCCGGGTCTCGGCGGACACGAACCGCCGGCCCCTGTCCGCGCTGGAGTACATGCAGGAGCACTTCGTCACCCGGCGCCGGCCCGGCCCCGTGGGCCACGGCTTCCGGCCCGCCAACCTGGAGACCGGCGACACCTGGTGGGCGCGGGACGCCGGCCCCGCCGTGCGCCTCGTCGGCCTCGACTCCACCAACCACCACGCCGGCGCGAACGGATGCATGGTCGAGCCGCAGTACCGCTGGCTGGAGCGCCAGCTCAAGGCGCACTCCTCGCGCTACTACGACGAGCGCGGCCGCCTGCGTGCGGGTGGGGGCCGGGACCGGCTCATTGTCGTGTTCAGCCACCACACGAGCACCTCCATGGACAACCTGGTCCACGACCCCGACCGCCCGTACCCCCTGCGCCAGGGCGAGGAGGTCGTGGCGCTCATGAAGCGCTTCCCGAACATGGTGGCCTGGGTGAACGGCCACACGCACAGGAACCGCATCGGTGCGCACCCGAGCCCGTTCGAGCCCGGGGCCGGGTTCTGGGAGATCACCACGGCGAGCTGCATCGACTTCGGCCAGCAGAACCGCCTCGTCGAGATCGTCGACAACCGCGACGGCACCCTGTCGATCTTCACGGTGTCCTACGACCACGCCGCCCATCCCGACACGACCGGCGCGGGCTACTCGCCGGCCCGCCTCGCCTCGATCAGCCGCGAGCTCGCGTACAACGACTTCCAGGAGAACCCCGACGGCGCCCGAGGCCGGATCGAGGACCGCAACTGCGAGCTCGTGCTCAGGGCCCCCTTTGACCTCCTGGGAGGGGCGACGGCGACGGCACTGGAAGAGGCGGGCCTACGCCGCCGGGCCCGCCTCGCCGCCGCCGGGCCCTGAGCACCCCCCCCGTCCGAGGTTTGGGGGGGGCCAACCCCCGCAGGGGGGTTTGGGGGGGGCAC
>CAYJLW010000070.1:2302-21668 GCA_964370965.1 uncultured Acidimicrobiia bacterium | reverse complement strand
GCCGCGGGCTTGCGGGCCGGGGCCTTAGCCGCGGGCTTGCGGGCCGGGGCCTTAGCCGCGGGCTTGCGGGCCGGGGCCTTGGCCGCCGCGGGCTTGGCGGCAGCGGCCTTGGGCGCCGGCTTCTTGCCGTCGACGATGTCCTTGAACTCCTGGCCGGGCCGGAAGGCCGGGACCTTCGCCGCTTTCACCTTGATTGCCGCTCCCGTGCGCGGGTTGCGGGCGGTACGGGCCGCACGGCTCCTCCGCTCGAAGGTGCCGAAGCCAGGGACGGAGACGCGCTCGCCCTTTCGAACGGCGCCCTCGACGGTCTTCAGCAGCGTGTCGAGCGCCGCGCCCGCATCGGCCTTGCTGATGCCTGCTCCCGAGGCGATCGCGTCGACGAGCTGTGACTTGTTCACCGGCACCTCCCTGTGTGCGCAGTTGAGCGTGCCGGATGGCACGACTTCGGACAGTCAAGCCCCAAAACCCTTGTGTGTCAACGGTTTCCGGGCACTTCTTCTGCGACATCCCTTGCAGGGCAAGGCCCGCGGCCTTCGTCTCGACCGCTCGCCGGCGTCTTGGGTCCGGGCGCGGGCCCCCGCGGAACAGGCAAAGTGATGCCGAATCCACGGAATACCGGCACAACAGCTTCACTTTCTCCTCGCTACTCGCGCAACAGACCGGGACGGAGCCAGAGGAAGAGGGCGTACACGAGACAGGCGACGCCGCCCACCACGTAGGTGAGGGGCGTCCCGGTGTGGCGCGCGATCGCACCCCACCCGAGGCCCGCGACGGGGAAGACCCCTACGAAGATCGTGAACCACAGGGAGCTCACGCGGCCCCGCAGGGCGTCGTCCACGTAGAGCTGCACGAGTGCGTTCAGCGACGACAGGGCCCCGATGTAGAACATGCCCGCCACGACGAGGGCGAGGCCCACGCCCACGGGCGACGACTGCGTGGACACCAGGATGAGCCCGGCGCCGATCCCGGCGAGGACCGCGGGCACGAAACGCTCCCGCCGCACGACGGGCACGAGGTTGGAGGACGCCAACGCCCCCACGAAGCCCCCCACCCCCAGGGCGGCGAAGAGCCATCCCAGCCCCTGGGCGTCCAGGTCGAGGTCGTTCTTCGCGAAGGCGGCCAGCAGCGTGATGAGCTGGGCCGCGAAGCACGCCTGCACGAGCGCGACCGTGAGCATCGTGCGCAGCGGACGGTGCCG
This sequence comes from uncultured Acidimicrobiia bacterium, assembly GCA_964370965.1. GTDB lineage: Bacteria > Actinomycetota > Acidimicrobiia > UBA2766 > UBA2766 > CAYJLW01. Next base: position 20,470 of record CAYJLW010000070.1, on the reverse strand, counting down.
CCGCACGTAGGCGAGACCCTCGGCGATCTGGTGCAGGCTCGACCCCTCGACGCTCCGCCGCCGTGTGCGGTGGGCGAAGGTCCGGTTCAGGTGCAGCGGGACGGCGAGGGCGACGAATGAGAGGGAGTTGAGCCCGAACGCCCCGGATGCCCCGAGATGCTGGAGTACGAAGCCGCCGGCTGCAGGACCGAACACGCGCCCGAGGTTGAACTGCATGGCGTTGAGCGAGATCGCGCTCGGCAGGTCGACGGGAGGCACCAGCGTGGGCGTGTAGCCGAACCACGAAGGACCGTTGACGGCCGTGGCGATCCCGAGGCCGGTGGTCACGAGGTAGATCGCCGCCAGTGACCCCCACCCGGCGGCGAACAGGAGGGCGAGGACCGCCGTGAGGCCGAAGTCCGTCCATGTGCCCACGAGCAGGATCCGGCGCCGGTCGAAGCGGTCGGCGAGCGCCCCGCCGAAGAGACCGAAGATCAGGGACGGGAAGAAGCTGCAGAACCCGACAAGGGCGACGAGGAGCTCGTCGCGCGTGCGGTTGGCGACGATGTAGCCCACGGCGACGGCGTGCAGCCACGTGCCCGCGTTCGACACGAACGCCCCCGCCCACACCCGGCGGAACTGCGGGTGGGCGAGGGCGCCGAACGTTCGCTGACGGAAGGTGCGCCGGGCGGCAGCGGTCACCCGGGGGACCGTACCAGCCCGGCCGCCCGGCCCACTCCGCAAAAGGGGATGCCCCGCCCGGTGGGGCGGGGCATCCGGTGGGCGCCCCCAGCGGGATTTGAACCCGCGGCATCCGCCTTGAGAGGGCGGCGTCCTAGGCCGCTAGACCATGGGGGCTTGGCTCGGGGGAGAGGACTCGAACCCCTAATGCGAGGGCCAGAACCTCGTGTGTTGCCGATTACACCACCCCCGAACAGAGGCCGAATATAGCCTGCCGCCGCCGCACCCCGGAACACGAAGACGCCCCGGCCGAGGGGCGGCCGCGTATCGTTGGCCCGTGGACGAATGGTGGCGAGGTTTCGGGGAGCTCTACCTCAAGGGCAGGGAGATCGACCGCCTCGACGCCGTCGCCGAGGCCGAAGCCGAAGCCGCCTGGAAGCTCCTCGACCTGCTGCCCGGCGCCCGCGTCGTGGACGCCCCCTGCGGGTTCGGCCGCCATGCCGTGCGCCTCGCCGCCTGGGGCTTCGAGGTGTGGGGCGTCGACGTCGACACGGCTCTCCTCGGCGAGGCTGCCACGAGAGCCCAGCAGTCGGGGGTGGCGCTCGAGCTCACCGAAGGCGACCTGCGCTCGCTCCCCCTGCCCGACGCCTGGGCCGACGCCGTCGTGAACCTGGAGAGCTCGATCGGCCTCTTCGACTCCGACGCCGACAACAGGGCGATCTTCGCCGAGGCCGCCCGCGTGCTGAAGCCCGGCGGCCGGCTCCTCGTGGGCACCACCCACCGCGACCGCGTCGTGCGAGGCGCCCGAGACAGCGAATGGGACGAACGCCCGGACGCCACTCTCGTCCTACAGCACCGCTCCTTCGACCCTGTCACCGGCCGCCTCGATGCCCGCCTCGTCGTGGTCACCCCTGACGGCGCCCGCACCGAGACCCACCTCCGGCCCCGGATCTACTCCCTCACCGAGCTCGTCGCCGAGATCACCGCGGCGGGCTTCACGGGCGTGGCCTGCTTCGGCGGCTGGGCGGGCGAAGCCCCCTCACCCGACGCCCCCGCCGTGGTCGTGGCCGCGAAGCCCCCGGAGACCGAGGGGACTCGCGAGCAGGGTCATACCACGTAGGCCTCGACTCCGACCACGGGGCGCCTCGGGATCCTCCCCGCGGGCCGCAGCCGCAGGGCGGGGACCCCCTCACAGAAGCAGGTCGCCGAGAGGACGGTGACGCCGCCGTCCGCGAAGACCTCCAGAGACGTGGAGTCGAGCACGGCCCGGACCTCGACGGGCCCGGGAGCCGGCACGAGCGGCGCCCGGTAGACCTGGGCGAAGGAGTCCGCCGCCTGGCGCCCCAGCCCTGCAGGGGAGGATCGCCCGACTGTGACCTCCTGGCCGGTCACCGTGAGCACCGCCGCGGGACGGGACGCATCCCCGACCTCCAGGACCACGGCCTGCCCGTCGGAGCGCTCCGTGCGGATCGTGACGTCGCAGCCCGGGGAACCACGATCGGCCGGAAACTCGAGGGTGCGCGCCAGGGCGCCGTCGTGGCGCAGCACGCAGCGGCCCCGGAGGGCGGTGAGCTCGGGTGTGGGCCGCTGACGCAACGAGATCCCCTGGGAGGTGGCGACCAGGTCGAGATCACGCGGGATGCTGAGCGTGCCCCGCCATCCGTCGGAGGGAACCGACAGGGCGTAGTGCCACGAGTTCAGCCAACCCATCCACATGCTGCGGCCGTCCGGGAGGTTCGAGAACGTCTGGGCGGCGTAGAAGTCCGGACCGTGGTCCAAGAGACGGGGCGACGCCGACCGGTCCAGGGTGAAGCCGGCGCCGTCGAAGTGGCCGAGGAAGCCGACGGTGCCTCCGTGGCCATGGGGACCGGCGCCGCCCACGGAGGCGGTCAGGACCCAGCAGGATTCCTCGGCACCGTCCACGGACAACTCGAAGAGGTCCGGGCACTCCCAGATGCCGCCCCCGCCGGGATCCGGGGCAAAGGTGCCGGACAGATCCCAGGAGCGGAGATCGCGGGAACGGTAGATCTCGGCCCGCCGGCCGGCAGCGAGGATCATCACCCAGTGACCGCTGCCCGGAGGTCCCCACCAGAACACCTTGGGGTCCCGGAAGTCCTTGTCCCCCGCGGCGGGCACGAGCACCGGGTTCGCGGGGTACTTCGTCCACGTGGACCCTCCGTCACGGCTCCACGCCAGCCCTTGGCTCTGGGCGCCCTCCGCGGCGTACGTGAAGACCGCGATCACGGCGTCGGCTCCGAATCCCACGCTCCCGACGGAGTCCACCACGGCGGAACCGGAGAAGATCATTCCCAGCTCGTCGGGGCCGAGAGCGATCCCGCGATCCTCCCAGTGGTGGAGGTCGGTGCTCGTGGCGTGCCGCCAGTGCATGGGGCCCCACACGTCCGCTGCCGGGTTGTGTTGGTAGAAGGCGTGGTAGACCCCGTGGTGCCGGCAGAGGCCGTTGGGATCGTTCAGCCAGCCGGCCGGTGCCGCGAGGTGTAGCGCAGGCCGCATCATCCGGAACCGTGCCGGGGACGGCGGCGCTGCGTCATCCCGGGAACGATACGCGCCTCGCGCTCGCGACCGGCCGCGGAGCGGCACCGCCCGGCCCCTCCCGCGTGCTGGAATGGCGGCCCGGCGGAGAGGAAGGGCCTCATGAATCCAGAGCGGGCACGCGTGCGCCGCATCGGTCTCGTCCTGGGAGCGGGCGGGGTCGTCGGTCAGGCGTACCACGACGGCATCCTCTCAGCGCTCGAGGAGTCCGGTTGGGACCCCCGGAGCGCCGACGTTGTCGTGGGGACGTCGGCGGGCTCCCAGGTCGGCGCCCTCCTGCGCTCCGGCCTCAGGCCCGCTGCTCTCGCCGCCCGCGACCGCGCTCGGCCGTCCCGCCCTGAAGAGGGCGACCCGCTCCGGCTCCTGCACTTCGGGCGGCCGTCGGCACCCCGCCTCCTCGCCCGGGCCGTGCGCCGGCCCCGCCGTGCCCGGGGAGCCGTCCTCCTCACCGCCGCCCTGCCCGCCGGGACGCTGCCCACGGACCACATCGGAGAGCCGATCCGGGCCCGCTACGGGTCGACTTGGCCGGCCGAGCCCCTCTGGATCTGCGCCGTCGACCTCGACGAGGGCGAGCGCGTCGTCTTCGGCCGCACGGGCGCACCCGAGATCGACGTCCCCACAGCCGTGGAGGCGTCTTCGGCCGTCCCGGCGCTTTCCCGGCCGGTCGTGATCGCCGGCCACCGTCACGTCGACGGCGGCATCTACTCCCCCACCAATCTCGACCTCGTCGCCGGCCTCGGCCTCGACCTCGTCGTCGTGTCCTCGCCCATGTCAGCCGCGTCCGTGCCCCGGCGCCCCGACGCGCTCACCCGGGCTTTCTCCCGCCGCCACCTCCGCCGCGAGACGGCCCGCGTCACGGAACGGGGAACGCCCGTGCTCGCCTTCGAACCCGGGGCCGAGGTGCTCGACGCCATGGGCTCCAACATGCTGGACCCGAAACGGCGCCGGCCCGTGGTCGAGGCGGCCCGGGCGGCGGCGAAGGCCCGCCTCGCGGACCCGGCCGTGCGCGAGGCCGCAGCGGTGCTGCTCGCGTAGCGCGGGCGATTCCGGACACGCGTGCCCGCTACCGGCGCCCACCCCCCTCGGCGCCCAGGAGACGCTCGTGGTCGACCATGAGGCAGCGGTCCTGCACGACGTCGATCCCGGCGCTCATGAGCCTGGCGGCGACGTCGTCGTGGCGGATGCCGAGTTGCAGCCACACCATCCGCGGACCCAGCGCGAGGATCTCCGCGAGGTGCCCCGGCAGGGCTTGCGGACGTCGAAAGACGTCCAGGACGTCGACGGCTGCGCCGACCTCGGCGAGGGACCCCCGCACGGGCTCACCCCACAACTCCCGGCCGGCGTACCCAGGGTTCACCGGGATCACCCGGAGCCCCCGGCCGTGCAGGTACGCGGGGACGTAGTGCGCAGCCTTCGACGGATCCGGGTGGGCGCCGAGGACGACGTACGTCCGGGCAGCCACCAGCGCCGCCCGCAACTGGGGGTCGCCCCGGATCTCCGCCACGTCAGGCCAGGAGGCGCCGGGCCACGATCCAGCGTTGGATCTGGTTCGTGCCCTCGTAGATCTGGAACACCTTCGCGTCACGCATGTGACGCTCCACGGGGAAGTCCTTGGTGTAGCCGGCACCGCCGAGCACCTGCACGGCGTCGGTGGTCACCTTCATGGCGACGTCGGTGCCGTAGCACTTCGCGATCGACGCCGCCATGGTCGCCTCGGGATCCCCGGCGTCGGCGAGGGCGGCGGCCCGGTACACCATCGTGCGGGCGGTTTCGATGCCTATCTGCATGTCGGCGATCATGAACTGCAGCCCCTGGAAGTCCGCGATCCTCTGGCCGAACGCGTGGCGCTCCTTGGCGTAGGCCACGGCAGCGTCGAGGGCGGCCTGGGCGACCCCGAGCGCCTGCGCGGCGACGAGCGGACGCGACTTGTCGAGGAGGCCCATCGCGCTGAGGAAGCCGGTGTTCACCTCGCCCAGGACGGCGTCGCCGGGCACACGGACGTCGTCGAGGACGAGTTCGCCCGTGTAGCTGCCCCGCAGGCCCATCTTGTCCTCGATCTTGCCCACGGCGAACCCGGCCATGTCCGGCTCCACGAGGAACATCGTGATGCCTCGCGCCCCGGCGTCGGGGTCGGTCTTCGCGAGGACGACGTAGACCCCGGCGATGCCGGCGTTCGTGATCCACGCCTTGCGGCCGTTGATCACCCAGGCGTCGCCGTCAGGCACGGCCCGGGTACGGATGCCGGCGACGTCGGAGCCCGCCTCGGTCTCGGACTGCCCGTAGGCGGCCAGGACCTCACCGGTGGCGATCTTGGGCAGCCAGCGCCGCTTCTGCTCCTCGGTGCCGAGGCCGAGGATCGGGATGGCGGCGGCGCCCACGCTCACGAGGAGCGTCACGGCCGTGGCGGCGCAGGCCCGGGCGACCTCCTCGATGCAGACCGTCCACGTGAGGAGGTCGGCGCCCTGGCCGCCGTAGGCCTCCGGGATCGCCACGCCCAGGATCCCGGCCTCGCAGAGGGCGTCGAAGCTGGCCTGCGGGAACCGGGCGTCTCGGTCCGCGGCGGCGGCGTTGGGGGCCACCTTGTCGGCGGCGAGCTTGCGGACGACGTCGCGGAACTCCTGCTGCTCGGGAGAGAGGGAGAAGCTCATGGGAGGAGGATCGTGCCCGGGCCGTCAGACGCCAGCCGGCGGCGGATCTCCGCCGGTTTCGCCTCCAGCCACGTCTCGTCGATGCCGGCCGCGAACTCGCCCGAGCGGTGAGCGTCGTAGCGCACGCCCTCGATACGGCGGGCGACCTCGGCGCCCTGCACGGTCCAGTCCCCGGGGGCGTCCTCCAGCACACCCGTGAGGAGGTAGGCCACCTCGAGGTCCTCGGCGATCGGGCCGCGGCCGCCCGCCGCCGCCCGTCGCATGGCGACGGCCGTGGCGCCCGCGTTCACGTCCCCCCTGTCCGCGGCGCCCGGCACAAGGCGGCCCTGGAAGAGGCGGGCGAGGCGCAGGGCGAAGCCGGCATCGGGACCGACCGCGGTGGTCGCCCCGGATCCGGGATCCCCGCCCGTCTCGCCGGGGCGGGTGGCGAACCAGGGACGTGCGGGGGGGAGCTTCTCCTGCACGTAGGCGGTGTCACGGCTCTGCGGGACAAAGGGTGTGGTCCCCACGCGGGCTGGCCTCCTGGGCGTGTGTCCGGCGGATTCTATCGGAGGGGGCCGAATCCCCCCTCGCCCGGCGACGTCGGAGGCCCAGGAGTGACGTGCGTCACTCCTGGGCCTCCAAACCCTCAGCCCCCGGCGGCGCCCTCGTCGTGGAGGAGGCCGTAGACGACCGAATCGGCGAGGGCCTGCCAGGAGGCCTCGATGATGTTCTCGGACACGCCGATCGTCCCCCAGGTGCGCCGGCCGTCGGTGGAGTCGATGAGCACACGGGTGACGGCGCCCGTGCCCTTGGCAGTGTCCAGGACCCGCACCTTGTAGTCGGTGAGGTGCACGTCGGCGAGGTGCGGGTAGAGGTCCCCGATGCATTGGCGGAGCGCCTTGTCGAGGGAGTTCACGGGGCCGTTGCCCTCGGCCGTGGCGATGGAACGCTCTCCGTTGGCCCAGATCTTGACCGTGGCCTCGGTGGCGACGGCGCCGTCCTCGCGCTTCTCCATGATGACCCGGAAGGACTCGAGACCGAAGTAGTCCTGCTTCCAGCCCGTCGCCTCCCGCACGAGGAGCTCGAAGGACCCGTCGGCGGCCTCGAAGTGGTAGCCCACGTGCTCGAGGCCCTTGACGCGCTCCAAGATCTCGCTCACGGTGTCGGGGTCGTCCTCGAGGTCGATTCCTGCCTCGGCGGCCTTCATCACCACCGTCGCCCGCCCGGCCAGCTCGCTCACGACGAGACGCGTGGCGTTGCCGACGTCCTCGGGGTCGATGTGCTCGTAGGCGTCGGGACGCCGGGCGAGAGCCGAGACGTGCAGACCCGCCTTGTGGGCGAAGGCGGAGGGCCCCACGTAGGGCTGCTGCGGGTTCATGGTCACGTTCGCGATCTCGGCGATGGCATGGCTCGCGGAGCCGAGTTGGGTGAGGTGTTCCCGGTCGATGCACTCCACCCCCATCTTCAGGACGAGGTTCGGGATGATCGAGGACAGGTTGGCGTTCCCGGTGCGTTCCCCGAGGCCGTTGATGCAGCCCTGCACCTGCGTGGCGCCGCAGCCCACAGCGGTGAGGCTGTTGGCGACGGCGCAGTCGGAGTCGTTGTGGAAGTGCACCCCGACGGGCGTCGTGACGGATTCCCGGACTGCACAGACGATCTCCTGCACCTCGTGCGGGAGGCAACCGCCGTTCGTGTCGCACAGGACGAGGGCATCGGCACCGGCACCCTCGGCAGCAGCGAGGACGTCCATCGTGAACCCGCGGTTCGACTTGAACCCGTCGAAGAAGTGCTCGGCGTCGAGGAAGACCATCTTGCCGTGGCCCTTCAGCCAGGCCACGGAGTCCGCGACCATGGCGACGCCTTCGGCGAGGTCGACGCGGAGGGCTTCGCTGACGTGGTAGTCCCAGGCCTTGCCCACGATGCAGACGACCTCGGTGCTCGCCTTCATCAGGGCCGCAAGCGTGTCGTCGCCGTCGGCGTCACGGTGGGAGCGCCGCGTGGAGCCGAAGGCGACGAGCGTGGCGTGCTCGAGACGCAGCTCGCCCGGTGCGCGCTGGAAGAACTCGTCGTCCTTCGGGTTCGCCCCCGGCCATCCGCCTTCGACGTAGTCGAGGCCGAGCTGGTCGAGGTGCCGGGCGATGCGGAGCTTGTCGTCGACGGTGAGGGTGAGGCCCTCACGCTGTGATCCGTCGCGCAGGGTCGTGTCGTAGATCGCGACGCGCTGGGGGGTGGAGGGCGGCGGGGGGAGCGAGGAGGAGGCCCGGTTGCGCATCGTGGTCCTTGCGTCTGGGGGGACTGGCCCGAGGCTACACGGGGCTCACGACCGCCCCGGCGGAGTTCCCCGGGTCAAGGACCGCCAACGCGGTGCCGGCCCGGCGGGCGGAGCTCAGACGTACTCGAGCCAGGCCTTGTACCGGTCGAGGTCGCCGTGGATGGCGGCGAAGAACGTCTCCTGCAGCTTGCGGGTGACCGGGCCCGGCTCACCGATCTCGCGGTCGTCCACGTCGCGGATGGGGACGACCTCGGCGGCGGTGCCGGTGAAGAACGCCTCGTCGGCGAGGTAGAGGTCGGTGCGCACGAGGGTGTCCTCGCGCACTTCGTAGCCGAGATCACGGGCGATCTGGATGATCGAGTCCCGGGTGATGCCGTCGAGGGCGCCGGCGTGGAGAGACGGCGTCGTGATGACGCCGTCCCGCACGACGAAGACGTTCTCCCCCGAGCCGTCGGTGACGAAGCCGTGGCTGTTGAGCATGATGGCCTCGTCGTAGCCGGCCTTCACGCTCTCGATCTTCGCCAGGATCGAGTTCACGTAGTTGGCGGACGCCTTCGCCGCCGGGGGCAGGATGTTCACGTCGAGCCGCCGGTAGGACGACACCTTCGTGCGCACACCGTGCTTGATGCCTTCCTCACCGAGATACGCGCCCCACGGCCAGACGGCCACGGCGGCGTCTATCTCGCAGGCGAGGGGATTCAGGCCCATCTCGCCGTAGCCGCTGAAGAGGATGGGGCGGATGTAGCAGGACTTCAGGCCGTTCGCCCGGATCGTCTCCTTCGTGGCCTCGACGAGCTCCTCGACGGTGAAGGGCACGGGCAGGAGGTGGATCTTCGCCGAGCGGGCGAGACGGCGGATGTGATCCGTGAGACGGAACACCGCCCCACGGCCGTCGGACGTCTCGTAGCAGCGGATCCCCTCGAAGACGCCGTAGCCGTAGTGCAGGGCGTGTGTGAGCACATGGACCTTCGCCTCGTCCCAGGGGACGAGCTCGCCGTTCATCCAGATGTAGTCGACCTTCTGCACGGTTTCCTCCGGGCCCTTTGCGCCGTCCGGGCCGCTGCGCACGCTGCGCAGGACCGGTGGTGGCCCAGGGGGACAAGAGCCCCCCTGCGTGTTCTGTCCTACTTTCCCATGGCCGCGACGGCGTCCGCCACCCGGTTTCCCACGTCCGCCGTGGTGAGCTCGCCGCCGATCTTCGCCGCCGCGTCGGCCGCCACCGCCTCCACGGCGGCCAGCACCCGCTCCGCGGCGGCGGTCTCGCCGGCGTGGCGCAGCGCCAGCCAGAGCGACAGGCAGGCGGCGAGGGGGTTCGCCTTCCCGGTGCCGGCGATGTCCGGGGCGGAACCGTGCACGGGCTCGAACACGGAGGGGCCACCGGTCAAGGAGAGGTTCCCGCTGGCCGCGTAGCCGAGCCCACCGGAGATGGCGGCTCCGAGGTCGGTGACGATGTCCCCGAAGAGGTTGTCGGTGACGATGACGTCGAAGCGCCCGGGGTCCGTCACCATCCAGAGGCAGACTGCGTCGACGTGGCCATAGGACGTGGAGACGTCGAAGAACTCCGGCGCCACCTCGTCGAACGTGCGCTGCCAGAGGTCCCCGGCGTGCGTGAGGACGTTCGTCTTGTGCACGAGCATGAGCGAGCGACGCTCGCGTTCGACGGCGAGGGCGAACGCGTACCGGATGCAGCGCTCGGCGGCGAGTCGTGTGTTCACGGAGTCCTGGACGGCGATCTCGTCGGCGGTACCACGGCGCAGAGCACCCCCCGCCCCCGCGTACGGGCCCTCGGTGTTTTCCCGCACGACGACGAAGTCGACGTCGGAGGGACCGCGGCCGGCGAGTGCCGAGACCACTCCGGGGAGGAGCTTCACGGGCCGCAGGTTGACGGCGAGGTCGAGCTCGAAACGGAGGCGCAGGAGGATCCCCCGCTCGAGGATGCCGGGGGCGACCCCGGGGTGGCCGACGGCACCCAACAGGACGGCGTCGAAGGCCGGGAGCTCGTCGAGCACGGCGTCGGGCAGGGTCTCGCCGGTGCGCAGGTAGCGGTCGCCCCCGATGTCGTAGGTCTCGAGCTCGACCTTCACCCCCGTGGCGGCCAGCACCTTGGTGGACTCGGCGAGGACCTCGGCGCCGATGCCGTCCCCGGGAATGAGAGCGATGCGCACTGCGGGCCTTTCGTAGTGGAGGATTCGAGACCCTGTGATAGCAGTCTGTTGGTACGGTCGCGGCGTGCCCGGCGACCCCCGAACCCCGACCGCGCCCGACGCGACCCGGCCGCCGCCGGTGCTGAAGGCGGTCGGCGTGTCCAAGGAGTACCGCACCGACGGCGCCACGACCCGCGCCCTCGCCGGCGTCGACCTCGACGTCGACACGGGCCGCTTCCTCGCCATCATGGGACCGTCGGGCTCGGGCAAGTCCACCCTCATGCACATCCTGGGAGGCCTCGACCGACCCTCGGCGGGTGACGTTCTGCTCGAGGGTCGCCCCCTGGGGGAGCTCAGCGACCGTGAGATCACGCTCGTGCGGCGCCGTCGCATCGGCTTCGTCTTCCAGTTCTTCAACCTCGTCCCCGTCCTCACGGCGGCGGAGAACGTCGCCCTCCCGATGGTCATCGACGGCGTCCCGCGCCGGCGCTATGCGGCCCGTGTCCAGGAACTCCTCGCGCTCGTGGGTCTCACCGACCGCAGTCACCATCTCCCCTCGCAGCTCTCCGGCGGCCAGCAGCAGCGGGTGGCGATAGCGAGGGCCCTCCTGGCCGAGCCCAGCGTCGTCTTCGGGGACGAACCCACGGGCAACCTCGACTCGGCGTCCGGCCAGGAGATCCTCTCCCTCCTGCGCGGCCTCGCCGATGCCGGCCAGACGGTCGTGATCGTCACCCACGACGCGAACGCCGCCGCCCTCGCTGACCGCATCGTGTTCCTGCGCGACGGGGAGATCGTGGCGCGCTTGGAGCCCACCGGCGGGGGAGGTGAACGTGCGCAGGCTGTCTTCGCTTGGCTCCAGGCACTTGGTGCACAGAAAGGGTAGGACCCTCCTCACCGGCATGGGCGTCGCGTTCGGCGTGGGGATCCTCTTCGCCACGTTGATCGCGAACGCCACGACGTCGGCGAGCCTGGAGACCATCATCACCGACTTCACGGGCAGCGCCGACGTCTGGGTGACGACGCCGGGCTTCGAGAAGTTCCGGGAGAGCCTGGGCCAGGAGATCCGCCGCCTCCCCGACGTGGAGGTAGTCGATCCGCACCTCGGCGTGGCCGCGAAGGTGGCCGGCCACGGCGAGCCCCTCACGCTCGTGGGCACGGACTTCGACGCCGACCGCCTCGTGTACACCTACCGGGTGGCGGCGGGCCGATTCCCGACCCCCGGACGCCGGGAAGTGCTCTTGCCGGGGGAGCTCGCCGACGACCTCGGGGTGGCGGTGGGCGCCAGGCTCCGCCTCACCACCGGGGAGCGCCGCAGCGCGTGGACGGTGTCCGGGATCCTCCGCAACCAGGGGGTGGCACGCGCCTCCGAGGGCCGCTTCGCCGCCACCTGGCTGGCGGACGTGCAGTCGGCCACCGGGCGCAGCGGCGAGGTCGACAACCTCGTGCTGGCGCTCCGTCCGGGCACCGACGCCGCTCTGTGGCGGGCACGCCACGCCAAGGGGCTCCCAGAGGGCCTCACGGCCCAGGAGCCCGGAGCCGTGGGCGCAGGCTTCCAGCGGGTGCTGTCGGCGACGCAGACCTCCTTCATCGCAGTCTCGGCGATCGCCGTGTTCGTGTCCGTCTTCCTCGTCTACAACTCCCTGGCGATGTCCCAGGCGGAGCGGGTCCGCGAGTACGGGACCCTGCGGGCCCTGGGGGCGACGAGACACCAACTGTTCCGTGTGGTGCTCGTCGAGGCGCTCGTCCTCGCCGTCGTCTTCACCGCCGTCGGCCTCGGCCTCGGCCTGGTGCTCTCGCGCGTGCTCATCGGCCTCATGGGGAACATCTTCCGGGGCGACATCCCCCTCGACACCTTCACCGTCCCGCGCAGCGGCCTTGTCACCGGGGTCGCGGTCGGCCTCGGCGTGACGCTGGTCGCCGCTCTCCTCCCTGCCGCCCGGGCAGGCCGTCTCGAACCCGTGTCGGCGATGCGCAACGAGGCGGCCCTGTCGGCGGACCGCCGCCTCGGGCGGGGCTGGATCGCCGGTGCCGTCCTGCTCGCCCTGGGCTCCCTCGCCATGTCACTGGACCTGCGCCCTCCCCTCGGCCAGGTCGTCCTCCTCCTCCCCCTCGCCGGAGCCGTGCTCCTCGTCCCGCTGGTGCTGCGTCCCGCAGGCCGCCTCGTCGGCACGCTCACCCGGCCGCTCGCCCCGGGTGTGGGCGCCATCGCAGTCAACCACCTCACGAAGGAGCGCTCGCGGTCCTCCCTCACACTGGGAGTCCTGATGGTCGTGCTCGCCACCATCTTGACCATCGGGGCGATCAACGTGTCCATGGGCACCGGGATCCTGAGCTCGATCAGCAAGGAGTTCGGCTCCGACTTCGTGATCCGCCGCGGCGACGAGGACTTCGAGGCGCTGGAGCCGGGGCTCGTACGACGGTTGCGCTCGCTCCCCGAGGTGGGGATCTGGAGCCCGGTCACGTTCCACACCGCCGAGGTCGAAGGTGAGCGGGTCTTCGTGGACGGCATCCACCCGGACACGTACCTGGCCGTGCAGGACTGGACGTTCAGCGAGGGTACGGAGGCCGCCGCCGTGCGGGGAATGGAGCGGGGCGGGATCGTGCTCACGACCAGTTCGGCCCGCCTCACCGGGAGCGGCCTCGGCGGCGTCGCCCGGCTCCGCACCCGCAAGGGCATGCGCGAGTTCCCCGTCGTGGGCGTGATCCGTACGTCCAACACGGCCACGGTCGCCTACGTACACGAGCGGGTGGCCACGAGGATCTGGGGCGAGCAGGAGCCGTCCATGATCGCCCTCAACCTCCGCCCGGACGTCTCCTCCCAGGAGGGCGAGGCGCTCCTCGACCGCGAGCTGTCCCGGTGGCCCCACTTCCTGCTCAGCGCCGGGGACCTGAAACGCCGGGTGCGCCGCGAGTTCGACGGGTTCTTCGCCCCCTTCTACGCCATCCTGGCCTGCTGCGTCGTCGTGGGCCTGCTCGGGATCGTGAACACGCTCGCCATGGCGGTCGTACACCGTTTCCGCGAGTTCGGGGTCCTGCGAGCCATCGGCGTGAGCCGCGGGCAGGTGCGCCGCATGGTCCTCGTGGAGTCGCTCACGATGGGCGGGGTGGCGTTTCTCCTCTCGGTGCCGTTGGGAGCCTGGGTGTCCGCGCAGTCCCTCGCCGGCGTCACCACCTGGACGGGGCTGGCGGCGTCCTGGCGCTTCCCCCTGGCGTGGGCCCTCTACGCCGGGCTCCTCGCCACGGTCATAGGTGCGGTGGGGGCCTACGCACCGGGCCGGCGGGCGGCCCGCCTCGAGATCGTGTCCGCCCTCGCCTACGAGTAGGGCTGTATCGTCGCCACATGGAGACCGAGCAGCAGCCGGCCGTCCCGGGCGCCGCCCCGCCGCCCCCGCCGACGCCGGCGCCGCCCTCACCCCCTCCCCCGCCCTTCGCCGGCGACGGTCCCCCCGGCGCGGCGCCTCCCCCGCCGGCAAGCGGTCCCCCCGGCGGGGGCTTCGACGCCTTCGCACCCGGGGGCAGCGTCCTCCCGAAGCGGCGGCGACGCTGGGGCACCGTCGCCGCCCTCGTCGTGGCGGGTCTCGTGGTCGGGGCCGCCCTCGTCATGCTCGTGCTCGCCCGCCAATCCGGCGACCGCGCGGCTTCGCCCCCGTCGCGGGCACCGTCGCCCGCAGCGACCGCTTCCGGCACACAGCTCGGGCCCTTGGAGCTCACGGCGTGGGTCTCGGCCGCGACGTCCGTGAACACCGACCTCACGCAAGCCGTCGCCGGCGACGACCTCGTCGATGCCGAAGGGCGCCTTTCCCGCCTGCACGAGGAAGCCCGCAGGCTGCAGGAGGCCACCGACACCGTCACGGACGCGTCGTCACCGGGCCTGCGCAGCCGTCTGGAAGCCGCCGGTCTGGACCTCCTGGAGCGGGCTGCGAACCTGCTCTCGGCGGCCCGCGCCGCCGCCCGCCGCGAACCCCATCGCGGCCTCCTCGCCAAGGCGGCCGCAGCGCGGGTCCGCTTCGAGACCGAGCTCGCGGAGCTCAGGGCCGTCGCCACCTCCGCGCCGGCGACGCCGGTGACCCCCGCCTCGGGCTCGGCCACCCCCACACCCGCCCCCACCACGGCCTCGGGTTCCCCGGTCGAGGGCGACAGGGCGGCCGCCGAGGCCTACATCAGGGCCACGGTGGGCAACACGACGGCGGCCGTCGTGTGGGACGTGGCCGGGATCGAGCCCGACCTCAAGGTCAGCCTCGAGAGCGCCACCGGGCGCAAGTGCCTGACGTTCGTCGACGGCCAGGGCGGCTGCGGCCTCGTGTACCAGACGCCCGACGTGGGCGTCCCCTTCATCGTCGTCTGGACCGGCGCGACCTGGCAGTTCTACGCCCTCGCCGACTGACCCGCGCCCGCCGGCGAGCGGACCGGCACGACCTCCGCTTCCGCGCCCTGCGCTTCTTGGCGCACCGAACCGGCCTCGCCGTCACGGCCGCCGCGGCCGCCTGCGTCCCGACGACAGGAGACGGCGTCCCCTGACCGGGCGGCCCGGACACGGGCGCGGGCGTCTGCGTGCCACCGCCTCCGGGTGGAACCGCCGGGGTGGCGCGGTCGACGAGCACGACGTCTCCGGCCGCGTTCGTGTCCCCGGGGACGAGGTTGTCGCCGTAGTCGGCCCACACGAGGTACCGGCCGTCGGGCGACATGGAGGGGTCGTCGATCCAGCCGTTCGTGGACTCCCCTGCCGCGTTGACCGACACGAGGTCCACGTCGCCCCTGCGGCGGTCCTTCACGTAGACGTCCCAGTCGGAGTCGACGTCCCTGGGGTCGAGGTTCGTGGCCTGGGACTGGAACGAGGCCCAGCGACCGTCGGCGGAGATCTGGCCCACCTGGCTCTGGCCGTTCGCGTCGGCCCCGGTGTCGGTCGTGCTGAGACGCTCCGTGACGTCGAGAACCCTGTCGCGCACGAAGACGTCCCACTCCGTGTTGGCGTCCCCGGGGACGAGGTTGGACGCTGCCGAGCGGAACACGACGTAGCGACCCTCGGGTGTCACCACACGGCTCTTGCCCGAGAACGACGCCACGCTCTCGCGATCCGCCTCCCCGCCTCCCGAGGGGACGTTCACGCGCTCCAGGGCTCCTGTGAGGCGGTCGCGGACGAAGACGTCCGCCTGGCCGTTGCCGTCGGCCGGCACGAGGTTCGCCGCCAGGCTCGAGAACGTCACGAAACGCCCGTCTGCGCTGAGGTTCCCGCCCCAAGACCACGAATCGGCGACCCCCCCTGACGTGGTGGCGTCCACGATCTCCGTGGCGCCGGTCTGGAGGTCGTGGACGTAGACGTGGGACACGAGCCACGTCGTGCACCCGGGCACGAGCCGCGTCGAGAAGGACGCGAAGCTCACGTGGCGACCGTCACCGCTGACGTACGCAGGCGTGGAGTCCCCTGTCGGGCACCAGGGCCCCGCCGTCGCCGCCGGGAGACTGGCCCGTTTGGTGCGCCCCTGGCAACGGTCCCTGACGAAGACGTCCCGGGCGGCGTCGTCGTCGCCGGCCACGAGGTTGGACGCCGCGGACACGAAGACCACGCGACAGCCGTCGTCACTGATGCCGCTCCACTCGCTGTGGCCGTTGCCCTGGGTCTCCCCCGGCCTCGTGGGGGCGTCGGGCAGGGACACGCGTTCCGTGGTGCCGGCGACACGGTCACGCACGAAGACGTCCTTCCACCCGTTCGTGTCACCCACGACGAGGTTGTCGGCAAAGGAGGCGAAGGCCACGTAGCGGCCGTCGGGCGTGACGGAGGCCTCCTCGGACGTGGCGTCCCCCTGGGTTGCTCCCCCGGCCGCCGAAGCGACGCTCACGCGCTCCGGGGGCGTGGCGCCTGCTGCCGGGGCGGCCAGGGCGAGGGCGCACGCGCCGGCCAGGGCGACAGAGGCAAGACGGGACGGACGGAACGCCATGAAGGGAGTATTCCGGCCCGCAGCGGCCCGATCCTCCCCCGGGCGCGAAGTCGGGATGGCAGGGCCCGCGCCGGGGGTCCGTCGCGCCCGCCCAGGGCGCGCTTCAGGGACCGTCGTCTTCGTGGCGACGGTATCCCGGACGGTCACGGAGGCGCAGGACGCGGTTCACCGCGTTCAGGTAGGCGCGGGCGGAGGCCTCCACGACGTCGGTGGAGACACCCCTGCCCCCCACCTCCATGTCGTCCATGCCGACCCGGATCGTCACGTCCGCGAGGGCGTCGGTCTCGCCGGTCACGGACGCAGCGGTGAAGTCCAGGAGGGTGGTGGGCAGCTCCACGGCCTTCTCGATGGCCCGGCAGGCGGCGTCGATCATGCCGTCGCCCTCCGCGGTCTCCTCACGCACCATGGTGTCGCGCTGCAGCCTCACCGTCGCCGTGGGCACCTCGGTCGAACCGCCGCTCACGGAGAACGCCACGAGACGCCACGCGCCGGTGTCGCCGCCGATCTCCTCGGCGACGATGGCCTCGAGGTCGGCCTCGGTGATCTGCACCTTGCGGTCCGCGAGCTCCTTGAAGCGTTGGAACGCCTGGGTCACGGCGTCGCCGCCCAGGCTGAAGCCGAGACGCTCCAGGGCGTCGGAGAACGCGTGGCGCCCGGAGTGCTTCCCGAGGACGATCTCGGTGGACTGGCCGACGGCCTCGGCGTCCATGATCTCGTAGGTGGCCTTGTTGGACAGCACGCCGTGCTGGTGGATCCCGGACTCGTGAGCGAAGGCGTTCCGGCCCACGACCGCCTTGTTGTACTGCACGTGGTAGCCGGTGAGGCGGGCCACCATCTTGGACGTCCGGCTGAGCTCGGCGGTGTCGATGCCCGTCTCGACGCCGTAGACGTCAGGGCGGGTGCGCACTGCCATCACGATCTCCTCCAGGGCGGCGTTGCCCGCCCGCTCCCCGAGACCGTTGACCGTGCACTCCACCTGCCGGGCACCGTTGACGACCCCGGCCAGGGAGTTCGCCACGGCCATGCCGAGGTCGTTGTGACAGTGCGTGGAGATCACCAGACCGTCGGGGCCGCGGACGGTCTCGACGACGTGGCGGATGAGCTCACCGAAGTCGCCGGAGGTGGCGTAGCCCACCGTGTCTGGGATGTTCAGGGTCCGGGCCCCGTTGTCGACCGCGACCTGGAGCACCTCGCACATGAACTCCGGATCCGAGCGGGTGCCGTCCTCGGGGGAGAACTCGACGTCCGCGGTGTACCCCGCCGCCCGGGCGACACCCTCGGCGGCAGAGACCTTCACCTGTTCAGGCGTCATACGGAGCTTGTCACGCATGTGGATCGGGGACGTGGCGATGAACACGTGGATGCGGGGCCGCGCGGCGTCCCTGACCGCCTCCCAGGCCCGGTCGACGTCGGCGACGTGCGTACGGGACAAGGCGCAGACGGTGGCCCCCCGCACCTGGCGGGCGATGGCCGCCACGGCCTCGAAGTCGCCCTGGCTGGCCACGGGGAAGCCCGCCTCTATGACGTCGACGCCCAGCTTCACCAGTTGCTCGGCGATCTCCAGCTTCTCCGGGACGTTCAGTGCGATACCGGGCGACTGCTCGCCGTCGCGCAACGTGGTGTCGAAGACGACTATCCGATCCGGTGTCATCGTGCGGTCCTCCTGTGAATCCTCTGGCGGGCAAGAGAAAACCTCCGGGCTTCCGGAGGTTCGGGGTGCGCGCACGGCGGGGGGCGTGCGCGCTAGGTAAGGAGGAGGCGGGAGTGACTCGGGGTGGCGGTGATCCTCTTCATGGCCCGCCCAGTCTATCGGCCGTTGCGCGCCACCGGTCAAGGGCTTTCGGGAAGCGTCCCCCGCCCGCTCCGCCGTGTGCGACGGCGGGCTCCGGGACCGCACCCCTGACCCAAGATCGCCGTCGGCCGGACGGCGCCCCGCCAGACCCGCAGGGCCGGCTCTGCCGCCCCCGGGCCCA
>CAYJLW010000070.1:0-2202 GCA_964370965.1 uncultured Acidimicrobiia bacterium | reverse complement strand
CCTCCGGCGCCACGGCCGAGGAGGGGGGTTCCAAAGGAGGGACGCCAGTCCCCCCTTTGACCGGCCCCGCGGAGGCCCCACACCCCGGCGGCGGGTCCAAAGTGATGCCGGACACCCGGTATCCCGTGGAAACAGCTTCACTTCGGCCCGACCCGAGGCGGCCGCCCCGCCAGACCCGCAGGGCCGGCTCTGCCGCCCCCGGGCCCACCTCCGGCGCCACGGCCGAGGAGGGGGGTTCCAAAGGAGGGACGCCAGTCCCCCCCTTTGGGAGCTCACAGCTCCAGGAAGCGGGCCTCGATGATGCCCGGAGAGGACTTGATGCGGTCCTGAACTATGGAGGGGACGGCGTCGGCGAGGTTTATCCCCATCAGCGCGAGGTCGCCGGCCCGGTGACGGCCCACGACCATGTCGTCGATGTTGATCTCGGCCTCTCCCAGGACGGTGCCCACGCGACCGATGACCCCGGGGCGGTCGTCGTTGGAGATCATGGCCATGTGGCGGCTGAGGGGCAGTTCGATCTCGTAGTCGAGGACCGAGACGATGCGGGCCTCGTCGCGGATCGGGTACAACGTTCCGGCGACGAGGAAGTCGCGCCCGCCCACCGAGCCCTTCACGGTGATGAGGCTCTTGTACTCCAGGGACTTGGGGGTGGTGGTCTCGCGCACCTCGATCCCGCGCTCCTCGGCCAGCAGGGGCGCGTTGACGAACGTGACGGGCTCGATCACAGCCCGGGCGAAGAGGCCCTTGAGCACGGACAGGGTGAGTGCCTTGCAGTCGAAAGCGGCGATCTCCCCGGCATGCTCGATCTCGACGCTCTCACCGAGGCCGCCCGCGTAGGCGGCGAAGAAACGCCCCAGGGCCTCGCCCACGGACAGGAACTGGCGCACGAGGTCGGAGACCTCCCGGCCCATCTCGACGTTCACGGCGTAGGGGACGAACTCGCCGCTGAGCGCGAGCACGACCTGCTCGGCGATCGTGATCCCGGCCCGGTCCTGGGCTTCGACGGTGGACGCCCCGAGATGGGGCGTGACGACAGCCTCCGGGACGTCGAAGAGCGGGCTGTCCGTCTTGGGCTCGACGTCGTACACGTCGATGCCGGCCCCGGCGACCTTGCCCGCCCGGATCGCTTCGGCGAGGGCGGACTCGTCGACGATGCCGCCGCGGGCTGTGTTCACGATACGGACGCCGTCGCGCATCTTGGCGATCGCATCCCCCCCGATGAGGCCCTCGGTCTCGGGTGTGCGGGGCAGGTGGATCGTGAGGAAGTCCGCCTGCGCGAGGACCTCGTCGACGGCGTCGAGGAGCTCGACGCCGAGCTGGCGGGCGCGCTCGTCGGAGACGAAGGGGTCGTAGGCGACGATGCGCATCCCGAAGGCCGCCGCCCGTTCTGCCACGAGGCCGCCCACCCGGCCGAGGCCGAGGACGCCGAGGGTCTTGCCGAAGAGCTCCACGCCCTGGAGCTGGGAGCGCTCCCAGCGCCCCGCCCGCAGCGAGGAGTCCGCCCGGGCCACGTTGCGGGCCTCGGCGAGCAGCAGGGCAAGGGTGTGTTCGGCGGCCGACACCACGTTGGACTGCGGGGCGTTCACCACGAGGATGCCCCGCTTGGTGGCGGCGTCGACGTCCACGTTGTCGAGGCCGATCCCCGCCCGGCCCACGACCTTGAGCTGTGACGCGGCAGCGATGAGCTCGGCGTCCACCTGGGTGGCGGAACGGATCACGAGGGCGTCGGCGTCCTTGACCCGCTTCAGGAGGTCCTCGCGGGGCAGGCCGGCGGCGACTTCGACCTCGTAGTGCTCCCGCATGAGGTCGAGACCACGCTCGGCGAGCTCCTCGGTGACGAGGACCTTGGGGACGTCTGTGGGGAGTTCCTGTGCTGCAGCGGCCATCGCGGCGGAGGTTACCGGGGCCGGCCGCGGTGGTTCGATTCCGAACCGGATCTCCTCGCCCTGGCGGTGGTCGCCGCGACTCGGCCACGCCGTCAGGGGTCGCCCCGCAGGCCGCGGGTGTGGACCCGGCGCAGGAGGCGGGGGTGGAGGCGGGGCGGGCCCTGGGCGACGGGCCGGCCGTCGGGGCGGTGGAATGTGAGACGGCCTTCGGGGCTGCCCCGGATGCTGTAGCCGCCCTCGTGGACGAGGTGGTGATGACGCGCGCACTATGCCGACCGCCTGGTTATGCCGACCGAGGTCGAGTTGGCGGCGTGTT
>CAYJLW010000069.1:19234-21986 GCA_964370965.1 uncultured Acidimicrobiia bacterium | reverse complement strand
GCCCCCGTCAATTCCTTTGAGTTTTAGCCTTGCGGCCGTACTCCCCAGGCGGGGTACTTAATGCGTTAGCTTCGGCACGGAAAGGGTCAGTCCCTTCCCACACCTAGTACCCATCGTTTACGGCTAGGACTACCAGGGTATCTAATCCTGTTTGCTCCCCTAGCTTTCGCTCCTCAGCGTCAGTGCCGGCCCAGAGTGCCGCCTTCGCCACTGGTGTTCCTCCTGATATCTGCGCATTTCACCGCTACACCAGGAATTCCACACTCCCCTACCGGACTCAAGTCATGGCAGTATCGACGGGCGTGACGGGGTTGAGCCCCGACATTTCACCGCCGACTTACCAAACCGCCTACGAGCTCTTTACGCCCAATGAATCCGGACAACGCTTGCCCCCTACGTATTACCGCGGCTGCTGGCACGTAGTTGGCCGGGGCTTATTCTGCAGGTACCGTCACTTTCGCTTCGTCCCTGCCAAAAGAGGTTTACAACCCGAAGGCCGTCATCCCTCACGCGGCGTCGCTGCGTCAGGCTTTCGCCCATTGCGCAAGATTCCCTACTGCTGCCTCCCGTAGGAGTCTGGGCCGTGTCTCAGTCCCAGTGTGGCTGATCATCCTCTCAGACCAGCTACCCGTCGTAGCCTTGGTGAGCCGTTACCTCACCAACAAGCTGATAGGCCGCGAGCCCGTCCCGAACCGGCGGACCTTTCCTCCAGCTGCCATGTGACAAGAGGAGGGTATTCGGTATTAATCCCAGTTTCCCGGGGCTATCCCGAAGTTCGGGGTTGGTTGCTCACGTGCTACTCACCCGTTCGCCGCTTTGTCTTCCCCAGTGTTGCCACTGGTTGAACCTCGCTCGACTTGCATGTATGAGGCGCGCCGCCAGCGTTCGTCCTGAGCCAGGATCAAACTCTCCATTGGAGACTTCGGCGACCCCTCGAGAGGTTCCGCCTCAATCCTGAAGAGATGCCGACCGTTGGCCACGAACCCGAAGGTCCGTGCGGCCGGCGGCTGGTCTCAGACGCGTTTGTCCGATTCCAGATACGGGGGAAACTCGTCTTTCGACGAGCACACCCTTTGATGCCGGGTAGTCCCCTGCGAACAGGGCACACCCGGCACATCTGGCGTTTTCACGTCGCTCCCGTTTTCAAGGTGCGGACCCGACGAGTCTGGGGGCCACTCCCCTGGGGGAGCGCTTCCCCGGCGTCCGCCGGTGCGATCCGGTCGACGTCCGCCGAAACAAAAGCCGCCCCGCAGGGCGGCGATCACTCGTCGTCCGGCGGTTGGGCTGCCCTATGGGCTGCTCCTGGGAAGGTCGTTGACCAAGTCGGCCGCTTCAAACGAATCCGAAGCGGCCCAACATCATATGTCCGGGTGGCCAGGATGTCAAACATGCCCGTCGGGACGGACATTCCCGACGAATCGGACGAAGCGGCGCTTGCCGACCTGGAGGACGCGGCCGGTGAGGTCCGCAGGCCCCAGGGTGAGGTCGGCATCCCGCAGAGGCTCCCCGTCGAGGCGCACGCCACCCTGCACGACGAGGCGGCGGGCTTCGTTGCGGGATGTGCCGAAGGCGCCCGCAACGAGCTCGAGGAGTGCGGCGGGGGCGTCAGGGAGGGGAGCCTCGGGGACGTCTTCGGGGACACGTCGCTCCTTGAAGAGGCGGTCGAAAGCCGCCTCGGCCGCAGCGCCTGACCCAGGGCCGCGGTAGAGGTCCACGACGGCTGCGGCCACCCGGCGCTTCGTCTCCCCCGGGTGGAGGGTGCCGTCGGCGAGCCCGCGGGCAGCGGCCTCGACGTCGGGGCTCGGGAGCCAGGCAGCGAGGCGCGCGTAGTCGACGATGAGGTGGTCCGGGATCGACATGAGCTGGCCGAACATCTCGGGCGCGGACGCGTCGACGGCGATGTAGTTCCCCAGGCTCTGGGACATCTTGTCCACCCCGTCGGTGCCCACGAGGAGCGGAAGGGTGCAGACGACCTGACCGACCGTGCCCTTGGCGACCTGCAGGTGGCGGCCCATGAGGTTGTTGAACGTCTGATCCGTGCCTCCGAGCTCGACGTCGGCGTCGACCGCCACGGAGTCCGCCGCCTGCAGCAGCGGGTAGAGGAACTCCACGAGGGAGATGGGGGCGTGGCGTTCGAAGCGCGTGCGGAAGTCGTTTCGTTCCAGGAGTTGGGCGACGGTGGCGTGCGTCGTGAGCTCGAGGACCTCGGGCATGCCCATGGCGCCGAGCCACTCGGAGTTGAAGCGCACTTCGAGGGGTTCGGGCAGGAGGACCCGGCGCAGCACGTCCAGGCAGGCGTCCGCGTGGACCCTCACCTCGGCGTCTCCGAGACGCCTGCGGGTCTGCGACTTGCCGCTGGGGTCGCCCACCTGGGCTGTGAAGTCGCCCACGATGAGCACCGCCGTGTGACCGCACTCCTGGAACTGGCGGAGCTTGCGGAGTACGACGGCCCAGCCGAGGTGCACCCCGGATGCCGTGGGATCGACCCCGAGCTTCACGCGCAGGGGCCGTCCGAGGGCGAGCTTCTCGGCGAGACCGCCGACGGGCAGTTCCTCGGCGAGGCCGCGCCGCAACAGCTCGAGCTGGTCCGCAAGGGGGACGGTCATGGGCGGCATGGTACGCGCGGGGCCGCCGTCGCCACCCCGGATGCGCAGGGTCGCACCGGGGCGGTCACGGGGTCTGGCTCACCCCTGGGGTGGGGGGGGGGGGGGGGGGTGGGCGGGCGCCCGCCGGACCCCAGCGGGGGGTGCGG
>CAYJLW010000069.1:0-19224 GCA_964370965.1 uncultured Acidimicrobiia bacterium | reverse complement strand
GGTGCGGCGGGGCCCCCGGGGGGGGGCCGGGGGGGGGGCCCCCCCCGGGGGGGCCGGTGGCGGCCGGGGGGCCCCGGGCCCACCGCGTCACCCTGGCGGCTTCTCCGGACGAAGGCGCTGGGGCAGCCGACCCGACCTCACGGCCTCCGGCTGGCCCAAGGGGAGCCGGCGGCGACGAATCGCCAGGGTCGGTCGGCGTCGGGGCCATTCACGCCGATGCGAGGCGTCACCCCCAGTTCCGGGACGGACCCGTCGTCGAGGAGGTGGAGGCGGCCCGTGCCGAGGCGGCGGCCGTTGTCCGGCGACCCGAGACCCATGGCCACGGCGAGGCGGGCGGGGCCGGAGCAGAGCAGACGGTGGTCGTCGAGGCGCCGCCGGCGACGCATGAGCGCGAGCCCCTCGACCGGCTCCAGCGCCCGGAGCAGCACAGCACCGGCCCTCCCCCGGGGATGCGCCACCACGTTGACGCAATGGTGCATCCCGTAGGTGAAGTACACGTAGAGGCGGCCGGGCGGACCGAACATGACGCCGTTGCGGCCGGTGCGCCGCCTGTGCGCGTGGCTGCAAGCGTCCTCGCCCTGGCCGCCGTAGGCCTCCACCTCGACGATGCGCCCGGCCGTGGTGCGGCCTCCTTTCACGTGCACCAAGACGCGGCCCACGAGGGCGGCCGCCGCTTCTTCCACGGGGATGTCGAGGTCCACACGCCGAGACTGCCAGCACGCCGGCCCGCGCGCCATCGCGCCCTGGGCCCGATGGGGTCGCGTCGCCGGTGGCCGGGCGTCTGTCAGATCGGGACCGACTCGCCCGAGGCGACGTGAGCGCAGATCCTTGCAGTCAGGCGAGCTGTGTACGGAGGCGGGCGATCGCCTCGGCCACGCGTTCGGGGTGAGGCCCGCCCGGGAGGCGCCGGCGCTCCACGCAGGCCCGCGGTGACAGCCACTCACCGCCACATCCCGCCAGGGACCCGTGGACCGCGGCGAGCTCCTCGGGGGTGACGTCGCACAGGGGTCGCCTCTCCCCCGCCAGGCGTCCCACGAGGCCGCCCACCATCTCGTGCGCCTCACGGAACGGGACCCCCGCCGCCACGAGAACCTCGGCGAGATCGGTGGCGGCGCTGTCGCCGCCGCCGGCGGCGGCCGCCAGTCGTTCGTGGTCGAAGGTGGCCGTGGCGACGAGGCCGGTGAGCGCGACGAGGGCGAGCTCGAGGCGGTCGGCGGCCTCGATCGTGGGCGCCTTGTCGTCCTGCATGTCCCGGTTGTACGCCAGGGGGAGACCTTTCATGGTCGTCCCCAGGGCGACGAAGGCGCCCATGACCCGCCCCGCCGTCGCTCGGGCGAGCTCGGCGACGTCCGGGTTCTTCTTCTGGGGCATCATCGAGGACCCCGTGGACCAGGCGTCGGCGAGGCGCAGGAAGCCGAACTCCCCGCTCGCCCAGAGCACGACCTCCTCCGCGAGGCGGGAGACGTCTACGGCGAGGATCGCCGCCCGGGCCACCAGGACGAGGGCGAAGTCCCGCGAGGCGACGGCGTCCAGGGAGTTCCCGAAAGGCCCCGCGAAACCGAGCTCGGCGGCGGTGGCTACCGGGTCGACGGGGAGGGTCGTCGTGGCCAGTGCCCCCGCTCCCAGAGGGCACAGGGCGAGAGCGGCGTCTGCGGCATCCAGGACCCGGAGGCGGGACCTCTCCAGAGCGGTGGCGTGGGCCACGAGGACGTGGCCGAGCGTTACCGGCTGGGCCCGTTGGAGATGCGTGTACCCCGGTGCCAGGGCGTCGCCGGCAGCCTCGGCCTGGTCCAGGAGGGCCGCCACGAGCCCGCCCGTGGCGGCCCCGAGGCGCCTGCCGGCATCGGCGCACCAGAGGCGGAAGTCCGTGGCGACCTGGTCGTTGCGGGAGCGCCCGGCGTGGATCGCTCCCCCCGCCTCCGGGGCGAGCTCGGTGAGGCGGCGCTCGATCGCCATGTGCACGTCTTCGTCCCCCGCGGCGAAGGCGAACTCCCCGGCGCGGAACTCGTCGTGGACGGTGTCCAGGGCCGTCTCCAGCTCGCCCAGGGTCTCCTCGCTGACGACGCCCTGCGCGGCGAGCATGCGGGCGTGGGCGCGGTTCACGGCGACGTCCTGGGCCCAGAGGCGCCCGTCGACGTCGAGGTCGACCGTGAACGCCCAGAGAGCGCCGGCGGGGTCGTCGCCAAAACGACCTGACCACAGCGGGCTCACGTGGCATCCCCGGCTCGCGTCCGCACCTTGGCCCACTGGGCGGCCGGCAGACCCCAGAGCCGCACGAAACCGGCGGCATCGGCGTGGGCGAACGTGTCCGCCTCCTCATAGGTGGCGAGACCCTCGTCGTAGAGGGACACCGGGGAGCGCCGGCCCACGGTGTCACAGCGGCCCGGCGAGAAGCGCAGGCGCACGTCGCCGTGGAGTCCCGCCTGCGTCGAAGCGAAGAAGGCGTCGAGGGATTCCCGCAGCGGCGTGAACCAGAGACCGTCGTAGACGAGCTCCGCCCAGCGGATCTCGAGTCGCGCCTTCTCATGCAAGACGTCGCGGTCGAGGCAGAGGTCCTCGAGCGCCTGATGGGCCTCGATGAGCGCGAGGGCGCCGGGGACCTCGTACACCTCGCGGCTCTTGATGCCCACCCGGCGGTTCTCGATCATGTCGAGACGCCCGTAGCCGTAGCGGCCTCCGATCTCGTTCAGGCGGGCGAGAATCGCGGCGAAGGAGGCGGTCTCGCCGTCGAGGGAAACCGGGAGGCCGTCACGCAGGCCCAGGACGACGTCGAGGGGGGCGAGCACGGGCGGGGTCACGGTCCAGGAGTAGGCGTCCTCGGGGGGCGACGCCCAGGGGTCCTCCAGGACGCCGCATTCGCAGGCCCTCCCCCACATGTTCTCGTCGATCGAGTACGGGCTCCGCCGGCCGAGGTCGTAGTCGATCCCCTTCGCCGTGACGAGCGCGGCGGCCACCGGCCGGCTCAACTCCCAGTCCCGGATCGGGGCGAGCACGTCGAGGTCCGGGGCGAGAGCGCGGATCGACACCTCGAAGCGGACCTGGTCGTTGCCCTTTCCCGTGCAGCCGTGTGCGACGGCGTCGCCGTGGTGGCGGCGGGCGGCATCGACGAGAGCCGCCGAGATGCACGGCCGGCTGAGGGCGGACACGAGCGGGTAGCGGCCCTCGTAGCGGGCGTTGGCCGCCAGGGCGGGGCCGAGGTAGCTCTCCGTGAAGTCCCGCCGCAGGTCGAGAACCTCGGCTTCGACGGCGCCGGCCTGGAGGGCCCGGGCGGCGATCTCGCCCGGGGGGACGTCCTCGTCGACGGTCGTGGCGCCCATGCCGGGCTGGCCGACGTCGGCGGCCACGGCCACCACCTCGTGGCCTTCGTCCGTGTAGCGGGCGACGGCCGCCGTCGTGTCGAGGCCGCCCGAGTAGGCGAGGACGATGCGCATCAGCTCTTCTCCAGTCGATCAAGGATCTCCAGCACACCCGCGCCGCCCGTGCCCTCCGCTCCGCAGACGAAGAGGGTGTCGTCACCGGCGACCGTGCCCAGGACGCCGTCTAAGTGGGCACGGTCGAGAGCGGCGGCCACGACGCTGGCGTGACCCGGGGGCGTGCGGAGCACGGCGAGGGGCCCGGACGCCGAGCGCGCCACCACGAAGTCGCGCAGCACCCGCCGCAGGGGCATCCCGAAGACGGATGCGGGGTCGGCGAGGGCGTAGCGGATCTCGCCGTTCTCGCGCACGCGCACGGCACCGATCTCGTCGAGGTCCCGCGACACCGTCGCCTGCGTCGCCTGGAACCCGGCCTCGGCGAGGTGGGCGACGGCGTCGCCCTGGGAGTGGACGTCGCTGCGCTCGAGGATCTCGACGAGGGCGGCCTGACGGGCGGCTTTCACAGGCTCGCCTCCGCGGCCAGAGCCTCCCGGGCGCGCACGAGGCGGGCGGCGGCGGTGGCGATCTCCTTCGGGGAGATGACCAGCGGGGGGGAGAAGCGGATCGCCGAGGGTGTGACGGCGTTCACGACGAGGCCGGCGGCGAGCGCGGCCGCGGCGAGGCCGGCGGCGAAGGGGCCGGTGAGCTCGGCGGCGAGCAGCAGGCCCCGGCCCCGGACGTGGTCGACGAAGGGCAGGGCCTCCAGGCCGGCTGCCAGGGCCGCTCCGCGCTCGGTCACGATCTCGGGACAGCTTGCCCGCTCCAGCTCGGCGATCGTGGCGAGAGCGGCGGCGCATGGGACGGGACCGCCGCCGAACGTGGTGGCGTGGGAACCCGGCCCGAAGGCGGCGGCGACGTCGTCGGACGCGATGCAGGCGCCGATGGGGAGGCCGTTGGCGAGGCCTTTGGCCACGGTGAAGACGTCGGGGGTCACGCCCTCCCCCTGGAAGGCCCACCACGTTCCGGTGCGGCCCATGCCCGTCTGGACCTCGTCGAAGACGAGGGCGACACCGCGCTCCCGGGTGAGATCGCGCACGGCCTGCAGGTAGCCGGGCGGGGCGGGCCGGACGCCGCCCTCGCCCTGGACGGGCTCGAGGAGCACGGCGGCGGTCTGGCCCCCCACGGCCGCGTCAAGGGCCTCGACGTCGCCGAACGGGACGTGCGTGAACCCGGCGGGGAGGGGCGCGAAGCCCTCCCACTTCGCCGGCTGGCCTGTGGCGGCGAGGGTCGCCAGGGTGCGACCGTGGAAGGACGAGTGGGCGGCCACGATCTCGGAGCGGCTCTCCGAGCGGGAAGTAGAGCCCGAGCGGCTCTCCGAGCGGGAAGTAGAGCCCGCCCACTTGCGCACGAGCTTGACGGCGCACTCGTTCGCCTCGGCCCCGGAGTTGGCGAAGAAGACGTTCCCCCAACCCGTGAGTGCCCGGAGGCGGCGGGCGAGGTCGGCCATGGGCTGGGTCCAGAAGAGGTTGCTCACGTGCACGAGGGTGCGCATCTGGGCGGCGACGGCATCGGCCACGGCGGGGTTGGCGTGCCCGGCGGCGACGACGGCGAGTCCGCCCAGGCAGTCGAGGTACTCCCGCCCGGCGTCGTCCCAGAGCCGGCAGCCTTCCCCGCGTACGAATGTGACGTCGGCGCGGGCGTATGTGTCCATGAGCGGGACGCTCACGTCGCTCCCCCCGTGACCATGGTGCCGATGCCCTCGGGGGTGAAGATCTCCAGGAGGACAGCGTGGTCGACGCGGCCGTCGAGGATATGGGCGCGGCGCACGCCGCCCTGCACCGCCCGCGTGACGGCGTCCACCTTGGGAAGCATCCCGGCGCTCAGCGAACCGCTCTCGCGCAGGGACGACAGGCCGGCGACGTCGATCTCGGAGACGAGCGTGTCCGCGTCACCGAACGTCTCGTAGAGCCCCTCGACGTTCGTGAGGAGGACGAGCTTCTCCGCCCGGAGGGCGACGGCGAGCTCGGCAGCGGCCGTGTCTGCGTTCACGTTGTAGGCCCGGCCGGAGGCGTCCATGCCGAGGGGCGCCACCACGGGGAGGTAGCCGTCTTGGAGCAGCCGGGTGACGGGCTCCGGCGAGACCTCGACGATGCGGCCCACGAAACCGAGCTCGGGCGACTCGGTCTCGGCCAGGAAGAGACGCCCGTCGAGGCCCGAGAGGCCGACCGCCTGGGGGCCGTGCGTGTTCAGGAGGCCGACGAGGCGGCGGTTCAGGGTGCCCAGGAGCACCATGGCGGTGACGTCCAGCGCCTCCTCGTCGGTCACGCGGAGGCCGTCCACGAACCGGGGTTCGAGGCCGAGATCGGTCATCATCCGGCTGATCTGGGGGCCGCCGCCGTGGCAGAGGACGACGTCGACGCCGACGGTCTTGAGCAGCACGAGGTCGGTCGTGAAGGACTCGGCGGCGGCGGGGTCGTCGAGGATCTCGCCGCCCACCTTCACCACGACCCGGGCGCCGGCGAAGGACTTGATGTAGGG
Organism: uncultured Acidimicrobiia bacterium; assembly: GCA_964370965.1. Lineage (GTDB taxonomy): Bacteria > Actinomycetota > Acidimicrobiia > UBA2766 > UBA2766 > CAYJLW01. The sequence continues at coordinate 13,333 of CAYJLW010000069.1, read as the reverse complement.
CAGGGACTCCAGGAGGATCTTCGCCTTTGCCTGGGTCTCGGCGATTGTCCGGGGGTGCAGCGGCGCGCTCACGACGTGCCCGTGTTCTCGTCCACGTAGGCGTGCGTGAGATCGGACCCGTAGGCCACGGCGGCGGCACCGCCGGCACCGAGGTCGGCCCGGATCACGATGTCCCGGCCCGCCATGTGGGCTGCCACGGCGGCGGCGTCGTGGGCTGCGGCGACGCCGCCGCGGCAGACGGGCACACCGCCGTAGGTGATGCTCACGGCCTCGGGATCGAACTCCGCGCCGGAGGCCCCCAGGTCGGCGAGCACACGGCCCCAGTACGGGTCGTCTCCCGCCAGCGAGCACTTCACGAGCAGGGAGCCGGCCACCGCTTTCGCCGCGGCCCTCGCGTCGTCGGTGTCGCGGGCGCCCGCCACCTCCACGGTGAGGAACTTCGTGGAACCCTCGGCGTCGCGGGCCATCTGCAGGGCGAGGTCGACGCAGACCGCCTCGACTGCTTCCGCGAAGGGCCGGAAGTCGTGGTGCGTGACCGAGGCGATCGTCTGAGTGGCCGACGCCCCGTTGGCGAGCAGGAAGACCGTGTCGCTGGTGGAGCGGCAGCCGTCGACGACGACGGTGTGGAAGGAGGAGTCCACTGCCAGAGCGAGGGCGGCCCTGAGCGGCTCGGCGGCCACAGCGGCGTCTGTCGTGAGGACAGCGATCATCGTCGCCATCGAAGGGGCGAGCATGGCGGCGCCCTTGGCGATTCCCCCCACCGTGACGGTGGCGCCGCCCACATGGGCGGTGGCCACCGAGATCTTCGCCACGGTGTCGGTTGTGAGGATCGCGGCCGCGGCGTCGGCCCCCCCCTCCGCGTCGGCGTGGGTGGCCGCCATGGCGGCCCCGGCGACGGCGACGGCCCGGTCGAGGGGGACCCCGATGAGGCCTGTCTGAGCGACGAGGACGTCGGTGGCGTCGCAGTCGACCACTCCGGCGACCGCGGAGCACATCGCCCGCGCGGTGTCCCGGCCCTCCTCACCCGTGGCGGCGTTGGCGTTCCCAGAGGACACCACCACGGCGCGGGCGCAGGGGCGGGTGAGGTGGTCGATGCTCACGAGGACGGGTGCGGAGCGGGCGATGTTGGTCGTGAAGACGCCCGCGGCGGCGGCGGGGCGGTCGCTCACGATTGCGGCGACGTCGAGCTCGCCGGCCTTGATGCCTGCGGCGACGCCCGCGGCCCGGAAGCCCGCGGGAGCGCACACGCCCGTGCGGCTCACGGGTACAGCCCCAGGCTCGTGAGGCCGAGACCCTCGTCGAGGCCGAGCATGAGGTTGGCGTTCTGGAGGGCCTGACCGGCGGCGCCCTTCACGAGGTTGTCGAGCACGGAGGTGACGACGACGCGCCCGGCGCGCCCGTCGACGGCGGCGGAGACGGCAACGGAGTTCGACCCCCGCACCTGTTTCGTCCCCGGCGGTTCGGCCACGACGCGCACGAAGGCCTCCTTGTCATAGGTGTCGTGGAGGGCGGCGAGGACATCCTCGATGCCGGCACCGTTCGCGAGGCGGGCCGAGCATGTGGCATGGATGCCCCGCGCCATCGGAGCGAGGTGGGCGGTGAAGCTCACCGTGACGGGCCGCCCGGCGTGGCGGCCGATGCCGAGCTCCATCTCCGGGGTGTGCTGGTGGGCGGCCACCTTGTACGCGCGCACGTCTTCGTCGGCGTGGGCGAAGTGGAGGGTGTCCTTGGGTGCGCGTCCGGCACCGCTGAGACCCGAGACCGCGTCGGCGACGACCTCGCCCTCGACGAGGCCGGCCTTCAGGAGCGGTGCCATTGCGAGGGTCACAGCCGTCGGGTAACAGCCAGGGTTGGCCACGCGCGTGGCGGCGGCCACGGCGCCCCGGAACAGCTCCGTGAGCCCGTACACCCAGCCCCGCAGCGCGTCGGGGGCGGCGTGGGCCTCGCCGTACCAGGCCTCGTAGGTGCCGGGGTCGTCGAGGCGGAAGTCGGCGCCGAAGTCCACGATCCGCGGGGCGGCGAGACCGGGGAGCACCCGCATGGACTCGCCGTGCGGGAGGGCGGCGAAGACCACGGCGCAGGTCTCGATGCGGTGGCGGGCTGCGTCGACGTGCTCGTAGGAGCGGCCGTCGTAGGTGGCAAGGTGCGGGTAGAGATCGGTGACGGGCCGACCCGCCTGGGACTCGGCGGTGAGGACGGCGACGTCGATCTGGGGGTGGCCGGCGAGGAGCCGGAGGAGCTCGGCGCCCCCGTACCCCGACGCGCCCAGGACGGCGGCGGGAATGCCCATCAGGGCCGCCCTGCCGGGGAGAGACGGACTGTCATCGGGCGACTATACAACAACGTGCATAGCCATGCAAGCCAGCGGATGTGAAGGGCCGAGCGGATAGGCTGGCGGCCCGTGAGCGCAGCAGCGGTCGAGCACCCCACAGACATGGTCCCCCCCGTGGAGGCCGCTCCGGAGGAGCCGGCACCTCCCGCAGCGACCCACATGCCGCCGTGGATACCCCGCCTCCTGCTCCTGTGCGCCTTCACCGTGGCGGGGTCCTATGCGGTGTGGTGGTTGGTCGTACGGCTGCGCGGCCTCCTCGTCATCCTGCTCGTGTCCCTGTTCCTCTCCTTCGCCCTGGAACCGGCGGTCAACTTCCTCGCCCGCAGGGGGTGGCGTCGCGGCCTCGCCACGGCGGTGGTCTTCCTCGCCGGGATGATCCTCGTCGGCCTCCTCGTGGGGCTCATGGTCCCGGTCGTCGTCGACCAGGTGACCAAGTTGGTCGAGCACCTCCCCGACTACATCAACGACCTCGGGCGCTTCACGAAACGCTTCGGCCTGGACCTGTCCACGGAGTCGATCACGGATCGGTTGCAGAACCTCGACAGCTCCGTGCGTCAGTTCGCCACCAATGCGGCCGGCAACGTCTTCGACGTCGGCGCCGCGATCGTGGGCTACCTGTTCCAGTTCCTCACGGTGTTGCTCTTCACGTTCTTCATCGTCGCCGACGGTCCCCGCCTCCGGAACGCCGTCTGCTCCACGATGCCGCCGCGGCGCCAGCGCGAGGTGCTGCGGGCCTGGGACATCGCCATCGACAAGACAGGCGGCTACATCTACTCCCGGAGCCTCCTGGCGGCGATAAGCGCGGTCTTCGCGTGGGTGTTCTTCCTCGTCCTCGGTGTGCCCTTCGCCATCGCGCTCGCCGTCTGGTTCGGCGTCGTGAGCCAGTTCATTCCCGTCGTCGGGACCTACATCGCGGCGGCCCTCCCCGTCCTTCTCGCCCTCATCGTGGACCCGGTCAAGGCCCTCTGGGTGATCGGCTACGTGCTCGTGTACCAGCAGATCGAGAACTACGTCTTCGCACCCAAGATCACCTCCAAGACGATGCAACTGCACCCGGCCGTGGCCTTCGGCGCCGTCATCGCGGGAGGCTCGGTCGTGGGCCCCGTGGGGGCCCTCCTTGCCCTGCCCGCAGCAGCGATCATCCAGGCGTTCGCCTCCACGTACATCCACCGCCACGACGTCGTCGACAGCGACCTCGTGGAGGAGGCCGGGGAACCCAAGCGCTCCCGGGGACGCAGCGCGTGGGCGCGGCTGCGCAAGCTCAGGAAGACGGGAAGCGCAGGCTCTTCACCCGATACGAGTTGACGACGAAGTCCGCGTACCTCTGGGATGTTTGCAGCGGGAGGCCGGTCGCCTCGTCGTAGACCCACACACTGCGCACCGGGACGACGCCGCTCTTGAGGAACTGCATGTTCGCCGGGGCGCTGGGTCCGCACTCGGCGAACTTGCCCGTGCAGTTCACCTGCTCCTGGGTCTCGTACTGGACCGTGGGACGCCCGAGGTACTTCGGGCCCTTCTTGCGAACGGCGGCCTTGTTCGCCTGCAGGGCCTCCTGGCCGGCGGGTGAGACGGCGGGCGGGAGCACGCCCGGCTGGGCGGTCGTCTCGGATGCCGCTCCCCCGCCGCGCTTGCCGGATCGCTCCTCGTCGCCGTCGGCCTCCTGGAACGAGCCCACGACCTTGGGGTCGCCGGTGGTGGCGACGAGGTCGAGGGACCAGTGGGCCGCATCGACGTAGCGGAAGAGGTACGTGTCCTTGACGCTGGGGCCGGTGAGTTGGTTCGTGGCGAGGCGCTCCACCTCGTAGCGCACCTCCATCACCGGGTAGGCGCCCTTCTCCGCCGGGAGGGTGACCTTGGTCGGGAGCACGGCGACCCAGGCGCCCGCGGCGAAGAGGGCCACTGCGAGGACTCTTTGCACGGGGGGTTTCTACCTCTTCGCGGTGGTTCCGGGACGGATGCCCTACGGTGCGGAGGACTACCCGCTGCGGAGGCGGGCGCCGAATCGGCCCTGCGCGGCGGCGACCATGCGGGCAACAGCCTCGGCGACCTCGGCGTCGGTCAGGGTGCGGTCGTCCGCCTGGAAACGGGCCTCGAAGGCAACGCTCTTGACGCCTCCGCCGATCTTGTCGCCCCGGAACACGTCGAAGGCCTCGACGGCGCGGCACAGGGGGGCGCCGGCGGACGCCAGGGCGGCGGTGAGGTCCCCGGCCCGGACGCCCTCGTCGACGACGAAAGCGAGGTCGTAGTACGACGCCGGGTACGGCGAGGGCTCCTCGTAGCGGTCGTCACGGGCCGCCCGGGCGTCGAGCAGCGTCTGCAGGTCCAACTCGAAGGCAACCGGCGGCGGCGTGAGATCGAGAGCACCGGCAGCGTCGGGGTGGAGCTCGCCCAACCAGCCCACCGGCTCGCCGCCGAGGAGAACCCCGCCGCTGCGCCCGGGATGCAGGCCCGGAGGCACGTCGGCGGCGGGGTCGATCGTGAGGTCGCGGTGGGCGGAGGCGGCGAGGGACTCCAGGATGCCCTTGGCGTCGTAGACGTCGAGGCGCCGGCGTCGGCCCGCATGGACCGCCGGGGTGTCGTCTTCTCCGGCGAGGACGACGGCGAGCCTGCGCCTCTCGTCCACCTCGCCCGAAGCGGCGCCACCCGCCGGAAAGAAGACGGCGCCGATCTCCCACAACGCCACCGTGCGGGCGCGCCGGGCGACGTTGTGCGCGACGGCGCGCAACAGCGTGGGCACGAGGGACGTGCGCAGGTAGCGCTCCTCCTCCCGCAGGGGATTGGCGAGCTCGACGCGGGGGACGCCCGTCCAGCCCAGCGGGGCGTAGTCGGCGTCCGAGACGAAGGACAACGTGCAGGCCTCGTCGGCCCCGGCCGCCAGCAGCGTGGCCCGCAGCGCCGCCTCGGCGGCCTGGTGCGGGCTGAGCACCCCCACCTCGGCCCCGGCGGCGGGCAGCGTCCGGGGGACGTCGTTGTAGCCGTGGAGGCGGGCGACCTCCTCCGCGAGGTCGGCCTCGCGCTCGAGGTCCGGCCGCCAAGTGGGAACCCGGAAGCTGCGGGCGTCGCCCCCGGCGGCCAACTCCTCGATGCCGACGCCGACGAGCAACTCGCACATCCGTCCGCCGGACAGGTCCGTGCCGAGGAGGCGGTTGACCCGGGCGGGACGCATGGCGATCCGCCCGGGCTCCGGCCCGCCGGGGCAGGTGTCGAGTGGCCGTGGCCGGACCTCGCCGCCGGCGATCTCGGAGATGAGGCGCGCCGCCCGAGCGGCGGCCACGTCGCAGGCACCGGGGTCGGTGCCCCGCTCGAAACGGGCGGAGGACTCGGTGCGCAACCCGAGGCGCTTGGCGGTGTGCAGCACGGAGGGCGGGTGGAAGTGCGCCGACTCGAGGAGGACACGGGTGGTGCCCTCGCTCACCTCCGATGACGCCCCGCCCATGACGCCGGCGATCGCCACGGGACCGTCGCCGTCACAGATCAGGAGGTCGGCGGGACGGAGGCGGCGCTCGACGTCGTCGAGGGTCACGGTCGTCTCGCCTTCGCGCGCCCGGCGGACCAAGATGCGGCGGCCGGCGAGGCGGTCGAGGTCGAACGCGTGCAGAGGCTGGCCCAGCTCCCACAGGACGTAGTTCGTGACGTCCACGACGTTGTTGACCGGGCGCATCCCTGCGGCCCGGAGTCGGCGGCAGACCCACTCCGGGGACGGCCCGACGCGCACGCCTTCGATCACCATGGCGACGTAGCGGTCGCATCCGGCGGGGTCCTCGACGTCGACGGTGACGAGGTCGGCCGTGGCCGGCCCTGCGGTGGCGACCGTGGCGTCGGGGCGCTGCAGGGGCACACCGTAGGCGGCGGCCACCTCACGGGCGACGCCGAGCATCGCCATGCAGTCGGGCCGGTTCGGGGTCACCTCGAGCTCGATGACGGCCTCGTCGAGACCGAGAAGGGGTGCCACCGGCCCTCCCAGGGGGAGACCACGGTCGAGGACGAGGATGCCCCGGCGGGCGTCGCTGCGGTCGTCGCCGGCGCCGATCTCTTCGGGGGCGCAGAGCATCCCGTGGGAGGTCACGCCCAGGCTCTTGATCGTGCGCGAGTCGATACGCATGCCACCGGGCAGGACGGCGCCCGGGCGGGCCAGGGGCACACGGTCGCCGGGGCCGAAGTTGAACGCCCCGCAGACGACCTCGCGGGACCCCTCGCCGTCGTCGACCACCACGAGTTGCACGCTCCTGGCGCCCGGGATCTCGCGGCACTCCCGGACCTCGGCGACGACTACGCCGGGAAGCTCCACGGGCCGGCGCACGTCCTCCACGAGAAGGCCGAGGAAGTGGAGGCGTTCCACGAGGTCGTCGAGGGTCACGGTCTCGTCGATTGGCGCCAGCTCGCGCAGCCAGGAGAGGGGGACGCGCATCAGAACTGCTCCAGGAAGCGGACGTCGTTCTCGAAGAACACCCGGATGTCGTCGATGCCGTAGCGGAGCATGGCGACGCGTTCCACGCCGAAGCCGAACGCGAAGCCCTGCCACAGCTCGGTGTCGTAGCCCACGTGGCCCAAGACGTTGGGGTCGACCATGCCGCAGCCGGCGATCTCCAGCCAGCGGTCCTTCCACCACACCTCGATGCCGGCGGACGGCTCTGTGAAGGGGAAGAAGTCGGGGTGGAGGCGGATGTCGACGCCGGCGCCGAAGTACTCGTGGCAGAACCGCTCCAGAGTGCCCGCCATGTCCCCGAATGTGACGTCGTGGTCGACGGCGAGGCCTTCGACCTGGTGGAACACGGGCGAGTGGGTAGGGTCCAGGGTGTCGCGCCGAAAGGTGCGTCCGGGCATGACGTGGCGGATGGGGGGCGCGGACTTCTCCATGAGGCGGATCTGCACCGGCGACGTGTGGGTGCGGAGCAGGAGCCGCTCGCTTTCCTCGCGTGACTCCCCGGCGACGTAGAGGGTGTCCCACATGGAGCGGGCGGGGTGGCCCACCGGCATGTTGAGCGCCTCGAAGTTGTAGTAGTCGGTCTCGACCTCGGGGCCTTCGGCGATGCAGTAGCCCATGCCCCGGAACACGTCGCAGAACTCGTCGATCACCCTGGTGACGAGGTGGCGGTGTCCGAGGCGACGCCGGCGCCCGGGCAGGGTGAGGTCGAGGGTCTCGACGGCGAGGCGCCCGGCGCCCACCGAGGACTCCAACTCGGCGCGGCGGGCGTCCACTGCCTCCCGGAGCCGGGCGTTCGTCTCCCCCAGTGCCCTGCCCACGGTGGGCTTGTCAGCATCGACGAGGGCGCCCATCTTCTGGCGGATCTCCCCGAGACGGGACTTCCGCCCGAAGACGGACGTCTCCACCCGTTCGAGGGCGTCGAGGTCGGCGGCTACCGCCGCGGCCGCCGCGGCCCCCGCTGCGATCTCCTCGATCTCCGCTACGAGCGATCGTGCGTCCAGATTCCTCTCCGACGGTCGGGTCGGGCGGGAGTATACGAGGCGGGTTCCGGCGGCCCCGCCGAGATGCCCACCCGGAAGCGGCGCCCTGCAGGACAGGGCCGGAGCGGGGCGTCGCCCGCCGGAATCGCTACGGTACGGAGATGTCCGCTCTGGAGAAGACGCATCTCGTCGTCGTCTGCCTCTGGGGAGGCGTCGTGCTCACAGAGGTTGTCGCCGAGTTGCTCGCGGAACGGGGTGGCAGCGTCCGCGACGTCGCCCGCTTCCACTTCTGGGTCGACATCTGCGTCGAGCTCCCCCTCGTGGGCGCGGTTCTCGTCACGGGCGCGGTCCTTCTCGCCCATGCCTGGCCGCCCACGCCGCTCCTGTGGGTGAAGGTCGTCGCTGCCCTCGTGGCGATCTCGGCGAACCTCACGTGCGTCGTGCTCGTCGTGGGGCGCCACCGTGAGACTGCCGGCGAGGAGGCGATGCGTCGGCGGGGTCGCGGGATCGTCCTCACCGGCCTCGGCGTGCCGTTCGCTCTCCTCGCCGCGGGTCTCGGCCTGATGGCATTCGGGTAGCCCGCCTCAGCTTGGAGCCCCCAAGGCGAAGAGGAGGACGGCGCCGGCGGCGGCGGCGTTCAGGGATTCCACGTCCCGATGCAGGGGGACCGTGACGAGGGTGTCACAGGCCAGGGCGGCCTCGGGGGGGAGGCCGTGGGCTTCGCCGCCCACGACGAGGGCGAGACGTCCCCCGCGGGGGACGTCGCCGGGCCCCACACCGCCGCGGGTCGCGGCCCCGACCACCGTGAAGCCGGCGGCGGCCAGGCCGGCGAGGACGTCCGCGGCGTCCCGGGCCCGCACGACGGGCACGCGGAACGTGGCGCCGGCGCTCGCCCGGAGCGCCTTCGGATTCGTGGGGTCACAGCCCCCCGCGACCACGACGGCGTCCCATCCGGCAGCGGCCGCCGAACGGACGAGCGTGCCGCTGTTGCCGGGGTCGGCGACCCCGGCGAGCACCAAGACGCGACGGGCCGTCGCCGGCAGGGCGTCGAGAGGGGTCCAGGCGGCCACGGCGACGATGCCCTGGGGGTGTGCCGTCGTGGCCACGGACGCCAGCAGGTCCGGGGCCACCAGGGTCGCGCGCACTCCCGGGGCGAGAGCCAGCGTCTCGGTGCTGTCCGTGACGAACAGGGCGTCGAGCGGGACCGCGGCGTCGAGGGCAGCCGCGACCAGGCGGCGTCCCTCGAGGAGGACGAGGCCGCTCTCGGCGCGGGCGTCCGCACGGTGCAGGCGGCGGGCGGCCTTGATCCGCGGGTTCCCGGCCGAGGTGACGGTGTCGACGTGAGCGTGGCTCAGCGCGCGGCCTCCGCGCTCACCTCTTCTATGGCCCCGCGGGCGACCTCGCACACGGCACTGAACGTCTCCGGGTCGGCCACCGCGAGATCGGCGAGGATCTTGCGGTCCAGGTCGAGCTCGGCGAGTTTCAGGCCGTGGATGAGGCGGCTGTAGGAGAGGCCGTTCTGGCGGGCTCCGGCGTTGATCCGCGTGATCCAGAGCTTCCGGAACTCCCCCTTGCGGGCGCGGCGGTCGCGGTAGCTGTACGACAGGGACTTCAGGAGCTGCTCGCGGGCCTTGCGGTAGCTCACCCGCTTCTGGCCGTAGTACCCCTTCGCCTGGTCGAGGACCTCGCGGCGCTTCTTGTGGGCGTGGGTGGCGCGTTTCACGCGTGCCATCGCTGACCTCCTGGTTGTGGGAAACCTCTCCGGGCGGGCTACTTGCCCAGCAGGCGGCGCACCGTGGGCGCATTGGCGTCCGAGACGATCGCCGGCCGGCCGAGGCGCCGGACGCGCTTGGGGGCCTTCTTGCCGTTCAGGTGGCTGCGGTAGGCCTTACGGCGCCGGATCTTTCCGGAGCCGGTGACCTTGAAACGCTTCGCGGCCCCTCTGTGGGTCTTCATCTTCGGCATGGCTGCATGCCCTCTCTGTCGTTGTGGAGTCTGTCGCGCTGCGTCGGTGTCCGTGGCAGGGTGGCCGAACCGGCGTCAGGATGCCTGCGGTTCCTCGGCGGCTGCCGCCGCCTCGGCCTCAGGGGCCATGACGTCCGCAGCGGGCTCGGCATCCCGGCCGGACTTCTCGGGTTTGTCGATCTTCTTCAGCGGCGCCAGCACCATGATCATGTTGCGGCCGTCGAGCTTCGGCGTGGCCTCCACCGTGGCGAGCTCGCCGAGGTCCTCGGCCAGACGGTCGAGGATCTTCTTGCCGAGCTCGGTGTGGGTCATCTCCCGGCCACGGAACATGATCGTGATCTTGACCCGGGCGCCCTCCTGCAGGAAGCGGACGACATGGCGCTTCTTCGTCTCATAGTCGTGGATGTCGATCTTGGGGCGGAACTTCATCTCTTTCACGACGACCTGAGTCTGGCGCTTCTTGGCCTCCTTGGCCCGCTGCGCCTGCTCGTAGCGGTGCTTGCCCCAGTCCATGACCCGGCAGACCGGGGGGTTGGCCGTGGCCGCCACCTCTACGAGGTCGAGGCCCGCTGAACGGGCGATGCTGAGCGCTTCACCCGAGCTCTTGATCCCGAGCTGGTCGCCGTCCGGCCCTACGAGCCTCACCTCTCGGGCTCGAATGCGCTCGTTCACTCTCACGTCTCGTTCCGCTGCGATCTCGGCGCCTCCTCGTTGGCTGCTCTCGTCTCTGTTTCGGACAGAAGGGCGCCGTACACGAGCCGGAATGGGGAGGGCCGGCGGGGCGAGCTCGTGGCTCACCGAATCCCGCTAACCCCCTGGGCGCGTGTCCCGGAGGTGAGGGGGCCGACAGGCCGGGGATCCCTTCTTCCGAAGTTCGTGTACGCCAGGGCCGGAGCTTTCGCCGATCTGCCGTACGCTGGGCCAGTATACGAGCACCTCTACGGGAGTGTCGACGCATGGAGCGCAGGATCTGGACACCATCGGGGGACGTCCCCGTCGGCGCCGACGCGGGCGGTGCCCAGGGCCCGACTCCCCACCAGCACGGCTTCGACCCCCGCGAGCAGGCCCAGGGGGCCCCGGAAACCGGCGCCCACGGGGGGCCCACGGAAGAGGAGATGCGCGCGGCGATGGAGCAGATGCGCCGCATCCCCCCCCAGCAGGTGATCATCGAGCACGCCATCCTGCTCTACAACCTCGCCGCCGTCCGTCTCGATCCTGACGGCCTCCCCGAGGCCAGGATCGCGATCGACGCCCTGGAGGGCCTCCTGAAAGGCGCCGGGGAGGCCCTCGGCCAGGCCGGTGTCGAGCTCGCCGAGATGCTCCGCCAGATCCAACTCGCCTTCGTCGACGCGGCCCGCGAGGCGGGCGCTGCGGGCGGGCCCTCAGCCGGGTCCGGCGGCGCGACAGGCGAAGGGGCGGGAGCCGGCTCCGGCGGCGCAGCGGAGTCCGGCGGGGATGCCTGAGACGCACCTCCCGGCGTCGAGCCGCCTCGAGCTCCTGCGAAGGGGCCTCGTCGGCCTCGGCCTCCTCGTCCGCGCGACCTGGGTCTGGGTCCTCGTGGCGGGCAACAAGCGGCGCCTCGTGTCCCGGGCATGGCTGGGGCGGGCGTCCACGGCCTTCGGGAAGGCCTTCGTCGCCGCCGCCGAGCGCCAGAAGGCCGGTCTCATCAAGATCGGTCAACTCGCCAGCCTGCGCTCGGACCTCGTCCCCCACGAGATCACCGACGAGCTCGCGAAGCTCCAGGACCGCGTAGAACCCCACGACGCCGGGGAGATCCGCCAGAGACTCATCGCCGAGCTCGGCCGGCCCCCGGAACAGGTCTTCGCGTCCTTCGACCCGGAGCCCATCGCCGCCGCGTCTCTCGCCCAGGTCCACCACGCCGTTCTCGGCGACGGGCGCGAGGTCGCCGTCAAGGTCCAGTACCCCGGGGTGGAGAAGGCGATCTCCGTCGACATGGCGGTGCTGCGCATCGGTCTCTGGCTCTTCAACCACGTCGCTGTCGCCGATCTCCTCCGCGTGTACCACGAGATCGACGAGTCGGTGCACCAGGAGATGGACTTCGTCCAGGAGGGGCGGATCGCCGAGGAGGTCCGCCTCAACCTCTCCCGGGCCGCGCAGATCGACGGCCGGTTCGTGATCCCCGACATCCACTGGGACTACACGACCTCCCGGGTCCTCACCATGGAGTACCTGCCCGGGGTGAAGATCACCGATCAGGACACGCTCCGGGCGAAGGGCCTCGACCCCGACGAGATCGCCCTGCGCACGGCGGAGATCTTCCTGCAGCAGATCTTCCGTGACGGCCTCTTCCACGCCGACCCTCACCCCGGCAACATCTTCGTGGCGGACGACGGGCGCATCATCCTCCTCGACTTCGGGATGAACAAGCGCATCGACGCCGTCATGCGCGATGCCATCCGCAAGAACCTCGTCGCCACGATCAGCCGCGACGAGGACGCCTACGCCACGTCCCTCGTGGAGGCCGGCTTCGTGGCCGCCGCGGACGTGGACAAGGTGAAGGAGATCGCCCGCCTCCAGTTCGACCCCCGCTTCTACAACCTCTCGGCGCAGGAGGCGGCGGACATGGACGTCAACGCCTACTTCGTGGAGATGCGCCGCCACATGAAGGACATCAAGAGCTTCCAGCTCCCCAACGGCGTCGTGCTCTGGGGCCGGGCGATGGGCCTGCTCTTCGCCGTGTGCTCCGAGCTCTCCCCCACCGCCAGGCCCCTCGACGTGATCGGCCCCTACGTGATGGAGTTCCTCGCGGGCGGCTGAACGGCGTGGCGCCCCCTGCAAGCCGACCGGCGGAAGGAGACCGAGATGTTGGCCCACGAGCGCACCGGCGGCGGGGAGCCGCTCGTCCTCCTGCACGGCGTCGGGAGCAGTCGCGAGGCCTGGTCCCGCGTCGTCCCGCACCTCGCCGGACACCACGACGTGGTCGCCGTCGACCTCCCCGGCCACGGAGGGTCGCCGCCCCTGCCGGCCGGGACGGAACCGGCCCCGGCGGAGCTCGCCGCCGCGGTCGCCTCCTTCCTGGACGAGGTCGGCCTCGACAGCGTCCACATCGCGGGCAACTCCCTGGGGGGATGGGTGTCCCTGGAGCTCGCTCTCCGGGGCCGGGCCCGCAGCCTCACGCTCCTCTCCCCCGCGGGCCTCTGGGCCCGCCACGCCCCGCGCCAGGCGACGGCGATCCTGCGGGCGAGTCACGCCCTGTCGCGCATCATGCCGGCGAAAAGGACTCTGCTCCGTCCCCGGGTCGTACGGGCAGTCGCATTCCGCACGGCGTCGGCCGCCCCGGGACGCATCCCGCTGGAGACCGCCGTGGACGCCCTCGAGGCGATCGCCGCCGCCCCCGGCTTCAAGGCCGCGCTCGCCGCCTCCTCGGTGCGTCGCTTCACCGGGGGGCGCCACGTCGACGTTCCCGTGACGCTCGCGTTCGCGTCGCAGGACCGCATCCTGAGACCGGCGCTCGCCCAATGCGCCGACGAGCTCCCCGCCCACACCGTCGTGCGGCCCCTGCCCGGCTGCGGCCACGTCCCGATGCTCGACCGCCCGGACCTCGTCGCGGAGACGATCCTGTTCACGACCGGGCAGGGGGACTGAAGCGTCGCCGCCGCCTCACTCCGC
>CAYJLW010000068.1:21517-22380 GCA_964370965.1 uncultured Acidimicrobiia bacterium | reverse complement strand
ACCTCGCGGATTCCCTCTGTCCGCCAAGACGGTCTTCTTGCACTCCTGATTGCATGTTTCCGCCATTGTGTCCCGGGGTCTGGCCTCCGGACGGGTGGGGCCCTACGGTGATCGCACCGCAGCCCGTGCGGTCCCAAGCTTGGGGGTCGGGCCCCGCCCCGGCCCGACCCCCGCCCCGCCCGGGCCCGCGAGCCGGGTCCCCGGGCCGGGGAGGAGGGCTGGGAGGAGGAGCTGGGATGACAGGGACGAGTGTTGCTGCGACTCGGAGTGCTCTCGCCACAGATCCTCCCGGGGCGTTCCCCGGGACACGTCCAGGTCCCGCCGTCGGCGACTCCCGCGCCGTCCGCATGGTGCATTGGCAGGCGTGGGGCGACTTGGCGGCCCTCCTGTTGGGGCGTTCACAGGGCGAGGGGGGGTGGGACCTCGTCGCCGCGGTCGCGCTCTGCCTCATGGCGCGGGGCCAGACCGAGGGTCTGCGGCGCGCCCTCGCCCGCCGGCACTGGATGGCACGCCCGCTCCCCGTCTCCGTGCTCGAGGCCGAGCTCGACCTGAGGGCGAGGGGGCCACGGGCGATGGACCCGGCCGCCATCGTCGGCGATCTCGCGGCGTCCGGGGCCCCGCCGGGGTTCCGGATGTGGGCCGCGGCGATCGCTGGGGAGCGGGGGCTGCAGGCGGGGGATCTCACGCCCGTCGACGCCGCCCTGGAGATGCTCGCCGACGCCGGCACGGATCCGACGGCGCCGGCACCGCTCGACCTCATGGCGCGCGCACGGATCTCGCGTCTCGTCGCCGTCGTGCGCATCCTCCTCGATCCCGGCGACGACCCCTGGAGCGTAGTCGCCGAAGAGGCTGTAGCCGGGTTG
>CAYJLW010000068.1:0-21507 GCA_964370965.1 uncultured Acidimicrobiia bacterium | reverse complement strand
CCCCGCCGGCCGAAGCCCCCCCCCCCCCGCCCCCCCGGCGGGGCGGGGCGCCCCCGAAGAGGCTGTCGCCGGGTTCCGGGCCGGGGGCCTCGCCGAGGAGGAGTTGGTCACCTTGGCGCTCCTCGACGCCTGGCAAATGGCGGTACAGGGCCGCAACGCCCCCTGTTCGCGACCGGCAGCGATCCTCGTGGCCGCCCTCGAGCAACTCGGCTCCGACCGGGCTCGCCTGCCCTGGGGCGCCCCCGCCCCCACCCCAGGCGTCTGAATCCCGGGCGCCGCAGCCGCGTGTCCGTGGCGGTCTCGGCGCCGCCCCTCTCGCCGTCCTGGGCGTCGGTGTGCGTGGCGTGGACCCCCGGAGCGGTGGGGACGGGACCTGTCCCTGTCGCCGCTCGGTGCCGGGCGCCGGGTCGGCTCAGCCGGGCTTCTGCCAGGACTGCCAGACGGTGGGGTCGGCGGGGAGGACCTGTTGCATCATGAGGCGGGGGTCGAGGAGCACGAAGGCGGCGGAGGAGATCATGAGGCCCTTCGTCGTGGACGTGAGGTCGGTGGCGAGGTAGAGGGGCGGGGACTCCAGGGGCTCGTCGGCCTGCTTCGCCGCCCGCCGGAGGCCTTCGCGGTATCCCTCGAAGCGCGAGAGGCGCCGGTCGATGCGCCCGAACCAGGGGGAGCGTCGGAAACGGGGGTGCAGGACCTCCATGATCCGGACGTCGTGGGCCATGTTCTCCAGGCCCTCCTCGGAGAGGTTTCCTTCCGCGTCGGCGTCGAAGAGGATGCTCGCGCCGAGGTCCGGATCGGCCCAGAGCTCGAGCATGTGTACGGCACGGAACGTGAGGTCGTCCCAGGCGTCGAGCACGGCGTCGGGGTCGAGGCGGAACAGGGCAGGGGCGTTCGCGCAGAGGGCGGGGACGGCGAGGCGTTCGGGCGGGTCGCCGGACTCGTCGGCGAGCACCCACGAATGGAGACGGGACGTGTTGTAGTCCGCCGGGGGCCCACCGAGGGCTTCCGCCACGGTCACGAACATGGGGCTCACCCAGGGCACGAAGGAGCGGGTGTCGTAGCAGAAGCTGGGGGCGGGGTCGTCGGGTGTGTGGGGGAAGTTGAAGGCGACGAACTCGGAGATCTCCTCGGCTGTGGGGGGTATGCCGCCGAGGGCGTGGAGGTAGCGGAGGATGACCACCTTGGAGGCGAGGGGAGAGCGGGGGTCGGTGAGTCCGCCGGCGATGGCGTCGAGCTCGGGGCGTTCGGGGGGGCGCCCGGCGCGGAGGCGGTGGACGTATGAGGACAGGGTGCCCGGGGGCCAGCCGATGCGCTTCGCGAGCTCCCGTGTGGAGATCCCGGCGCGGCGCCGCATGATCTCGATGTACTCGTCCACGGTGGTGGGGAAGATCACGGGGAGTGCATACCAGCGCGGGGTCGGGGGACGCCAGGCTGTCCCGGGTCCCGCCCCGGTTCCCGGGGCCGTCGGCGCCCACGATCCGGGCGCCTGCCCCCCATTCTGGGGGGCCCGGGCACGCCATACCGTTCCTGGGCTCCCCAGAAGCGTGTCTGTTGGTCGCTCCCGGGTCGCGAGACCGGCGCGCCCTGCCCCCCTTTGCGAGCGCCGTCGGCGCCTGGACGTGCAGACGGGCTTGCAAGAAAGCCCGACTTCGCGCCGTGGCCTTGGCGTGGGGGTGTGGCGTCCTTACGGTGGCGACGGGTGTCGAGTAGCGGGCGTGTCGGGAGACGGCGTCCGGGTGGCCCGGTGCGGAACCGGGCCGGAAGTGCCGGGAGGCTGGATGTTCCTCAGGTCGTCGGGTCGCAGGGGTCGTGGTACGGCAGTGAGTACGGGGTCCGGCGGTGCGGGCGGGCCGGGGAGGGGCGGCCTCCTGAGGGCCCTCGTGGCTGTTGTCGTGGTCGTGTTCTTCCTCGGGTTGGGGACGCCTGCCGCCGGGGCGCGGGGGGCGGCCCGTGGTGTGTCGTCGTCGGCCTCTCGTGGGGTGCCGGGGCTTGTTCCGGCCTCCCATGACCCGGGGGACCCGTTGGGGTCACGTTACGACGGGTGTGCTTTGGCGGGTTCGGGGGTGGAGTGCCCCCGGGACGGCGGCACGTCAGAGACGGTGGACGACTGCTTCTTGGACCCTCAGAACCCCGGGGCGCCCCGGCGGCGCCGGACGTCGGTGGCGGCGGACGGGACGGTGTTCCTGGAGGGGACGGTCTGGCCGTTCTCGTGTGGGCGCGACTGGAGTCCGGTCGCCGACGTGCATGCGGCGTGGACGGACGAGTACGGCGACTGGTCCTTCGAGGTGGTGAGCGCCCCGCCGGGCGGGGGGGAGGCGGACGGGGCGAGTTGGGACCCGCAGGCCACTCCGGACGGCCGTTACGTGGTCTTCACGTCCGACGCCACGAATCTCGTGGGTGCGGCGGACGACAACGGGGCCTCTGACGTGTACCTCGCGGACCGCACCGAGGGGACGGTGACGTTGGTGAGCCGGGGCCTGGACGGAACGGCGGCGCAGGGGGCGAGCCGGGACGCGGCGGTCTCCGGGGACGGGCGTTGGGTGGCGTTCAGCTCTGTGGCCGAGGACGTCGTCGCTGCGCCGGCGGGGGACAACGGCGGCGTGGAGGACGTGTTCCTTTTCGACACCTTGACCTCGTCGGTGACCTTGGTGAGTGCCACGCCCGCGGCCGGGCCGGCGGACGGCGACTCGGATGAGCCCTCGCTGGCGGTCACCCCTGGGGGGGTCGCGGTGGCGTTCGCGTCGCGGGCGGCGAACCTGGTGGCGGGTGACGACGGCGGCCGGGACGTCTTCGTGTGGCGCGACGGTGTCGGGACGGTGCGGCTGTCGGAGGGTCCCGGGGGTGTCACGGGGGACGGGGCGAGCTCGCAGCCGTCGTTGGCGGACACGGGGGCGGTGGCGTTCACTTCGGCGGCGACGAACCTCACGGGGGCCCCGGACGCGAACCAGGAGGACGACGTGTTCCTGGCGGCGTCGGCGGCCGGGCCGGTGGAGCGCGCGGTGGTCTCCCACGGGGGTGTCGCGGAGCCTGACGGGGCGAGCGGCGAGGCGCAGCTCTCCGGGGACGGGCGTTGGCTGGCGTTCACGTCGGCGGCGGGGAACCTCGTGACTCCGGGTCTGGACTCGAACCTGCGGGCAGACGCCTACCTGCGTGACCTGGGCCCGGGGGGCGCCACGGAGCTCGCGAGCGTGCAGGAGGAGGGCGGCGGGGGTTCCTTCCACCTCCCGGACGCGAACTCGCTGGTGCGTCCGCACACGTCCGCTGCGGTGTCCCCGGACGGCCGCTACGTGTCGTTCCTGTCCGCGTACGACTGGGGTTTCGAGCCTTGGCGCCGGGACCGCACCCCCCGGGAGCTGGGGACGGACCCCGGCTTCGGGCTCCTCACGCGACAGCCCGACGGCGACCCGTTCCCCCTCTCGCCGTGGGGGTATCGGACCTGGCGTCCTGACGGTGCCGACGTGTCCGCTGACGCCACGAGCGTGGCGTTCCGGGCCGACGACACAGCGGGTGCCGTCGCCGAGGGCGACACGAACGGCCTGGAGGACTGGTTCGTGCGCGACACGACCACGGGGGAGAACCGTCTCGTGGAGCGGAGCGCGACTGCGACCATGAAAGGCGAGGGGACGCCGGCGACGAGGAACCTTGGGGGCGGGCTGAGCACCCTGAGCCCGGACGGCTCGTGGCTGCGGGGGTGGTACGTGAACGACCTGTGGCAGGGCACGACCAACCTGTGGCACTGGCTGGCGGTGGAACGCAACCTCGTGACTGGTGTGGAGCGCGTGGTCCCGAAGGGCGCGGTGGACGCCGAGCGGCCGGCGGAGGCGTACTTCCGCACCACTTACGCCGTTCTCGGTGCGGTCTTCTGCACCCAGGGGGCCACCGTGCCGCCTCCGTACTGGTGCATGTCCACGGAGTGGGTGTGGCCCGAGACCGCCTACGCGGACGACGCCTCCCGGGTCCTGTGGCGCTCGGCGGCCCGCTACTACCACAGCGAGAGCGGGTACGGCGGGCCGAATCCCCCGACCTCGTTGCCGTACGCCGAGGCGGAGGCGAACTGGGGGAACTTCGGGCGGGGCTACCCCGGTCACGCCGGCTCGTCGCCGCTGCCCCACTACATGGGCCTCCTGCAGGGGGTGCCGGCCGCCGGGGGGCGCGCCGACGTCCCCGTGGAGCCCTTCGTCGGCCAGCCGTCCTGGAAACGCCCGGACTGGCAGGCGTCACGTAACTTCGGGGACGCCGAGGACGTCCGCGAGCATGTCGTGAGCCCCCACGGCACCCACGCCGCCGTCACGGTGATCGAGACGCTCCCGGAGGGGACGGACTGGTCGGCCTGGTACGCGAGCGGCGCGCAGGCCCAGTACCGGGTGCGGGTGCTGCGGGTGGGCCTGCCCGGGGGCACGGTCACGGAGGCGGGCCCGGCGCAGGTCCGGACCCGCAACGGCGCGGAGCCCGTGGGTGTGGAGAACCTCCAGGTCGACGACGACGGCAACGTCGCCTGGATCGCCTGGACGTACCCGAACATCGCCGGCGGTGACGTCACGACCCGGGAACGGAACGTCTTCGTGAACGGCCGGAAGGTGAACCTCTACGACTCCGACGGCGTCGCCGGCGCCGTCGCCCCCGTGTCCGTCGGCGTCCCCTCCGCGTACGACGACGTGAGGCCCGAGCGCCGCCTCGTGATGGCCCCGGCGGGAGGCAAGGTGGCGTTCCTCGGCCACGTCGGCTTCGACCCCAGCCTGTCGTGGAACTGGAATTCCCGCCCGGCGCCCAAGATGTACACGTACGACGTGTCCGGGGACACCGGAGCCGGCGAACAGGCCACGGCGGACGCCATCAGCCGCCAGAACGTCGGGTACCGCCGCTACGAGCCGTACGACAACCCCGCCCCCGGGCTCATGGGCATGACCGCCGACGGACGCCCCCTCCTCGTGGCAGGAGGCGTCCGCCCGCTGGACCCCGACCGGTACGTCTCCGACACGCAGCTCTACCTGGCGGGCCCCCCGGACCGCCGCCCCGTCCCCATGATCGAGGTCCTGCGGGACACGCCCCTGCAGGGCCGGGTCACCCTGGACGCCAGGGACAGCTGGGACCCCGACGGCCACGTCGTGTCCTACGCCTGGAAGGTGAACGGATTCGACGTCCCGGGGTATCCGCTGGTGCCCGGGGCCGTGGAGGAGTTCGACCTCTCCACCTACGTCGATTCCGGCGACGAGTACTTCACCGTGAGCCTCACCGTCACCGACGACCGGGGTGCCACGCAGACCCGCACCGTGCAGGTCCCCGCCCACGAGAACCCCGGCGGGCTGGGCGACCAGGACGTCGCGGTCGAGAAGACGGGACCGGCGTCCTTCACCGTGGGCGAGCCCGGCGCCTACACGGTCGCGGTGTCCAACGTCGGTGGCGCCATCCCGGCGTACAGCGTGGGTGCCGGCGGCGTCTGGGTCGTCGACGTCCTGCCCGCCGGGGTGACCTACGAGGGCTACTCGGGTGCGGGCTGGGAATGCTGGGCCGACGGCCGGCAGGTCTGGTGCCTGTACTCGGCGGCGCTGGCGTCCGGGGGCTCCGCTTCCCCGTTGACGCTGGAGGTGGCCGTCGGTCCCGCCGCGCTGCCGTCGGTGACGAACACGGCGACCGCCTACAACGCCTACGACGCCAACCCTGCCAACGACTCGTCGTCGGTGACGACCCCGGTGTTGCCGGGTCCTGACGTGGCGGTGGTGTTGTCGGCGCCGGCGTCTTTCACCGTGGGCCAGGCCGGTGCGTACTCGGTGGCGGTGTCCAACGTGGGCTCCGGCCCCACCCGCTCGTACGACGGGACGGGCGGCGTCTGGGTCGGAGACGTCCTGCCCTTCGGGCTCAGCTTCACGGGCTACTCGGGTGCGGGATGGGAATGCTTCGCCTGGGGCCAGGTGTGGTGTCTGTACTCGGCGGCGCTGGCGCCCGGGGAGTCTGCTCCCCCGCTGAGCTTGGAGGTCGCGGTGGGGCCCGGGGCCGTGCCCTCGGTGACGAACACGGCGGCCACAGACCTCGGTGACTTGAACCCGGCGAACGACTCGTCGTCGGTTACAACCCCGGTGCTGCCCGAGGGCGGGGCCCCCGATGTGGCGGTGGGTGTGTCGGGGCCGGCCTCGTTCACCGTCGGGGTGCCCGGCACCTATCAGGTGGCGGTCACCAACATCGGCGGCGGGGCGACGACAGCCGAGACCGTGGTCGTGGACGTCCTGCCCACCGGGTTGACCTTCGAGGACTACTCGGGCGAGAACTGGGCTTGCGTCGCTCTGGGCCAGGCGGTGACGTGCATGCACGCCGACGTGTTGGATGCGGGCGTGTCCGCAGCGACCCTCACGTTGGACGTTGCGGTGGACGCCGGGGCGGTACCCTCGGTGACGAGCACCGTGAGCGCTTCCAGCGCTGGGGACGTGAACCCGGCGAACGACTCTTCATCGGTTACCACCCCGGTGGCGGACTTGGGGGTGGGCGTGTCGGGCCCGGCGTTGTTCACGGTGGGCCAGCCGGGTGCGTACTCGGTGGTGGTGTCCAACGTGGGCGGCGGGGCGACCCAAGGGTACGCCGAAGGGGTGGACGGCGTGTGGATCGGAGACGTCCTCCCCGCTGGTGTGACGTTCACGGGCTATTCGGGTGCGGGCTGGTCGTGTGAGGACTACGTCGTGGTGCTCTGGTGCGTGTACTCGGCGTCGTTGGCGCCCGGGGAGTCGGCGCCCCCGTTGACTCTGGATGTGGCGGTGGGGCCCGGGGCGCTACCGGAGGTCGTGAACACCGTGGAGGTCTACCCCTCCTGGGCCACGGTCCTGGCGAACGACTCGGCGTCGGTGACGACCCCGGTGTCGGCGGGTGGGGCTCCGGACGTGGCGGTGGGCGTGTCGGGGCCGGCGTCGTTCACGGTTGGGGTGCCCGGCACCTATGAGGTGTCGGTCTCCAACGGCGGTGACGCTGCGACCACGGGCCCTGTTGAGGTCGTGGACGTGTTGCCCGCGGGGTTGGTGTTCGGCGGGTTCTCGGGTGCGGGCTGGGCTTGTGGTGCTCTGGGCCAGGTGGTGACGTGTACGCACGCCGGTTCCCTGGCGCCCGGGGAGTCCGCGGCGGCCTTGACGTTGGACGTGGCGGTGGACGCCGGGGCGCTACCGGAGGTCGTGAACACCGTGAGCGCTTCCACCCCCGGGGACTCGGAACCCGCCAACGATTCGGCGTCGATGACGACCCCGGTGTCGGCGCGGGGCGAACCCGGCGACGCGGACGGCGACACGATCCCGGACCCCTTCGACCCTGACGGCGGCACGGTGGCGTACAACCGGACGCTGGTCCGGGTGGTCACCGAGGGTCCCCTCACGCACCTGTCCCTGCTGAACGAGGCGGGGGAGAAGGCGTGGATGCCCCGCCGGGCGCACCCGGGGATCGTGCGGGTCGCTCCTGGCCTCTACCGGGGCGGGATCGTCTTCGCCCGGGTGGGGGACTACCCGTTGGTGGACGTGCAGGCGTACTTCCTGCACGTGTGGGTGACCCGGGCGGTGGCGTCGAGTCCGCATCACGCCTACGTGGAGGGCATCGGCTTCTGCCTGCGTCGCAACCCCCAGGCGTGGCTCTTCGGCTGGGACTTCGGCTTCTGCCGTTACGTGGCTCTCGCCGAGGACGACCCCGCAGGGGGCGGCGGGGAGCGGGTGAAGGTGCAGGCCGGTCCGGCCGGTGCCGTGCCCTGGGTCGATTACGACGGCCGGACGGTGGCCGAGCTCTCCGACGACGTCGTCGTCGAGGTTGAACAGGAGTAAGCGAGTGCCCCGAGGCGCTGTGCCGGTGTGGGAACCGCCCCGGGTCCCGGTCGCCGGGAGGGCGGAACGGAGCGCCGATCGGTGTTCGCGTGCAGAACGTAACAGGGACGTTCTGTTCTGCACGCGAACAGGTCGGGGGGCGGCCCCCGGAAGCCGAACAGGCTCCCCGGAACGGCGGGCGCCGCCTGTGGGGGCGGCGGGATCGGCCGTGTGCGTGCAGGGGCGCACACGTCACACAGGGTTCAGCCGGGCACGGGCGAAGGCGACGACGTCACGCGCATCGGCGACCGCGCGGGCGAACTGGTCCTCCGTGTAGACGTCCGACGGCGTTCCCCCGGGCAGAGCGTCCGGGTACCGCGTGGGGATGTAGAACTGGTCCAGGGCGGCCCACTTCCGGCATTGCCCGCCGACGTCGGGTGCCAGCAGGGCCACCTCCTTGCAGAGAGCGCTCACGCTGTGGCCCAGGACGGTGGTCGCCCCAGCGGCGTAGAGGACGCCTTTGAGCGCCTTCTCGGCGGCCTGCTGGCAGAGGAAGCAGGCCTGTGCCCAGTGTCCGGCCGCAGCGAGCGCCGCGGCGGCGGCAATGTCGTCCTCCGCCTGGCGCACCCAGCGGGCGGCGTCCTCGCGTGGGTCGCGGCTCACAACAGCCTGCGGCCCTGGCGCCGGACCTCGTCGGTGAAGCGACTCCCGGCGGCCCACTCCGCCGGTGTGTAGACGAAGAGGTCGCAGGGGGTCTCGGGTGTCAGCTCGTCTCTCAGGGTGAGGCCGCGCTCGACGGGGGTTTCGTCCGTGTCGCGGACGACGAGGATGTCGACGTCGCTCCCGGCGTGGACGCGGCCCGCGCTGAGGGATCCGAACACCCATGCCTCCACGATCCCGGGGAGGTGGTGCAGGATCGTGACCAGGCGTTCCAGTTCCCCGTCGAGCTCTCGGCGCAGCATGTCCTTGTCGGTCCAGACGACCTCGACCATCCGTCGAGTGTAGGAGGACGGGCCGCCGGGCGATCGGCGGGCGGCGTCCTCTGAGGCCCCCACTGCGCGCACGGGCGAGTCGGCGCCTGGAGCGAGCCCGTCGGCTGCAGCCTCACAGCGGCCCTGCACGGATGTGTGCCCGCGCGTTTGTGTCGGCGGCCAAGGGCCAAGGGGCGTGTTCGAGTCCGAAGGCTTCGCCCCGGAGTAGCCGCCGTGCGGATCCGTGTGTCCGCCGCCGTATCCGGCGGCAGGGTCGACGGGGACCGGGAACTCCTCGCAGTCAACGGCGGACGTCACCGTCGGCCTGTTTCGCCGCCCGTGGCAGCCCCTCGCGGTAGCCCTCGAACGGGGCGCCGAGCGGTGTTCGCGGGCAGAACGTAACGCGGACGTTCTGTTCTGCACGCTAACAGGCCCGGGGAGGAGGCTTCCGGGCCGCGCTGCACGCGTGTTTGCAAGATGTGCCGAAATCGGCGGGCGGGCTGGCGGACGGGGGGTGGGGTCCTTACGGTGGCGCAGAGGTCGTGTGCGGGCCGGGGTTGTGTGTGTCGGGAGGCTTGTGATGGTCGTAGGGCCGAGGGCGTCGGGTCGGAGAGGGCGTGTGCGGGCGGCGTTGTTGTCCGCCGTGGCGGCGGTCCTGGTGGGGGCGGGGTTGTTGTGGGGTTCTCCTGCGGGGGCGGTGGTGTTGAGCTGTGCGCCGGGGCCGGAGGCGGCGCCGTCTCAGACGGTGTACGACCCGTGGAGTGTGCGGGCGGCGTTGACGTTCACCCCGGCGGGCGGGGTGCCCCGGGCGATCGGGTACATGGGGACGGGTTGGAACGGGCCCGAGTACGGCGTCGACAACCGTTTCGACGTCGACGGTGACGGGGCGGCGGACGGTCTGGTGCGGGTGACGGCGCGGAGTTTCGCCCGGTTCACGTTGGCGGGAGGCCTGAAGTACGAGCCGACGGCGGTGTACGAGGCCCGCCAACGCAACCAGGAGTTCCTGCGGGTGATCGAGGACGAGTTCGGGGTGTCCTACGGGTGGCGCAACGGCCTCTCCCGGATCCTGGAGACCCTCGGGGTCCTCTACGCCGAGGTGTCGTTGATCGCCGAGGACGCCACAGGGGGCCCGACGACGCTGCCGGCGGGGCGCTTCTCCTTTGACGTGTCGATCAGGGCGTTGCAGAACGCGGCGGGGTGGCGGTGGAACACGTTGCACTACGGGCTGTGGGTGGACGGGGGCCCGAGTGCCTTCCCGGCCCGTTCGGACCTGGCGGTCTTCGCGGACGTGATGAACTCGGTGGCGGCGGTGGGTGTGCAGACCCAGGACGCGAGCGGGGCGCAGGTGCCCGTGGGCGGCCTGCACGCGGGGGGCAGGCTCCCGGGGATGCGCGAGGTCGGCGTGGGTTTCGACGAGGCCCCGGCGGGGAGCGCGAAGGTGGGCTTCCCGGGCAACGTGGGGGTGGCGGTGCGGGGCGGGTGCGCGAAGGCCGCGGGGATCGGTGTGGAGGTGGCCTACGGACATGACCGGGCGGTGACGGGCGGGCGGGTGCCGTACCGTCTCGCGGCCCGGGCGGACCTCACCGACGAGGAGGACCGCCGCACCATGTACGTGGACGCGGGCCTGGAGGACGTGGCGTCGCGCTGGGGGGTGCGGTTCTCCCAGCACGACGCGGACGTCACGGGTGACGGGGTGGGCGACGCCCGGGACGTGAACGGCGACGGCTGGGTGGAGTTCCCCGACGACCGGGTGACGTGGCGTCACAATGGTGACGCCCCGATGCACCTGGGGGGGGTGGCGGCGATGCTCTCCCCAGAGGCCCCCGCAGAGGATCCGTTGTACGCGGCGTTCGACCTGGCGTTGCCTCCGCGTCTGGAGGCGGACCTCGTGGGTGGTTACGGCGGCGCCGACGCCAACGGTGACGGTGTGGTGGACACCGACGAGCTCACGAGGGACGTCTCGCGTGTGGACCTGCGGGCGTGTGAGGGCGCCTGGGGTTCTCCGAGTTGTCTGGGGACGACGGGGACGGTGGGCGGGGGCCGTTACCGGGTGGCGAACAGCCTGCCTGCGGAGGCCCCGGACGGGTCCCTGCCGCGGGTGTTACGCGAGGCGCGGCCCGTGCCGGCGGTGCTCGGCGGCGCCGAGCCGCCCCAGCGTGTGGGCGCGGACGTGGACTTGCAGGCGGGCCGTTGGGAGGCGGGGGCGACCCTCACGGGCGGCGTGACCCATACGGGGTTGGACTTCAGCGACGGCACGCACGGTGTCCTGGACTGGGACGCCGGGGAGGGCGCCGGGGGCGGGTTCGGCCTCGACGGGTCCTTCCGGGCCGCGGACGGGTCGATGGCGGCGACCCTCAACGGGGTCTTCGACGAGATGCCCGCGGCCGCCGAGGTGAGGGTGGACATGGCTGATGAGCTGGGGGCCGGTTTCGAGCTCTCCAACAGCCCGACGTTGCGTCTCGCCGCGGACCTGCACGGCGCCGCGGGCACCGACCTGTACGCCACGGCTACGGTCACGGTCCCGCGCCGGGCCACGGTGACGGCGGGTTTCGAGACCCTCACGGAGGGCCGTCTCGCCTGGGAGGCGGACGCCCCCGCCTTCGTGGACCTGGGAGCCTCGGCGCGGACCCCGGGAGCGGACCCGTTGTACGCCCGTGTGGACGCTTCGGTGCCGCGACGGGCGCACCTCGCGTGGGGCCTGGGGGCCGGGGACGTGGATGTGTCCTATGACACCTGTGACACCACGGGCGAGGACTGCGCGGGCGGTGACGTCGAAGCCGTGGTGGGCCAGGACCCCGCCCTGGTCGCGGGCTACGACACGGCCCGCCCGGCGATCCCCGCCTATGCCCCGGCGGTGCCCGCGGAGGTCGCCGCCGGCGCCGCAGGGCACTTCACCCCTGAGGCGGGTCGCTACGCGGCGCTGTTCGGGGCGCCGGGGGCGGGCCCCTGGCACGCCCTCTTGAACGTCGCGGCGCCCGAGGCGCTCAGTGTGCGGGCGGACTACCTCACCGGGGAGGCCGCCTTCGACATGCGCACCGGGGCGGCGGTGCCGTTCGCCGTTCACGCCGAGGGGGTCTTCGCCGGTGTGGAGACGGACACCACGGCGGTCCTCGCCGCGCTCCCGGCGCGTCTCGCCGCCACGTTCCGGCCGGGTAACCCGCTGCGGGTCGGTTTCGAGTCTTCTCAGCGCACGGGGGTGGCGCTGGCGGCCCGGGCCGGGGTCCCCTACGGGGCCGAGGTGATGCCCGCTTACGTCTCGGGCTGGGTGGGCACGGGTGCGGGTGTCCTGGACGGCCTGCCCGACGTCGCCACGGCCACCCTGGAGACGGCCGGGGACACCACCCGGGTGCGCCTGGAGGCCTCCAATCCCGTCGCCGTGGACGTCGGGGCCGCCGCGGACGTCCCGGGTGTCGCCGAGGGCGCCTGGGTCCACACCCTGGCCACGGTCCCGGCCCTGTTGGACGTCACGTTGGACGGCGCGACGGGCGGTGCCCGGGCTTCGACGTGCCGGGCGCCGGGGGACTGCAGCCCCGCAGACGCCCGCCTCGCCGCCGGCCTGGACCCCGCCCGCACTGCGGGCTACTGGCCGTTGGGGGTCGCCCCGGGGGTCTTCGAGGCGCCCACGGACCCGGACCTCGTGGCCTCCTCCCTCGCGCACTTCACGCTCGCCGCGGAGGATTTCGCCGCGCTGCGTCACGACGCCGCGGGCCTGCGGGTGGACGCCGCTCTCTCGGGGCTGCGCGAGGCGGGGTTCACCCAGGACGCCACCGGGGGCCTGCACGCCGACGTGGGCCTGGAGGGCGGCGACCCCTTCGGTCTCGACCTGCGCTACGACGACACCGACGTGGACGCCCGGCTCCGGGGGGTCCTGGCTTCCCTGCCCGAGACCTTCTCCGCTGCTTATGACCCGGGGGCCCAGAGCGCACGGGTGAGCGCATCGCGCCGCTCCGGGATGCTGTTGGCCACAGATGTCACCCTCGGGGGGGCCGTCTCCCTCGATACGCGATCGGCGGTCTGGGTCGGTAGCGGTGACGGCGCCGCCGACGGCACCCCCGACGTCCTGGACGTGGGTTTCGGGGGCGGCCGCTACACCTGGGACACCCCCGCCCCGACCCGCGTGGACGCGGCGCTCACCGCCCGCTACGGCGCCACCCCGGCCTCCACTTTCTTCGGGCGTCTGCAGGTCACCGTCCCGTCGCACCTGGAGGCGTCCTTCGACCCGGACACGGGCGCCCTGGGCGTGTCCACGTGTGAGGACGGCGCCTGTGAGCCGGTGGGGCTGTCGGCCGTCGCCGGGGAGGACCCGCTGCGCCCGGTGGGGTACTGGGCGGCCCTGGAGGCCCTCCCCGACATGTTCCCCGCTGTCCCGTTCGCGTTGGCCGCTACCAGCGGCGCCCATTTCGACCCGGCGCAGCCCGAGGACTTCGTCGCCGTGGCCGGGTCCCTGCCCGCGCACGACTGGCAAGCCGGCATCAAGATCGCCACGTTCCAGGAGGCCCACCTCGCCCAGAACCCCGCCACGGGCGCCTACGACGCCGACATGCGTGTCGCCGAGGGCCGCCGCTTCGGCGTCGCCGCGGACCTGGACCTCCCCGGGATGCACGCGGACGCCTGGACCGTGGTCCGCGACGTGCCCGAGACCGTCGGGGTGAGCTTCGACGGCGCCCCCCTGGCGGTGCGCTACCGGGGGGCGCGGCCCTTCGACACCGCCCTGCACGCCGCCGTCTCCATGGGCACCACGGTCTTCGGCGCCACGGGCTGGGCCGACGACGTCCCGGCGTCCGCGGCGTTCACGATGGGGAGCGGCGGGGGTGTCACGAGCCTGCGCTACTCCGCGTCGGGCCGGGTGGGCTACGACGTCGGCGGCTACTACCGCGCAGGCGCCGACAAGCCCGTCTGGGCACGCGTCAAGGGCGAGGTCCCGAGCCTGATCGACGTGCGTCTCGCCCTCTCGGACGCCGCCGCGCAGGCGGCCACGGTCACGACCTGTGACGGCGGGGTGTGCTCGCCCGCGGACGTGGAGGTGGTCGCCGGGCGCGGCGGGGACGCCCCGGGCGACGCCGGCGCGGCGCTGCAGGCGGCGTTCCAGCGTCCCGGCGCCGTCCCCTCCCACGTCACCGGGTCCACGGCAGGGCATTTCGTCCCGGACCCCGCCGGCGCCCAGTACGCCACCGCGACGGGGGACGTGGACACCCTGGAGGTGACCGCCGGAGCGCGCGTCACGGGCCTCACCAGCGTGGGCTTCGCGAGCGCGACCGTGGGCGGCACGTCTGGTATCGCGGCCGCGGTGGGCGAGGCGGGCCGGACCCCCGGGGCGGGGCAGTTCGTCGTCGATGCCGACGTCACCGTCGCCGGGCAGGCGCTGGCGGCCTGGAGCGCCCTCGAGAAGCTCCCGTCCCTTCTCGCCGTGGGCTACGCCGCCACGGCGACGGGCGACACCATGGCGGCGCGTTACCAGGCGTCGGAGAACACCCAGGCCGCCTTTGCGGTCCCCTGGACCCTCCCGGACGGCACCCCACTGGACGCCGCCGGGTGGATAGGGAGCGCGGACATGATCGGCGGCGGTGAGGACGGCGTCCCCGAGGACCTCACCGTGACCCTGGCCGGCGCCCCCGCCGGCCTGCAGGCCGAGTTGGACGCCAGCAGTCGTGTCCTCCTGGACCTCGGTGTCGCCCTCCGCACGGCCGCGCCCACGAAGGCCAACCCGGGCCTCTGGGCCCACGTCGAGGCGGACGTCCCCAGCCACATCGAGGTGGGGATGGCCGACGGCCTCTACGCCTTCTCGGCGTGCCCGGACGGCGGCACGTCGTGTGGCACCGCAGCGGGCTTCGGAGTGCGCGCCCGGGGCGGCCTCCGCACCGACGCCACCCAGGCG
Organism: uncultured Acidimicrobiia bacterium; assembly: GCA_964370965.1. GTDB lineage: Bacteria > Actinomycetota > Acidimicrobiia > UBA2766 > UBA2766 > CAYJLW01. The sequence goes on along the minus strand of CAYJLW010000068.1, from coordinate 6,901 downwards.
GACCTCCCCGCCGTGCCCCTGGCCCAACCCTTCGGCAGTTTCCCGGACTACGGGGCCGTCCCCGACGGGATCGCCGCCACCCAAGGGGACCACTTCCCCGCCACGGCGGAGGACTTCGTCGCCGTCGACGGGAACCTCGACACGCTCGAGCTCGCCTTCGAGGCCGCCGTCGCCGGGGTCACGGCGGGTTCATTCGGCGTGATGACCGACACGGGCGGGAACGCCACCACGACGGCGACCCTCGCCGGGGGCGACGGCGACCGCCCTCTCGGCCTCGCCGTCGGCATCGAGAGCAAGCCCGTCGGCGGCCTGACGTGGCGGGCGGACGCCTGGGGGGTGCTCTCGGCGGTACCCGCGGAGCTGGAAGCCGCGCTGGGCGCCGACCCCGCCGAGCCCTCGTCCCTCGACGTCGACCTTGCCACCCTCGGGGACGACGGCCTCCCCGAGGCGGTGGGCGCCGCCCTCTACGTCGAGGGGTACGAGTCGACCCTTCTCGGGCCGTCCGCCGCTCTGGGCGGATGGGTGGGCACCGGTGACGGTGCCGTCGACGGCGTCGGCGGCCTCGCCCACGTGCAGTTCTGGCCGTCGGCCGCCAAGGACGCGGGCGCCCTCGCCGCGTTCGGCACCACGCAGGCGACCGCCTTGGACTTCGGATTCGGCGCCCACCAGGGTCCCGCCGCTCTCGACCAGCGCCTCGCCTGGGGGCGTGTGCGGGCCACGACCCCGGACTTTCTGGACGTCTCGCTGTTCAACTCCGAGGACGTGGGGGCGCCCCCCGACGGCGCCGTGCACGGGGGCCGCCTCACCACCTGTCGCGAGAGCGGGGACTGCTCCCCGGGCGAAGTCGCCTTCGTCCTCGCCTATGAGGCCCCCGGGGACGCCCCCCACCCCTCCCCCGGGGACTGGCCCCTCACCGAGGACGTCGAGGCACCGGAGGCGCCTGAGGGCCCCGCCCCGCTGGGCACGATCCTGGCCCGGGGCGACACGGGCGCCACGGGCCTGCCGACGGACCCGGCGGCGGCGTTGCGTGTCGACGCGGTGTTGCCCGCCGCGGAGAGCGTCTGGGTGGAGACCGCCGCCGGGGCGGACGCGGACGAGGTGAACGCGCACTTCGCCCTCGGCCACGGCGACGGCGTCGAGAGGCCCGTGCAGTACCAGGCGCTTTCCACGGGGCCGGGCTGGGGCACCGACTCCGGGATGGTGATCGGCGGCCTGAACGGCGACACCGACATCTCCTACGTGGGCCCGAACGGGACTGTGGCGGGCAGGGTCGGTGACTTCAGTTGGGACCTCGCCGCCGCGGCCACCGTGACGCTGGACGCCGAGGTGCGCACCTACGCCGACTTCCCGGTGCCGGCCTATGCGGGGGCGAGGGCACGGGTGGCCGGGGAGGTCCGTGTCCCCGAGACCGGCCGCCTCCAGGCCTACCGGGCCCCGTTGGGGACCTCGGCGGGTCGGGGCAAGGCCTTCGTGGCGGGCTGGGATGCGTCTGGGCCGACCACCGCCGACCTCCGCTTCGCCCTCGGGGGCATCGCCGTGGCGCCCTACCTGGCCGGCGACCAGGCGGTCTTCACCCAGGTCCGGGGCGAGGTGCCCACCCACCTGGCGGCCATGGCACGGGTCCGTGTCGAGCCCCGCTTTTCGCCCGAGCCCGCCCATGTGGACATCCTGGAGGACGCCTGGGTGACCACGTGCACCCCCGTCCTGCCCGTGAACACATGGCTCACGCTGGGCTTCGCCGCCGACCTGAACGACTGCGGGGTGGCCGACGTCGAGGGCGTGGCCGGTGTCGCCGCCCAGGAGGAGGACGCCGACGGCGACATGGGCATCCCGCCCCGGGTGATGGCGCCGCTCTCCGCGCCACCGGGCGACGCGCCCGTGGGCCTGCGGGACTCCCAGGCGGGGCACACCACGATCCCCGAGGACCCCGCGGGCTACCTCACCGCGCAGGTCGAACAGACCCAGACACCCGCCCGGGCCCTCCTCGGCGCCGGGGAGGAGGCGGCGTCGGTCCTGGCCGGGTTCCGCTTCTCCGGCCTCGCCCTGGCGTACCTCAACACACCGGCGGGCGCAGCGGGCACCACGGTGGACGCCCACATCCAGCTCGCCCAGGGGGCCGACGCCTTCGTGACCGAGGCGGGCCGGCGGGTCTACGCCGAGCCCGCCGCCCCCGGCGACCCCGTCGACACCGACGCCCTCCTGGTGGCGGATCGGGCCTATGGCGCCATGTCCCTCCCGCAGGAGGCCGACCTCACACTCGAGTACGAGCCCGCTACGGGCGCCGACCCGGCGGCCGCCCGGCTGGGCTGGAACCTGGGGACGACCTCGCCCGTGGTCGGCTTCGCCGCCGAACGCGACCCCCACCACGACACCCTCGAGGACCTCGGGTTCCCCTCCACGGCGTACCCGGTGTGGGCGGACTTCGAGTCCTGGGTGGGCGACAGCGCCGTGGGCCTCCCCGCCCGGGGCGAGATCCAGGCCGCCTGGTCGCCGAAGGCCGTGGACGTCGCCTACCTGCCCGATGCCGCAGGCGGCTCCGGTGCCGACGTCCCCGTCGAGCTCGCCGCCACCCTGGCCGAACGCACCCTGATGGCCGACGAAGGCCTCGTGGGCACGGGGAAGCTCACGTTCGCCCTCCCGGACTCCGCCCGGCTCATGCTCAACTTCGACGACGAGGCGCGCTTCCAGCGGGTGGACCTCAGCGGCTGCCGGGACGAGCAGAGCGGTTGCGGGCCCGAGGAGGGCCTCCACGACGTGCGGGGTGCCTTCGGGGTGGTGCGGGACCCGGGCTACGGGGGCACGAGCTTCGCCACCTACGGCCCCCTGCCCGAGGCGCCCGCCACCGACCGCACCCCGGCGATGGAGTCCGGCGACGTCGGCTTCGACGACGAGGACTCGGACTTCGTGCGCCTCGTGTCCCGTTCCGACGCGGAGGGCTCGGGCCTCGCCCTGAAGCTCACCGCGGTGGACTACGCCAGTTTCGGGACCGCCCGCAAGGAGGTGACCGCCCCACGCTCGACGTTGAAGGTGGACGCCGTCTCGGCCTGCGCGCAGGCCCGGGTGACGGCCACCACCCGCTTCCAGGTCTACGACGACGCCCTCGTCGCCCGGGCGGTCCCCGGGGGCCTCCTGTACCTGGACACGGCGTTGCGGCGGGCCGACGACGCCGACTTCCCCACGGCCGGTCCCGTCCGTCTCGCCCTGCAGCACAACATGGTCGCCCTCGACGGCGACGGCGACGGCGCGCCGGAGCGGTCCTTCGGGGACCTCGACTGGGACGAACGTGCCGTCCTCAACGCCACGACGGACCCGAGCCCGCTGGTGTGGGCGGACTTCTCCGGCTGTGACCCGGCGGCGCTCTTCGACGAGACGCAGGCCCCCGTGAGCGTGGGGGACCTCTCGGTGCCCCGCCCCTCCCCCGGGTACCGCCTCACCCTGGGCGGCATCGTGCGCTTCGGCACCCCGGCGGGCATCGACGCCGCCGTCGCGGGGGCCCGCAACCGGGAGCTCGCGGAGCTGTTCCACGTCCCGACCCACAGCCAGGACCCGTTCCAGGCGCTCGCCCTGGGCCCGGACGACCCCGGCGGAGTCGCCCTCTCGGCCCTGGGGGAGACCTACGGCACGGGCGAGGCAGGCCTCCAGGCGCTCTTGAACTGGCGGGTCCCGTCCTTCGGGGTCGTGCACCAGCCGGTCGTGGCCCGCTGCGGGGAGGGCACGCAGGCGACCGTCGGCCTCGGCACCTACGACGTCTGCGCCGAGGAGCACGAGGTCTATGACCGCACCGACGGCTACCACGCCGAGGTCACCGCGGCGGCCGGGGCCGTGGTCACGGGCGGGGGCCTGGGCAAGATGGGCGCCACGGTCGTCCTGGACGCCAAGGACGGCCGGGGCGACGGGAAGCTGAACGCCCTGGAGGCCTACGTGGAGCGCATCCCGTCGCGTCTCGAGGTGGCCGCAGACGTGGAGTTCCGCCACCGCGACAACCACGTCGGGGGGCTCCTGCACGTCGCCCAGGACCCCGAAGGCGAGCTCCCGGTGGCGGCCCTGCGCTACTGGGACGCCAACGCCCCCCAGCCCGCCCGCATCAAGCCGCCCCCGGCGGCCTCCACGGGCGGGGCCGACACGGCGGCGTTCATGACCAACCCCCGCAACGACGAGGCGGTCCCGAACCTCTGGCTCATGCTCAAGCGGGTGCCCGAGAGCATCGACGTCGCCCTCGACCTCACCCTGGGCGGGCTCCCGGTCGTCCCCCCCCGCGGCGGGGCGGCCCCGGCGCCGCCCGGTACCCGGGCGTGGCAGATGGCCCGCTGTTTCGGGGACACGCCCGCGAACGTGCCCTTCGTGGTCCCGGCGATGAGCGCCCCCGACAGCGTGCTCAGCATCCGGAGCCTCGACAAGGCCGGGGAGGGCCCCTCGGTGACCCAGGTCGCCCCCGGGGGCGCATCCGTGGCGTCGGCGGCCACGACCGTGGACGGCTGGGACACGTCGGTGGCGCCCCGCAAGGACGCCGAGCTGCGGGGCTGGTACGCCCACGCCGAGGTCGACCTGGGCAATGTGGTGCGGAGCCTGGCGGTGGCGGCGGGCCTCTCCCCGAAGCGCGCCCACAGCTCGGCGGCGGGGGCGCCCGCGGAGCGCACCTGGTTCTGGGACGAGTACCTGCCCACGGTGGGCGCCACCGTCGCCGCTTTCGACGAGGCGGGCGAACCCGCGGCCCTGCACGGCAAGCTCCGGGTCCTCGTACCCAGCCCTGCCCCCCTCGAGCAGCACCTCGCGTTCACGTGGCGCCAGCTCGCCGAGAAGATCGGCCTCCCCCCCGAGGACGGCGCGGTCGGCAACGAGCTCGTGCGCCTCGACCTCTGCTGGGACATCGACGTCCCCCTCTCCGCGGACCTCGCCGGTGTCCAGAGCCTCGACGCCCGCGTCGACCTCCCCGCGATGCGCCTGCGCCAGTCAGGCGCCGGGTCCCTCGACGTGGACCTCGCCGAGCGCTACTACGGGGCCCGCGCCTACGGCGCCGCAGAGCTCCCCGACGTGGCCACCCCCGGCGCCTACCACCACGCCGCCTTCGCCCGTGTGGTGCTCCCCAGCGGCGTGCAGGGGCCCTCGCTGCTGGCGGCCCTCACGAACCCGGGTGCGGCGGCGGCCAGCAGCTACAAGGCCGCCACGGGCGACCTCACCTTCGCCACGTTCTTCCTGCGGCGCATCAACACCTGGGCGCCCGTGGCCACCTCGATCGGGGGCCTCCCCGCGGTCTCGGAGGTGCCCATGGAGACCGTCGCCGGGACCCTCGCGGAGCTGGCGAAGCTCTTCCTGTACCTGCCCGACGTGCCTGTGGCGGCGGCACTGCCGACCCTGGGGGACGCCGGCCTCGGCCCCGACGCCCTCCCGCCGCTGGTGCACACCTCCGCCGCGGAACCCGAGGCGGACATGCTCCTCGCCCCGATGCCCTCGGCCCTCATGCCCTTCAGCGGGGCGGGCGCCCCGGCGGCGGGCAGCGCCCTCCACGACGCCCTCCGGGTCCTCGTCGGTGTCATGCTGGCGCCCCGGAGCCCGCACGCCCTCCCCGGCCCCGTGCCCGGGGGCCTCGACGCCGGCGTCGCCGCCCAGGACGGCCCCGGCGAGCTCGAGACCGTGTGGGCCGCCGAGCGCGACAACGACATCGGCGTGGCGGCGAACTCCGCCGGGCACCCCAACGGCTTCACCGGCTACGTGGGCAGCGAGCACCTCCTCGGGGTCCTCTCTGACGGCACCGAGGTCCGCCTCCGGGCGGTCTTCAACCGCAACGGGAACCTGCAGCTCTGGGTGCTGGGCGACTACCCGCACCTCCCCGGGGAGCCCCCCGTGGGCCGCTTCGCCCGCCTCGTCGCCCAGGGCGTGGGCTGTTTCGGCGAGAAGGCCCCCATGGCGGGCATGTTCCGTATCCAGTACTCCTTCACCGTGACCGGGGGCACGTTCCGCTTCAGCGCCGACCACGTCGACTTCAAGATTGTGGGCGACGACGGCGCCACCACCGCCTACACCCCCGTGAAGAACCTCAAGACCGTCCCCTACAGCGAGCTCCTCGACGCCACGACGAGCACCGTGAACCTCGGCTTCGACCCCCCCCCCCCCCCCCCCCCGCCCAAACGGGGGGCCCCCCGGGCCCCGGGGGGGGGCCCGGGGGGCCCCCCCCCCCGGGGCCCCCCCCCTCCCGCGTTTCGCTCGGACATGCAGCCTCTGCTCGTCGTCCTGGGCTCGACGGCCTCCGGCAAGGAGGCGGCGGCGGTCCACGCGGCGCCGCTCCTCTCGGCCGAGATCGTGCTCTGCGACTCCGCGAAGCCGTACCGCGGGATAGAGATCGCCTCGGCCGCCCCGCGGCCCGAGCACCGCGCCGCGGTCCCGCACCACCTTGCGGGCGTCCTCGACCCGCGCGAGCGGCTGAACGCCGCGCACTGGGTGGAGTTGGCGGAAGCGGCGTTCGCCGACATCCTGGCGCGGGGGCGCCGGCCGCTCGTCGTGGGCGGCACGGCGCTCTACCTCCGCGCCCTGCTGCACGGGCTCTTCGAGGGTCCGCGCGCCGATCCCGCGCGGCGGAGTGCGCTGCGGGAGGAAGAGGAGGCGTCGCCGGGGGCGCTGCACGCGCGCCTCGCCCTCGTCGACCCCGTCGCGGCCGCGAGACTCCACCCGCACGACACGAAGCGCCTGCTGCGCGCCGTCGAGGTGTTCGAGGCGACCGGGCGACCGATCTGCGACCTCCAACGCGAGTGGACGGGACCGCCACGGCGTGCGTATCGCGCCGTCGGCATCCGCCGCACTCGCGAGGACCTGCGCCGCCGGATCGACGCGCGCGTGGACCGGATGGTCGCCGAGGGACTTCTCGACGAGGTTCGCCGACTCGTCCGGGAGGACGCGCTCGGGCCGC
>CAYJLW010000067.1:22641-22831 GCA_964370965.1 uncultured Acidimicrobiia bacterium | reverse complement strand
GCGCCGCTGCACCCGCAAGCGGGCGCGGTCGGTTCGCAAGGGCAAGGCCAGGTCGCGATCCCGATCCCGTTCCCGCTCGCGGGGCCGCCGCTGAGGTCCCCCAGAACCGAACTGGGCGCGGGGGGGGGGGCGCGGGGGGGCCCCGCGCGGCCCCCGCGGGGGGGGGCGGGGGGGGGGGGGGGGGGGGGGG
>CAYJLW010000067.1:0-22631 GCA_964370965.1 uncultured Acidimicrobiia bacterium | reverse complement strand
CACCCCCGCCCCCCCGCCCGGGCCCCCCCGCGCCCCCCCCCCCCCCCCCCCCAGTTCGGTCAGGAACGCGGTTCGGCTGGCGGTCGCGGGACGGGGCGTGGGACCAGGCGTCTGTCGGGGGGTGTCTGTCGGCGTGCAGACGGCGGACGGATGCGCGAGAATCCGGGAGGCGGTACGGCTGGAGGGAGTTCCCATGTGTCGGGCGAGGACGTTGCAGAGGATCGTTGTGCTCGCGACCGTCGCGGGCCTGGTGGGTGTCGCCGCTCCGGGCCGGAGCGGCGCCCAGACCGTGCCTGCCCCCAGGCCGGGAGTCGTGGACACCGTGAAGGGGGAGGGTTTGATCCCGAGCGCGAACCCGGCGGTGCGGGCGTTCGGGTCTGTGCGCTTCGCGGTGGAGAGGCGGCGCTGGCCGGTGCCGAGCACGTGGGAGGCGATGCTGCCGGCGTTCTATTCCGGCAAGGTCGGCATCGACGACCCCGGGATGTCCTTGAACATCGAGACTGTCCCTGGCTTCCCCATGTTCGTGCGCCCGTGGGGTCGCAACGGCGCCGCAGGCTGGAGCCTGGCGCAGGTGAACGGCCCCTGGATGTCACCCTTGCCGGCGCCGGTGTGCGCCCTGGAGTGGTGGGTGGACGACCTCGCCCCGCCGGGGTCCGACAGCATCCTCGCCGACAAGGTGGCCGTGCGGGTGAGCGGCTTCGACCGGCGCTGCGCATACAAGCACGACACCTCGCTGGCTTCCGGGGACATTGTGGTGACCTACGTGGGACGCCCCGTCCTCGTGGGAGCTCTCGCGCTCGACCGCGACGAGTACTTCAGCCAGCCGAACACGATCGTCTGTGTCACCTGGCCCTGCCCGGGCAACGAGGTGACGGCGGTGGCGAAGTACGAGTTCACGGTCACGAACGTGTCACGCTACAGGAGCGTGTCCCGTTTCACGTCCACCTGCCAGCACGACGTCGAGGTCGTGGACGCCGACGGCAACGTCGTCCTCGCCGACAGCGACGGCAGGCCTTGCGGCGACGCCCTCACCACCCTCGAGCTGGGACCGGGCGAGTCGCGCACGTACACCGGCGAGTTCGAGCTGAAGGACCGTGACGGGAGCCAGCTCTACGGGGAGTTCGGGGCCCGCGGGTTCCTGATCCCCGACGAGGGTCCCGGAACCGGCAAGGGCAAGATCGACAGCTTCGTCATCAAGCAGGGCACGGGGTCAGGAGGGTAGGGCAGGGTCAAGTCCCGACCCCGAAGTGAAGCCGTTGTCCCGGTATCTCGGGCAAACGGCCTCACTTTGGGGGTCCGGCACAAGCTTGCACCCGGCGCCCGGCCCGTGGAATCGGTGCTGCACCGGCGGCGGTCAGGCGGGCGCCGGGGTGACCACCCGCTCGCCGCCCAGGACGCGCTGCAGGAGGGGTTCGCCGAGGACGGTGCCGGCGGTGAGGACGCCGCCGGTCATGCAGGCGGCGATGCCGTGGCCCGTCATGATCCCCTGGCCGGTGAGGAAGAGGCCGGGCAGGGGTGTGGCGGGGCCGGGGCGGCGGTCGAGGGACTGGTCCGGGGTCATCTCGAAGCCGTAGGACGTGCCGTTCGTGGAGCGCACGAAGCGCTCGTGCGTGACCGGGGTGGCCGCCTCGATGTACGCGATCGAGTCCCGGAGGCCGGGGACGGCCCGTTCGGCAAGCGTCAGCACGCGCTCTGTGAGCTCGTCGCGGCGCTCCCGGTAGACGGGGTTGCGCCGGTAGCGTTCCCCGCCGACGGGGCCGGCGGCGAGGCCCCAGTAGGCGTGGTCTCCGGGCACGAGCGCCATCGCCTGCAGGTTGGTCTGGCCGGGTCGGCAGAGGCGGTCGTTGCCGGGGTCCTTCACGCTGGCGAAGGACAGGAACACGGTGGGGTCGCCGGAGACCTCGCCGCGGGCGAGGGCGTCGTACTCGGAGTCGACGTCGTCGGGGAGAACGTGGAAGTTCGCGTTCGGGAAGCCCTCGGCGCCGAGGTCGCGGTCGAGGACGAGATAGACCACGAACAGGGGAGGCGCCATGCGCAGCGCCCGCACGCGTTCGGTGAAGTCTGCGGGGAAGTGCGCTGCGCCCACGAGGTCGAGGACCGTGCGTTTCAGGTCGGCGTTGGATACCACGACGGGCACCCGGATCTCCGCGGGGACGCCGCTCTCGCGCACGGGGGTGGGCGAGTGGAGGGCCACTCCGGCGACGCGGCCGTCCTCGACGAGGACTCGTTCGGCTCGCGTGCGGAGGTGGATCCGCCCACCCCGGGCGCGCACGTATTCCGCGAGTGTCTCGGAGAGGGTTGTGCTCCCCCCGGCGGGGTAGAAGGCGCCGTCCATGTAGTGGGAGACGACGAGGGCGTGCATCACCGCCGACATGCGGGCGGGGCCGACGCCGTAGACGAGGTGCTGGCCGGCGATGACAGTGCGGGCGCGGGGGGAGAGCCCGAGGCGCTCACAGAGATCCCCCAGCGTGGTGTCGCGGTTCGCGAAGAGGACGGCGAGCTTGTCTGACGGCCCGGCGCCCATCGTGGACATGAACGCTCCGGAAACGTCCTCGACGAAGTCGCAGTAGTCCGAGAGGCTGTCGCGCTCGTCCGGGAACGCCGCCAGGAGTCGCTCGCGGTAGGCGCCGGCGCCGTTGGGGACGGCGTAGGTGGAGCCGTCCGCGAAGACGTAGTGGTCGAAGCCGTCGCGGTCGAGGGGGCGCCATTCCACGTCGGCGTCGAGGCCGAGGCCGCCGTAGACCCGGTGGAAGAGACCATCTTCGCCGGCGCCCCCGACGTAGTGGGTGCCCACGTCGAACTCGTAGCCGTGGTGGGTGAACACCGACACGTTGCCGCCCACGACGGAGTGTTGGTCGACGACGACGACGTCCTTGCCGAGAGCCTGCAGGTAGGCCGCCGCGGTGAGGCCGCCGATGCCGGCACCCACGACGACGACGTCGCATTCCGCTGCATGGCTCATCCGGTCACCGATCCCGTCTCTCGCATGTCGTTCCCTCGGTTCCTGTCGCGGATCTTGCGGGTCTACCCCCGGAATCCGCGACGAGAACGGGGGGACGTGGGGTGGGGGGACGGGGCCCCTCAGGCCCCCGCGATGCGGCCGTGCTCGTCCATGTGCCAGGGCGACGGGTACCACCACGGGCCGGGTTCGACCTTGGCGTCCTCGATCAGGATGTGCATGAGGTTGTAGGGCACGGCCATGAGGCAGAGGCCGCCCGGGTGCGACGTCTGGTTGCAGAGGTAGAGGTCGTCGATCGGCGTGCGGTACCGGGAGAGCTCGGGCAGGGGCCGCTTGGAGAACCACTGGTCCTCGGAGTGGCGGATGCCGTACCAGTTGCCCCCGATCATGCCCGTGTTGCGGAACTCCGAGTCATAGGGCGTGTTCACGTAGACCGCTTCGATGTTGTCTTCGGTCATGTTGGGGGCGAAGTTGCGGAGCTGGCGCAGGATCGCCTTCGTGATCTCCTGCTTGTCCCGGGCGTAGCCGTCGGGGCCCGAGACGTCGTACTGGGGCGGGGGCATCTCGAGGTAGATGGGCGAGAGCACCCGGTACCCCTCGGGCGCCCGGGTGGAGTCGTAGACGTCGTGCGTGCAGACCATCATCGTGAGGTGGTCGCTCTCCAGCAGCGGGGCCCGGTTGTGGGAGTACACGTCGGCGGTCTGGTTGTAGAGGTTGTGGTAGCCGTCACAGGGGAACACGACCGTCGACGGGTAGACGTCCTCGGGGAAGGCGTCGGTGTCGGCGGTGTACTTCGGCAGCTCTCGGCACACCACGGAGGCGACGTAGAGGCTGCCGCCCTTCAGGGAGATGTCCTTCACGCTCTGCAGCATCCCGACGTCGAGGTGCCGGCGTCCGACGAGGTCCCGGAACGTGTGCTGCACGTCGATGGCGGACACGACGAACTTGTCCGCCCAGATCGTCTTGCCCGGGAACGCGGAGTCGTCGCCGAGCTGGACCCCCACGGCACGGCCGTTCTGGACGATGATCTCGTCCACGACGGAGTTCGTGATGATGCGGGCGCCGTGGGCGAGGGCGCAGCGGATGATGGAGTGGGCGTAGGCGTGCATGCCGCCCCGCGGGGAGCCGGAGCCGTAGCCGTACAGGAGCACGCCGCCGAGGGCGGGCAGCGCCTGGCCCTCCCAGGTGGGGTGGGCGCCGCAGTACCAGGCCCCGAAGCTGTGCAGGGTCTTGAGGGGCTCGTAGTCGATGAGCTCGTCGAGGAGGTCGACGAGGCTGTACTCCAACCACTTCTCTTGGAAGATGCCGTTGAAGGTCTTCTTCATGACCTGCGCCCAGGGGAGGTCCATGGGCTCGACGTCGGCGTCCTGGGGGTACGGCGGCGTCCAGAAGAGGGCCCGCAGGAGGTCCTTGCCGAGCTCGCTCTGCAGGACCTGGAGGATGGCGCCCTGGTTCACGCTGCCCGGGGCGTGGCGGGCGAGGCTCTCGGTGGCGAGGTTCGGGTCCCAGCGGCCCCCGAGGTTCACGGCGTGGCCGTCGGAGGTGACGAAGCCGGCGACGGAGCGGTACGGGACGAAGCGGAAGCCGTACTTGCCCAGCTCGAGCTGCTCGAAGCCCGGTGCGGCCGCCCCGTAGAGGAACGTGGCGTGGGGGTCGATGCGGAAGCCGGGTTTCGGCTCGGTGTTCTCCTGGCCGCCCCCGCACTCGGGGCGGGCCTCGATCACGCAGACCGAGAGCCCGGACTTCGCCAGATAGGCGGCCAGGGTGGAGCCGTTGTGGCCCCCACCGACGATCACGACGTCGAAGCGCTCGTCCATGGCCCTCCTGTCACGCTCCACCACGCCCCCCGGCGTGGACATCCCTCGTGGGTGGCCAGGCTAGCCCACAGGGGTGACGCGCAGTAACACTCGCCCGGCCGGCGGGTGCGGAACAGGGTAAGGGGGGAGTGCCGGGTGTCCGCGCCTCGCTCGATGGCACCCGCCCGCCGGGGGATGCTGAGGGAGGGGGCGGGCGAGTGCCATGGGTCGTCCTGGGCTTGGCGTTGGGCACGACGCGGGCGACCCGGCCTCAGCAGTATGAATGAAGCCTCATTCAGTGTCAAGGAAATTCCGCGTACCATAAAGTACTTCTGCTCCGCGGATTGCCCTGGTTGCCGGACGGTCAGGGGCGTGGCTGGGCGGTCTTCGGGTGTCGCGCTCTGGGTGTCGGGTTGCGTCCCGGCTGCGTCCCGTGGCTGTTGCGCTACATGGCCTCGGTGAGGGTGATGACGGCGAAGGCGCCGCCCTGGGGGTCGGTGAGGAAAGCGAAGCGGCCCACGGGGATGTCCATGGGCGGCACGGCGATCTTGCCGCCGAGCACCTCGGCCCTGGTGGTTGTCGCGTCGCAGTCGGAGACGGCGAAGTAGACGACCCAGTGCGGCGGCGCGTCCGGGGGCCACTGCTCGGTCATGCGCATCATGCCCCCGACGGAGCGGTCGCCCACCAGGAACTCCCAGTACTCCATGGGCACCTCGGACCTCCTCGCCGTCCACCCGAGGGCCTCGGCGTAGAACGCGGCAGCAGTATCGGGGTCCCTGGTGGCGAGCTCGTTCCATGTGAGCGCGCCCGGCTCGTTCACGATCTCGGCGCCGGCATGCTCCTTGGCCTGCCAGAGACCGAACACCGCTCCGCCCGGGTCGGCGGCCAGCACCATGCGTCCGGCTTCCATGACGTCGAAGGGCTCGCCCATGAGCGTGCCCCCGGCGGGGACGATCCGGGGGGCGACGGCGTCGACGTCGTCGACGGCGACGTACGTCGTCCACATGGGAGGCATGCCGGCGGCCTGTTCCGGGGCCGTCTGATAGCAAGCGGCCACGTTCTTCCCGCCCAGGGTGAACGTCGTGTAGGTGCCTTGGGGTGCGGGGTCTTCGCGGGACTCCCATCCGAAGAGCCCCGTGTAGAAGGCCTTGGCGCTCTCCTGGTCGGTCGTACCCAGGTCCGTCCAGCAGGGGACACCGTGGTCGTAGGAGGTCATCTCGGTCATGGGCACAGCCCTCCGTTCGCGGGTGGGGTCGCGTCCACCCTAAGTCCTTCGCGCCGGCCGCGCCCGGGGGATCAGGACGGAGTGGGGCCGGCCGCCGCGTCGGTGGCGTCGAGCTCCGCCCGGCGTGCCTCGTACTCCTCGGACGCGGCCACCAGGACCTCGTAGAGGCGGTCCCGCTCCGTCTGGACGTCGTGGAGGTCGTGGGCGAGGCGGCCCACGTCCACGCTCTCGCCCGCCTCGGCGGCCGCTGTGAGGGCGAGAGTGGTCTCGGCCTCGCGGTGTTCGAGGTCGGCGATGGCGGCCTCGGTCGCCGTGATCTTGCGTGTAAGGGGGCCGAGAGTCCGGGAGCGGGCGGCGGCGCGCGCCGCCCGGGCGCGTCGCTGGTCCTTCCGGCCGGCTGCCTTGGCGCCCCGGGGCCCGGATGGCGCCGGCCCGGACGCCCGGTCGCCCCTCTCCTCGACCCATCCCACCTGGCGGAGGAAGTCCCCGTAACCGCCCTCGAAGACGGCCACGGTGCCGCCGTCGAAGACCACGAGTCGCTCGGCTACGGCGTGGAGGAGGTCCTCGTCGTGGGCGACGAGGACGACGGCGCCCGGGAAGACGGCGACGGCGTCCGCGAGTGCCGAGACCGAGTCCATGTCGAGGTGGTTCGTGGGCTCGTCGAGGAGGAGGAGGTTGGCGGGCCGGGCGAGGATCTGGGCGAGGAGGACCCGGGCACGCTCCCCCCCGGAGAGCACACCCACCTTCTTGAGGGCGTCGTCGCCCTCGAACATCATCCGTCCGGCGAGGCTGCGGGCCCGCCCCCGCGTGGGCTGCTCAAGGGCGTCGAGGATCTCCTCCTCGACGGTGGCCTCGACGCGGAGGCGGTTCACGTTCGTCTGGCCGAAGTAGCCCAGGCGGAGGTTCGGGCTCCGGGAGACCTTCCCCCCTGAGGTCTCCAGGCCCCCGGCAAGGATCTCGAGCAGGGTCGTCTTGCCCCGGCCGTTGGGTCCGATCACGGCGATGCGGTCACGGGCCCCGATGGCGAGGTCGAGGTCCTCGATGAGAGGCCGGCCGGCCTCGTAGCCGAACGTGACCCCCTCGGCGGTGAGCATGGTCTTGCCCGGGAAGGGCGCGGGCGTGAACACGAAGTCGAGGGCATCGAGGTCGGCGAGCTTCTCGGCGGGCCCGAGGCGTTCCAGCATCTTCACGCGGGACTGCGCCTGGCGGGCCTTGGTCGCCTTCGCCCGGAAGCGGCGCACGAAGGCCTCGAGGTGCTCCCGCGCCTTGTCGGCGTTCGCGAGCGTGGCGGCGTAGGTCTCCTCCTCGGCGGCGATCGTGTCGTAGTACCGGTCGGTCGTCCCCTTCAGCTTCCGCAGTCTCCGGCGGTGGATGCCCAGGACGTGCGTGGAGACGGTGTCCAGGAACGCCCGGTCGTGCGTCACGATCATGACCTCCCCCCGCCACGACGTGAGGAAGGACTCCAGCCAGCGGGTGGACGTGATGTCGAGGTAGTTCGTGGGCTCGTCGAGGAGGAGCATGTCGGGTCCGGCGAGGAGGACCTTCGCGAGGTTGAGGCGGACCTGGAAGCCCCCGGAGAGCTCAGAGGGGGGGCGGCCCCACGCCTCGGGGTCGACGCCCAGGCCGGAAAGGACGGTCTCGGCCCGGTAGGTCTCGACCCAGCCGTCCTCGTTCGGGCGCAGGGCGGTGCAGGCCTCGTCGAGCACGGTGGGGGCGGCGAAGTCGAGGTGCTGGCTGAGGTGACCGAACGTGTAGCCCTTCGGCGTGGTCACGGTCCCGGAGTCCGACGTCTCCTCGCCGAGGAGGATGCGCAACAGCGTGGTCTTGCCGGACCCGTTGCGACCCACGACCCCGACGCGCTCCCCAGGCGCGACGACGAAGGCAGCGTCCTCGAACAGGACGCGCCCCACGTAGCTCTTCGTGAGTCCCTGGACCGCCAGCACGGTGACAGCTTGTCGGAGTCGGGCCCCGTCCCGCCAGACGGGCGGTGTCCGACGGTGGGGGCGGGCGTGGTTGGGGGATGGAGGGTCGCGCGCCTAGGCCAGGACGGTGGCGGCCCTGTCTCGAACAGTGTTCGCGTGCTGGATGTAACGCAGACGTACCATCCAGCACGCGATCAGCCGAAGCGCCCCCGCGTCAGTGTCCCCATCTTCATGCTTGTCGGTGGCCGGCGTCCGTGCCGGCAACGGGTGCATCCAACCACGGGCGTCCCGGGCTCCGGGGCTCAGGGCGGGAGGAGGCGGACGCCCGCGTAGGAGGCGGCGGCGACGAGGACCCAGGCGCTGAGGCCCAAGATGACCGGACGCCCGCCGAGGCGGCGGAGGCGGCCCACGTGGACCCCCGCACCGAGACCCACGAGGGCCACGGCGAGCAGGCCCTTCTCGGCTGCCGCGAGTCCGCCCAGCCACTCCGCGGGCACGAAGCCGAGGCTGCGTAGGGCGACGGCGCCCAGGAAGGCGGCGACGAACCCCGGCACGAGCGGGGGCCGGGGGCCGACCGGTGCGCGGGCGCCCTCTGCCACCCGGCGGCGCTCGACGAGGCCCACGCCCACCACGAGCGGGGCGAGGAGCACGACGCGGGCGAGCTTCACGACGACGGCGGCGTTGAGAGCGGCGCGTCCGTGGGGGGCTGCCGCCGCCACCACCTGGGCGACGTCGTGCACGCTCGCCCCCGCCCAGGCCCCGTAGCGTTCCGGGCCGAGGCCCAGAAGGCCCGAGAGCAGGGGGAGGACGACGACGGCGAGCGTGCCGCACAGGGTGACGAGGCCGACGGCGTAGGCGGCGTCCTCCCCGTCGGCCCCGACGACACCGTCCACGGCGGCCACGGCGGAGGCGCCGCAGATGGAGAACCCCGTGGCGACGAGCAGGGTGAGGTCTCGGGAGAGGCGGAGGCGCCGGCCTGCCCAGAGCGTCCCGGCGAAGGTGAGGGTGACGACCGTGACGACGACACCCAGCCCCGGGACCCCGATGCGCAAGAGGTCGCCGGCGGCAAGGCGGAACCCGAGAAGGACGACGCCGACCCGCAGCAGGGCACGGGCGGCGAAAGCGAGGCCGCGTGTCGTGGCGGGGGGGAGACAGCCGGAGTTCGCGAGGACGGCGCCCACGGCGGCGGCCAGGACCAGCGGGGACGCGCCGGGCCACAGCGCGTGCAGGCCGAAGGCGGCGGCGGCGCCGCCCGCAGCGACCGCGAGGCCGGGAAGCACGTGGTGGCGTCGCCCGGCCGCCGACTCCGGAGGAGGAGTGCCCGGGCGGGAGGGGGGGCGAAGGAGGGTGCGGAGTGACGCCATGTCCACAGCGTGGCTGCCTTCCGGCGCCGGGGGAACACGGCAACGGGCTCTCCCCCTATAGTTCTGGCCTATGACTCTGGGTCCTCGGTTGGGTTCCCGCACGCCGGACCTGGGAGCGCTCGACCTCTTCGTCTCCGTCCTCGAGCTCGGCTCCGTGTCGAAGGCGGCGGTGGCGCATGGCGTCGCGCAGCCCTCGGCGAGCACGCGCCTGCGCTCCCTGGAGCGCCGCCTCGGCGTCCGCCTCCTGGAACGCGCGTCCACGGGCAGCTGGCCCACCGAGGCGGGGGCCCTGGTGGGGGACTGGGCGCGCGAAGTCCTCGCCGCCGCCGGACGCTTCGACGGAGCGGTGGCCGCGCTGCGCACGTCCGAGGGACGCCGCCTCCGCATCGCCGGCAGCTACACGATCGCCGAATACCTCCTGCCCGCCTGGCTCGCCCGATTCCGGGCGGCGCATGCCGACGTCGCCTGCGAGCTCGACGTCGTGAACTCCACGCGCGTCGCCGAGCGGGTCCTTGCCGGGGAGGTCGACCTCGGTTTCGTCGAGGGTCCCGCCGTGGCGAAAGGGCTTGCCGCCCGCACCGTGGGCGGGGACGAGCTCGTGGTCGTGGTGGAGCCTGCACACCCGTGGGCGAGGCGACGGCGACCCCTGAGGGCCTCAGATCTCGTGTCCACGCGGCTCGTGGTCCGGGAGGAGGGCTCTGGCACGCGGGAGGCGCTGGACCGGGCGCTCTTCGCGCACCGCCACGGGGGAGAGCCCCCGCCCCTGCTCGCCCTGGGCTCGACGACTGCGGTGAAGGCCGCCGTCACCAACGGTGCCGGCCCCGGTGTGCTCAGCCGCCTCGCCGTGGAGGGGGAGCTCGCCGGGGGGGCGCTCGTGGCCGTCGCAGTGAGCGGGCTCGATCTCCACCGCCGGCTCCGGGCCGTCTGGGCGCGTGACCGGCGCCTCCCTGGGCCCGCCCTCGACCTTCTCGCCTGCGCTGCACGCCGTAGGGAGTGAGGCTCCTCAGCCGATGAGGTCCTGCTCGAAGGGTTCCATGGTGGCGGCGTTGGGGCGTCCGCCGTACACGAGATGCTTGCGGAACTGGAGGGCGACGTCGACGCATCCGCAGCTCCCCCCGTCGCAGGCGCGTGTACGCCACGTCACCCGCGCGGTCTCGTAGGGCTCGCCGTCGTCGTGACGGCCGTTGGAGTTGGCGTCCTGGAAGACCCGCACCCGGTCGGCCGACACGACCCCGGGGCCCCGGTAGGGCGAGCTGTACTCGAAGACCACGGTGCCGTCGGCGTCGGTGACGCAGGCGTCGCCGAGGCCCTCCAGACATCGGAGTTCCAGGCCGCCCTCTTCGTGGGGGAGCGGGTAGAGGGACGGGTCGAGGAGGCCGTTGGGGGAGTCGCTCACGATCTCGAAGCCCATGGGGACGCCGCTCTCGTAGACGCCGGCGTCGCTGTCGCCCGCCAGGGCGCGGATCTCCATCACGTCTTCGGTCTCGCGGTAGGCGGGCCGCCAGGACGAATCCGTGCCGTCGAGCATGTCGGGCCAGATCGTCACCAGCTCCTTGGACACCGTGACGGGGCCGCAGTCGGCGATCGCGGCGTCGCCGTCGCTGTCGAGGGCGAGGAACCCCACGGGGTACGTGCCGGGCTTCTTGTAACGGTGCTTGACGACTATGGGGCCGTCCTCGGCCGCGGAGAAGCCGAGGCGGAACAACCCGCCCGTGGAGCTGTCGTCCGGGCTCTCGGGGTCGCCGAAGCTCACGCTGAAGGCCACGAGGAGGCCGAGGGGGTGAGCGGCGTAGCCCTTGAAGACCACCTCGAGAGGCGCCCGGCCTTCGGTGGGCGCCGCCTCGCAGGTGACGTAGGGCACGATCTCGTCGTCGTCGGAGGATCCGCTCTCGAAGTCCACATAGGGCAGGACGGCCTGGCACCAGGTGTCGTAGTGCTCGTCCTCCTCGTCCACGACGTGGACCTTTGCCGTCACGTAGCGCTGCGGGCCGGGGTGGGGGCCGGGCGCGAAGTCCACGTCCTTGCTCACCTCTGGCGCCGGGGACGGCCCCGCTTCGTCCTCGAAGGCGGCGTTGGACACCGGGTCGACGCCCTCGACGGTGAGGGTGACGTCGCCGCCGCCGAGGTCCGAGCCCGTGGCCACCCAGCGCACGTGAAACGGGGAGCCGTCGGTGTACTCGGCGTGGCACTCTCCGATCGGGGGGGCGTGGTCGGTCGTGGGCGTCCGGGGAGACGTGAGCGGCGGCGGCGGGGCCGAGCGCACGAAGGGCGGCATGGGGCTCCCCGGGTCGTACCACACCATGGCCTCACACGTGGCGGAGAGGCCGG
The DNA here is from genome assembly GCA_964370965.1 of uncultured Acidimicrobiia bacterium. Taxonomy (GTDB): domain Bacteria; phylum Actinomycetota; class Acidimicrobiia; order UBA2766; family UBA2766; genus CAYJLW01. The sequence continues at coordinate 11,037 of CAYJLW010000067.1, read as the reverse complement.
CGCTGTCCGTGACGGCGAGGGTCACGTCGTACTGGGTCTTCTCCGGGAACTCGAAGGTGATCGTGGGCCCGGCGCCCATGTGGACCCGCTGGTGCTGGTACGGGTCGAGGTAGCTCCAGGAGTACGTGAGCGGGGGCGTGCCGCCCGATCCGGCGCCGGTGAGCGTGACCGGAGTGGTCGCCGTGGCGAGGTTGTCGGGGGAGGCGGAGCAGGTGGCCGTGGGCGGGCCGTCCGCGAGGGCGGGGGCGTTCGCGGACGGCCCCAAGGGCACGACGAGCACGAGAGCGGCGGCGAGTGCGGCCGGCAGGCCGACCCTCCCCCTGACGCCCCGGCGCCGTTCCCGGCCCACGGTCTTCACGAGGTCACCGTCACAGTTCCGCCTTCGTAGACGAGACCGGCGCGCCCGCCTTTGCGGCCGTAGCAGACCATGAACACCTCGTACTGCCCGGGCCACTGGTAGCGCACCGTCTTGGTGGACGGCCACCCCACGTACAGCCGCCGGCCGTCACCCGGCAGCAGGTAGCAGCCGCCGTTCGGTCCCGGGGGCAGGGTCGGGACCGTGACGTCCACCTCGTCGCCCGGTGGCACCGAGGTCGTGGAGAGGGAGAGGTCGCCGGGCATCGTCCAGCCCATGTCCCCCGAAGCGTCCGAGAGGAGAACCTCACCGGCGGGAGTGCCGTTCTCGGCCACGGCGTGCTCCAGTCCCTCGAGCGGGCCCCCGTCGGTGCCGTCGGTCCACGTTCCGCTCACCCCGCTCAGGCGAATCGCGCCTGTGCTCGCCACGTCGACGGTGTAGTCGATCTCCAGAGAGACCTGGTCGAGCTCCTCGACGCCGAAGCAGTTCTTCCCCGCCAGGATCTTCTTGGCGAAGCGGCCCACCGGTCCGGCATCTGAGTCGAGGGAGCCCACGAGCCACACCTCCACGTTGCCGTGGCGGTTGAAGAGGACCCGGAGGAACACGTCGGTGCCGTCGTCCAGCGTGGCGATCCGCTCCTCGTCCCCCACGAGCGTGTCGGCGTCGGGGGCGTTGGCGTCCTTGTCGAGCGCGATTGTCGTGAGCGAGCCGCCGCCGTCGTCGGCCGCGGTCTTGCCCACGTCCACGCCCGCCGGACCGGGGGGAGCGTAGACACCGTCAGGAGCCAGGGCGGTCCCCCAGATGAGCTTCCAGAACGTGGCCGTCATGCTCGGCAGGGAGGGCACGACCACGCCGGGCAGGATGGGATTCAGGGTGACGTCGGCGGGCGCCGTGATGGGCGAGCTCGTGCCCACAGTGGCCGCGGGCGCCTTCTGGGCCGTCATGTCGAAGAGGTTGAAGCTCGTGAGCTCGGCGAAGGCGTTCGTCTCCACGACACCGGACCCGTCCATGTGCTCGACAGGGGCGAAGCCGTCGAGGCGCTGCAGCATGTACGTGTTGCGGTTCATGGCGTTGGACGCCACGGAGAGGCCGGCGAAGAGCGTGGAGAAGACGGGGCTCGTGAGCCACGTGTTCAGGGCCTCCATCAGGTCACTCGCCGTGAGCAGGTCGCGCAGGAGCGTGAGGCGGGCGTAGTGCACCCAGTGGTACGCCCCGGCGGAGGGGGTCGCCGGGAGCTCGTCGGGGGCGTGGGGGCCGGAGTACGTGGTCTCCCGGAAGCGGAGGGAGGCGGCGCCCGACGGCGAGCTCTCGAGGCGGAGGTTCGCGGACATGTCGACGAGGTCGAGCGAGGAGGCGCCGGCGAGGTTCAGCTCCAGAGGGAGGTCCATGTCCACGCACGCATCGAGGCCGAGGAGGCGGGGGCCGGGTTCCACGACCTTGTGGCGGTCGACGACGAAACCCGGGAGCAGGGCCCGGAGTGTGCCGCTCACCGGCTTCGGTGTCCCGCCCAGGGTCCGGGCCCGTAGCCGGGCGGACGTGAGGCCGTTGTCCGTGGCGTCCTCGTAGGCCCGCCCGGCCGGCGCCCCCGCGGCCCGGTTGTAGCGGCGGGTCCTGTACGTGCCCAGGTCCAACTCCACGTCCTGTGCAGCGTCCCCGAGGTTGAAGCTGCCGTGGACGTACGGGGAGCGGATTTCGCTGTCGCTGCGGGGCTGGGAGGCCGCCGGGGTCCAGGCGTTCACGGTGTCCACGAGGGCGTCGAATGTCGGGTCGGCGTCCGTGGGGGGCGTCGTCTTCGTGGCGTAGGCCGTCGTCGTCGTGTCGCCGTTCTGGTCGACCGTGTAGAGCGTGTCGCCCTTGGCCTTCCAGTCGAGGTCGAAGTTCGCCGTCTTGTGGTGGGCATCGGCGCCGCCGAAACAACCGTTGCGGATGAACGTGCGGTCCTCGCGGGAGCCTCCCGAGCCCAGCCAGGCGTCGAACCGGGCGTGCAGGCGCGAGGGGACCTCGGTGAAGACGAGGAACGTGGCGGGTACGTCGAACGTGTTCGGGTCGTCCGGGTCGGGCGGGTCCGTGCCCAGAGGGAGCTCGGGGGGGACGAGCCGGGGCGGGAGGCGCCTCTCGTCCCCGACGAGCTGGCCGTAGTCGTTCCACGCCCTGTACACGACCTCGTCGAGCGCCCCGGCGGATCCGGCGACCTCGTCGAGGTTCGCGGCCACGGAGAGGCGACCGTCGCGCTCGCGCGAGACGAGGTCGGCACCGAGGTCGAAGGATGCGGGCACCCCGGCGACGTAGACGTGCTGGGTCACGTACTTGGCGTCGACTCGTGTCCCCGCGAGCTCGCTTTCGTCGCCCACGAGCGTGAGGCTCAGCCTGGCGACCACGTCCCCGGAGACGGCGGGCTTCGCCCGGACCCGCGCCTCCACCCGCCAGCGGTCTTCGGAGTCGTAGGCGCGCCGCTCGACCTTGCAGACGTCGTAGGCCCACGCAACGGCCGGGCTGCCCTGGGTGCCCTTCCCGCAGTGCGAGACGACCGGCTGGTGCACGAGGGCCGCTCGCGCCACGCGCCAGTTCGCCGCTACCTGGAGACCCTTGGCGGGCGGGGCACCCGGCGTCGACGTCGTGTAGTCCTCGGTGAGCGCAGCGACGTCGACGAGACCGGGGTCACCCGGCGTGAGCTCGCCGGGGGAGAGCAGGTCGCGGTCTTCCGTGTCGAGGTAGCCGTTGGAGAAGTCGAGGCGGGCGCGGTCGCGCACGACGTCCACGCCGTCCCACGTGCCGCTGCGCAGGAGGCCGGTGAGGAGGAGGTGCCAGGGGGCGGTGGGGACGTCCTCAGGAGCCACGGTGACGACCGGGTCGCTGGCGTGGTCGGCGAGGGCGACCGCGCTGCAGGGCCTCTGGGCGAGGTAGAGGAGGGGGCTCCCGTCGAGGGCGTCCCTCTGGTTGCTGTCGACGTCGAGCATGTCGAGGCCGGAGGGGGCGTCCTCCAAATGCGGGAGGTTGAGCTCGGCGGCGAGCGCCACGGGGCCCGCCTCGGCGAACCCGGCCCCCGTCATACGCTTGAGGGTCGTGTTCACGTACGTGAGCCCGATGGCGTAGGGGTCGGTGACCACCGCGGGGCGGTCCTCGGAGAACGAGCGGAGGGCGAGCTCGCCTCCGGCGGGCTCGCCGGCGAGGCAGAGCTCCACCGTGCGCAGCGGCACGGCGGGGCTGGGCGTGGCGGCCACGTCACGCGTGCGCTCCCCGAAGCTGGCGGCGGCGAGCGTGTCGAGCTTCCCGGACACCTCGACACGGGTCTGCTTCTCGTCCAGAGGGTAGGGGTAGACCTGGCGGCGGACGTAGCGGGCGAAGTCGCCCCCCTCCCAGTCGGGGTCCCCGAAGGCCGGGAACGCCGCCTTGCCCGCGGGAGTGGAGTCCGCGATGAAGGGGAACGACGACAGCGGCGCTTCGAGTGCGGGTGTGTACCAAGGCTCGTGGACTTGGGACATCTTCATGTCCCGGATCTTCTCGCTGTCGTCGCAGTCGTCCGGGTCTGGGTCCGTGCAGGCCACGAGGTCTGCGCGCATGTCGCCGCTGGTGTCGTGGCGCCAGAACGCGTCGAGGTGGCTGGGGAGCTCGGCCTGCACGCGGCCGTGCGTGTGCCAGCGGGTCTGGGACTGGGGCGGGATCTTCCAGGCGCCCATGGCGAAGGCGGCGTCGACGGCGACGTTCACGCCGCTGGGCGTGTCGAGGGTGACGCGGGCCAGGTCAGGGGCCGCCGCCCGGGAAGCGAGCGTGAAGGAGAGGTCCCCGGCGGGGGGGAGGGCGTCACCGGCGGCGGTCCCCGCCCAAGCGGCGATCTGTGACAGGGTCTGGTAGCCGTCGTGTTCCCCGAGGCCGGCCGCTGCCACAGAGGTGGGATCGAGGAGCCGGTCGAAGAAGAGTCCCGCGACGGGGCGGGCGTCGGTGTCCCACGTGACCTTGCCTTCGAGCGTGCCGTCGACGCTGCCGCGGTCACGGATCTCCACCGAGGCGTCGGCGCGGGCCGGGAGCCCGCTCAGGGCGGCGTACGCCCGATCCGTGCGGAGAGCGTCGACGCCGGTGGCGTCGCGCGTCCTCCGGGTGGCGTCGAGGACGAACGCCGGGCCCCCGGGCGTCCGCCGCACGCGGAGGTCGTGCGTGCTCTTGGGCCAGCCGGCGCTCTCGTCGACCTTCGCGGCGTAGGACGCCAGGCGGAGGCCCGTGAGGCGGACGCTGTACTTGGCGAGGCGGTCGTCGACCGGGTCCGGCGCCGTGGGCGAGGCCTGCCTGGAGGACTCGTCTGCGACGACGGAGTCCGTGGCGGGGGGCGCCGGGACGACGAAGTGGTCGGCCTGCGTGGCCGCCAGGGCTGCGGGCGCCGCGCCCGGCGAGTCCGCGGTGCGGGTCACGGGCCAGTACCCGATGTTGCCGACCCCGAGGGGGGCGGCCTCGATCCCGTACAGGCCCGTGGCGTCGGTCGAGTCGCAGTCGGACTCGTCCACGCCCAGGGTGCCGGCGACGACGTCGTCGTCGATCTCCCCGTCGGTGGGGGCGCAGGCGGCGAAGGCGAACTTCCGCTCGGACGTGTAGACGAGGAGGGGCCGGTCGACGGCGAGGAGGCGGAGCCGTCGAGGGATCGACGTGGTGAGGCGGGCGGCATGCACTCGTCCGCCCGTGAGGTCGGCCTCCGTGCCCCAGGAGACGCCGGCGTCCAGGGGTGCGGCGGCGCTCGCGTTCCACTCGGCGACGAGGACGTCGCCCGGGGTGGGCAGCGGGCTCTGCCCGCGGTGGACCCGGAGGCTCCCGGTCGTGGGCACGGTCGTGTTCGCGATCAGGGCCCCGCGAGTGACCTTCGCCGGGTCGGCGGCGCCGGTTGGGTTGGTGTCCACCCTGCCCGTCACGGCGAGCCCGAGGGGCGTGGGGTCGGTGTCGTCCCAGGCGAGTCTGGTGAGGAGGTTGTCGCTCTCGCTGCTCCCGGGCAGGACGACGTCGACGGCGACCCTCTCCGGGAGGCTGTCCAGGACCATGCGGGCGTCGCCCTCCCCCCTGGAGTCGGCGCCCTCGAAGCGGCCGGTGGCGTCCAACAAGAAGCGGGCGGGGCCGCCACCCGCTGCTCTGGCCCGGCCTGCCAGGGACACCTTCCGGCTCCCGTCGGGGACGTCGAAGGACACGCCGAGCTCGTCGATCACAGGGGTGCGGAGGTCGGCGCGCACGTCCCACCTCTCGCCGGGGGCGACGGTGTCGACGTCGGCGTCCACGCGCACGTAGTCGTCGGGGCGGGCGGAGGCGAGCTCCGCCGGCCAGTCGGGGCGGGCCGGGGCGAGCGCCTCCGTGAGGGCCCAGTAGCCCACGTCGGCGTGGCCGGCGGCCGTCTCGCTCTCGTGCGCGAGCGTGGCCACGACGTCCATGCCGGGACAGCCCGCCAGCACCTCCGCCACGGTGCAGACCTCGACGCGGCCGCCCCGCACCTTCCCGGCCGCGCCGGCGAGGAAGACGCTGAGGTGGTCCGGCACGTCGGTCACGACACGACTCCAGAGGAGCTCGTCGGCGGCGGCCATCTCGGCCGTGCGGTAGGCGGCGCCGAGTTCGGTGTGCACCGTGCCCGAGGCCGTCCAGGAGGCGAACGGGACGGCGGGGTCGGTTCTGCCCCCGGGATCGACCTGGACGCGAGCCGTGTCCGGAATGCCGTCGGTGCTGCCGTCGCCGCTGCCCAGCCACCCGGCGGCGGCGAGCGTGCTGTTGTCCGCGGGTGCTCCCCCGCCGCGTCGCAGAGTGGCGGCGAGGGCTGCGCCCGTGACCACCCCTCCGGTGTCGTACGTCACGTCGAGGGCGTCGCCCCCCGCCTTTCTCGTGCGGGCGAGGTCCACGGTGAGGTCGGCAGGGAGGCGGGCGACCACGCCCCAGGCGTCGACGGTGTCCGCGGGGGCGTCCTCGACGTCGAGGGCGAGGCCGAGGGCGGGGGCGGGCCCGCCCGGTGGGGTGCGGTGCAGCTCCGCCGTCGTCGTGACGGTCTTCACGCCGGCGGCCACGACCGTCTTCTCGGCCAGGCTCGCCTCCTTCACCGCCGTGGTCTGCACCTCGCCGGTCCAGAGGTCGGCGGGGATGCTCCCGTCGACGCGGGCGAACTCGGCGGCGGCGGTGGGGAAGTGGGCGGCGGCGGTCGCGGCGAGCTCGGCGGGCACGGCGACGCCGGCGAACGCGCTGAAGGGCTCGCTCAAGGGCCACCACCCGGGCGCCCTCGTGCGGTCGACGCCCCCGCGCAGGACGAGCGCCGGCACCGGCGTGCAGCCCAGGCCGGGCGGGCAGGTCGTGAAGGCGACGCGGTCGCCCTTCTTCACCGACACGGCGGCGTAGGCGGGGAGGACGGCGCGCACGTGGGCCCAGCCCAGCGGCTCGGCGCCGAGGCCGACGACGTCGGCGGCGTACCCGGCCTCTACGGCGGCGGACCCCCCGGCACTCCACGTTGCCGCCACCGGACCCGGAGGGAGGTCGAGGTCGAGCGTGGCCGTGAGGGGCACGCCGTCGGCGGCGCCGGTGCCGCTGCCGATCCAGCCGGCGGCGGCGGTGCGCTCCACGGTCCCGAGGTTCCCGTTCTCGTAGCTCACGGCGAACGCTGCCGCACTGCGGGCGCTCAGGTCCCACGTGGCGACGGACGTGGGGGACGCGTAGGACACCTTGGCGTTGTCGGGCACGGCGGCGAGCGCCCCCCAAGCAGACACGGTGCGGGTCCCCCCGGCCGGGGTCGTCCAGCTCACGTCCGCCGACACGCCCAGTTGGGCTCCCCCGCCGGTCTCCACCTCGAAGTCCGTGCGATCCGCGACCGGGTCGAAGCGGTACTCGACGGTCTCGGGGAGCTCGAGGCGGGCCGAGAGGGTCCAGGGGTCGTCCAGGGGGTCCCCGGCGACGTCCACGAACTCCGCCGGAGCGGCCACGAAGTGGCCCGCTGTCGTGGCGGCGATCTCCGGCGGCGCCGGTCTGGGCGAGGCGAACGGGGTCGTCAGGGGCCACAAGCCGACGGCGGCCCCGTCGTCCATGCCGCCGGTGACCTCGACCTTTCCCGGGGCGCAGGAACCGGGGGCCGTGCAAGTCGTCACTTTCACGGAGGCCTCGGGGGCGTCGGTCCAGGACGCCGCCAGGCGCTCCGGGAGCTCGGCCCGGAGGCGGGCCCACAGCACGGTGGCGTCGCCGGCGGCGTTCCTCTCGTTCGTGGCCGCCCCCACGTCCAGTTTCGTGGGGGCGCTCGCCTCCCAGCCCAGGCGGCGGCCGGGGGTGTCCAGGTCGAGTCTGGCCGCGGCCGGGATGCCGTCGGTGAGGCCGAGGCCGCTGCCGATCCAGCCCGCCGCGCTCGTGGCCCGGAGGCCGAGGCCGGCGTCCAAGGCGAGGATGTCGGCGGCGGCGACGGCGCCCGTGGGCGAGGACATCTCCCAGTCCACGTGTTGCGCGGCCGCCGCCGTGTTGAACTCGACTGCCGCCGTTGACGGCCGGCGCGCGAGAACGCCCCAGAGGTCCAGAGCGGCGCCGCCCCCCGCCGTGTCCGCTGCGAAGCCGAGAGGACCGGAACCGGCGTTGCGCACGGCCACACGCGTGTCGCCGTCGGCGTCCTTGCTGTACGCGACCTGTTGGACCCCGGTGACGGCGGCGCCCGCCTCCCACTCGCGGGCGGGGACGTCACCGGTGACGTCCACGAAGTCCACAGCAGCGGGCGCGAAGTGGTCGCCGGCCGTGGCGAGGAGTTCGGCGGGGGCGAGGTCGAAGCCGTGGAAGGGGGCGTCGACCGGCCAGTACCCGGCGTCCCTGGCGAAGGTCTCGCCGAGGACGCCGAGGAGGTCGAGACTCCCGCAGCCCGGTCCGGTCACGCAGGCGTCGAAGGCGGCGTAGTCGCCCTCGTCGCTCCAAGCCACCCGGAACTCGGGGGGCAGGGTCGCGGTGGCGTGCGCCCAGAGGGTCGGGGCGCCGAGGGCGCGGGTGGCGAGGCCGAGGTCTCCGGCCGTGGGTGCCGACGCTGTCCAGGCGGCGCTGTGGGGTGAGGCGGCGCTGTCCAGGGCGAGGGCGATCGCGCTCACGGCCGGGAGCGTGGCGTGGGCGAGGACGTACGTCTCCCGGGGAGCGGCGACACCGAGGGTGCTGTGGCGGGCGGCGACGTGGGCCGTGATCGCCGTCGAGGCCTCCCAGCCCACCCGGACCGGGTCGCCGTCGGCGAGGACGTCGTCGGTGTCGGCCGTGAGGGCGAGGGTCGCCGGCAGGGCGTCGAGCACGCCGTGCTCGTCCATGGTGGCAGTGCCGCTCTCGTTGGTGTAATGGGCCTCGGCGCCCACCGGGTCGCTGCTCCCGTCGGTGACGGTGTCGACGCGGAGGTCCCCGTCGGTCCGGTCGAGGCGGAAGCGGCGGAGACCGGCCACGTCGCCCCCGAAGGCGTACGTGCCGGCGGGGCCGTCGAGGTCGGCGCGCACGAAGCGCGCCGGGGCCGGCCGGCCGATCTCGGAGGGGAGGGGGCTGAGCTCCAGGAAGTCGAGCGGGGGTTCGCCGTCGACGTCCGCGGGCACGACGTTCGTGAAGCGCACCCGGGCCTCGGTGAGGGCCGCGAGCGTCGCGTCGCACGCCGGGGTACCCCAGTCGGAGTCGCAGGCCCTCACGTCGGCGACGTCGAGGGGCTTCTCCACGGCCCCACCCGCCCCCGGGACCGGGGCCCCGGAAAGGTCCGCCGTGAGCCGGGGTGGGAGGGGGGCGTCAAGGGCGAGGTACACGTCGGCGGAGTCGTCCCCGGTCGCGTCGAAAGCCTCCAGCACCGCAGCGGCGCGAGTCGTGCGGTCGGCGGAGCGCCGCACCAGGATCCTGTCGGTGGCGAAGTCCGTGTATCCGTCACCGTTCACGTCGCCCGCAGGGCCCGCCTGCGTGAGGCGCACCCCCACGACCCGGGCGGGGTCGGCGAGGCCCGCGCGCAGGTACATCGCCCGCTCGCCGGACTCGTCCACCGACTCGTAGCGCAGGACCGCCCGTTCCGGGACCGCGCCGGTCGTCGGTTCCTGGTGTGACAGGACCAGGTTCGCGTCGAGGCCCGTGGCCGGTGAGCAGGCGTGCTCCAGGGCCACGGCGGCGTCTCCCGGGAATCCCACCCGTCCCGACGCCCCGGCGGGAGGGTTCTCGTAGGCGAGGGAGATCTCCTTGACGTCGGCGAAGCGGACGCCGAGGCGCATCGCGTCCCAGGGGACCTCGCTGCCGGCGGCGTCTGCCGTGCGGAGGCCGACGGCGGCGAGGAAGTGCCAGTCGCTCACGAGGCTCGTGAGCGTGCCGAGGTCGACGAAGACCCCGACCTGGGTGCGGTGCGGCCAGGCTGTGGCGCGTTCCGGGGGGCCTCCCGCAGAGGACGTGTCGAGTGAGAACGAGTACTCGCGCGTGCCGCCGAGGACGCGGGCCGCCCGGAACACCAGAGCCATGCGCCCGCGGGGCACGTCGACGGCGCCGGCCGCGGCGGCCTTCGTGAGCGTGAGCTCGAGGAAGTACTTCGAGAACCAGTCGAAGAAGCCGGCGAGGGTGGGGTTGTCCGGGTAGGCGCGGCCGTACTCCGAGGCGAGGACGTCAGGGATGTGCCAACCCTGGTTGCGCATGTGTCGCACCGCCCAGTGCTGCCAGGTGACGCCGCCCCCGCCGAAGCGCAAGGCCACGAAGAGCCGGAGCCGGATGCGGCCGTCGAGGTCGGCGATGCCGTCGCCGTCCACGTCGAGGCCGAACTTCAGCGAGAGGTCCGCCATGTCCACCGACGGGCCGATCACGGCCACGGTGTCGGCGGTGCCGCCCTCCGGTGTGAGTTCGACCCCGACGGTGGAGCGGCCGAGGTCGATCAGGGAATCCGAGGCGGTGAGGGAGTTGTCGCCCCCGCCGATCGGACAGATCGCTCCCCCCACGGACACGGCACGTCCCGGGGTGGCGCCGAGGAGGAGCCAGAACGCGAGCAGGGCCAGTCCCGCTGATGCGGCGACGCCGAGGCGCGCGACGCCCGGGGAGTGGTCCCGAGCGCAACTCCTATGGCGGCCAGCCCCCAAGGTGCCTCCCGTCGTCTGCAGGAGGGAGCGCCCTCACGCCGCACTCCTCCCGAGCCAAGGTGGACACCCTACGACATGTCGCCCCGGTTTGCACGGGCCGGCCCAGGGTGTCCGTGCCGCGTGAGAGGAGGGTCTCGATCGTCGTGTTCACAAGCGCACGGGGAGATCCTGGGCGACCAACCGGGCGAGCTCCTCGAAGCGGCACACGGCGTTCACGCGCCGCATCTGCGCGGGCCGGCGGCAGCGCACCCGGAGGAGGTCGGGGCTGGCCACGAGGACGGCGAGAGCGTGAGCGCGGGACACGGCGACGTTGAGACGGTGGAGGCTGAAGAGGAAGTCGAGGCTGCGGGGGGCGTCCTCAGCGCTCGAAGAAGCGGTGGAGAAGATCACGACGGGCGCCTGCTGGCCCTGGAAGCGGTCGACGGTCCCCACACGGTGGCCGGGGCCGAGGGTGCGTTCGAGCTCGATCACCTGGGCGTTGTAGGGCGCCACGACCAGGATGTCGTCACGCGTGAGGGGGCGGGTGTGGCCGTGGCGGTCGGTCCAGGGGGTACCGAGGAGTCCTCCGAGGCGGGCGGCGCCCGCGGCGGGCGCCGCGGGGGGCGCCCCCCCGGTGGGGGGGGGGGGGGCCGGGGGGGGCGCCCCGCC
>CAYJLW010000066.1:13642-23060 GCA_964370965.1 uncultured Acidimicrobiia bacterium | reverse complement strand
GGGTGCCTCGTAGGGGGCGGGTTCGGCGACCTGTGTGGGTTCGTAGGCGGGTTGTTCGTATGGGGGTGGGGCTGTGGGTTGTTCGTAGGCGGGTGGGGGGTATGCGGGGGGTGGTTGTTCGTATGCGGGTGCCGGCCAGGACTCGGCAGGGGGATAGGCGGCGGTGTCAGCAGGTTCTGTTTGGGGCCACCCGGTGGGCGCCGGCGGGGCGTAGCCCTGCTGGCCGTAGTCGTAGGCGGGCTGGGCCTCATAGCCCGCCTGGGGGGCGGGCTGCACGTACTGCGCCTGACCGTAGACGTCCTGCTGGGCGTAGCCCGCCTGGGGAGCGTAGGCAGCCTCGGGCTGTCCGTAGGCGGGCGCCTGGCCGGAGGCGCCCGCCCAGGCCGCCCCTGCCTGCGGGACAGCGGCCGCCGCTTCCTTCTTGCCGGCGCCGATGATTCCGCCAAGGAGAGCAAGGACACCCGCCCCGGCAAGGGTGAAGGCCCCGACGCCGAGGCTGCTCACGAGATCCTTGTTTCCTGGGATCCCGGACGCCCGCTGCGCGAGCAGGGCCACAGAACCGAGGGCGAGCAGACCCCAGAGCGCATACAGGGCGCGCCGGGCCCCGCGGGGGAGGAACGTCCAGATGAGGAGGCCGACGGCGACGGCGACAGGGAGCGCCGTGAGGGCGACGCCGCTGTCGCCGAGGCTCTTGGCTCCCTTGAGGAGGAACTGCACAGCGACGTCCTTGGAAAGGACGTCCACCTGCGGCGTCTTGACCCAGACGAACGCCCCGACAGGGATCGCTGCCACGGCTGCGGCGATGCAAGCCAGCAACCCCAAGATCTGATCGCGCTTCATGTTTCGCCTCTCTGCGACAGACAGGAGCCTGTTCCGGCCCCCGGCCGGCGTCTGATCGTATCCGCTGTCCGACGGATCTGCACCTCGTCATCGGCCGCTGGGGTGCCGGCGTATCGCCGCCCCGTGCCGGCCGGATAGTCTTATGACCCGTCCCGGCCGCCGCAGGCGGCCCTGGAAAAGGGGGCTGGTTGCCTCAGGAATCCCCTAGGCGACGCTCGGCGCCGCCGCGAAAGACGACCAAGGCCGAGATCACGCGTGTGAGCGCTTGGTCGGTGTTCAAGGTGAGCCTTGTGTTCTTCACCCTTGTGGGCGTCATGCTCCTGGTCGCAGGGATCGTCCTGTGGAACGTGATCGCGGCATTCGGATGGGTGACGAAGGTGGAGAGCCTGACCGGCAGCCTCGCGGGAGGATCGTTCAAGCTCAGGAGCGGGCAACTCCTGAGAGCAGGCCTTCTCCTCGACGTCGCGTTCGTGGTCCTCATGGTCTTCCTGAGCACCCTGCTCACCGCCCTGTACAACCTCATAGCGGACGTAACGGGCGGCGTGACCTACGTGGCCGAGGAGCGGTCGACCGTGGCGAAGCCCGGGCTCCTCAGGAACGGCGTCGCCCGCATCCGGCGCATGAAGCTCCCCCAACCCTCGAAGGCCAAGGGCGGGGCCGGAGCCCCCAAGACCGGATCCAAGAGCGCCGCGACCGGCGCCAGTCGCGCCCGGCCGAGACCGCCCCGAACCGGCGCCGGCCAGAAACCCGGCCAGGGGACCACGGATCAGGGCGCCAAGACGACTGCCGGGCAGAAGCCGCCCCCCGCAGCGGCCGGCCACAAGGCGCCCCGCAAACCCGTTGCCACGCCCACGAAGGCGGCGCCCTCGTCCTGACGGTCCCGACGGGCACGTCGCCCATCGGAGGGACCCGATCACTGTGCTAGCGTGTTCGGCGCTTCCGGGGCTATAGCTCAGTCGGTTAGAGCGCATCGCTGATAACGATGAGGTCGCTGGTTCGATTCCAGCTAGCCCCACGGTCACATTGCTCCGCAGACTGGCGCTGCTCCGCGTGCCCGTGGGGGCCCTCACCCCACGGGCGTCGTGTCGGGGTGGGTGGGTGTGGGTCGGTGGGGCTGGTGCTGCTCCGGGTGTCCGTGGGGGCCCTCACCCCACGGGCGTCGTGTCGGGGTGGGGTTGGCGCTGCTCCGGGTGCCCGTGGGGGCCCTCAGCTCAGGAGGCGTTTCACCTCGGCGGCGCCGGCGAGGGCGGCCTCGGGGTCGGCGGCCTGGGGGACGAGATGGAAGGTGCGGCACCCGGCATCGACGTAGGGTGCCAGGAAGGCCGCCACGTCCTCCGCTGTGCCCGCGGGCGAGTAGCGCTCGAAGCGCTCGAAGGGAATGCCGTAGAGGGTCTGCATCGCCGTGGCGAGCGGCGGGCGGGCGGCCCCAGGGCTCTCGCCGAAGCCGCACCACACCTGCAGGGCGTGACGGTCGGGCACGTCGGGGCGACCGGCGGCGCCGGCTTCGTCGGCCACCCGTTCCACGGCTTCGGCGAAGCGGCGGGGTGACACCCAGATAGCCAACCAGCCGTCGCCGAGGCGCCCGGCGCGTCGCACGGCGGCATCGGAGCGGCCACCCACCACCAGGGGCACTGCCGCCGGCGGCGAGGGCCGGATGAGGACGTCGTCGAGATCGAAGAACTCGCCGCGGTGGGTCACGGCCTCGCCCGCCAGAAGCCCGCGGAGGACGGCGAGGGAGTCGTCCATGCGCCGGCCCCGGGTGGCGGGATCGACGCCGCAACTCTCGATCTCGTGGCGATCCTCGCCCCCCACGCCCACGCCGAGCACGAGGCGGCCGGGCGCCAGGTGGGCGAGGTCGGCGACCTGGCGGGCGACGGGCACCGGGTGTCGCAGGGGGAGGAGGTAGACGGCGAGGTGGACGGCGAGACGGGGTTCGAGAGCGGCGAGGACGGCGGCGCGGATCATGCCGTCGAAGCCGATGCCGCCGAAGAACGTCACGTGGTCGCCTGCGCAGACGTGATCGAGGCCGGCAGCGGCGGCGGCGTCAAGGTAGGCGGCGGTGGCCCCGATGTCGGGGCCCAGGAACGGTGGGAAGACCCCCACGGCGGGTACAGGCATGGGCGTCATCGTAGGGGACGGCCGGGGCCGGCAGAGAGACGTCAGCGTTCGGAGAAGAAGACCGTCTTGGTCTCGGTGTAGTGGGCGAAGGCGTCCATGCCGAGTTCGCGCCCGAGGCCGGAGCGTTTGTAGCCGCCGAAGGGCGCCTCGATGTGCACGCTCTGGTTCGAGTTCACGGAGATCACGCCGGTGCGCATCGCCCGGGCCACACGAATCGCCCTGCCCACGTCGCGGGTCCACAGCGAGGCGGAGAGACCGAACACGCTGTCGTTGGCGAGGGCGACGGCGTCCTCTTCCGTCCGGAACGTGAGGACGGTGCAGACCGGGCCGAAGATCTCCTCCCGGGCGACACGCATGTCGGGACGGACGCCCGTGAGGACCGTGGGGGTGAGGTAGTTGCCCGGGCCCCGGAGCTCGGCGCCGGACGCAACCCGGGCGCCGTCGGCGAGGCCGGACTGCACGTAGTCCCAGACCGTGTCGCGCTGCGCGGGGCTGATGAGGGGCCCCATCTCGGTGGCCTCGTCGGCGGGGTCTCCGACCCGGATGGCCTCCGCGGCGGCGACGAAGCGCTCCACGACCTCCTCGGCGACGTCCTCCTGCACGAGGAGGCGGCTGCGGGCGCAGCAGTCCTGGCCGGCGTTGTCGAAGACGGACCACACGGACTGGGTGGCGGCCGCTTCGAGGTCCGCGTCGGCGAAGACGACGTTGGGCGACTTGCCGCCGAGCTCGAGCGTGACCCGCTTGATGTCCGCCGCCGCCAGCGCCATGATCTCGGCGCCCGTTGCCGTCTCGCCGGTGAAGGACACCTTTCCCACCCCGGGGTGAGAGGCGAGCGTCCGTCCCACCGTGGTGCCGGGGCCGGTGACCACGTTGAGGACCCCCGGGGGCAGGCCGGCCTCCACGGCGAGCTCGGCGAGGCGCAGCAGGGAAAGCGGGGTGAGGCTGGCGGGTTTCGCCACGACGGTGTTGCCGGCGGCGAGGGCAGGGCCGAGCTTCCAGGAGGCGAGCACCAGGGGGAAGTTCCACGGCACGATGGCGGCGACGACCCCGATGGGTTCCCGCAGGGTGACGGCGAGGCCGGCGGCGGCCACGGGCGGCGTGGTCCCGGCCAGCTTCGTGGCGGCGCCCCCGTAGTACTCGAAGCAGTCCGCGACGAGGCCGATCTCTCCCCGTGCCGAGGAGATGGGCTTGCCGGCGTTCCGGGACTCGATTCCGGAGACCTCGTCGGTGTGGTCGCGCACGAGGGTGGCGAGGCGCAGGAGAAGGCGCCCGCGCTCCCGGGCGGTGGTGGAGCGCCAAGCGTCGAAGGCGCCCGCGGCGGCGGCCACGGCGGCATCGACCTCCTCGTCGCCGTCGCGGGCGACAGCGGCGAGGACGGAGTTGTCCGCCGGGTTGTGGGTGTGGAACGTTTCGCCGGAGGCGGCGGCGCGGGGGCCGCCTGAGATGAATGCCATGGGGGGACTCTAGGATCGCGGAATGCGCACCAGGAGGGTTCTTCGCTGGTCCGGCATCGGAGCCGGCATCGCGGCCGCAACGGCGTTCGTGGCCTCGGCCGTCGTGATCCTGGCCCGGCTACGGGGCCGGGGAGGCAGCCCGCCGCCCGCCGACGGGTGGCGGCGCGTCGCCTGAACGATCAGGGCCGGCGGCAGCGGAGGACGTAGCGGGCTTTGCGGCGGGCGCTCCGGCTCCGGCTCCGGGCCTTCACACGCACGCAGTAGACGGAGCTCGTGCCCGTGGCGGCGGGCCCCTCCGGCGTGGTGGCGCTCCCGGAGTCGGCGGCGAGGGCGGGCGTGACTCCGGCTGCGGCGAGGGCGAGAGTCAGGGCTGCGGTGGTGAGGCTGCGACGGACCATGCGACGTACTTCGCTGCGCGGTCGCCCGACTCCTCTCGGTGGGCGAGAGGGATCTTCCCCGACGGGGGGCCGGCGACACCTTGCCTCTGTGAGCCGGGCGTCGCCGCGGTATCGTCGCGGGCACCCCGGGGACGTAGCTCAGTCGGTAGAGCACCTGCTTTGCAAGCAGGGGGTCGTGGGTTCGATTCCCATCGTCTCCACCACAAAAGTCCTGGCCACGAGCTTGCCGTTCGTCCGTGACCTTCGCCGGATCGCTGGGTGTGCCCACTGCGTGCCCATCACGGACGGTCTCTGACATGTCGTCGTGGACACCGGAGCTCAACGATCTGCTCGTAGGCAGGCCGCAGGTTCTCGTCTGCTGTCGTCGGGAGCCCGCCGGACAGAAGGCACGCGCCGGCGTCGAGCTCGGCCTGTGCCCGCAAGCTCGCCCGAACGAAGGATGCGCCCAGTGTGCTGTCCACGGGCGACACCGGCGAGGTCGGGACCCAACTTGTTGCCCGCAGCTTCTCGACGCCGAGAGCCGAGTCGTACCGGAAGCGCCAGCCGTGGGTGTCGACGAGCAGCTTCGTGCCGTGCTCCCGAAGCGTGCCCAACAGTTCAGGCTTCCGCTCGGCCCAGGCGCCATCGACGATCGCCCAGGGGAGTTCGAGCGAGGAGGAGAACAAGTCCGTCGACCCGACGCAGCGGTCCACCGCCTTGCAGTTCTCCTCGCCGATGCGTGGGATGAAACCGTGTCCGAAGTCGAGGCCCACCGGGTAGCACTCCTTACGAGCGCTCGACGTATAGTATGACAGACGCGCGACGTAGCGCGCCATGTTAGGGCGACGAGGAGACCATGACCACACTCACCTCTCTGCTGGACCACCTCTACGAGGGCGACGTGGTCGACACCGTCGACCTGGCGCGGGTGAGCGACACCAATCCTCGGAGCGTGGCCCGGTGGAAGGCCGAGGCCGCGACTCCTCGCCGGGACGCGGAGGAGCGCCTGCTCGAGCTCCGCGCAGTTGTCGATCTCGCGCGGCGGGTCATGCGCGATGACGCAGCCCGGTTCTGGATGCGCTCACCGAACCCCGACCTCGGCTACGAGAAGCCCCTCGACCTCATCGCCACCGGCCAGTACCAGCGAGTGGTCGACCTCCTCCTGGCACTCGCGGAGGGCGTGACCGTCTGACATGCCGTCGCTCGACCCCCGGGCGCTCGGCCATCTGCCCGGAACCGCCCTCTCAGCGGTCGCCTATCGGAACCAGGCGAAAGGATTCGATCCTCGTAGCGGCGATGGCGCACGCCGGCTCGGCGGACGGTTCAACCCGCCGCACAGCTTCCCGGTGCTCTACCTCTGCCTGACACGACCCTGCGTTGTTGCGGAACTGAGCCGCCAGGCCGAGAGACAAGGACTGGGCGTCGAGGCGCTACTGCCCCGCGAGCTGTTCGAGATCAGCGCCGACCTGGACAAGGTCCTCGACCTCGCAGACACAGCGATCCTGGACGCGCTCGGGATCGCGCCACCCGACCTCGTTCGGGAGGATCACCGGTTCACCCAGGAGATAGGCGAGGCCGCCCACGAGCACGCCTTCCAAGCCGTCCGCGCACCGTCTGCGACCGGAGTCGACACGATCCTGGCGGTCTTCCCCGAGAAGCTCGCTGGCGCGGTCCTCGACGTGAAGCTTCTCGGCCAGTGGAACACCGCCGACGACCTCGACGGTCTGTAGCGGCGTGACCCTACGGAACGGGTGCCCGCGTGCCCACCGCGTGCCCACGAGGACGGTTGCCCGCGGTCACTGAACGGTCGCATTGGACAACGAATGATGGGCCTGACCAGGACTTCTACGCTTCCGGTCCTGGTTCCCGGCGCGGGCCCCGTAGAGGTGCGACACCTGTCCCGGTACATGTGCGACACGCGATGAGCTGACGGGCTGTGCTTCCTGGTCGACGGAGTCGATCGAGGGGGTGTCGTCGTGTTGGTGGAGACCCTTGACACGCCTGTTGCTTCGCGATGGCTGGTGCTGTCGCCTGGGGGTCCAGAGGCATGAACGGGGAATCTACTGGCGGAGTTCCGCCCCTGTTGTGGGCTGTGCGTTGTCGAGGGCAAGCCAGCGGGAAGCGACTCCTCGGATGGCGGATTTCTCCGGCGCATCGTGAGGGCAGTGCACGCCGAAGCAAGAGGAGGGCTCTGTGCTCCCGTGATCTCGTCGTACCATGGGCCCGTGAGCGCGCTCGATCCCACCGGTGAGAAGGAGCTCGTCGTGGCTGACGACGGGAGCATCCCCGCCGACCAGCTCGCGAGCCTCGGTCTACGGCCCGGCGCTCACCTGCGCGTCGTTGCGACGGACGAGCCTTCCGTCGCAACGTCCGGCCTTGCCGGCTCGTTGCCCGATCTGCCTGATCTCGATTGGGACGCGTTCGAGCGGGCGAGCGAGCTGGCGAGGCGGGATCTTGCCGAGTCTTCGTGAGGGTCGTCGCCGACTCGCACGCCATCGTCTGGTACGTCCAGGGATCGCCGCGCCTGTCCGAGCGCGCCGCGGCTGCGCTGTTCGAGGCCGAGACCACCGATGGCATCGTGGTGTCGGTCGCGACGCTGGTCGACCTCTGGTACGTGACGCAGACGACGAAGGGCGTGTCGATCGACGATCTCGCTCGGCTTCGGTCGGCGATGGTGGCGTCACCGAAGGTAGATCTGCATCCGATCGACGTGGCCGTCGCCGACGCCGCGATCTCGATCCCGCGGGAAGCTCTCGGCGATCCGTGGGACCGGTTCATCCTCGCGACGGCACGCGCCCTCGACCTGCCGCTCGTCACCCGGGACGGGTGGATCCAGAAGACGAAGCTGGTCGAGACAGTCTGGTAGGCAGCGTCAGCTGCCGGCGCCGCGAAGGTCGACGAAGTCATCGCCGCCGTCAAGACGCGGCTGCACCTCGATTGATGCAGCGGTCACCGTCCCTGATCGGCATCATCCGGCCAGTCGTGACCCAAGCGTGACCTTGCGAGAAGCGATTTGGTGGTGCTCGACAGCAGCGACCAACACGCGATACCACGGCTGACCTGCGGTGTCGCGAACCCGTGCAGATCACGGATGGCCCGGACCTCTTCTCTGCAAGCAGGGGGTCGCGGGTTCGACTCCCATCGTCTCCCCAGTGCGGAGGGGGCGGGTGTCAGCTCCGGACCACGTCGATGCCGATGCCCGTGCGGTGGGGGACCCGCCGGACGTCGCGGCCGCCGCCGGCCGCCGCTGCGCGACCGTCACTGCTAGAAGGGGGGCGTCAAGCACCGAAGGGGCCATGTGGTCGATCTCTCGTTGACGCCGGAACAGGAGGACATGCGCCGGCTCGCCCGCGACTTCGCCGAACGGGAGATCCGCCCCGTGGCCGGGGAGTACGACCGCCGCGAGGAGGTCGCCTGGCCGGTGCTGGAGAAGGCGAACGCCATCGGGCTCCTCTCCTTCGGGCTCCCCGAGGTCTACGGGGGTGGGGGCGTCCCCGGCGGCCTCATGGGGATCACGAACTTCGCCGTCATGGAGGAGCTTGCCTGGGGCTGCGCCGCCATCGCCACCACGATCGGGTCCTCAGTCTACGCGGCAGGGCCCATCATGGCTTTCGGCACCGAGGAGCAGCGCCGGCGCTTCGTTCCCCTCTTCTGCGACCCGGACACTGTCCGCCTCGGCGCCGTCTGCATCACCGAGCCCCAGGGCGGCTCCGATGTCGCCGCCATGACGACGACGTACCGCCGGGACGGCGACACCTACGTCCTGAACGGCCGGAAGTGCTTCATCACCAACGGGGGGATCGCCGACCTGCACGTCGTCTTCGCCGTCGAGCGCCCCGGTGCCGGCTGGGGCGCCATGGCGGCGTTCATCGTCGAGAAGGGCACACCGGGACTGACCATGGGCAAGGTCGAGCACAAGCTGGGCGTGCGGGCGTCCCACACGGCCGAGGTCGTCCTGGAGGACTGCGCGGTGCCGGCGGGGAACCGCCTGGGCGGGGAGCCGGCGGCCGACGTCGTACCGGAGCGGGCCCGCCGGGGCGGGACGGCCAAGGGGCCCAATCCTCTCTTCTTGCTGCAGTACTCCCGTATGACCTACGCCGCTGCCGCGGTCGGCCTCGCCCGCGCCGCCTACGAGCACGCGCTCGACTACGCCCAGACCAGGGAGTCCTTCGGGCGCCCGATCGCCCGTCACCAGGCGGTGGGCGCCAAGCTCGCCGACATGGCGATGGGCGTGGACGCCGCCCGCCTCCTGCTCTGGCGGGCCGGATGGATGGTCGAGGCCGGCCTGCCCCTGCTGCGGGCGGAGGGGTCCATGGCGAAGTGCTTCGCCGCCGACGTCGCCGTTGGCGTCACCCAGGAGGCCGTGCAGATCCTCGGCGGGCACGGCTACATGGCCGACCACCCGGTGGAGAAGTGGTACCGGGACGCGAAGATCTACCAGATATGGGAAGGCACGAACGAGATCCAGCGCACGATCATCTCCCGGGCGCTCACCGGCGAGATCTGACCCGGCCCCACGGATCCTCCCGACCGTTCTGGGCGCGCCCCGCGGGGGGGGGGGGGCGGGGGGGCGGCGCGCCGGGGGGGGGGGCCGGCGGGGGGGGGGGGGGGGGGGGGGGGGGGGGGGGG
>CAYJLW010000066.1:0-13632 GCA_964370965.1 uncultured Acidimicrobiia bacterium | reverse complement strand
CCCCCGCCCCCCCCCCCCGGGCGGGGCCCCCCCCGGGGCGGAATAGCCCGGGGGCCGCGCCCAGAACGGCGAGGAACCCGGCGCATCGGGCGCGTGTGCTGCCGGACATGGCGGAGGGCACCCCGGGGGGGTTCGGGCGCCGGGCTTGCCATGTCAGGGCCGGGACGGGGATGATCCCGCCGTGGCCCAGAACGACCCCCTGCAGGACTTCGCCGAACGCCTCGCCGCTGCTCTTGCTCCCGTGGCCGGGGTGGAGGCCGACCGCGTCGCCCCCCTCCTGGGGGAGCCGCCCCGCTCGGGGATGGGCGACGTCGCCCTCGCCTGCCACCGCCTCGCCGGGGAAGCGGGCCGGCCGCCCCCCGAGCTCGCCGCCCGTATGGCCGCGGAGGCGGCGACCCTGGACTTCGTGGGGGAGGCGTCGGCGGCCGGGCCGTTCCTGAACGTGACTTGGGACGCCGCCGCACTCGCGACCGCCGTCCTCGACGCCGTGGCGGCCACCCGGGCCGGCCGGTGGGGTCTGGCCGGAGGCGACGAGGGCGCCGGGCACACGGTCGTGATCGACTTCAGCTCGCCGAACGCGGCCCGCAAGCTCGCCTTCCACCACCTGCGGGGCACGGCGGTGGGCGCCGCCGTGGCCCGCCTCTACGAGGCGCGGGGCTGGCGGGTGGTGCGCCTGAACTTCCTCGGCGACTACGGCCACAACATGGGCCAACTCCTCCACAAGCTCGACACTGTTCCCGACGGCGAAGCCGCCCACATCCCCCCGGAACGCCTCCAGGCGCTCTACGTGGAAGTGAACGAGGAGGAGCGTGCGGACCCCGACACGGTGAAGGCCGCCGCCGGGGAGTGGCTCGCCCGCCTCGAAACCGGCGAGGAGGTCGCCCGCCGCCGCTGGGAGGCGATCGTGGCGTCCACGCGGGACGCCCTCGACGCCACCTACGCGCGTCTCGGCGTGCACTTCGACGAGTACCGGGGGGAGAGCCGCTACGCCGCCGCGGCTCTCGCCGTCGCCCGTTCCCTCGTGGACGCCGGGGTGGCGGAGGTCGATCCGGACGGCGGCGCGATCTTCGTGCCCAAGCACGACAAGCTGCAGCCCGTCGTGCTCGTGAACCGCCGCGGGATGTCCACGTACGAGGCCCGGGACGCCGCCTCGGCCATCGAGCGCCACGACGACTTCGACTTCGACCGTTCGCTCTATCTCACCGACATCGGCCAGGGAGGCCGCTTCCGGGCCGTGTTCGGGGCTCTCGGGCGCGCTGGCTACGAGTGGGCCGATCGCTGCGAGCACGCCGGGTTCGGCCAGATGCGCCTCGGGGGGCGCAAGGCCAAGACCCGCAGCGGCGACGCCGTTCCCCTGGACGAGGTCCTCGACGAGGCCGAGGCGCGGGCCCGGGAGGAGATCACCGCCCGGGAGGTCGATCTCGCCGACCCGGCGACGGTCGCCCGTCAGGTGGGCATCGGGGCGGTGCTCTTCAGCCAGGTCCGGATGCGACGACAGGCGGACTTCGAGTTCGACGTCGATGCCGCCGTGGAGTTCAAGGGGGAGACGGCCCCTCGCATCCAGTACCAGTTCGCCCGGATCTGCTCCATCCTCCGCAGAGGGGCGACGACTCTGGACGGCGCGCTCGCCACCGGCGACCCTGGTCTCCTGGACGACGACCTCGAACATCGTGTGCTGCTCGCCATCGGCGGAGTCCCGGCGGCGACCGTGCGGGCCGTGGACGCCGACGACCCCTCCCACCTCGCGGACGTCGTGATCGCGGTCGCAGACGCCTGGGCGGCCTACCAGACCGCCGGGGCCCGGGAGCGGCCCGACCTCCGTGTACTCGCCGAGGACCCCGCCCGGCGGGCGGCCCGTCTCCGTCTCGCGGCGGCGACCGCCTGCGCCGTGAGGGACGGCCTCCACGTCCTCGGCGTGGAGTGCCCCGAGGAGATGTGATCTCTCAGGAAGTCCCCGGGCATCCCCGACTTGAATGCAGGACATGACGTATCCGGTCACCCCCGAAGCCGCCACAGCCCCTGCCTGCTACCGCCACCCCGGCGTGGAGGCGGCCGTACGCTGCCGGCGTTGCGAGCGGCCGATCTGCCCGGACTGCATGATCGAGGCGCCGGTGGGGTTCCAGTGCCCCGAATGCGTGACGAACGCCGCCCGCACGAGCCCGCAGGTCCGTTGGCGCCCGGGTACGCCGAGCCGGTCCACACGCCGGGGGGTGGACGCCACCGTCGTGATCCTGGCGGTGAACGTCGTCCTGTTCGTCCTGTCCCTCGCCCCCCAGAGCCGCCAGTGGCTCCTCGAGCACGGCTCCAACGTCCCCGGCCTCGTCGTCGAGGGCGAGTGGTGGCGCCTCGCCACGAGCATGTTCCTGCACTTCGAGTTCTTCCACATAGCGTTCAACATGTACGCGCTCTGGGTGCTGGGCCGGGACACCGAAGGGGTGCTCGGTCTGGGCTGGTTCCTCGTCCTCTACTTCGCCAGCGGGATCGCCGGGGGCGCCCTCTACGTCCTGCTGGCGCCTACGTGGGCCCCGGCGATCGGGGCTTCGGGGGCCATCTTCGGCCTCTTCGGGGTGGTCGCCGCTCTCGCCGTCGCCCGCCGAGGCTCCCCGGCGGGGCGCATGCTCTTCCAGCAGGTCGGCGTCCTCCTCGCCGTCAACCTCCTCATCACGTTCGTCATCCCCGGCATCGCCTGGCAGGCGCACGTGGGCGGTCTCGTCGCCGGGGGGGGCCTCGCCTGGGTGTGTGACCACACCCGCAACGCCTGGGCCCGCTGGGGTGTGGTCGCTGTGGTGCTGGGCGCGGCAGCGGCGATGATCCTGCAGCGGGCCGCCACCCTCGGCCTGTAGGGCAGGGCCGCAGGCCGTTCTGGGGAGCCCACGGACGGGATCCCGTGCGTGGGCTCCCCAGAACGGTGTCGGGGGCATGAGTCCCCCGGAACCGTGGGGGGAGCCGCTCCCTGGCGCGGGGAAGAACGCAGGCTACCGGGTGGCGAACGCCCTGAGGGCGGCGACAGTGGCGGGGTCGAGGCTGGCGCCGACCTCGGCGCGGGCGGTGGCGAAGTCCGCCGCAGTGATCGCCGCGGCGGCCGGGTCGCGCCGCAGGGCGGCAAGGCCCGCGGTGCGGGCGAGCGCCTCCAGGTCGGCGGCGGAGAAGCCGTCGGCGGCAGCGGCGAGGCCGGCGACGTCGACGTCCGGGGCGACAGGCATACGGCGGGTCACGGCTCTCATGATCGCTACGCGGGCGGCGGCATCGGGGGGCTCCACGAACACGTGGCGCTCCAGGCGCCCGGGGCGCAACAGGGCGGGGTCGATGAGGTCCGGCCGGTTCGTGGCCCCGATCACGGCGACCCCGCGGAGGGGTTCGACGCCGTCCAGTTCCGTGAGGAGCTGGGAGACGACACGGTCGGACGCGCCCGAATCGAGGCTGCCCCCGCGGGCGGGGGCGAGGGCGTCGATCTCGTCGAAGAACAGGATCGCCGGGGCCGCCGCCCGAGCGCGCCGGAAGACCTCCCGCACGCCGGCCTCGGACTCGCCCACCCACTTGCTCATGAGCTCGGCGCCCTTCACGGAGACGAGGTTGGCCTCGGACTCGTTGGCGAGGGCGCGGATGAGGAACGTCTTGCCGCAGCCGGGCGGACCGTAGAGGAGGACGCCCCGCACGGGGTCCATCCCGAGGCGCGTGAACGTGTCCGGGTAGCGGATGGGCCAGAGGACGGTCTCGGTGAGGACCTTCTTGGTCTCCTCCGCGTCGCCCACGTCCGCCCAGGTCGTGTCGCCCGTGTCCACGGGAGCAGCCGCCAGCGCCGTGGGCCGCACGCGGGCAAGGGCGCCCCGGAAGTCCGCCGCCGTGACGCTGGGCGCCTGAGGCTCCTGAGGGACAGGGGCCGCGGCGGGGCCGCCAACAGCCTCGCCCTGGATGCGCGCGGCCGCCTCCAGGGCGGCCTCCCGGCAGAGCCGGGCGAGGTCGCCGGCGACGAACCCGGGAGTGTGCGCCGCGACCCACTCGAGGTCGACGTCGGCTCCGAGGGGGAGCCCCCGGCTGTGGACGGCAAGGATCTCGGCGCGGGCCGGCCGGTCGGGCACGGGGATGTCGATGCGGCGGTCGATACGGCCGGGCTCGAAGAGGGCGGCGTCGCAGGATTCCGGGGCGGCCGTGGTGGCGGCAACCAGGACCCCGGGGCGGGTGCGGACGTCGTCGAGACAGCGCAGGAGCACGGCGCCGCTGGCCTTGCGGTCGTCGCCGCCGGGGGCGATGCGGTCGACGTCCTCGACGAGGACCACCGCCGGGGGGGTGGCGCCGGCGAAAGCGGAGCGGATCGTCGTGGCGGCGGCGTCCGCGGCGAGGTACTCGAGATCGAGGCCGGCGAGGCGGGCGACGCGCACGCCCAACGCCCCGGCGACGGCGAGGACGAGGCTCGCCTTGCCCGACCCGGGCGGCCCCTGGATGAGCATGCCGTGGGGGCCGGCGACGCCGAGGCGGTCGAGGAGGTCGCGGTGGCGCAGGGGCAGTTCGAGGATCTCCCGGACCTCGGCGGCCTGGGTGGCCACCCCGCCGAGATCGGCGAGCGTGACCCCTGGGTCCGGTCCGGTGGTGGGGGCGAGGGCGCCGTCGGCGAGGATGGTCGTCTCCGGCCCCACGACGACGACGCCTGCGGGGTCTGTGGCGGTGACGCTGAGCAGGAGCGAGCGCCAGTCCGGACCCAGCAGGGCACGGAGCTTGGCGATCTCCCCGAGGATCTCGTGCGAGCTCGCCCGCGCGTAGTCCTGGGGCAGGAGCGACACGCGGTCCCCTGCCGTCATCGCCTTGCCGAGGAGAGCGGCCCGCACGGCGTCGGCGGGGAGAGGCCCCGGCGCCACGGGGGCGAGATGGAGAGCGGCCGCCGGCTTCACCGCCGCCGGGGCCACCGTGACCGAGCGACCTTCCTCCACGCCGGCGTTGAAGGCCGTGACCGTGTCGACCACGCACACGTTCGGGGGACCGGACGCGTGCGTGAAGCCCACGAGGGCGGCTGTCGTGCGTACGCCCGTGAGCGCGACCGGTTCCCACGCCCTGGCCCCGAGGGCCGCCACTGCTTGCGGATGCAGCCGGCAGATCCCCCGGCCGGTGTCCATGCCGTCGACCACGCGCGTGGTGAGGGCGAGACCGTCCATGTGCTCCTCCGACCGGGCTGTTGACCGGACCCGAAGGGTATCCTTACCATGCCTTCTTGACTGACCGGTCAAGAGAGCGTGCCTCGGGGGGACGGGAGCGGACGGTAGCGCCGCCGCCACCCGATCTCCGTAGAGAAGGAGAGGACTCCATGCGTGAAGCCGTCATCGTCGATGCCGTCCGCACACCGCTGGGCAGGGGCAAGCAGAACGGCCAGCTCCACGGCTGGCACCCCGTCGACCTCGCCGCCGAGAGCCTGAAGTCCCTTGTGGATCGCACAGGGATCGACCCGGAGCTCATCGAGGACGTCATCATGGGCTGCGTGATGCAGACCGGAGAGCAGGGCGTGAACGTCGCCCGCAACGCGGCGCTCGCCGCCGGTCTCCCGGAGTCCGTCTGTGGCACGTCCGTCGACCGCCAGTGCGGATCCAGCCAGCAGTCGGCGCACTTCGCCGCCCAGGGCGTGATCGCCGGCGCCTATGACGTCGTCGTGGCCGCGGGCGTGGAGGTCATGAGTCGCGTCCCCATGGGCGTCACCGCCTCCCAGGGCCCGGGCTTCCCCTTCGGCTCCGCGATCGGGATTTACGCGGAGAAGAACCTCTACGACAAGGGCGGCATGGTCTCCCAGGGCATCTCGGCGGAGATCATCGCCGAGAAGTGGGGCCTCTCCCGGGAGGAGCTCGACGAGTTCAGCGTGCAGTCCCACCTGCGGGCGGCGCAGGCCACCGAGGAAGGCCGCTTCGAGAACGAGATCATCCCCGTCGCCGTCAAGGATGAACACGGCGCCCCGACCGGGGACACGATGACGCGCGACGAGGGTATCCGCCCGGACAGCACCGTCGAGAAGCTCGCCCAGCTGAAGCCGGCGTTCGACGCCAACGGCGTGATCACGGCGGCCAACTCCAGCCAGATCACCGACGGCGCCGCTGCCATGCTCGTCATGGAACGCTCGAAGGCTGAGGCTCTCGGTCTCCGGCCGCGCGCCCGGTTCCACACCTTCGCCCTCGGCGGGGTCGACCCGGTCATCATGCTCACCGGCCCCATCCCGGCGACCACGAACGCGCTGGAGCGTTCCGGCCTCACCATGGACGACGTCGACCTCGTCGAGATCAACGAGGCGTTCGCCCCCGTCGTCCTCGCCTGGGCCAAGGAGCACAAGGCCGACATGGACAAGGTGAACGTGAACGGCGGCGCCATCGCCATCGGTCACCCCCTCGGGGCCTCCGGTGCTCGCCTCATGGCCACGCTGCTCAACGAGCTGGAGCGCACGGGCGGCCGTTACGGACTCCAGACCATGTGCG
This sequence comes from uncultured Acidimicrobiia bacterium, assembly GCA_964370965.1. GTDB lineage: Bacteria > Actinomycetota > Acidimicrobiia > UBA2766 > UBA2766 > CAYJLW01. Next base: position 7,186 of record CAYJLW010000066.1, on the reverse strand, counting down.
AGGGCGGGGGCATGGCCAACGCCACCATCATCGAGCGTCTCTGACCAGCCGGAGGGGAGCGACCCCCCCTCTTCGGAAACCCTCGGGACCTCCCGTCCCCGGGTGATCGCGCCCGGGAGCGGCCGCCGGAGATAGGTTGGGCCCATGCGGTGGCTCGGCGAGCATCCCTACCTGCTGATCCCCTTGGGGGCGCTCGTGGTCTACGTTGTGCTGCGCCTGGGCTTCGGGGCGCTGCGCATGCTGTCATCGGCCCCGCCGGAAAGGGAGAAGGCGCCGGTGGCCGACGTCGAGCCGTACGACGTCCGTTACCGCTGCGAGATCTGCGGAGCCGAGGTGCGCCTCACCCTCATGCCCGACGACGAGGGGTTCGAAGCGCCCCGGCACTGCCGCGAGGACATGGTTCTTGTCGTGGACGCGGGTTCCTGAGGCGAAGGCGCCCCGTCGGGGGCTTTTCCACAGCTGTGGAGAAACCTGTGTGAAATCCCACAGATGCAATTCGCCTGACGTAGAAGTGCCTACGGCATTTGACGCAGACCGTGGGCTTTGGAGGGGCGAATGGCCGCTAAGAGTGGTCTAGCGAAGCCGCATCGTGAGCAGGAAACCGATGAGGATGGAGGCCAAACCGCCCACGAGATACGAGTTCTTCGCGTTCTGGGCGGTTCCGGGCAGGATCCCGACATAGTTCCCCACGATCACCACGAGGCCCCCGACGAAGAGGACGAAGACGACCGCCACATACCAAGTCGGGCTCGGAGGGGGCTTCTTCGGCGGCGGAGGCGTGTAGCGGCTGCGTTTGGACTTGGACTCGGGCACGGGCGGCATCCTAGCGCCTGGGAAAGCACGGGCCCGAGGTGGCCGGGACCCCTACACTCCAGGCGTGCCGCGGGTCCTGGTCATCGACAACTACGACTCCTTCACCTACAACCTCGTGCAGGAGCTGGGTGAGCTGGGCGCGGATCCCGTCGTGGCACGCAACGACAAGGTCGATCTCGCCGCCCTCGATGCCGAGAACGCCCACGGCCTCGTCATCTCGCCGGGGCCGTGCACGCCGAACGAGGCCGGCATCTCCAACGACGCCATCCGCCACTTCGCCGGACGTCTCCCCATCCTGGGCGTGTGCCTCGGCCACCAGTGCATCGGGGCCGTCTTCGGCGGGGAGGTCGTCCGGGCGCCCTACCTGATGCACGGCAAGACCTCGGCGGTCTACCACCGGGGCGAAGGCGTTCTCGCCGGGCTGCCGATCCCGTTCGAGGCCACCCGCTACCACAGCCTCGTGGTCGACCGTCCCTCGCTCCCCCCCTGCCTCAAGGTCACGGCCGAGACCGACGACGAGCTCGTCATGGCGCTGCGCCACAGGGATCTCCCGATCGAGGGCGTCCAGTTCCACCCCGAGTCCATCCTCACAGAGGTGGGCATGCAACTGCTTCGGACCTTCCTCGACTCCCTGGGGGAGGCGCTCTCTCAGGGGGAGTCCAAGGGAAGGCCCGCCCCTTGAACTAGGGCCCGATCTGGCCGACGTAGATCGTCACGGTGGACCCCTTCTTCACCGTGGAGCCCGAGCCGGGGTCCTGGTTCACGACCTTGCCGGCGTCCCCGGGTGGGGCCGGGACCGGTTGGGACGTCACGTTGAGGCCGAGACCCTCGATCTGCGAGGTGGCGTCGGCCTTCTCCATGCCCACGACGCTCGGGACGGTCACCGACTTGCCCGAGGAGACCCTGACAGTGACCGTGGAGCCCTTGGACGCCTTCGTGCCCGCATTCGGGATAGTGCTGATCACGAGACCCTCGTTGACCGTGTCGGACTCCTGGTTCACGACGGAGGTCTTGAATCCGGCGTCCTGCAGGATCCTCGTGGCGTCGCTCTGCTTGAGGTTGGCGACATCCGGGACCTCGACCTTCTCGGTTCCACTCGAGACCGTGAGCGTGACAGTGGAGCCCTTGCCGGCCTGCGTGCCCCCCGCCGGGTCCATCGTCACCACGGTCCCCTCGGCTTCGCCCGAGGCCCTCCGGTCCACCGCGACCTCGAAACCGCGGTCCTCGAGCTGGGAGCGGGCAGCGGCCTCGCTCTTACCCACGACGTCGGGGACCTCGATCGTGTCGCTGCCGGCGGAGACCACCAACGTGATCGTCGAGCCCGCCTCGGCCTCCTCGCCGCCGGCGGGGTCGGTGCGGATGACGACGTCGACCGGGACGGTGTCGGACTTCTCGCTCTGTGCCTCCACCCGGAAGCCGTCGGCCTCCAGGAGCGAACGGGCCTCGCTCACATTCCTGCCCACGACGTCCGGGACGGCCTTCGTGGCCGCCTTCTCGCCCGTGAGGGCCCGCACGAGGAGGAACACGCCCGCGCCCGCCACGAGCAGGAGGAGCAGGATCCCCACGACAGCCGGCCAGCGACGACGCTTCTCGGGCAGCGGCGAAACCCCGGGCGGCGGGTAGCCGAAACCACCGGACGTGGCCGTGGGGACAACCGTCTGCACGGCCGTGGCCGGCGCCCCCACGGCCGTGGCGGCGCCAGCGGGCATGACCACCGTGGAGGCCGCCGTGGGCTCCTCGCCCCGGCGGAAACGCAGGAGGTCGTTGCGCATCTCCGCCGCGCTCTGGTAGCGCTCCGTCGGGTCCTTCGTGAGGGCCTTCAGGGCGATGCGCTCCAGGCCGGCGGGCACATCGGGGCGCAGCGTAGACGGCGGCGGCACGGGCTCGTTCACGTGCTTGTAGGCGATCGCCCACGGGGTCTCGCCGTCGAAGGGCGTGCGGCCCGTGAGGAGCTCGTAGAGGACGCATCCCATCGCGTAGACGTCCGAGCGGGCGTCGGCGGTCTTGCCCTGGGCCTGCTCGGGCGAGAAGTAGGCGGCGGTGCCCACGACGGAGCCCGCCTGCGTGAGCTGCTGGGCATCCTCGGCGGAGGTTTCGTTGCGGGCGGCGATGCCGAAGTCCGTCACCTTCACGACACCCTCGGAATCCACCATGATGTTGCCCGGCTTCACGTCCCGGTGCACGATGCCGTGGTCGTGGGCGAACTGCAGGGCCCCGGCGACCGCCGCCATCACGTCCGCTGCCCGGTCCGGCGGCGGGAGACCCTGCTGGCGGAGCAGCTCCCGCAGAGTGAGGCCCTTGATGTACTGCATGACGATGTAGGGGGCGCTGTTCTCGCGGCCGTAGTCGAAGACCGAGACCATGTTGGGATGGTTGAGTCCGGCCGCGGCGCGGGCCTCGCGCTCGAAGCGGGCAAGGAATGCCTTGTTGCCGGCGAGTTCCTCGTGCAGGACCTTGACCGCCACCTCACGGTCGAGGCGGTGGTCCATGGCGAGGTACACCTCGCCCATCCCCCCGCGGGCGATCGGGCGGATCACCTCGTAGCGGTCACCGAACACCTTGGTCATCGCTCACTCGCTTCGTCGGGGATCCCCGTCGCAGTACCGACGATCGTCCCGGGCGGAACTTTACGCGGGACTGTTTCATTGCTCCGCACCTGGCGGTGCTCCGCGTGCCCGTGGGGGCCCGTACCCCGCGGGCCGCGTGAGGGGGCCGGGCGGTGGTCCTTGGCCTGGGGGTGCTCCGCGTGCCCGTGGGGGCCCGTACCCCGCGGGCCGCGTGAGGGGGCCGGGCGGTGGTCCTTGGCCTGGGGGTGCTCCGCGTGCCCGTGGGGGCCCGTACCCCGCGGGGCGCGACGGGGCCGGGCTCTGCCCGGCCGGACCGGATCGTGGGTGGACGGTGGTCGGGTCCGGGGGGGGAGCCGGAGGGGGGACGGAGTCCCCCTTCCGAGTCACAGCGCCGCCTGCATGACGGAGCGGGCGATCGGCGCCGCCACCCTGCCGCCGGTGGCCTCGTCGCCGAGGTCGCCGCCGTTCTCCACGATGACGGCGACGGCCACCTTGGGGTCCTCGGCGGGGGCGAAGCCCGTGAACCAGGCGTGGGGTGACCCCCGGCCGGTCTGGGCGGTACCCGTCTTGCCCGCCACGGCGACGCCCCCGATGGCGGCGGGCCGGCCGCTGCCGCGCTCGACGACCGCCCGCATGAGTTGCGTGAGGGTGGCGGCGGTGTCCGGGCGGATGGCGTCGAGCCACTTCTGGGGGGCGAAGCGCTTCAGCACGTTGCCCTTCTCGTCCACGACCTCGGCGGCGATCTGGGGGACCATGATCGCCCCCTTGTTGGCCACGGCGGCCGAGACGAGGGCCATCTCCAGCGGCGTGGCGGCGACGTCACCCTGGCCTATGCCGGCGAAGGCCAGGAGCGGGACGTTGTGGGCGAACTGCGCGGGGGCCGGGAACACGGAGACGACGGGGCCGAGGGCGAAGGGGTTCTCCTGGTCGAAGCCGAACGCCGCGGCCTTCTGGTGGAGCACGTCGCCGCCCACACGCATCGCCAGGCCGGCGAACACGGTGTTGCACGACTTCGCGAAGGCGGTCACGAAGTCGCCGCCGCAGGCGGACCCGCCGAAGTTGCGGATCGGCCGGCTGGTCTGCGGGACGTCGATCTCGCGCAGCACGGGGAAGGTCGTCTGAGGTGTCACCACACCCGCCTCGAGGGCGGCGGCGGCGGTGACGATCTTGAACGTCGACCCGGGCGGGTAGCGGTCGCGGATCGCCCGCGACAGGAGAGGCTTGTCCGGGTCGCCGTTGAGGCGGTTGAAGGCCTCGCGCACGACCTTGCCGTCGTGGGAGGCGAGGGGGTTGGGGTCGTAGGCGGGGTAGGAGTAGAGGGCGAGGATCGCTCCCGTCTTCGGGTCGAGCGCGACCACGGCCCCCTTGCGCTTCCCGAGGGCGTCGACAGCGGCCTGCTGCACGCGGGTGTCGAGCGTGAGCGTGACCTGATTGCCGGCGAGGTCGGCGGAGAGGCGGTCGATGACGGTCTCGAGCGTCACGGGCTGCTGGGAGCCGAGGAGCTCCGGGTTGAACGCGCGCTCGGACGCCACGGAGCCGTACACGAAGGAGTAGTAGCCCACGGCATGGGCCACGGAGTCGCCCAGCGGGTACGTGCGCAGGTACTTGAGAGTGTCCCGGGTCGCCGTGCTCTCGGCGAGCGTGCGTCCGTCCGCCGAGACGATCGGCCCTCGTTCCCGCGAGTACTCCAGGAGGAGCTGGCGCTTGTTGGAGGGGTTGGCATTCAGCTTCGGTGCCCTCACCACCTGCACGTACAGGGCGTTGCCGAGGAGGAGGGCGAAGAGGAGGACGAGGACGTAGCCCACGCGCCGGACCTGGCGGTTCACGCCGCCTCCGGGGAGCCCACGGCGAGCGCCCGGCGACGCACGAGGCCGTGGCCGCGGGGGCCGTTCTCCAGCTGGTCGCTCACGGCGGCGAGGACGGCGAGGACGACGAAGTTCGACACCACGGAGGAACCCCCGTAGGACACGAAGGGGAGCGTGATGCCGGTGAGGGGGATGAGCTGCGTGACGCCGCCCACGATGATGAACGTCTGCACGCCGACCGCGATGGCGAGGCCGGCGGCGAGGAGCTTGCCGAAGGGGTCCACGCAACGCAGCGACGCCCGGAGGCCTGCTCCCACCAGGGTCGCGAACAACACGAGCACCGCCGCCGTGCCCACGAGGCCGAGTTCTTCCCCTATCGCAGAGAAGACGAAGTCCGTGGAGGCCGCCGGGATGAGCGTGGGCTTGCCCAGGCCGAGGCCCGACCCGAACGTGCCGCCGGCGGCGAGGGCGAAGAGGGACTGGGCGAGCTGGTACGTGGAACCCTGGATGGTGGCCGGGTTCAGGGCGTCGAGCCAGCCCTCCACGCGCACGCGGACGTGACCGAAGGACTGGTAGGCGAAGAACGCCCCCGCGGCGAAGAGCAGGAACCCGATGAGGACGTACGCGACCCGGCTCGTGGCCACGTAGACCATTCCCACGAAGATCGAGAAGATGAGGAGGCTGGAACCGAGGTCCTTCTCGAAGAGGATCACTGCCAGGCTCAGGCCCCACGCGAAGAGGATGGGGCCGAAGTGCTTCAGGTCCGGTACGCCCACGGGGCCGATGCGCCGCGTGGCGATCGCGAGCAGCTCCCGCTTCTCCTGCAGGTACGAGGCGAAGAAGACGACGAGGAGGATCTTGGCGAGCTCGCCGGGCTGGAACGAGACTGGTCCGAGCGCGATCCAGAGCCGGGAGCCGTTCACCGTGCGGCCGATCCCGGGAACGAGGGGGGAGAGCAGCAGGGCGATGCCCGCGGCGAGCGCCGTGTACCGGTAGCGGTCGAGCACCCGGTAGTCCCGGAGGAGAGCGAGGGTGACACAGAAGGCGACGACCCCGATGGCGATCCAGGTGCCCTGGGCCGTGGAGCGTTCCGGGTCCAGGCGGGACACCATGGCGTATCCGATCCCGGCGAGCAGGCCGGCGGCGGGCAGCAGGAGGGGGTCGGCGGCGGGAGCCAGCCGGCGCACGGCGACGTGGGCGACGAGGTAGATGCCCGCCATGACGCCGAGCAACGAGAGCGTCCCGCTGGGGAGGCGGTCGGCCCGGGCGAGCTGCACGAGGAGGTGGGCGGCGACCGTGAGCAGGAGGGCGGCGAGGAGGAGGGCGGCTTCCCGGTTGCGCCGGCGCCGGCCCACGCGGGCTCCGGCGGCGGCCGTGGCCGGGGCCGTGGTCACGGGCCCGGGGTGGGCGCGACCGGGGCGGCCGGCGTGGGAGTCGGGGTCGGCGCCGGCTCGGTGAGCCGGCGGAGGTTCTCCACGATGCGGTCGGCGTCCCTGCGATCCGCCGCCCGGATGCCCTTGGCGAGCTCCTTGCGCTTGCGCTCCGGGAGCTGGTCGACGACGATCGATTCCCGGTTCACGAGCTTGCTCATCTTGATGCCGGCGAGGCCTTCGGGGAGACCCTGGAACACGGCCACGTTGCCGTCCTCCACACCCACGTACCAGGAGCTCTCCTGGACCCAGCGGGCACCCGTCCAGAGGCCACCGAGGACGACGACGAGGGTGGCGAGGCCGAGGAGGAGCTTCAGCCACCGCCGGGCCTTGCCCGGGCCGGGGCCGGGCGGCTCTGTGGATGCCGCGGGGCGCTCCTTCACGATCACCCCGCCGTGGGGGGGGGCCACCGGCTCCGGGGCGTCGGGCCGTCGCGCGGTTCCGGGGGCGGGGGCCGGGGGGGGGGGGGCCGCCCCGGGGGGGGCGGGGGGGGGGCCCCGCCCCCCCGCGGGGGGGGGCCCCCCCCCCGCTCCCACAAGGACAACAGGAACCCGATGCTCACTTCGCCTGC
>CAYJLW010000065.1:0-23812 GCA_964370965.1 uncultured Acidimicrobiia bacterium | reverse complement strand
TCCGCTGGGGCCGGCGCGGCAAACGCGAGGACCGCAACTGCGAACTCGTCGTGAAGGCGCCGTTCGACCTCGCCGCGATCCCCGACGACGCCCTGGAGGCGCACAAGGTGGCGGCACTAGTCAACCTGGGCGCGTGAACCTCCGACCCCTCCCCTGGCTTGGCCGGAAGCGGCTTCGTTACGATACGGCGCCACGCGGTGCCGGCCGGTGGAAGCCGCCGCGCCCCCCTTACCCCGGAGGACCTTCGCAATGGCTCTCGGCTCCCCCCGTCGTTCCTGCCTGTCGGTGCCCGGCTCGAGCGAGAAGATGCTCGCCAAGGCGCCCACCCTCGGCCAGGACCAGTCCTTCCTCGACCTCGAGGACTCTGTCGCCCCCCTCGAGAAGGTCGCGTCCCGCGCCCTCGTCGTGAAGGCCCTGAACGAGCAGGACTGGGGCACCAAGACGATCGGGGTCCGGGTGAACGCGTGGGACACCGAATGGACCGTGGGCGACGTCACCACGGTTGTCGAGGGGGCCGGGGAGAACATCGACTTCATCATGCTCCCCAAGGTGCAGGACCACCGTGAGGTCCAGGCCCTCGACCTCATCCTCACGCAGCTCGAGAAGGGTCTCGGGATCGCCAAGCGCATCGGCATCGAGGCCCAGATCGAGAACCCCAAGGGACTCGTGGACGTGGACGTCATCGCCGGGGCGTCCTCGCGGCTGGAGACGATCATCTTCGGCCCGGGCGACTTCGCGGCGGCCACGAACATGCCCCACCTCACCGTGGGCGCCGCCCAGGAGGGCTACCCGGGCGACCACTGGCACTACGTCCTCATGCGCATCCTCATGGCCGCCCGGGCGCACGGCCTCCAGGCCGTCGACGGCCCCTACGCCCTCATCCGAGACGTCGACGGCTTCCGGGAGATGGCGACGCGCTCGCAGCTCTTGGGCTACGACGGCAAGTGGGCGCTGAACCCCGCGCAGATCGAGGTCCTGAACGAGATCTTCGCTCCGACGCTGGAGGAGTTCGAGCGCTCCGAGGACATCCTGGAGGCATACGCCCACGCCACAGAGGTGGAGCGCAAGGGCGCCGTCATGTTCGGCGACGAGATGATCGACGAGGCGTCCCGCAAGATGGCCGAGCAGGTTTCCGCCAAGGGCCGGGCCGCGGGCATGACGGCGCGTCCGCCGGCGGAGCGCGGCGAGCGGGCGTGAGCGCGCCCGACCTGACGCAGGCCGCCGCAGCCCTGGGTGCCGTCGACGACGTGCTGGGGGCGTCCTGCCGGGCGACAGCGGAACGCTCGGCGAAGGACGGTCGGCTCAACCTGGGCCTCATGGACGAGCACCAGGTCGTCTGCTACGACCTCGCCCATCTCGCCGGCGCCGTCGACGGGGCCCGCCGCTTTCTCGACTACGGGGCCCGGGGCGAGACCGAGGCACTCCTCGCCTTCGCGTTCGCGGCGGACGCCGTCGCCGAGGTGCGCGCCCGGCTCGACGGACGCCTGGAGGCCTTCGGCGTCGACGCCGGCCTCGCCGCCGAGACCATCGGCGGCCCCGACGTCGAGGCGTTCCTCGCCGCCGGACGCGACCCCGCTCTCCTGGTCGACGTCGCCGTCCGCACCGCAGGGGGGTCGAGCGGCTGGGGGGGGCCGGCACACCTCGATGAGGAGTTCGCCATGCTGGCGGACACCTTCAAGCGTTTCGGCGAGGAGCACATCCGCCCGCACGCCGAGCACGTCCACCGGGAGAACCTCGACGTCCCGGAGGACGTCGTCGCCGGCGTCGCCGAGCTGGGCTGCTTCGGCCTCACGATCCCGGAGGCCTACGGCGGCTACGCCATGGAGGGCGTCGACCACACGATGGCGATGGTGGTCGCCACCGAACAGCTCACTTGGGCGAGCCTCGGCCTCGGCGGGGCCCTGATCACCCGCCCGGAGATCCTCTCCAAGGCGCTCGTCGGCTACGGCACCGAGGCGCAGAAGACGGAGTGGCTGCCGAGGATCGCGTCCGGCGAGCTCATGGTCGCCGTCGCCGTCACCGAGCCCGACTTCGGTTCGGACGTGGCGTCCCTGAAGGTGCGGGCCGAGAGGACCCCCGACGGGGCCGGCTGGGTTCTCAACGGGGTGAAGACGTGGTGCACGTGGGCAGGTCGGGCGGACGTCCTCATGGTCCTGGTCCGTACGGGCACGGTCGAGGACGGCCACCGCGGCCTCAGCCTCTTCATCGTCCCGAAGGAGGCCCATCCCGGCCACAGCTTCGTCGAGACCCAGGACGGCGGGGGCCGCATGGAGGGCCATGCGATCGACACGATCGGCTACCGGGGCATGCACAGCTTCGAGGTCTCGATCGAGAACTGGTTCGTAGGCCAGGAGAACCTCGTGGGCGGAGAGGCGGGCCTCGGCCGCGGCTTCTACATGCAGATGGACGCCTTCGCGAACGGCCGTATCCAGACCGCCGCGCGGGCCGTGGGAATCATGCAGGCCGCTTTCGAGGAGGCCGTCACCTACGCCCAGGACCGCAGGGTGTTCGGCCGGCCGGTGGGCGAGTACCAGCTCACGCAGGCCAAGCTCGCCCGCATGGCGTACCTCATCCAGGGCTGTCGCCAGTACACCTACGCCGTGGCCGGTCTCCTCTCCCGGGGCGGTGACGCCGGTCAGCGGGAGGCGTCGATGGTGAAGATGTTCGCCTGCCGGGCCTCGGAGTGGGTGACGCGGGAGGCGATGCAGATACACGGTGGCTTCGGCTACGCCGAGGAGTACCCGGTGTCGCGCTACTACGTGGACGCCCGGGTGCTGTCGATCTTCGAGGGCGCCGAGGAGACGCTCGCCCTCCGGGTCATCGTCCGCCGCCTCCTCGAGGATGCCCTCCGTTCCGCCTGACCCTTCCCTGGCCCCTACCGTGGCCCTCCCCCTGTCCTTCCCTGGCCTGAGCCTTTCCCTGGCCCTTCCCGGTGTCTCCAACGAAACTGGGCGCGCTGCGCGTCGCATTTGACGCGTGGCGCGCCCAGTTTCGTCTTGGGGGCCGGTTTGGCGTTGGGGGCCGGTTTGGCGTTGGGGGCCGGTTTGGCGTTGGGGTCCGGTGTTGGGGGCCCGGTCTTGTGTCGGGGGCCGGGCGGGTAGCGTGTCGGGATGCAAGCGGGGAGCGGATTCCTCCGCGGCGGGGCGGTGGCCGTTCCCGAGGCGGCGAGAGTCGTCTGCGAGTCCGCCTGGGCCTCGGTCGGGCGCGCCGGCACCTGGTGGACAGGCGCCGAGCGCGTGGCGGTCGCCGCCGCCGCCCGGGCCGCCCGGGACTGTCGGCTCTGCGGGGAGCGGAAGGCCGCCTTGAGTCCATACGTCGTGCCCGGGGAACACGGAGCCGCCGGACCGCTCCCCGCCGTCGCCGTGGACGCCGTCCACCGCATCGCGACCGACGCGGGCCGTCTCACGTCACGCTGGTGCGAGGGCGTCCTCGCCGCTCTGGGCGAGGAACGCTATGTCGAGCTTGTGGGTGTCGTCACCGCCGTGGTGGTCGTGGACTCCCTGGCGCGGGGCGTCGGGGCTGTCCCGCCCGCACTGCCTCAGGCCCTGGCCGGGCAACCCACACGGGAGCGGCCCACCGGGCTTTCCCGGGAGACCGCCTGGGTCTCTACGGCTTCGTCCGGCGAGGGCTTCGTGCCGAACATCCTCCGGTCCCTCACCCTCGTGCCCGCGGAGTCCGCCGTCTTCGCGTCGCTGCAGTCGGCCCTGTACGTGGGTGACGTGCTGGACGTGAGGGGAGCGCCCGGCGGGGCCCTGACCCGGCCCGAGGTCGAGCTCGTTGCCGCCGCCACGTCAGAGGCGAACGACTGCTTCTACTGAGCGACGTCTCACAGTGTGCTGCTCCGTGCGAGCGGCCCTCCTGTCGAGCCCGCAGCGGCGCAGGCCCTGCGGGACTTCGCCGTCGCCGTCGCCGTGGGGAGCGACGCGGACGTCGCCGCCGCCCGGACCGCGCTCTCCGGGGCCCTCGGAGAGCCGGCCTGCGCCCAGGCCGCCGCTGTGGCCGCGGCGTTCTGCGGCGTGAACCGCGTGGCTGACGCCACCGGCACGCGTCTCGACGAGATCACCGCCACCGCGGCCACCCAGATGGGCGTGGACTACTCGGGGCTCCTGGAGGACTGAAGGGGTGTGTGCAGCAGCGGGAGATCCCTGTCCTCCGATGGCACCCCGTCACTGTGCCCTGACGACTTCCGGCTCGATCGTGAGCTCGGCGGAGACCGAGTTGGCGATGAAGCAGGCCTTGTGGGCGACCTCGACGAGGTGCCGCACGCGGTCTTCGTCGACGTCGCCGGCGACGGTGATCCGGGGGCGGAGCGTGATCGCCGTGATGCGCACGGGCCGTTCGGTCTCGGGCATGACGGCCGTGGCGGTGTCTTCGTAGGCGACGACGTCCACTCGGGACTTGGCGGCGACGGCGAGGAACGTGAGGAGCTGGCAGGACGACGCCGCCGCCAGCAGGAGTGCCTCGGGGTTCAGCTTCGCCGGGTCTCCCCGGAAGGACGGGTCCGCCGTCATGGCGAGAGCCCCCGGGACGCCGGCGACGGCGGCCGTGTGGGCGCGGTCGTAGCCCTCGTAGCCCTCAGCAGTGGAGCCTGCCCAGGTCGTGGTTGTCTCGTAGCGGTGCACTCGTTCCGACATGGGGCGAAGGTAGCGGTCCCCGGCCCGGGGGACGGCTGGCACACAGGCGACCGGGGCCGCTTGACTAGGCGGCGGATCGCAACGAAGGAGATCGTGTGAGCGAGGCCTACCTGCCGCTGCCCGAGGACGGCGACAAGGGGACGTCCGGGCGGTTCGGCCGCTACTTCGAGGATTTCGAGGTGGGCGACGTGTACAAGCACTGGCCCGGGAAGACGATCACGGAGTACGACGACCACCTCTTCTGCCTCGTCACGATGAACCATCACCCGCTCCACCTCGACGCGAACTACGCCGAACACGCCACGCAGTTCGGCCGGAACGTCGTCGTGGGGAACCTCGTGTACTCGGTGGTGCTCGGGATGAGCGTGCCTGACGTGTCGGGCAAGGCGATCGCCAACCTCGAGATCGAGAACCTGAGGCACGCCGCCCCCACCTTCCACGGCGACACCATCTACGCCCAGACGGAAGTGCTCGACAAGACGCCGTCGAGGTCCAAGGACGACCGGGGCATCGTGAGGGTGCGCAGCATCGGCACGAACCAGCGGGGCGAGAACGTCTGCGAGTTCGTCCGCAAGGTGCTCGTGCCCCGGCGCCACCCCGGGTGAGGCGTCCGTACTGAGCGCCGGTGTACAGGCGGGGCGACCCGGCGCATCCGCACCCGGCGCCGGCGTGCGCAGGCGGTAGAGTCCGGCGACCCGACAGGTTGGTGGCGTGACACTACGAACGACGGAATCGAAGGCGGGTCGTTCTCCGCGGGTGCGTCGGCCGCGCTTCTCCCCCGAGGAGCAACGCGAGCGCCTCATGAAGGCGGCACTGGCGCACTTCTCGGCCAAGGGCTACGCCGCCACGACCGTGGCCGACATCGTGGCCACCGCCCGGGTGTCGCGGACGACGTTCTACGCGCACTTCGCGGATCGGGAGGACTGTCTCGTCGCCTGCATGCAGGTTCTCGTGGACGGGCTCGGGAACGCCGTCGCCGATGCCCTGCAAAGCGACGACGTCCCCTTCCAGGAGCGCACGCATGAGGCGATCCGTGGGGCGTTCCGCTTCCTCGCCGAGCACGAGGACTTCGCATCCCTGTTGCTCGCCGACGTCATCGGAGGCAGCAGCCGGGCCGTGGCGATGCTCTGGGGGATGCTCGACATGCTGGCGGCGAGCATCGGGGCCGACATGGCGCGCATCGTGGACGCCGGGCTCCGCCGGCCCGTGCAGTACCGCCACGCCGACCTCGCCACCGCCGGCGCGGTCTACCTCTGGGTGTGCGGGTACGTGCGCGAGGGCACCGTGGGCGAGCTCGTCGACAACGACGACATCCCCATCGCCATGCAGGAGGCGCTCAGCCTCGCGATGACGGCCCTCCGTGACCGGCCCCAGCCCTCGGACGACCGCTAGGAGCACGCCCGCCCGGGCGCCGGCACCGCGACGTTCGCAAGCGGCCGACCTGCTCGGCGGGTCGGCCAGATCTCCCGAGCGGTCCCGGGTCGGCGCACTCCTGGACAGGCGCCCGAGGTCTCGCTAAGGTGGTGGATACGCGCTCGTACTCCTAGAGTACGAGCGCGTACTCTGAGTTCTTGGGAGGTCTCATCGTGAGGCGCAAGCGGGCCCTCGTCGTCGTCATCTCGTCCCTGCTCGTCCTGGCGAGCACCCGATCGGCCGCCCTGGCGGATCCCCTCGGCCCGCTGGGCGCCAAGGCGGACGCCTACGACACCTGGTATCGCGACCACCACACCCCGGGCTACGGGGGCAACGTCGACCTCTTCACGGAGACCCCGTCGGACTTCAACGTCGTCGCCTACGTGAACTACGGCGACTCCACGGGCTACACCGGGGAGTACCTCGCCTCCCAGGCGTTCCGCTACGCCGCCACCGGCGACCCGGTGGCGAAGGCGAACGCAGTCCGCTCCGCCACCGCCCTCCACCACCACCTCGCGGCGACCGACTACACGAAGGCCGCGGAGGTCGCCCCAGGCCGGGAGGGTACGGCTTACATCGCCCGTTACGTGGCGCCCGACACCCCGCCCTTCAACGTCCATCCCTTCCCCTGGGAGTCACAGACCTGCGACCTCGTGGACGACTGCCACCTCATCGAGAGCGGCCCCTACGCCGGCTCGTGGTGGAGGGGCGACACCAGCCGTGACATGTACATCGGGTACTTCTTCGGCAACTACATCGCGTACGACCTCGTCGACGATCCCGACATGCGGGCGATGATCGCCGCCGACGTCCGCCGCGTGATCGACCAGCTCCGCGCCGACCAATGGCGGATCATCGAGCGGGACGGCCGCGTCACCGGCGCCGGCATGGTGCAGAGCTCCATGCGCATGGCCTGGCTCCTGGTCGCCGCCCACGTCACCGGCGACCCCGTCTACGCCCAGGCCTACGCCAAGGACGCCTGGGTCTGGGCGCTCGTGAACACGCTGGAGGCCATCCACGTGTTCAACCTCTACACGCAGTACTACGCGTTCAGCAACGCCGTCGAGATCTACTACCCGCTCCTGCGCCTGGAACCCGACCCCGGTCGTCGCCAGTTCACGTTCGACATCTACGAGGACCGCCTCGTCGCCCTCACCGCGAACACGCACAACGTCTACTTCGACTACATCTGGATGGCGTTGCGGGGCGCCCCCGACCCGGCCACGGTGGCCGACGACGCCGCCTCGCTGGCGTTGTTCAACGACGCCCCGAACCGCCACGAGACCGTGTACCTCCCCGAGATGCCCCTCGACCCGCTCTCCGTCACGCTGCACAACCTCAACCTCTGGCTGAAGCAGCTCATCCCCAGCATCCCGATCTGGTTCGACGAGCGCACGATCGCGCCCCGCCCCGTCGACGAGCGCTGCCCGGCCGGCTGGCTCTGGTCGCACTCCCCCTACGAGGTCACCTGCGACGTCTGGAACGAGCGGGAGAGGACCGTCAACGCCGGCGCCGACTACCTGACCGCATACTGGATGGGCCGGTACTACGGCTACCTCGGAGCGGGAGACTGAGCCCGGTGACGTTCTGGGGGCAGCGACAGGAACTGCGCCTTGCGGAGGCGAATCTCGCGTCATACAGTACGGTGACGTCTTCGTCGCGTGGGCGGCGCGGCGGCGGGTCCACCGCTGGAACGACAGCGGGTGGGGGAGAGGGGCAGTACATGGCGGGCTGGGGGCACTGGTTCCGCAGCACCGGAGCAGTCGCCGCACTGGTCGTCGTCGCCGGCTTGGCCGGCGCACCCGGGCCGGGTGCGTCCGCCGAAGGCCCCGGTCGCCGTGTCGTCGTCCGCCACCCGGCCTGGATGTCGCCCGCCCTGGCGGACGCCGCCCTCGGCGCCGCCGGAGTCGAAGCCGACCAGGTCATCCGGCGCATCCCCGAGCTCGACGCGGCCGTCGTCACCGTCTCCGACGCCGAGGAGGCGGCGCTCGAAGCGTCGCCGCTCCTGGGCGACGTCGAGCGCGACGCCAAGGCGAGCGTGCAGGTGACCCCCGACGACCCCTTCTTCACCAGCCAGCCGGGCCTCACCGACCTCGGCCTTCCGTCCGCGTGGGACTCGTGGCCGGGGGCGGGCAACTTCGCCCCCGCGGGGCCCTACACCGGTGCCCCTTTGGCGATCCTCGACTCCGGCATCGACAACACCCATCAGGAGTTCCAGCCCTTCGCCGCCAAGGTGCCCGTGTGCGTGAACTATCCGCCGAACAGCCTCTACGACCCGGTGAACTGCTACACGGGGGCCTCTGACACCCTCTCGCACGGCACACACGTCGCGGGCATCGCGGCGGCCGCCACCGACGACGGCCTCGGCGTCGCCGGTGTCGCCGGTCCTTCGCCCATCTACTCCTACAAGGTCTGCCAGCAGACGTCGTGCTGGACGACCGACGTGGCCTCGGGCCTCGTCGACGCCGCCGACGACGGGGCCAAGGTGGCCAACCTCAGCCTGGGCGGGCCCGAAGCCCTGGCGATCTGGAAGGACGCCGTGCGCTACGCCGTCTCCAAGGACGTCGTCGTCCTGGCCGCCTCGGGCAACGGGGGCACGCCCAACTACTTGTACCCCGCCTCATTCACGGGGGCCCTCTCGGTGGGCGCCTTCTACTCGGGGACGACGAGCCGGGCGTCCTTCAGTCAGTACAACGACGAGGTCGACCTTGCGGCGCCGGGCACCAACGTGTGGTCTTCGGTGTCGCCGGCGGCCAACGGGGGCAACCCGAACGGCTACCGCCGCTACTCGGGCACGTCGATGGCGACGGCCTACGTGTCCGGGATCGCCGCGCTCCTGCGCTCCCTGCACCCGGACTGGACCGCCGGGCACGTCCGGGGCGCCCTCATGAAGACGGCGCTCGACGCCGGCGCCGCCGGAGTCGACGACGAGACTGGCTGGGGCCGCCCCGACGCCGCCGCTGCCGGTGCCTGGGCGCCGGCCGCCGACGGTGACGTCGACGACGACGGCGCACCCGACGACGCCGACGCCGAGCCCTGGGATCCCCAGCAGTGGCCGCTGGGCGCGGTCGCTCTCGACGCCACAGTGGGCACGGCGAAGGTGCGCATGGGGTCGCTCAACCTCTTCAACGGCATGTTCCGCCTCGACTACCTCACGGCGTGGAGCGCCAACCAGGGCGTGTTCACGTTCAACAAGACCACCCGCGCGGGGACCGGCCTGGGGGGTGTCACGATCACGGGCACCGCTCTCTACGTGGGGCCCCTCACGTTCCGGGTCGTGCCGTTCTGGCTGAAGGTCGTACAACCCCGCGAGGGGGCCGCCACGGTCCACCTGCGTGCGGGCGACGTCACCGTCGTCGACGGCGCGGTGACGGGCGGGACAGCAACAGTCGAGACACCGTAGGAGGCAGGGGACATGCGGACGCGAGCGGGAAGCTGTAGCCAGGGCCAGGGGGGAGAGCTCCGCCGCTTCCTCCGTCGCGCCCTACTCCTGGGCCTCGTGGTCGTCGGCGGCGTCGCGGGCGCGTCCGCTGCCGGCGCGTCCAACGGGCCCGAGCTGAACTCCTCCCGCTACGTGGGTACGGTCCCCTTCGACGCCGAGCTGCGGATCGACGAGGCACCAGTGGGCACGGCGTCCTACCGCTGGGACTTCGACGGCAACGGCAGTGTGGACGCCACGACAGCGGGGCCCACGACGTCGCACACCTACACCACCGACGGCATGGTCCAGCCGCGGGCCTGGCCCGTCGACGGGGGCGGCCAGCCCCTGGCGAGCCTGAAGTCCGACCTCCCGCTGGCGCCCGTCAACCTCGACGCCCTCATGGCGGCCGGGGGGACGGGCCGCATCCAGACCGGCGGCGGCGACGTCGACTTCACGATGGTCATCGTGCGCGTGCCCCTCCCGTGGGGGTCCCGGATGATGCTGGGCTACGGCCAGGCGTCGAACACGAACCCGGGCGGGGACTTCCGCGACGGCTGGTTCCTCGTCCTCAGCAGCGAGAACACGGTGTCCAAGGTGGGCGACGAGACCCAGAACCGGGCCACGGGGAGCGCCTTCGGGGGCTGGAAGTCCGTGAGCGGCGGCCCCAAGCTGGGCGCCGTGCAGTGGTCGCTCGACGACCAGACCCTCTTCGGATTCGTGGGCGGATCCAACCCGGACAACGTGACGCTCACCTTCGGCAACACGGTCGTCTCCGGCCCGGTCGTGCAGGGCGACGCCCTCGTGCTCCCGCCGGCCACGCCCACGGCCCGCACGGTCCTCGAGGTGATCGACCGCCTGAGCGACTTCCTCGCCAACCTCTCGAACCTCGACCAGCTCGTGGCCGAGAAGGGCCTCTCCCTGGAGCCCGTCATCCAGGACGGCTTCGTGGACGACGTCGTGGGTGTCTTCACCGGCCTCGCCGCCAAGCTCCCCAAGCTCGTGTACTCAATGATGCTGGGCAAGGACGAGTTCGCGGACGCCCTCGACGACCTCGACACGACGTCCGGGGCGGTCTCGGTGACGGTCGACAACCCCGTCGTGGGCTACACCAACGGGCCCACTCCGAGCATCGACGTGGGCTTTGACCTCGACGCCACGGCGGTCCTGAACGACGGCTCCGTGCAGATCCCGCTCCTCAAGGGGGAGAAGGTCGGCTTCGACGTCCCGATAGAGGCCTCGCTCACGGGGCCGCTCTCTTTCGGCCTGAAGCTGCCCCCGAGCCAGGTGCCGGAATTCGTCCTCCGGCGCGACACCTCCAAGCTCATCTTCGAGGCGGGCCTCACCCAGCCCGTGTCCCAGGCGGGCGTGGTGCGCGTACCCCCGCTCACGGTCGACTACGACATCACCAACGCCGACGCGCACATCTGCGTGCCCGTGCTCTTCGGCGGCCAGAGCGGCGGCGACGTGGGCGTGGACGCCGACGTCGTCGACGACGCCACGTGGCAGATGGGCGGATGTGACGACCCCGGGCGCCCCAACGACGTCGACATCGACATGGAGGTGTCGGCGACGGTCCTCAACCAGCCCGTGGTCGCCGGGCATTGCGGCCTGAAGATCGCCTCCCTGGGGACGCTCTTCCAGCCCGACGGCTCCGGGGACCCGCCCCTGGGTGCGATGTTCAACAGCATCCTGGGGGGCTGCGGCCTCGACGAGTTCAGCCCCGGGGCGGGCCTCGCCGCCGTCCTCCTCGAGCTCCTGCAGTTCGACCCGCAGCAGCTCATCTCCCTCGCCGGCGGCATCGCGGACACCGTGCAGAAGGCCACGGAGCGGAGCGACTTCACGATCCCGCTCTCGGGCAAGAAGATCTCCGAGAGCCTGGGGTTCCTCGAAGACTTCCGCGGCTGGGTGGAGTCCCAGCAGGACGGCGTCATGCTCTGCGGGGCGATCCCCGGGGAGATCCCCAGCGGCGGGCTCACCTACGACCCGAACACGGGCATCGCCGACCCGCTCTACTGCCGCATCGGGGCCTCGATCGTGCCCGGCACGGCCACGATCGACACGCAGGCCACGGTGATGAACGCCACCTACGGCCAGATCGTGATGACGTCCAACGACGCCATCGGCCCCTTTGACGACTCCGACGTGGTCTACGACCCGGGCAGCCCCGGGCCGCCGCCGTACAACCCGTTCCAGCCGCCCGAGGGCCAGGGCGGGCCCCAGAACGGCGGGCCCTTGAGCTACATCGTGGTGCAGCCCCAGCTCGGGGCAGGCCTCAACACGGCGCAGCAGTACAAGGAGTGGTGGCGGAGCTGGTACGCCAAGGGCCTCCGCGTGGCCTGGTCGCACCAGGGGGCGCCGGACCCGGAGGACCCCCAGCAGACCCCGACCACGGTCGCCCACATCACCACGCCGCGGGTACAGACCTTCGACGAGCTCCTCCAGATGATCCAGGACGAGGGCCTCGACCCCGGTTTCACCTACGACGAGGCCACCCACAGCATCAGGCTCCCCATCTCCGTCGACCTCAATCCGGGCACCGTGCAGGTCGGCGCCGAGGGCACGAACGAGATCAAGGACCTCCTCGGCATCGACAAGCTCGACCTCAACGCCAACGCCAACCTCACGATCGACCCCGGGGCGATCAAGAGCCGTTTCTCCCTCGGCCTCATCACGCTGCGGGACACGGCCGGGATCACGCGGGCGAACGGCGGGGCCGGCGACCACTTCACCGACCGGCTCTTCCTCGAGTTCGACCCGGGCCGGCCTCTCTTCGAGGTCTCCGACGGCAGTGTCGAGGCGGACTTCACCGCTGGCGTGCAGTTCCACCTCCTGTCTGCGACGGCGGGGCCGATCCGCACCGGGGACCCGGTCTTCCGCCTCGTGGCCGGAGAGTCCTCCCAGACCAGGGAGCCCCTCATCCGTGTGGGCGCAAACCCCGCGGCGATCGACGCCAACGGCATCCAGGTCTCCGACGACGCGGGCCACAACTCCTCCATCACGAACGCCGCCCTCGTGAACGACATCTTCGACGCCTCGCCCTCGACCATCCAGAGCGCCTTCCCCACGGCCTGCTCGCTCGGCATGCAGCTCGGCCTGAAGGCCACGGGTTCGGTGCAGGCACTCGGGATGCCGGTGGCGCAGATGACGGCCACGGCGAACGGCTACGCCGCGGACATGTTCCCCACGGGGTGCGAGCTCGACCTGGGAGCGATCGCCCTCTCGTGGTCGACCCAGCAGATCTTCGGTTTCGACAACCTCCTCGTGCACCTCATCCGGGTCGCGCTCGACAAGGCCCTGGGGGGCATCCAGGACCTCATGGAGGCCAAGGGCCTGGACAAGAAGGACCCCGTCCTGGGCATCAAAATCGCGGACGCCTACAAGTACACGTCGACGTTCCGGGCCCGCCTGGGGCTCCTCGAGGATCCGGGCCAGAGCTACGGCGTCGTGCGCTGCGAGCGGGGCACGACGCCGCCGTCCTCCGGTGACACCCCGCACCTGGTGGTGCTCGACCCCGACGAGGTGATCGCCTGCCGGGCGACCCCGCCGTCGGGCACCGGCAACGTGTGGACCGACCCCGTGTGGTCGATCACGGGCGGCACCGTGCAGAGCGCGGGCACGGAGACAGCCGTGTTCTCCGTGCAGGACACGGAGCACTTCCAGGTCCTCTTCAGCGGCCGCGTGCTCGGCCAGCAGGTGGACGCCACCTACCCGGCCGTGGAGCCCGTCACGAGCACGGCGAAGATCGTCGACGCGCTGAAGTACATCTTCACGATCAACAACTCCCGCCTCCTCGACATCGGCCTCGGCCCCGACGGCAACCTCCAGTTCCGCTTCAAGTGGGGAATCTGCACCCTCGACCGCATCACCGAAGCATGCATCCTGCGGCGCTCCAACCCCTCCCTGGACGTGGCGTTCAGCGCCTTCAAGGCGCTCTCCACCCAGCAGTTCCCCCTCGTGCAGCTCGAGGCGAACCCCGCCCTGAACGCCAGCTACAGCCTCACGGGCGACGTCAAGGGGCGCGTCCTGCTCGGCCAGGTGGGCAACGGCGAGGACGACCCGAACCTCAGCGTGCAGCTCTCGAACCGCACGAACGTCACCGCCGAGGCGCTCATCAGGGGCAGACCCACGTTCCTGGCCAAGATCGCCGCCTTCGCCGTGCAGATCGGCGACCCGAACGTGGACACCCTCAAGGGCGGTGTCCGGGTGCGCCTTGCCCGCAGCAACTACCCGGGCACGACGGGGGCGGAGACGTACTACGGCGTGGGCGACTTCGTGAACAACCTCGCCGTGAGCTTCGAGTCGCCCCAGGCCACGCCCGACGACCCCAACTACTCCTACAAGTGCAGCGACCCGGTGAACCTGCAGCCCAGCGGGCAGGCGGTCTTCGGCGGCGACCTCTGCGCCTCGCTCCCGGTGTACTTCGACGGCCAGCAGATCGGGGCCGCCGCCGGGGTCAACTTCCGTATCCACTCCTTCGGGGAGTTCTTCAACAAGCCCGCCCCCACGGTCAACGCCGGGGGCGGCCGGATCGACAACACGCAGACCCAGACCGAGTACCTGGGTCCCGACGGCCAGTCGAACCTCTTCTTCTACATCGACCCGGGCACGATCCAGGCCCTGCTCGACAAGCTCGTGAACTTCGACATCTACGACCTCATCGTGAAGATCCTCGGCATCGTCGAGGATTTCGCCCGTGAGCAGGACGACAAGAAGGTCCCGATCATCGGGACGAAGTTCTCCAAGGTCGCCGACGTCACGGGGAAGATCCGCCAGAAGATGATCGACCTGAAGCCCGTCATCCTCACCCTCTTCGGGGTGAGCGACCAGGGTTTCGCCGTCGCCCAGGGCTGCGTCGAGAACGTGATCGTGGACACCCTGGGGCCCGAGGGCTACGCGAAAGAGACGGCCGGCGGCCTGTCGTCCTGCTACGGCGTGTTCTTCGGCCGGAACATGACGGGCATGAACGTCCTGAAGGTCACGAACGCCGGCCTCCCCACGACCGACCCGCGGCGCTGGGTGCAGGTCACGATGCTCTGCAAGGACCTCGTGAACCCCACCGGGCCCTTCATCGCCTGCGGCTCCTCCAGCCAGGCCCACAAGTACTTCGACGTCCGCGACGTGAAGATCCACATCAAGCTGGGCGCCGACGGCGCCAGTGTCGAAGCGCCCCCCTTCGACGTGGGCGTCGCGGGCCTCGGCCTCAAGGCCTCCGGGGACTACTCGGTGCGGGCGTCCCTGAACTGGAGCTCGGAGATCACGATGGGCGTGAACTTCGACAAGGGCCTCTACTTCGAGCGCCCCGCCGACCCGAACGCCAAGCTCCTGGAGCTCTCTGGCACCGTGGAGCCGCCCGACGAGATCGAGGCCCGCCTCGGGTTCCTGAAGGCCACGATGGAGAAGCTCATGCCCACGGACAACGTGCTCTCGTTGTCCTTCTCCCTGCCCTACCCGTCGGGCAGCACCGGGGCGCAGTACTTCATCCAGGACCTTCCGCGCCTCGTCGACGGCATCACGCCCTCCTTCTCCGCGGACGCGCGGCTCAAGTACCACATCGACACGACCGTGAACGCCTCCTCCGGGGTCGCGGCGGAGTTCCCGCGCCTCGACACCACCTTGGACCTCGTCTTCACGAACATCGGCCAGGGTTGGAACGGCGACGACCACCTCGACCTGGTGGGCTCCCAGCTCTACATCGGCGAGTACGTGACCCGCATGTTGAAGCCTGCCGCCACCGACATGTACAACCGCTTCAACGACTACGTGACGCCCTTCCTGACCACGATGAACAGCCAGGTTCCCGTGCTCAGCGCCGTGAGCCAGTTCACAGGGGGTGCCGCCTTCACCTGGAAGGCCGCCCTGGCGTCGCAGTGCTCGACGTGCGCGATGCTCATAGACAAGCTCGACAAGGGCTGGCAGTTCATCACGTCGTTGGCGACCGCGAGCGGCAGCGCGTCCATCCCACTGGGGGACTTCCGTCTCGACGGCGGTCGGCTCCAGAGAGCCGACGACGCCGTGGACCTCGAGAACGACCCCGGCGGCACCACGGGGATGACCACGCCCGTCAACGGCAACAGCGACGCGCCCATCGACCTCGCAGGGAACATGTCGATGCCCCCGGCGCCCCCGTTCAACGACGCCGGCTTCACGTTCCCGATCACGCAGAAGAAGAGCAACTTCATCCTCGTCCTCATGAAGAAGGACGTGGGCCTCGTGGAGTACTCCACGGGTTGGTACAACGCCTACGGGTACGCGAACCAGTGGGGGACGAGCGTCCCGCTCGTGAGCGTCCTCGGGGCCACGCTCATGCTCGACCTCGGCCTCCGCCTCGAGATCAAGCTCGGCGGCGGCATCACCGCCGGGTACGACACCCACGGCATCAACCAGCTCGTGAAGGAGGCGGGCGGCTGGGGCAACGTCCTCAACACCCTGAGCGGAGCCTCCGCGAAGACTCTTCTGGCGGGCCTCTATCTTAATGACCGAAATAGCTCGGGCGCGGACGTGCCCGAAGCGAGGTTTGCGATCGGGGTGGGGGCCTACGGAGGCGTCTCCATCAGTGTGGTCGTGGCCTCGATCGGCGGCGGGGTGTGGGTGACCGGCGGTGTCACCATCGACTTCGACCTGAACGAGAACCTCGACACCGACCACGACGGCAAGCTCCGCATAGTCGACTTCAGCCTGCAGAACCTGAAATGCCTCATACAGATCGAGCCCAGCCTGTACTTCAAGGTGGGCTGGTACGCGTACATCCACACCATCTTGAAGGACTGGGACTGGGAGGGCGTCATCAAGGAGTGGTCCACGCCCCTGGGGAGCGCGATCACGCTCGGGAACTGCACGAACGTGACCGTTCCACAGGCGATCGTGGAGAACTCCTACGGCGGCGGCCCGCTCGCCCAGGTGATGACCACGCTCTTCTACACGAGCATCCCGAACCGGCCCCCGGACGTGAAGATCTCCGGTGACACTCCTACGCTCCTCCAGCGCAAGAACGACAGCTTCACGTTCGACCCCGCCGGCTCCCGGGACCCCGACGGGGCCATCGTGTCCTTCGAGTACACCTGTTACGACGGCGCCGGCGTCGTCGTGCGCAGTGGCGCCCAGCTCATGGACCCGGTGACCTGCACCTACGCGAACGCGGGCCAGTACACCATGCGGGTCACGGCCACGGACGACGGCGACCACGCCATCTTCAACGGCGGCCAGACCGCAGCCGTGCAGACCACGACCGTGGAGCGCAGCGTCTACGTGTTCGGCCTCGACCTGAAGTACGGCCTCAACGCGGGTGCCGTGTCGAACGTGTGGACGGATCCGCTGTCGACGACGGAGGGTTCCACGGTGAAGGCGGCGCTCATCTCCCAGCCGGGCGGCTCCCTGCTCGACATCGAGGAGGCCGTCCCGGTCCTGCCCGGCGGGGGCGAGACGAGCGGCGGGCCCGAAGTGCAGACGGGGGAGCGGGTCACGCCCACGATCACTTGCCAGTGGCGTTTCGGCGACGGCACCATCACGATGACGTCCGGATGCGGCAGCGCGCTTGCGCCCGTCTCCCGCCTCTACACCAGTCCGGGCGTCTACAACTTCGCGGTGGACGTCATCCCGCCCAGTCGCGTGGGCCGCCTCACGATCGCCCGCTCCGTCTTCGTCTCGGGTGCGCCCGTGCCCAAGATCGACACGGCAACGACGTATGTGAACGTGGCGTCCGGTCCCCAATCGGTCGACTTCAACGGGGCCAACTCCTACAGCGTCGGGCCCACAGGTGCCGAGCCCGTCGACGGGTACTGCTGGTACCCGATCGCCACCCCGAACCCGCCGCCCGGCGGCGGCGGCGGCGGAGAAGGTGGCGGTGGGGGGACCGCAGGCCTTCCCGGCGGCGGCGGCGTCGGGGTCCCGAACGACCCACACTTCGACCCCGCGACCAACGGCACGGCGAGCTGCATGTCCCAGGCGGCGACCTTCAGCTACACCATGTCCACGGCGGGCACGTACCAGATCCGCCTCTGGGTGCACAACCCGAACGGCTGGAGCACCTTCGCCGAGCACACGATGCGGGCCCTGAAGTCCTCGCTCGTGGTCGCCCCCGACGTGGGGGCGGCGCCGCTCAGCACGCTCGCGGACGCCGGCCTGGCGGAACCCGCCGCGGGCGACCCGCTCATGATGTGCGTCTTCGACTGGGGAGACGGCACCCGGACGTACACCTACAACATCACCCTCTTCCCCTTCGCGTTCAACCCCATCACCACCTGTGGCGACAAGACCCACAGCTACGCCGCCGGCAAGTACGAGTTCCACCTCTACTTGGCGACGCAGTCCACGTTCGCCCTGTTCTTCGGCGGGGAGAGCCCCCTGTCCCAGGACCACACCATCACATCCGTGGACGCACCCACCATCCGCCTCGCAGTCCGCCACGGCAACGTCCCGCCCGGCACGGGTGGCGGCGGTGGCGGTGGCGGTGGGGGAGAAGGTGGCGGTGGCGGGACGGCCGCCATCGGCCCCGGTGGGCCGCCCCCGGCCCCGATGCCCCAGCAGCCCCCCATCCCGGCCCTCCTGGACGCCACCGCCAGCGAGGCCGCCGTGGCGCCCGGGCCCAACGACCTCACGGCCACCTGGACCACCTGGAACGGCACGCGGACCGCGGTGAACGGGAACCCGCTGCTGCAGAGCGTGAGCTACAGCGCCATGGGCAACTACCCATACTCGCTCTCGCTCACCGACTCCTACGGGTCCCAGACAGTCGAGAACGACTGGGTCCGCGTGGGCTCCATCGGATTCACCATGTCGCCCTGGAACGCGAGCGGGTATCTCGGCCTCGCCCCGCTCGCCCTGTCCCTGAACGCGACCACGTCCGCCTTCCAGCCCATGGTGCAGGGCGAGCAGTTCCTGTCCTGCACCATGGACTTCGGCGACGGCAGCGCCCTTGTCACCCAGACCAGCCCGGCACAGGGCTGCGGCAGCTTCGCGAAGATCTACGCGAAGCCCGGCAACTACAAGGTCCGCCTCACGGCCTACGTGGGCACGCCCGGTGGCGGCGGCCAGACGGCCACGAGCATGATCCGGGCGCCGCTGCCCAACCAGCCCAACGTCACGGCCGTGTTCTCCACCGAGTCCCACGTGCGTGTGGGCGCCGTGCCCACCGCCGTGGCGCACGTGAGGCACGCCAACCTCGACGGCGACGGCATCGCCCGCCTGGACGCCAGCCCGAGCGGTGACGCCGACGGCGAGATCGTCGCCTATCACTGGACGGACATGGACCTGCCGGCTTCGAGCTGGAACGCCTCGGGGACGCAGGTGAGTGTCCCGTTCGGGTCGGCGGGCACGCGGCGCTTCTCACTTTCCGTCACCGACGACGACGGCAACACCACGCAGACGAACAACATCATCGTCGTGGCCGGGAACCTCACGGCGCCGGCCACGGGCTTCGACACTCGTGACGTCGCCGCCGTCGGAGACACGGTCACGGTCACGCCCACGGGGTCGATGCCGCTGTTCAACTTCGGCGACGTAGTGGAGTGCCGCCTCGACTGGGGCGACGGCACGGTCACCGCCTACGGCGGCTGCGGCGGAGCGCTCAGCCACACGTACGCCGCCCGCGGGCCGTACACCGTGAAGACGCGGATCCGTGTCCGGCAGGTCACGGCCTTCCCCGTGCCCGAGGCCGCGGAGAGAGCGCTCGAAGTCACCCGGCTCGTCCTGGTTGACTGAGGGGGTGCGTAGACGTCTCCTGGTCGCCGCCGCCCTCGTGGCGGTGGCGGCCCTGGTCATTGTGGTGTTCCTCCTCAGCGGAGGGGGTGACGGCGGCCGGGCCGGTCGGCCCGGAGCGAAGGCGTCCCCGACGGGGGCGGTGACCCCCACGGCCCCGCCCTCGGGCTCCGCGGCGGAGCAGTTCCTCCCCGGGACCCTGAAGGGCTACGTGTACCAGTCGCCCCCGGAGTCCGCCGAGACCCGCAGGGAGATGGAGCGGCTGGTCGGAGCGGAGACGGCGCTGCGCCTCCTCGTCCCCCGCACGGCCGAGATGGGCATGGACATCCTCACCCTCATCGTGGCCCGCTACCCCCCGGATTCCCCGCAGCACGCCGAGAACCTCCGCAACCTCCTGGAGAACCCGGCGGCACCGCCGGAGACGCGCAAGGTCGCGGGCACGTCGACGTCCTTCATCCCCGGCCAGGCGGCGTCTCCCACCCAACCCGCCCGGCCCCCGGCGCTCCTGTGGCGCAAGGACGCCCGCGTAGACGTGTTCCTCACCGGGGGCACCGAGAAGCAGCTCCTCGCCGCCATGGCCGAGCTCGTGCGGGGCGGCGGGTAACGGGCTTCCGCCGACCCCCCGGTCTTCCGGCGCCGGGTCCCCGGCAGTTCCGGCCTACGAGCGGCCGGAGAAGGCGAGCACCGTGGCGCCGGTGCCCGCACTCGCGCCACGGCCGGCCAGGGGGAGGCGGAGACGGACCGTGGTGGGGGCGCCGGCCGCCACCTCCATGTCGCCGCCGTGGGAGCGGGCGATCTCGCGGGAGAGCCAGAGCCCGATGCCGTGGCCCGGTGAGCCGGGCCGGCGGGCGAAGCGCTCGAACATGCGGGCCTGCTCCAGCGCCGGGATGCCCGGGCCCTCGTCGGTGACCTCCAGGACGGCCCAGGGGTCCGTCCGGCGGGCGGTCACGCGGACCGCGCCTCCCCGGGGCCCGTGGGTACGGGCGTTGGACAGCAGGTTCGAGACGATCTGGGCGATCCGGAGACGGTCGGCGAAGACCGCGCAGGGGTCGAGGCTCTTGAGCTCGACGTCGGGGCAGGCTGCCACGACGTCGGCGGCGCAGTCGGCGAGGTCCACCCGGGAGCGGGACTCGCTCCGTGGCGCGCCCACGCTCCCGGCGACGAGGTCGGTGGTCATGCGGTCGGCGCTTCGGGCCGCCCGCACGACGCGTGCGAGGAGGTCGTCGACGGCTTCCGTGTCGAGCTCGCGGCCGCGGGAGCGAAGGGTCTCGGCGAGGCCGATGACCACGGCGAGGGGCCCGCGCACCTCGTGGGCGAAGGTGGCGAGGAACCCGTCGGTGTCCTCCGACGACGGACGTCGCCGGTGCGGACGGGTGTCGGGGGCGGGGGAGACCTTGTTGAGCTGCAGCAATGGCATCACTCCCAGATGGCGTGTGACCACTCTGAGGGAGTCGGGGTGCCCTGGCCAGGGGAGAGCACCGTTTCTCCGGATCTTGCAATTCAGCTTGCAGGGCCTCTCCACGACGTCGCTCCCCTGGCAGGGGGGAAGCGGCGGCCTACCCTTCCCGCATGGACGTGCGGCTCGATCACCAGGAATACCCGGACGCCCACGCGTCGGGCGTTCCGGTCGAGCACTACGGCCCCGAGGACGCGCTCTCTGCGGCCGCGGACACGGGGGCGCTCGTAGGCGCGGTCGACGGTTCCTGGCGCGGGCTGGGAGGGGGCCTGTGACGCACCCCGTGATCCAGCGCCGTCTCGCCGAGCGCCGGGCGATGATCGACACGGCGGCGACGTGGGCCGGTGTCCTCACACAGCGGACAGAAGTCGTCGCCGTGGTCGTCTTCGGGGCGCTGCCCGAGCCGGCGGCGGTGGCGGCCCGCATCGAGGGCGCCGTCGAGGGCGCGTACGACTCCACCGAGGAGGACGACTGAATTGGGTTACACGGCCAACGTCGACGTGGAAGCGTTCGTGGACTCCCTGGTGGAGCGGGCCGGAGACCGTGCGGCTGTCCACGTCGTGGGGGAATCGGTCGAGGGCAGGCAGATCCGGGCCACGACCGTGGCCCCCCCGGGTGCCACACCCGATCCCACCCGGCCCCAGGCGCTCGTGACGGCCAACATCCACGGCGTCGAGGTCATCGCCGGCGAGGTGGCGCTCGGTGTCCTCACGCTCCTGTGCAACCCGGGGCCCCGCGCCCACGCCGCCGCCCTCCTGGAGCGGGCGGACGTCACCGTCGTGCCGATGGCGAACCCGGACTCCCGGGAGTCGTCCGTGCGGGCGATGCGTGACGGCGGCCGCCTCCCCAGGGGCCGGCGCACGAACGCGCACGGCGTCGACCTGAACCGGAACTTCCCCTTTCCCCCCGACGCCCGGGACGTGTGGTACCCGCTCTCGGGCACGCGGCGGCGCGGGCTCCCCTGGTACCGGGGTGAGAAGCCCCTTTCGGAACCGGAGGCCGCCGCCGTCGACGGCCTCGCCGGTCGCCTCCGACCATTCGCCACGGTCAACCTGCACTCGACCGGTCGGTTGTTCCTGTACCCGTACGCCTACACGGCCCGGCCGCCGGCGCATCTCGACGACTTCCTCGCCATGGGGGAGGCGCTGCGGGCGGCGCAGCCCATGTGGAAGTACCGCGTGAAGCAGTCCCGGAGCTGGTACGCCATCCTGGGCTGCCTGAACGACTACCTCTACGACGAGTACGGGTCTCTCGCGGTCACCCTGGAGGTGTCCGCCACGGCGGAGTCCGTGCGCAAGCACCTCGGGCGTGCGACTGCCCCGTTCTGGTGGGCGAACCCGCCGTACCCGGAGCCGTATGTGGCGAACGACGCCCCCGGCGTCCTCGCCGCTCTCGCCGCCGCCCACGACCGCACCGGGGGGAGACCGGTCCGGTGACGTCCGGCGGGTGCAGCCGTGCGGTGTCCCGCAGCGCTGCCCCCGCCGCCGGGCCTCAAGGGTTCCCGGCCCGGGTGCCGATGGGGCGGGAGGACCCGTGCACGTAGGCCGCGTGACCCAGGAGGACGCCCGTGCGTGGCGTGATCGCCGTTTCCCTCGCCCTGGCGGTGGCCGCCGCCGGGGCCGCTGCCACGGCCGGGCCGGTCGCAGCCGCCCCGGCGACCTACTACGTGTCCACGGCGGGGAGCGACGCCGCCTCCGGCCTCTCCCCGGGGGCGGCGCTGCGGAGCGCCCAGGCGGCCTTCGACCGGGTGGGCCCGGGCGACACGGTCGTCCTCCTCGCCGGCACCTACCCGGGGGAGTCCGCCACGCTCGCCCGCTCGGGCACTCCGGGCGCGCCGGTCACGATCCGGGGTGAGCGCCCCGGAGCCGTCGTCCTCGACGGCCAGGGGGGGCCGAGGTACGGCTGGGGTCTGGACCCCGGCGTCTCCCACGTCGTCCTCCAGGACCTCCGCTTCACGCGGTGGGCGGCGTACGGCCTCAACGTGCGCGGGAGCGGTTCCCACCTCACGTTTCGTCGCATCGAGGTGGACAACTCCGAGCTCGGCATGAAGCTCACCTGGGACGTGGGCCCGACGGACACGATCCTCATCGAGGATTCCACATTCCACGACAACCGGGGAGGCGGCGTCGACTGCCAGCAGGGCTGCACGAACTGGACGATCCTGCGTTCCTCGGCGCTGCGCAACGGAACCGGGAACGACACCGCCGTGGACGGCTTCGACGCCGAGGCGGGCGACCGCATCACCGTCGTCGACTCCGAGGCCTGCTGTGGACCCGGGGACGGGTTCGACCTCAAAGCCTCCAACGTCACGATCGCCCGCTCCCTGTCCCACCACAACGCCCGGGACGGCATCAAGATCTGGCGCTCCGGCACCGTCGTGAACTCCGTGTCGGCCTATAACGGCACCACCGCTGTCGTCTTCGAACCCGGCCCCGGGCATACGTTCTCGTTCCTGAACTCCGCAGCGATCGGCTGGGCGCCGCAGGCTCAGGACTACGGTCTCGCCGCCGGGTACAACACGGAAGCCGGTCCCACGGACGTGACCGTGCGCAACTCGCTGTTCTGGGGAGGCCGGGGGACACCGATCCACGTCGCCGCCGGTGTCCGCCTCAGCGAGGACCACAACCTCTTCTGGTCGGACCGAGACTGCGTGCTGGACCGGGAGCCGTCACAGTGGTGGCCGGGCGGCGGCTGCCTCGGCCCCGGGGACACCGGCTTCGGCGAGGGCGACCTCGTGGGCGCCGACCCGCTCCTGGCCGATGCTCCCGGCGGCGACTACCGGCCCCTGCCGGGAAGCCCCGTGATCGACGCCGGATCGGCGCCGGGCGCGCCCGCCGACGACCTCTTCTGCGGGGCCCGCCCGGCGGGGGCCGCCGTGGACGTCGGCCCCGTCGAGGCGGGCGCGGCGCCCGGGGAGTGCGGCCGTGCGCCCGAGGCGCCCCCTCCCCCGCTGCCGGGCCCGCCCGTGGTCCCCCCGCCGGTCCCGCCTCCGGCCCCGGGGCCCGCCCCCGGCCCGTCACCGCCCGGGCGCGTGTGCCGTCGCGTGGGACGCCGCGTCCGCTGTCGCGCTGCCCGCAGGCGTCCCCGGCAGCGGCCGCGGGCCCGAGCCGTCCGGCGGCGCTCACGACGGCGCTAGGAGTGTGGGTCGGAACCGGGTCCTCCCACCGAAGTGGGGGGGGGGGGGGGGGGGGGGGG
>CAYJLW010000064.1:3587-23950 GCA_964370965.1 uncultured Acidimicrobiia bacterium | reverse complement strand
CCCCCCCCCCCCCCCCCCCCCCCCCCCCCCCCCCCCCCCCCCCCCCCCCCGCTAGTGCGCTCTGGCTGCGCGTCGCCGCCCGGCCCGCCCACGTCCGGCCGTCGGACGTCTTGGGTGGCCTCGGGATCGCGATGCGGGATTCCCTCATCCGGCGGACCGCACAGTTGGCGGCTGCCGGAACCGACCCGAGCAGTTTGCTCGGCCCGCTGCCGGGAGATCGTGTGGCAGCGGGAACCACTGCAGGAGACAGATGATCGATGGTTCGTTTCGCCAGGAAACACCGACCGCACCACCCGCCCGCAGGCGGGCAGGAGGACAGCCCCGTGGAAGGCGCTGAGATGCCAGAGAACGTAGAGAACGTGGAGGTCGCCGTCGAGGCGGTCGAGGC
This sequence comes from uncultured Acidimicrobiia bacterium, assembly GCA_964370965.1. Taxonomy (GTDB): domain Bacteria; phylum Actinomycetota; class Acidimicrobiia; order UBA2766; family UBA2766; genus CAYJLW01. Next base: position 23,562 of record CAYJLW010000064.1, on the reverse strand, counting down.
GGCGGGGACCGGGGCGCCGGGTGCCCAGGCCGCCCCGGCTGCGACGGTGGTGGCCGTGGACGCGGCCGTCGCGGATCCGGTGCCCGGCGCCGCGCCGGCGCCCGAGGCCCCCCTGCCCGAGGGTGTGTCCGAGCACGAGTTGGCCCTGCCCGAGGGTGAGGGGGAGCACGAGCTGGCCCTGCCCGAGGCCGAGGACGAGGGTGAGGGCGATGCGGGGGGCCCCGGCGACGGCCAAGGCGGGAGCGCCGGGCCCGAGGGGGATCCGGCGGAGGCCGCCACGGCGTCCGTGGCCCGCCGTTCCGCCCGGCGGCGGGGATCCCGGGGCCGGGGCCGGGGGGACGGGGAAGGCCGCCCCGCGACCGCGACCGCGACCGCGACCGGGACCGGCGAGGCGCAGCGTGAGCGGAGCCCCGGGGGTCAGCAAGGCCAAAGCCAGGAGGCCGGCGAAGACGCCGAGGAGAAGGTCCGTTCCCAGATGCTCGTGCAGTGCCGGGAGGACCGCATCCAGGTCGCCGTGCTCGAGGGTCGCACGCTCGTGGAGCACTACGTTGCCCACACGCACTCCCAGTCAATCGCCGGGAACATCTACCTGGGGCGTGTCCAGAACGTCCTCCCCGGGATGGAAGCCGCCTTCGTCGACATCGGCACACCGAAGAACGCCGTGCTCTACGCCGGCGACGTGGGCTACACACCCGACGAGTTCGAGGGGAAGAAGCCCCGCATCGAGCACATCCTGGCGCCCGGGTCTTCGATCCTCGTCCAGGTCGTGAAGGACCCGATGGGGTCCAAGGGTGCCCGCCTCACCACCGAGATCAGCCTGCCCGGCCGCTTCGTCGTCCTCGTCCCGGAGGACGACTCCATGGGCATCAGCCGGCGCCTCCCCGACGCCGAACGGGAACGTCTCCGCCGGATCCTCGAGCAGGCCCGGCCCCAGGGCTACGGGATCATCGTCCGCACGGCAGCCGAGGGGGCGAGCGAGGAGGAGCTGCGCCACGACCTTCAGCGACTCGAGGCCCTCTGGCACGACGTGTACCGCACGGCGACCAGGGCGAACGCCCCCGCCCTCGTCTACGAGGAGCCCGAGCTCGTCATCCGGGTGGTGCGGGAGCACTTCTCGGCCGAGTACCGCCGCTTGGTCGTGGACGACCAGGACGTCTACGACCGCATCGTGGGCTACCTCGGTGAGTACGACCCGGATCTCCTGAAGCGGGTGCAGCACTACGACGGCGAGATGTCCCTCTACCGCCGCTACCACGTCGCCGAGCAGCTCCGGCGCGCCCTCGACCGCAAGGTGTGGCTGCCCTCCGGGGGGTGCCTCGTGTTCGACAAGAGCGAGGCGCTCACCGTCATCGACGTGAACACGGCGAAGAACGTGGGCAAGTCGTCCCTCGAGGAGACCGTCTTCCAGAACAACCTCGAGGCCGCTGACGAGATCGCCCGCCAGCTCCGCCTGCGCGACATCGGCGGCATCATCGTCATCGACTTCATCGACATGGAGATCCGCAAGAACCGCGACGCCGTCCTGAAGGCGTTCCGGGACGCCGTCGGCAAGGACAAGACCAAGACCCAGGTGTACGACATCTCTGCTCTCGGCCTCGTGGAGATGACTCGCAAGAACGTCTCCGAGGGCCTCATCGAGAACTTCTCCCGCACCTGCCCCGAGTGCAGCGGGCGCGGCCTCCTCATAGAGGAGGACTTCTAGATTCCGGCCGGGCGGGAGGCAGCCACTACACTCTGGCGGTCATGCAAGCAGTCATCAGGACCGGCGGGAAGCAGTACCGCGTCAAAGAGGGCGACCACCTCACCGTGGAGCGCCTCCACGGCGACGCGGGTGACGAGGTGGAGTTGCGAGCCGTCATGCTCTTCGACGGCGCCGACCTCCTCGCATCGGGCGGCACGGTCACGGCCCGGGTAGTGGGCGACACGAAGGGCCCGAAGCTCACCGTGTTCAAGTACAAGCCCAAGACCGGGTACCGCAAGAAGCGCGGCCACCGCCAGCACCAGACCGAGATCGAGATCCTGTCGATCGGCCAGAGCGCCCCACCGGAGGACTGACCCATGTCCAAGACCAAGGGCGGCGGCTCCACCCGCAACGGTCGTGACTCCCACGCCCAGCGCCTCGGCATCAAGGCCCACGCCGGCCAGGCCGTGACGGCGGGCACCATCATCGTCCGCCAGCGGGGCACCAAGTACCACCCCGGCACCAACGTGGCCCGCGGCGGCGACGACACCCTCTTCGCCCTCGTCGACGGCACCGTGCGCTTCACGACCTCCCAGCGCAAGCATGTCCACGTAGACGCCGCGGTCTGAGTTAGCGCGAGTTGGCGCAATCCCCACCTCCCCGTCCCTGAGCACGCGGTGCATCGGGGCGGCCGGTACCTTGTGCCCGGAACCCCTGGTCGCGTCCGAGGAGTCGGTCTTCGCAGTGTGCCCGAACCGGGAACCGGAGGACTTCGGCGACGTCCTGAGGGCAGCCGCCCGTCTCCAGGAAGTCTTGGGCGACGCGGTTCTCGTGGGCGGTACCGCGGCTGCTGTTCACGCGGGACACCGCGTTTCCTTCGACGACGACCACGCTCTCGCGGACCTGAGGGAGCGGTTCGACGACGTTCTGGACGCCCTGGAGGCAACGGACGGATGGGCCACGGCGAGGGTCCAACGGCCTCTGCAGATCCTTGGGAACCTCGACGGAGTGGACACCGGCGTCCGTCAGTTGCGGCGCTCCTGTCCCCTCGAGGTCGAGGAGGTGGACGTCGGGGGCCGCAGGCTGCGACTGCCTACACCCGACGAGACCCTGCGCATCAAGGCGTGGCTCGTCCTGGTCCGCAACGCGACCCGGGACCATCTCGACGTTGCGGCTCTGGCCGAGAGGATCGGCATGGAAAGGGCGGGTCGCGTCTGCGCCGGGCTGGATCGCTACTACGCAGAGGTGTATGCGGGCCCGGGGGGCGCTGCCCTCCAGCTCGCCAAGCAGCTTGCCGACCCGTGTCCCTACGACCTCGACTCCGTCGACCTCGCTGTGTACCGGCACCTCGCGCTCCGATGGCGAACATGGGAGGCTGTGGCCGGCGTGTGCGCCGAGCTTGCCGTCGCGATCCTCGATCAGCTCGCCGAGGGGAGCGCCTGACATGCACCACCGCCACCTCGACGTGGCCCCGGACACACCCGTGCAAGAGCTTCCGCTCGCGGCCCTGGACGACATCCTGGACCGGGGTACCGTCGAGGACTGGCGTCCCCTGCTCCGCGCCGTCCGCTCCGATCCTCACGGTGCCCTCGCCGGGCGGGTTCTCCACCTGTGCGCCCGCCACGAGATGTTCGGCACGTCGCGCCTGCTGCCGCTCTGGATCGAGGCGCTCCGCGCTCGCTGCGGGGTCGCCCCCGAGCGCTCGGAGTGAAGCCGCCGGGGCCCGGGCGCGCACACCGGTCTTCCCGGCCGCCACGACGGCCTCCGCCACGGCACCGCCCACGACGCCGACCGCGGGCGAGCCCCGTCCCCGTATCCTTGGCCGATGTTCGTGGACGCGGCGCAGATCTGTGCTCAGGGCGGCAACGGTGGTGCCGGGTGCGCCTCGTTCCACAAGGAGGCGCACAAGGCGCACGGCGGCCCCGACGGCGGCGACGGCGGCAGGGGCGGCGACGTCCTGGTCGTCGCCGACCCGAGCGTGGCCACGCTCGTGCGCTTCACGAAGGAGATCCACTTCCGCGCCGAGTCCGGCACGCACGGAAGCAGCCGGCAACGCCACGGCCGCCGGGGGGACGATCTGGCGGTCCGCGTTCCGCCCGGGACCACGTTGCGCACGCTCGACGGGGACCTCGTCGCCGACCTCGTGCGCCCCGGCGACCGTGTCGTGGTCGCCGGCGGCGGCCGCGGAGGCCGCGGCAATGCCCGCTTCGTGTCCCGTGCCCGCCGGGCGCCCGGCTTCGCCGAGCAGGGCGAGTTCGGTGAGGAGCGCTGGCTCCGCCTCGAGCTCCGCCTCATGGCCGACGTCGCCCTCGTGGGCTTCCCGAACGCCGGCAAGTCGACGCTCATCAGCGTCGTGTCGGCGGCCCGACCCAAGATCGCCGACTACCCGTTCACGACGCTGACCCCGAACCTGGGTGTCGCCACCGTGGGGGACACCGAGGTCGTCGTCGCCGACATCCCCGGCCTCATACAGGGAGCCGCCGAGGGGCGCGGGCTCGGCCACCAGTTCCTCCGCCACGTGGAGCGGGCCCGTGTCCTGTTGCTCCTCCTCGACCCGCTCTCGCCCGAGGCGTCGGCGTCCGAACAGGAGGCCGTCCTCCTCGAGGAGCTCTGCCGCTTCCGTCCCGAACTCCTCGACCGCCCGCGCGTCGCGGCCGTGAACAAGATGGACGCCGTGACCGCCGAGGACGCCGCCGCCCTCCGGGAGGCGTTCCCGGGGGCGCACCTCGTGTCCGGGGCCAGCCGCGCAGGGGTCCCCGAGCTCATGGGCGCTCTCGCCCGCCTCGTCGACGACGCCCGCCGTTGCGAGCCCGAGGCCGCCGGCTTCGTCGTGCACCGCCCGCGCCTTGCCGGGGTCACCGTGTCCCGCCACGGTCACGCCTGGGTCGTCCAGGGCGACGCCGCCCAGCGTGCCGTGGCCGTGGCCGACCTCACGAACCCCGAGGCCCTCGCCTACGTGCAACAGCGTCTCCGCCGTCTCGGCGTCGACGACGCCCTCGTTGCCGCCGGCTGCCGGTCGGGGGACGAGGTCCGCATCGGTGAGCTCGTTTTCGACTACGAGTCCGAGGGGTCGGCGGGGGGAGCGGGGTCCGAGGGGTCCGAGGGGAGCGAGCCCGGCGGGGCCGCCGGTGGACCGGGGTCGCAGCGCCGTCTCGCCGGAGGCGGCCGCAGGCGGGGGGAGAGGAGGCGCAAGGGAGCATGACCGAGACACTCACTCTGCCCGCCAGCCCCACCGTCGTGGTCAAGGTCGGGACGAGCTCGATCGCGGGCGACGACGGCGCCCTCCAGCAAGACGTCGTCGAGCGCCTCGCCGGGGACCTCGCCGGCGTGCGCGCCGGGGGCGGACGCGTCGTCCTCGTCACGAGTGGCGCGATCGCCGCCGGGCTGCCGGAGCTGGGCTACGGCGGCCGCCCCGCCGACGTCACGCTCCTGCAGGCGGTGGCGGCGGTGGGCCAGGTGTCGCTCATGCAGACCTACCGCGAGGCGTTCGGCACCCACGGCGTCAACGTGGGTCAGGTGCTCCTCACCCACTTCGACTTCGAGGAGCGCTCGCAGTACCTCCACGCCCGCACGACGCTGCGCCGGCTCCTCGACATCGGCGTCGTGCCCGTCGTGAACGAGAACGACACCGTCGCCGACGACGAGATCCGCTTCGGTGACAACGACCGCCTCGCCGCCCTCGTGGCCCACATGATCGCGGCTGACGTCCTCGTGCTCCTCACCGACCAGCCCGGCCTCTTCACCGCCGATCCCCGCTTCTCCGAGGAGGCCGAGCTCATCGCGGAGGTGCAGGGCGTCGACGAGGAGCTGGAGAGGGTGGCGGGCACCCCCGGCCCGTTGGGCTCGGGCGGGATGGCCTCCAAGCTCGCTGCCGCGAAGATGGCGAGCTGGTCGGGTGTCACCACCGTGATCGCCGATGCCCGCCGTCCGGGCGTGCTCGCCGAAGTCGTCGGGGGGGGCAGGCCGGGGACGGTCGTGCGCCCCCGCAACCAGCGTCTCCCGGCCCGCAAGCTCTGGATCGCCTTTGCCCTCGGTGCCACCGGGAGGGTGTTCGTGGACGAGGGGGCCGTGGCGGCCCTCACAAGGGCCGGCGGGTCGCTCCTGGCCGTGGGTGTCGCCGCCCACGAGGGACCGTTCCGTTCCGGGGACGCGGTGGAGATCTGTGACCGCGCCGGCGGCCTCGTCGCCAAGGGCCTCGCCCGCCTCGACTCGCGTGAGCTCGATGCCGTCCGCGGGGAGCGGGAGGCGCCGGTGGTCGTGCACCGCGACGACCTGGTGGTGTTGGCGTGACCCAGCCCACGGTGCCTCCGACGGTGCGTCTCGCGGCCCGCTACCTCGCCACCGTCACGGCCGAGGTGCGCGCAGCGGCCGTCCGCACGCTCTGCCCTGACCTGGATCTCGACGACGACCCCGTGGGTCGGGTCCTCACCGGTTTCGCCCTCCGCAACGGAGTGCACGTCACAGAGGTGACCGCCCCGCTGGGCGTGGTCGGCCTCGAGGCGCCCACAGCCGAGCTCGTCGCCGCGTGCCTGTGGGCGGGCAACGCCGTCGTGGCCCGGGGCTACCAGGACACCGACGCCCGCAGCGCTCTGGGGGCGGCCGCCCTGCCCGTGGACGCCGTCGTGGGCGCTGCTGAGCTGCCCGGGGGGGACCTCGATGCCGTCGTGGCCGCGGACGGCACGGCCGCTCTCGCCGAGCGGGTCGGGTCCGGCCACCACGTCTACGTCGACAAGGACGCCGATGCGCACATGGCCACGTACGTCGTCGTGAACGCCGTGGCGACGGGGGCGGCGGACTCCCTGCTGTTCCACTCGGGTTTCGACCGCCAGGCGACCGACGACGTCCTCTCCGCGCTCAAGACGCTGGACCTGGACCCGGACGTGTGGTCCGTGGGGTCGTCCTATGAGGCGATCGAGACCGTCGACCGCCTCTCGGCCGGGACGCGGGACGCAATCCTCACCGACAGCCTGGGCACCGCCCGGGAGTTCCAGCGCAAGGTGGACGCCGCCGCCGTCGTCCTGAACTGCTCTCCCGCCTTCGCCGCCGACGAGACCAGGGAGCGCCAGGTGGCGGGCTACACGCGCACCCGTTGGCTCTACGAGGGCAACGGCCAGACCCGAATCCTGGACTGAGCGAGGGGGCCCCAAGTCCGCGGGGGTAGGCTGGGCGGTCTCATGGACGACACCGCCCGCACTGCCGCGACCATCTGGACCGACCTCGACGACGTGAAGGGGCGCCTCGCCGCCACCGGGTACGTTACCGACGACGCCATCGCCGGCGTCACCTACCTCGCCGACCGCCTCGGCAAGCCCGTGCTCGTCGAGGGCCCCGCCGGGGTGGGCAAGACCGAGTTGGCGAAGTCGATCTCGCAGGCGTCCGGGCGCGAGCTCATCCGCCTGCAGTGCTACGAGGGTCTCGACGAGGCGAAGGCCCTCTACGAGTGGAACTACAAGAAGCAGCTCCTGCGCATCCAGGCCGACCAGAGCCATGACCACGGTTGGGACGAGATCGAGGAGTCGATCTTCTCCGAGCCCTTCCTCCTCACCCGGCCGCTGCTGGCGGCGATCCGCTCCCCGGAGCCCGTCGTGCTCCTCGTCGACGAGGTCGACCGGGTCGAGGTGGAGACGGAGGCCCTCCTGCTCGAGGTGCTGTCGGACTTCCAGGTGTCCGTCCCCGAGCTGGGCACGCTGCGGGCGGCGAGCACGCCCACCGTCATCCTCACGTCGAACAACACCCGAGAGCTCTCCGAGGCGTTGAAGCGGCGCTGCCTCTACCTCTTCGTCGACTACCCGGACCTGGAGCGCGAGCAGGAGATCGTGCGGGCGCGGGTGCCGGGCGTCACCGAGGTCCTCGCAGAGCAGATCACCCGGGTGGTGCGCAGCATCCGCTCCCTCGACCTGAAGAAGGCCCCCTCGATCTCCGAGACCCTGGACTGGGCGCGCACGCTCCTTCTGCTGGGCGTGAGCCGCATCGACGAGGCCACGGCCGTGGCCACCCTCAACGTCCTGCTGAAGCACCAGAGCGACATCGAGAAGGTCGCCAAGGAGATCGACGTCGCCAAGGACCTCGAAGCGTGAGCGACGCCGCGGAGCCGTCGCCGGCCGTCGCCCTGGCGACCGCCGCCGGCGGCACCCGCGACTTCCTGCTGGGCTTCGTCGACGAGCTCCGCACGGTGGGCATACCGGTGTCGGTCGCCGAGGCGCTCGACGGCCTCCGCGCCCTCGAACACATCCCGTTCCTCGACCGCAGCGCCTTCAAGGCCGCTCTCGGGGCCACACTCGTGAAGAACCATGCGCACTGGACGGCCTTCGAGACGGCCTTCGAGGTGTTCTTCGCCATGGCGCCCGGCCGGTCGATGCGAGAAGGCGAGGAGACGCCCCCCGGCGAGCTCGGGGAGCTCATGGCCGGCGCTCCCCCCGGAGGCCCGGGCGGCGACGCCGACATAGAGGACCTCGTGCAGGCGCTCTTCGAGGCGCTCCGGCGGGGCGACGACACCGAGCTCCGCGCCCTGGCGCGCATGGCCGTCGACCGTCACGCCGGCATGGAGCCCGGCCGGCCCGTGGGGGGCACCTACTACCTCTTCCGGACGTTGCGCGCCGTCGCCCTCGACGCCCTCCTGGAACGCGTGCTGCGCGAGGAACGACGCCGCCGCGAGGGCGAGGGTGAGGCCGAGCTCACGCCGCTCCAGGAACGGCTCCTGCGCGACGAGATCCAGGCCCGAATGGACGCCTTCCGGGAGGAGGTGAAGTCCGACATCCGCCGCCGCCTCGTGGACGACCGGGGAGCGGAGGCCATGGCGAAGACGCTGCGAAAGCCGCTGCTCGAAGAGGTGGACTTCATGCAGGCCACCTCCGAGGAGATGAAACGCATGCGCCGGGCCATCCAGCCCCTCGCCCGGCGCCTCGCCGCCAAGCTCGCCCGCCGGCGCCGGCATCTCCGCCGGGGCCGCCTCGACGTGCGCCGCACGATGCGCGAGTCGCTCTCCTCCGGGGGCGTGCCCCTGGAGCCGCAGTTCCGTCACCCGCGGCCCCACAAGCCGGAGATCTTTCTCGTCTGCGACATCTCGGGGTCGGTGTCCAGCTTCGCCCGCTTCACGATGCAACTCGTCTACGCGATGCAGTCGCAGTTCTCGAAGGTGCGCAGCTTCGTGTTCATCGACGACGTCGACGAGGTCACGGGCTTCTTCCAGACCGAGGACCTCGGGGAGGCGCTCGTGCGGGTGAACACGGAGGCGAAGGTCGTCTGGATCGACGGCCACTCCGACTACGGTCACGCCCTGGCGATGTTCGACGAGCGCTGGGGGGAGACGATCACCGGGAAGTCGTCGGTGATCGTGACCGGGGACGCCCGCAACAACTACCACCAGTCCCACGCCGAGGTGCTCAAGGACGTCAAGGCCCGCGCCCGCCATCTGTACTGGCTGAACCCGGAACCCACGTCGTACTGGGACACGGGCGACTCGATCGTCTCGGAGTACGGGGCCCACTGCGACGGCGTCTTCGAGGTCCGCAACCTCCGCCAGTTGGAGCGCTTCGTCGAGGAGCTCGTGCAGTGAACACACCCCCCGTCCTCGGGAGGCGTGCGCCGAGCATCCGTGCGCGGGCTCCCCAGAGCGGGGAGGGGCCCGGTTGGCGCCGCCGCGGTGGCGACCCGGTGGGCCGGTGGAACCGGTTCAGTGGGTCGGGCGACCTGCCGATCTCATAGGAGAGAAGGCCCATGGGCGAACGGATGGGCGTGCTCGGGGGCACGTTTGACCCCCCGCACGCCGGTCACGTCGCCGTGGGCCAGGCCGCCCGGCGGGTGCTCGCTCTCGACCGTGTCCTGCTCGTCCCCGCCGGCCGGCCCTGGCAGAAGATCGCGCGGGGCGGCTACCAGCCCGCCCCGGCGGAGGATCGGTATGAGATGACGCGACTCGCCGTCGCCGACGAGGTGGGCCTGGAGGTGAGCCGGCTCGACCTCGACCGGCCGGGGCCCACGTACACGGTGGACACCCTCGAGGCTCTCCGGGCGCCGCAGCGTGACCTGTTCCTCGTCCTGGGGGCGGACGCCGCCGCCGGCGTGCCCACGTGGCACCGCTGGAGCGACGTCGTCGCCCTCGCCACTCTCGCCGTCGTGCCCCGCGAGGGAGCCGAGCTTCCCGACCTTCCCGGCGCCCGTGTGGTCGAGGTGCCCATGAACCCTGTGGACGTCTCGGCGAGCGGGATCCGGCGCCGTCTCGGCGCCGGGGAGTCCGTCACGGGCCTCGTCGCCCCCTCCGTGGAGGCCTACATCCGTGCTCACGGCCTCTACCGGGCGTCATGAGGCCGGACACGGCCGGGACACGGCCGGCGCCTCCTGCCGTGGAGTCCGTCCCGCACCTGCCCCCCTGGCTGGAGGCCACGCTCACTCCCTCGGCCCCCCCGGCCCCGCAGCCGGGCGCGTCCCGGGAGCTCGTTGCCCGCCCCGAGCACGGCTGGAGCCGCGAAGAGCGCCGGCGGCGACGCGCCCGCCTCCGCCTCGCCAAACGCGTCCTCGCCGTCGGTGCCGTCCTCTCTCTTGTCGCGGCGGTCTTCACCGGCGTGCAGGGAGGTGTCGGCCCGGCCAAGAGGGCCGCCGCTCCCGTCACGCGCTCCGAGGCGGGCCGCACCCTCCTGTGGCTGCAGAATGACGGCACCCGCCTCGAATGGGCGATCCTCCTCGTGGCCGCCGCAGGGGGCGGCGGCGAGGTCCTCTTCCTCCCCGCCGGGCTCTGGGCGGAAGTGCCCGGGCGCGGCCCTGCCACGCTCGCCGACGCCCCCGACGCGGCCACCGCTGCCCTCGTCGTGGGCAACGTCGTCGGAGTGCGCGTCGACACGTGGCTGAGCGCGGACCTCGCCGGCCTCGAGGACCTCTTCGGGCGCTTGCGCACCCTCGCCGTGGACGTCCCCGCCGACATCGTGGCGGCGCAGTCCGGGGGAGAGGACCGCACCGTCTTCGAGGCCGGCCGCCAGGAGCTCGACGCCAAGGCCGTCGTCACCTACCTCTCGGCGCGCACGGACGCCGGGGAGCTGGGCCGGCTGGCGAGGCAGAAGGTCGTGTGGTCCGCCGTCTTCGGGCGCTTCCGCGGGGACCCGGAGGGGGCGGGCAACCTCGTGAAGGCCGACCTGCGCCTCGCGCCTGCCGGGAACGACCCCGGACCGGCCGCTGCGGTCCTGGACGAGCTCGCCGCGGACACCGCCGGCATCCGATACGGCGTCCTTCCCGTCGTGGCCGGGGGACCGGGCGCGGGGGGGCGGGAGACGTTCAAGCTGGACGTGAAGTCGCTCCCCGGGCTCCGCGAGCGGATGCCGGCCAGGGTGGTGCTCGATCCCTCGCGCCCCCGCCTGGAACTGAGGGCCCCGCCGGCCATGGCGGGCGGGGCGGCGGCCAGGGTGGCACCGCAGTCGTTCCGCCTCGTGCTCTCGACGGACGAGACGGATCTCCCCGACGTCACCCGCATCATCTACTACCGTGAGAGCGAGCGAGGCGCCGCCGTGAAGGCGCGGCGGCGCCTCGGTGCCGGCGTGCTGGTCCGGGAACGCACGACGCAGGACGTCGTGGACGTCACGGTCGTCGTCGGCGCCGACCTGGGACAGTGAAGAGCCCGAGGAGGACAGCCTGACAGCGGACCCCGACGCCCGGCGCATCGCAGTTGCCGCGGCCGTGGCGGCTGACGCCAAGAAGGCCGCCGACGTCGTGATCCTCGACGTGGGCGACGTCCTCGGCATCGCCGACCTCTTCGTGATCGCCTCCGGCGCCAACGACCGCCAGGTGCGCACGATCGTCGACCACGTCGAGGAGGCCCTGCGGATCCTGGGGCGCAGGCCCCTGCGCCGGGAGGGCAGGGCCGACAGCCGCTGGGTGCTCCTCGACTACGGCGACGTCGTCGTGCACGTCTTCCGCGACGACGTGCGGCGCTTCTACGACCTGGAGCGGCTCTGGGCGGACGCCGGTCGTGTCGACTGGTCGTCGCCGTCGTCGGCGGCCGCCTTCCGCTGAGGGTCCGCGCCCCGGGCGAGCTCCACGGCCACGTGGAACGTGCTGCCGGTGCCCTCGGTGCTTTCGGCCCAGACCCGGCCGCCCATGAGCTCGGCCAGTCCGCGGGTGATCGAGAGGCCGAGGCCCGTGCCCCCGTAGCGGCGGGTCATGGAGCCGTCGGCCTGCGTGAAATCCTCGAAGATCTCCGTGAGCTTGCCGGGCGGGATGCCGATTCCCGTGTCGGCGACCGCGATGTGCAGGCCGACGCGGTCCTCAGGGGCGCCCAGACGCTCCACCGCGACGACCACGCCTCCGCTGTGGGTGAACTTCAAGGCGTTGCCCATGAGGTTGAAGAGGATCTGCTGGAGTCGGTGGGAGTCGCCCACGACCGCGTCCGGGACGTCGGGCGCCACTCGCGACTCCAGGTGCAGGGAGCGCTCGCGTGCCCTGTGCTCGAGGACCTTGGCCGAGTCGAGGACGCACTCTCGCACCGAGAAGGGCCTCGCCTCCAGGTCGAGCTTGCCTGCCTCCACCTTCGAGAGGTCGAGGATGGTGTTGAGGAGGTGCAGGAGGGCCTCCGCCGAGTTCTGCACGGTCTCGAGCATGTCGCGCTGGTCGCCTGTGAGGCTCGTGTCCAAGAGGAGGTCGGTCATCCCGATGACGGCGTTCATGGGTGTGCGGATCTCGTGGCTCATGTTGGCGAGGAACTCGCTCTTCATGCGGCTCGCCGCCTCGGCGGTGTCCCGGGCGGTCATGATGTCCCGCTCGGCCTTCTCGACAGCGTCGAGCATGTCGTTCACGTCCCCGCCCAGGGTGGCGAGCTCGTCCTTGCCGTCGACGGCGAGGCGCTCCTCGATGTGCCCGCTGGCGGCTATGCGGCGCACCGTGCGGCTGAACGAGACCGTGCGCCGCAGCACGAGGCGGTGGACGAGGAGGAGGACCACGAACAGGAAGGCGATCGCGGCCACGATCATCACGACGAGGAGGCGCCGGGAGGCTTCTCGCGCCTCGACGGATCCGGTTGCGGGCGCGGTGACGCTGAGGACGGCGCCCGCGGGGTCGTTGATGACGGGGATCCGGCGGCGGCCGTTGATCCGGTTCCCCGACAGGGCCCGGACCCGGGTCCCGGCGCCCCGTGAGACTCCGGTGGCCGCCTTGCCCACGAGGAGCCGGACGTCGGCCTGGGCGAGCTTGCCGAGATGGGAGACCTCGTGGGCGTCGAGGCGGCGGGCCATCACCATCGTTCCCGTCGGCGGGCCCGAACCGTCGCTGGTGAGGATCTGCTGGGACGACACGAGGTAGGGGCCCGAGGGATCCACCCAGAGACCGTTCCGGCTCGACTTCAGCTTCCCGTCCTCGACCAGGAGCGGGCTTCCGGGAGGCAGGGAGCCCAGGGTCGCAGGCGGCGGGCCGAGTGTCTCGCCGTCGTCCGCGATGCCGTGCGCATACGGGACCCTGCCGGCACCGTCGACTATGACGACGGCGTCCACGTTGTTCGTGGCGTACGTCCCCGCCGTGAGTCCCTCATCGAGATAGGCGGCGTTCGCCTCGGGGTCGAGGGCGTACTCGTAGGTGTCGTCCCAGTGCGCGTAGTCGGTGGTGGTGCCCGCGAGGTCGTCGAGCTGGTCGGCGAGGACGGTCTCGACCCGGCGCACGTCCTGGCGGACGGCGGCGTCCTCGATCTCGTCGAAGTGCCGCTGGACGTCGACGCGGAGCACGACGTAGAGGATCCCGATCAGGCAGAGCAGGGCGGCGCCCGTGGCCAGGGTCGTCTTCCGGCCCAGCGACATCTCTCTCCGATCACGCTCTCGGTCTTGGCCCCCACTTGTCCTCGTCCTTCTCATCGGCAGTATGGCCCGCTTCGTGAGATGGTGCACCCGGGCTGAGGCTGGGGACGGTAGGCTCCCGCCGTTGCGCCGGCACTCCGGAGGTGGACCATGGCCGTTCCTTACACAGTCCCCGACCCGACCGCCGTCATGGGCCGCCGGATCCTCGCGTTCATCATCGACATGATCATCGTGGGCGGCATCAACTTCGGTCTCATCTTCGCCCTGGGCGACACGACGACCGGTGACGGGTCTTTCTCGGTGGCTGTGGAGGGAGGCAGTGCCCTGGTGGTCTACGGGATCTCGGCGGTCATCGGCATCCTCTACTTCTGGGTGCTGCAGGGGTCCACCGGAGGCACCCTGGGCAAGATGATCTGCGGGGTCCGCACCGTGAGGGAGGACGGCCGGCCCTGCGGCTTGGGCAAGGCGGCCTTGCGCTCCATCCTCATGATCGTCGACGGCCTCTGCGCCGGTCTCGTGGGTCTCATCATCGCCCTCACCTCCAAGGGCCACCGCAGACTGGGCGACATGGCGGCGAAGACGTTCGTCGTGGACAAGGGCGCCATGGGCGCTCCCGTCGCCATACCCGGCGTCACCGTGGGCCTCCCCGGCGCCCAGCCCGGGTACGCCCCGCCGCAGCAGTACGCCCAACCGCAGCAGTACGCCCCGCCCCCGCAGCAGTACGCCCCGCCCCCGCAGCAGTATCCGCCGGCGGGTGCGCCGCCGGTGGCCCCGCCGCCGCAGTACGCTCCGCCGCCGGGTGCGGCCCCGCCCCCCGGCATGCCGCCGGTGGCCCCGCCGCCGCAGTACGCCCCGCCGCCGGGCACGGCCCCGCCCCCCGGCACGCCGCCGCAGTGAGCGACCGCGTCCGGGTCGGTTTCGTCGGGGGCGGCCGCATCGCGGACCTGAACTGCGTGGGATGGCTGGAACACCCAGCGGCCGAGATCGTCGCCGTCTGCGACGTCGACGAGGGGGTCCGGGAGCGGCGAGCGCAGGAGTGGGGCGCCCGGGCGTATGCGTCCTTCGAGGGGCTCCTCGCCGACGACACCGTCGATGCGGTCGAGATCCTCACGCCCCACCACCTCCACGTCGAGCAGGCGATCGCCGCCCTCGAGGCGGGCAAGCACGTCTCGCTGCAGAAGCCGCCCGCCCGCTCCCTCGAGGAGTACGACCTCCTGGCTCCCGTCGTGGAGGGCAGCGACCGGGTGTTCCGGGTCTTCGAGAACTTCATGTGGTACCCGCCGCACCGTCTTGCCAGGGAGCTCGTCGAGGGGGGCGAGATCGGCGAGCCGCTCTCGGTGCGGATCGTGACGGCCGCGGGGCGCATGGGCACGGGCCAGGGCTGGGACGTCAACCCCGCCACGCAGATCTGGCGGATGCAGCCCGAGCTCTGCGGCGGCGGCATGAACACCTTCGACCACGGATACCACTCCTTCCAGATGGGCCGCATGTTCATCACCGACCCCGTGGACGTCGTGCACGCCTTCATCAACTGGATCGAGATCCCCGGCGGGGGCCTCATCGACGCCCCGGCGCTCATCTCGTGGCGCTACAGCGGTGTTCCCCGCTACGGATCCTGGGAAATTGTCGCCTCCCTGGATCTCGACGTGCGCTCGAAGTACTACGTCACCGACGACCGCCTCGAGATCCGCGGGACGTCCGGGATCATCTGGGTGACCCGCTGCGCCGGCCAGGCGATGGAAGAGCCCCCCCTCGTCATCTACCGCGACGGCGTGAGCCGGGCGTACCACACGGTCGAGGCGGACTGGGCGGCGTCGTTCCGCGACGCCACCTTCGACTTCGTCGACGCCGTGCGTGAGGGCCGCCCGGCCCAGCTCGACCTCGCCGAGGGGCGGGCCACCCTCGCCTTCGCGCTCGCCGCCCAACTCTCGTCACACGAGAACCGCGAGGTCACGATCGCCGAGATGGGTTAGGCGCGGGCGGGCCCCGGGTGGCGGATCTCCGGGCGCCGTCGATCGGGAGGGTGCCGCTGCGTCACGTGTTCCTCGCCTCCCAGGTGAACGTGGCCGACGCGTCCTGGCTGCAGCCCGCGGCGCACGTCGTGCCCGCGGGGAGGGCGACGGTGAATCGGTAGACGGCGGTTTCGCCCTGCGTGAACGACGCGCCGTCGTAGCCGGTGGCCCACGTGGAGGCGAACGTGTTCATGGTCGCAGGTGCCAGGAGGGTCGAGGAGGGGGTGAAGCCGGTGCACGAGTGTGTCGCTCCGGGCGTGGCGCCCGAGCCCTTCTCCACTCCCACGGTGAGGGTGGATGCCGCCGATCCGCTCACGGTCCCGTACAGCCGCACGGTTCCCGTGACGTCACCCGTGTAGGTGACGAGTACGCACTTCGTCTCGCTGTCGCCCGCCGCCATGCCCGAGACGGCGAACATCGCCGTTCCGGCGTCGTCGTCGGTCACGGCCACCGCGCCCGCCGCCCACGTGTTCGCCACGTTCGCCGTTTCCGACTGCAGCGCCGCCCAGGTTCCCAGGACCCCCAAGAGGGCGACTGCCGCCACGAGCGCGGCGCTGCGGGCACCACGGTGGCGGCGTCTCATCAGGGGGCTGCTGTCGCCGGTGGGGCGGGATCACGCCATATCCGCCGGAGTCCACCGACGAGGAGCGCCGCCATGAGGAGGATGACGAGCGCCACCCGGACTTCGCGGCCTCCGAGGTACGCGAGGAGCCTGCCGAGGCCCGGGACGCTGGCGGCGTAGCGGCCCACGGTGCCGGTCGCCGGAACACTCCAGCGCTCGGGTGCGTGGTTGGCGTCGCCCTTGGTGACGAAGCAGACGTCGGCGCCCCCGCGGGCAGTACCGCGGGGCTGTCCGGGCCTCCTCGGGCAGGGGTCGGCGATCTTCACGACGCGGTGCGTGACCAGAGCGCCTGCTCTCGTGTGGTCGCTGAACGTCACGATCTCGCCGGCGCGGATGCGGGCGGGTGGCACGGACTCGACCACCACGACGTCCCCCACCCCCAGTGTCGGGCGCATCGATCCGCTCCGCACGACCAGGACGTGGAATCCGAACGCGGCACCGAGAGCACCTGCGGCCACGACTAAGACGAGGCACGCCACCGTCCCTGTCAGGCCTGCTCCCGCGGCGCGTGCCAGGACCGGGATCCATGGGAATCGCCGGGGGAGCCGGTCGTCGAGCGGTGCGTGCGAGGTGACGGAGGTCATGGGGAGCGGCCCCTTAGCTGCTGCGGGCTTCCCAGGTGAACGTGACGCCCGTCGCCGTCTTGCCGTTGGCGTTGTTGTCGTCCTGCAGGGACCACGTGAAGCGGTACACGGGCTGGTCGTTCGGGTTGAACGTGGCTCCGTCGAGGCCGGCGGCGTAGGAGGTGGGCACGGCGGTGAGCGTGCTGGTGTGTATGTCGGACCCCGCGGAGAAGCCGGTGCAGTCGCCGTTCGTGCCCGAGGAGCCGGACCCCTTGTTGACCGTGAGGTCGATGTAGCTGTCGAGGCCGGTGCCGCCGATGGCGCTCCTGTAGAGCTTCACTGTCGCCGCGACGCTGCCCGAGTAGGTCACCTTGATGCACTTTTGGCCGGTGTTGCCCGGCACGATGCCGGAGACGTTGAACATCGCGCTCCCGGAGTCGTCGTCGGTGATCGTGACGGAACCGGCTTGCCAGGAGTTCGTCCCGTTGTTCGTCGTGGCGCTGAACGCCGCCCATGTGAACAGGGAGGCCGTGAGCCCGGTGGCGGCCAGGAGAGCCCCGGTGAGGAGGAGCTTCCTCGACAGGGGGCGGCCGATGCGGGGGGCTGCTTGAGGCTGGGAGTCGTCTTCTTGCATGATGAGCGCCCTTCCTTGTGCGCTCCTTCTATTCGGACGACTGCCACCGCGGGTTGAGAAGGAATTCGCACGACTGGGCGCCGCCACGCCGGCGCGGTACGTGCGACTGCGGCCATGATGCCGCTGCAGTCACGCGCTATGCCGACGGGACGCCCGTCGCGTCAGTCCGCGGCGAGGCGCCAGGTGAAGTTGCCCTCGTCGTCCTCGACCGTGACGGTGACGGCGCCGAGGTCGCCGGTCGGTGCGCGCACGGCGCAGTCGAAGGAGTCGCCCTTCCTCGCCACGATCGCAGAGGCGCCGCAGTCGACGGTGGCCTCCATCCCCTGTTGCTCGCGGATGCCGCGGGCGACCTGGTCTTCGACCTCGGACGCCTCCACGAGGCCTCTCTCGACGTGCCATTCGACCCCGCCCCGGGAGTCGGTCTGTTCCACGGCGACCTCGAGCGTGCCGCCGTCGCTTGCCTCTGCCCTGCATTCGAAGGTGTCGCCCTCGCGTATCTTGCGTTTCCGGGGGCAGTCGACGGATGTGAAGGAGACGCCGGTCTTGTCCTGGAGGCCCCGGCGGATCTCCTTCTCGGCCTCCTCCGTGTTGAGGACTCGCGTGCAAGCGGCGAGAAGGAGGGCGAGGACACCGGTGAGCACGATCGCCGTCCGCCTGTATGCATGCACTCGAGACTCCTTGGCGGCCATAGGGTCGAGAGCTTAGATACCGCGGGGACCGGGAGGTGCCCGGACGCCGTCCGCCGACGAGAAACAATTCGCAGTTATGAGGCAAGAAGGTATGGGCAGGGCGGGGACAGGATGCTACGATGCGCGCGGCTGCGCCCGGCCAGACCACGACACGTGAGCTGAGAACGCGGTTGGAGGCTCACGCCTCACGTACGTGAGGCGTGAGCCTCCAACCTCGAAGACGGAGGCA
Source organism: uncultured Acidimicrobiia bacterium (assembly GCA_964370965.1). Lineage (GTDB taxonomy): Bacteria > Actinomycetota > Acidimicrobiia > UBA2766 > UBA2766 > CAYJLW01. The sequence goes on along the minus strand of CAYJLW010000064.1, from coordinate 5,370 downwards.
CCCATGACCGAGGCCATCAGCCTGCCCCAGCCCGGCGAACCCATGTGGATCAACGCCCGCGTCCTCACGGTCGACGTGGGCGTCGACCGGGGCGTCGCCGGCGCTCTCGCTCCCGCTCCCCTGCGCCTCCCGGACCCGGCCATGGCCACGCTGTTCGTCGCCGACTACCCCGAGACCCGCTTCGGCTCGGCCTACATGGAGGCCGCCGTCATCCTCCACTGCGAGGACGACGCGGGCTTCGCCGGGCACTGCCCCTGGATGGTCGTCGACGACGACACCGCTCTGATCCTCGGGCGCGAGATGCTGGGCTTCCCGAAGAAGATGGCCGACATCGCCCTGGAGGAAGACGGCGACCGCGTCGTGGGCGTCGTGTCCCGCAGGGGCGAGGTGATGCGCATCGAGGCCGAGCTCGGAGAGACCCTGGCCGATCCCGAGCCCCTCTTCGGAAGGCGGGGCGTGAACCTCTTCGGCTCCATCGTGGGCGGGATGAGGCTCATCGACCTCGCCCCGGCCGAGGAGACGATCAAGGCTGCGCGGCGGGCGGAGGCGAAGGTCCTCCTCAGCTCCACCGAGCGGGACCCCCTGGGCGACCTCGCCCCCACCGTGGCGGGCCCGGGCCGCTACCTCACCCTCGACTTCGGCACCGGCGGCGGAGGGCTGCCGGAGTTGGGCGCCGCCGTCGACTTCGCCTGGTCCCTGCCCAGGTTCCTCGCCCGGGCGCTGTAGCGGCGCCGGGCCACAACTGAGGGGGAAGCCATGACGTCCACTGCACGTGGCCGCGAGGAGTACCGCTCCTTCGAGGACGCCTACCGGCACCGCATCGAGTTCGACGAGGTCGCCTGGGGGTCCCACTGCGTCGACTGCTACCCGGGCGGCTGTCCTTACCACGTCTTCGTGAAGGACGGGAAGGTCGTCCGCGAAGAGGTCCCGAACCCGTACATGGACCGGGGGGACCACGCCCGGGACACCCCGGACTTCTACCCCATGGGCTGCAACAAGGGGGCGGCGTGGAGCCGCCAGCTCGACGCCCCCGACCGGCTGCTGCACCCGCTGCGGCGGGTGGGGGAGCGGGGCTCGGGCCAGTGGGAGCGCATCTCCTGGGAGGAAGCCCTCGACGAGGTCGCCGACTCGCTGATCGACACGATCGAGCAAGAGGGCCCCGAAGCGATCGTCAAGGAGGGTACGCCGGAGGTGGGGGCCGGCATCTTCGCCGTCGACCGCTTCCTCTCCCAGTTCGGCGCCACCGTCACCGACCTCAACGGCTCCATCAACGACTTCGCCCCGGGTCACCACCTCACGTTCGGGAAGTTCTTCCCCATCCTGGGCGGGGGGGAGCTCTTCAACTCCGACGTCCTCGTGTTCTGGCACCTCAACCCCGCCTACACGATCATCCCGTTCTTCCACTACTTCGCCGAGGCCCGCTACCGGGGCTGCGAGGTGGTGCTGGTCTCGCCGGACGTGAGCCCGAGCCACACCCACGTGGACTACCACGTGCCCCTGCGCTGGGGCACGGACGCCGCTGTCGCTCTCGCCATGTGCCAGGTGATCGTGGAAGAGGACCTGTTCGCGCCCGACTTCGTCGGGAGCCAGACCGACCTCTCCCTGCTCGTGCGCACGGACACGGAGCGCTACCTGCGCCAGAGTGACCTGCAGGCGGGCGGCCGGGAGGACCAGTTCTATCACCTGGATCCGGATGGGAACGGGGCCTCAGCGGCCGGGAGCGGGAACGGGGCCTCAGCGGCCGGGAGCGGGGGTGGGGCCTCAGCGGCCGGGAGCGGGGACG
>CAYJLW010000064.1:0-3487 GCA_964370965.1 uncultured Acidimicrobiia bacterium | reverse complement strand
GGGGCCTCAGCGGCCGGGAGCGGGGGTGGGGCCTCAGCGGCCGGGAGCGGGGACGTCGTCGAGGCGAGCCGCTCGAACGTCCTCCGCGACCACGCGCCCGCCCTCGGGGGGTCCGCGAAGGTGACACTCGCCGACGGCGCCGAGGTGGAGGTGCGGCCCCTCTTCGTCCGCCTCCGTGAGCACCTGCAGGCGTACACGCCGGAGCGGGTGCAGGAGACCACCGGCGTCCACCCCGACACGATCCGCACCCTGGCGCGCAAGATCGCCGGGGGCCGCACCCGCATCGTGATGGGGATGGGCGCCAACAAGGCGTACCACTCCGACCTCTACCAGCGGGCGATGAACCTCCTCCTTGCCCTGTCGGAGAACTGGGGGCGGACCGGTTCGGGCATCAACTGTTGGGCGGCCACGCAGATCGACGGCCAGCTCGTCACGAGCGCGAAACCCTTCGCAGGGGTGGAGGGCGCCGAGCTGGTCCTCGACATGCTCGACGCCCTGGAGGTGAGCATCCGGGAGCAGGACCCCACGATGTCCGACGAGCTCGTGTCCTTCGAGCTCTGGCGGAGCGCGGCGATCGGCGGCCGCCAGATGGTGCCGCCGGTGTTCTTCTGGTATTGGCACTGTGGGTTCAAGGACCGCTGGAACAACCCGGTCTTCAACGACCCGGGCATGAGACGGACCTTCGACGAGTACTTCCAGGAGGCCCTCGACGCCGGCTGGTGGGAAGGCCTTGACCGGCCCGGCCCGGACACCCCGCCCCGGGTCCTCATCGAGTGCGGGGGGAACATCCTGCGCCGCACCCGGGGCGGGCGCAACATCGTCCTGGAACACCTGTGGCCGAAGCTGCGCAAGGTCGTCGTCGTCGACATCCGCATGTCGGCCACGGCGCTCCACGCCGACGTCGTGCTCCCGGCGGCGCAGCACTACGAGAAGGTCGGGATGCACATCCCGATCATGGCCCTCATCCTCTCGGACAAGGCCGCCGAGCCCGCCGGGGAGGCGAAGCCCGAATGGGAGATCTTCGCCGAGCTCTGCCGGGCCGTCTCGAGGCGGGCGGCAGCGCGGGGCCTGGAGACCTACCGGCACCGCGCCGGGGAGATCCGCCGCTACGACGACCTCTACGACCGCTACACGCTCAACGGCGCCCTCGCCACGAACGAGGCGGTCGTGGACGAGCAGATCCGCGACGGCGCCCAGGCCGGCGTGCTGCCCCCCGGGACCGATCTCGCCCGCGTGCGGGAGAAGGGCTACATGGCGTTCTCGGACTGGGGCCGCATGGCCATGGCCAAAGGCCAGGCGGCTCCCTGGCCCAAGGAGGACGAGTCGTTCTCGGCGTTCACGTACCACGTGGAGCGGGGCGACCCGTACCCCACGCTCACCCGGCGGGCGCAGTTCCTCATCGAGCACCCGTGGTTCGTGGAGGCCGGCGAGGACCTCCCGGTGCACAAGGACCCCCCGAAGATGGGCGGTGACCACCCCTACCGCATGACCACGGGGCACAACCGCTGGTCGGTGCATGCCATGAACATGGCCAACCCCGTCCTCCTCGGGACGCACCGGGGCGAGCCCCACGCGGTCGTCCACCCCGACGACGCCGCCCGGGAAGGCATCGCGGACAACGACCCGGTGCGGGTCTTCAACGACGTGGGCTCCTTCGTCGTGAACGCGAAGCTCTCCCCGTCCCAGCGCCCCGGCGGGGTCACCGTCTACAACGGCTGGGACGGCTTCATGTTCAAGGGCTGGACGGGCCCGAACGAGGTGGAGCCGGGCATGGTGAAGTACCTCGGCCTCGCCGGCGGCTACGGCCACCTCCGCTACGGCCCCATGGAGTGGCAGCCCGTCCCCACCGACCGCTGCGTGTTCGTCGGCATCGAGCGGGCGTAGCCCGGGGGCCGGGCGCCTCGGCGCCACCCGACTCCCGAGATTGGAATGACGCTTCCAGCGCGCGGGGGCATCCTCGGGGAGCGGGGAGTTCGGCGCTGCCCGCGTGAGGAGGCTGTGAGATGACGAAGCGCTGGGGCGCGGCCGCCGTGGTCGCCGTGGTGCTGCTGTGGGGGGCGCCGGCGGGTGCCGGGCCGTTGGGCGACAAGGCGGCCGCCTACGACGCGGGCGTGGCGGCGCGGCACCTGCCCGGATACGGCGGCGCCCTCGAGTACCTCACGGCGACCCCGGACACGATCGAGCCCGTCGTCTACGCCGGGATGGCGGACTCGGCGTACCACACGGGGGGGTACCTGGCGAGCCAGGCGTACCGCTTCGCCGTAACGGGGGACCCGGCGGCACGTGACAACGTCCTGCGGGCGGCGGGAGCCTTGCACGCCTTCCTCGACGTCACCCGCTTCACCGACCCCGCCGAGGTGGCGCCCGGGCGAGAGGGCAAGGCGCTCCTCGCCCGCTGGGTGGGCCCGGCCACGGCGGAGTTCCTCACGCCCTCGTTCCCCTGGACCCCGTCAGGCTGCGCTCTCGCCAACGACCGCCACCTCGTCACGTCCGGGCCCTACGCCGGGTCCTGCTGGATCGGCAACATCAGCCGGGACCAGACCAGCGGGTGGTTCTTCGGCCTCGCCGCCGCCGCCGAGCTCCTTCCCGAGTTGCGTCCGAGCATCGGGGCGGACGTGGCGGCGCTGATCCGCCAGATCCGCTCCGACGGCTACGTCCTCGTCGACGTCGACGGCTTGGCCACGGGAGCCGGCCCCGAGGTGGGGCCGCTGCAGCGCCTCGCCTGGCACAAGATCGCCGCCGCCGTGAGCGGCGACCCCGAGCTGGTCCAGATCTACGACGCCCACGCCTGGAGCTGGATCGTGGAGGCGTGGCTCACCACGATCCTCGACTTCGCCCGCTACAGCACCGAGTACTTCACCTTCGGGCTGGCGAACCTGGCCATGTACCCCCTCATCCGCCTCGAGACGGACCCGGGGCGGCGCCGGGCGCTGCTAGACGTCTACGACACCCGTGTGGCCCGGCTCACGAACGGAACGGGCAACGTCGCCTACGACTTCCTGGGGCTGGGCGCCGGCGCCGCCGTGCCCGCAGCGAGCGTCCCGGCGGACATCGTGGAGCTGGGGCGCTTCCCGGCCTTCCCCGACCGCTACCGCGAGGTGGTGCCGCCCCCGGCGGCGCCGGACCCGATGGCCAAGCTCCTCTACGACGTGAACGCCCTCCTGCGGCGGTTCGTCCCGTCGGTGCCGCAGTACTTCCAGATGCGCTCGCTCGCCCCCCGGGCCCTCGACGAGCGCTGCCCCGGGCACTGGATCTGGAACTCCACGCCGCACTCCTGGGAGTGCCTCTTCTTCGACGGCGCCGACCGCGTCGTCTTCCCGGGCAGCGACTACCTCCTCGCCTATTGGCTGGGTCGCTACCACGGACTCGTGCAGGCCTCCGACTAGGGGCGCACCCGGTGCCCCCTGACCGTTCTGGGGAGCCCAGGCACGGCATGCCGTGTCTGGGCTCCCCAGAACGGGGGGCGTTCCCGGTCAGTCGCGTCGTG
>CAYJLW010000063.1:14402-23985 GCA_964370965.1 uncultured Acidimicrobiia bacterium | reverse complement strand
GCGAGCACCTCGCGGCCTACGTCGGCACCTGACCGAGGCCCTCGCGGAAACCGTGAGACGAGTAGACCTTCGGCTCCTCATTTCGAGGGCCGGACCGAACCCGCCTGCCAACAGACCACCGCCAACGCTTCCGTCTCGACCACCTTCACCTACGACGGCGCCGGCAACCGGCTCACCAAGCGCACCAGCGGGCAGACCATCAAGTACTCGTGGGACGTCCGGGGTTCCCTCCCCCAACTCGCCCTCGAACGCGACGGCACCGGTGCACTGCTCCGCCGCTACGTCTACGGCCAGCAGACCATCAGCATGACCACCGGCGGACAGAGCTACTACTACCACCACGACGCCGTCGGGAGCATCACTGACCTCACCGACAGCGCCGGCGCCGCCGTCCTCTCCTACGACCTCGAACCATTCGGCGCCCTGCGTGGGCAAGCCACACTGGCCCCGAACGCACCCGCGAACCCGATCCGCTACACGGGCCAGTACTACGACGCCGAAACCGCCCAGTACTACATGCGAGCCCGCGTCTACGACCCCGGAACATCCCGCTTCACCCAGACCGACCCAGAGCCCAGCGGAAGGGACGACCCAGCGGTTGGCGCATACGTCTATGTCAACAACCGACCTACGGTCATCAGTGATCCGAGCGGCAGGAAATGGTGCCTCCTGATTTGTCTTGAGGATCTCAATCCATTCAAGAACATGTACGAGAATCATGTGTCAGCACAAGACCGAGCCGAACTCGATGCAGCATCTGGGGGTGCGGTTTCGCAAACCATCAATCTGTACCAGACTGGTTTTGGTGCGGCGTTCGACCTCGCCGCCAGTCGACTCAATATCTTTTCGATCCCTACGTTTAGCGATTTCACTTCGCCGTCTAGCCGTGAGTCCGGCGTACGGATGCTCCTTGGCTATGGGGCTTCCATTGCTGATGTTCTCGGCATCTCATGGGCCAGAGACGCGAAACTGCTTCTGAACGTGTGGGGACAGGTCCGATTTGCGCAAGAACTGAACCGCTATGGTGATCAACTCCGGTCAACTGCGTCGAGTGGCGCTGGTCGCATCAGGACTACGGGATCGGGCGAAGTTCTCGGCATGTCTGCTCGAGGCGAGGGCGCAGTGGCCAACTCGCGTGGCGCCCTAACCGCCATCTACAACACGGCCGTTCTAGGAGGTCATTCGAAGTGACGGCCACGAAGGCTCGGGCAGCGGTGGGCGTTGAGGGACTCGAACCCCCGGCCTCCTGCTTGTAAGGCAGGCGCTCTCGCCGTCTGAGCTAAACGCCCGGGTGTCCGGATGCTACGCGGGCCCGGGACGGATCCGTCGCCGGACGCGACGGAGCGGGGGACGGCGGCGCCGTCCCCGCTCCTGAGGCGACCGGATCAGGCGGCAGCCTTCGCTCTGGCGACCGGGGCCTTCTTCTTCTCGGGCGTGGCCGCCTCGAGAATCTGGTTGACGAAGGCCTGCTGCATCGAGAGCAACGCCGTGGCGAATCCGAAGGCCGAGTCCACGACCTTGCCCACCTGCGGGAGCCGATCCGTGACCGGTGCGGTGACGGCGTCGGGGGCCTTCTCGTTGACGGCCTTCGTCACGGTCTTGACGAGCTCGACCGTGTTCTCCTGAGTCTGCGCCACGAGCTTGAACACCAGGCTCTGCACGGTCTCGCGGATCTCTTTGACGTCGGGCATGGTGGGCCTTTCTCCCGGACGGACGAGGTTCTCTGCTAACTATAGTTAGCGTACGCTAGCTCTGGCAATGGGGTCTTCGACGTCGGTCACAGACCGCCGTCGATCCCAAGGTCATCCTCGCTCACGACCGGAATCCCCTCCCGCTCGAAGAGGGCAGCCGTGACACCCACGCCCCCGGGGGCAAGAGCCCCGGTGTGTGTGCCGTCGTACACCCCGGCGCATCCACACGACGGGCTCCGGGCCTTGAGCACGGCCCCGGTGACGCCCCACCGCCGGGCAGCCCCCAGGGCCCTCCGAGCTCCCTGCACGTAGGCATCCGTGTGGTCGTGTCCGGAGGCGTCACGCACGCGGGCGAGGCCGTCGAGGACCGCCCTGCCGTCCCCGGTCTCGATCTCACAGCGCGGCCGCGGAACCTCGAGACCACCGGCCACCTCCGGACACAAGGCCACGACAGTCCTGCCCTCGAGGGCGACCGGAAGACCAGGGCGCAACTCGTCGGATCCATCGAAGGTGCAGCGCACCCCGAGGAGACACGCTGAGACGAGCAGCGGCGCCGCCCCGGGGAGATTTCTCCGTTTCGGGGGGTTCACATCCACGGACCCCTCCCGTAAGGTGGAACAGCGGCAGTGTACGGGTTCGCCCCATCGGAGCACCGGGGGAGGCACGTGGGCAAGGCCGCCGGGCGTGGTCGAGGGGTGGAGCCCCTCCGGTCCCGTGCGCCCCCCGGGGCACGACGGGTGGCAGCCTGCCAAGGCGAGGGGGGCAGTATCGGTGTCATCGACCACTCGGGGCGACCGGACGGGACGGGACCTTCTCGAGGATCCCGTCCGCCAGTACCTCAAGGAGATCGGCCGCTACAGGCTTCTGACGGCGGCGGACGAGGTCGATCTCGCGGCCCGGATCGAGGCTGCCGCTGAGGCTGCCGCCGCCGTCCCCTTCGCAGAGCCGTCCCAGCGTCCGGAGCTCCGGGAGGTCATCCGCCGCGGCGAGGCCGCCCGAGCCCTCTTCATCCAGTCGAACCTCCGCCTCGTCGTCGCCATCGCCAAGAAGTACTCCAGTGCCGGCCTCCCCCTCCTCGACCTCATCCAGGAAGGCAACCTCGGCCTCATCCGGGCTGTGGAGAAGTTCGAGTGGCGCAAGGGCTTCAAGTTCTCCACGTACGCCACGTGGTGGATCCGCCAGGCGATCACGCGGGCGATCGCCGACAAGGCCCGCACCATCCGCGTGCCGGTTCACATGGCAGAGACCCTGGGGCGCGTGTCGAGGGCCCAGGCGGCGCTCGTGAAGAGGTCCGGCCGGGAACCGACCCCGGAGGAGATCGCCGAGGAGGCGAGCATCGCCGTTTCGAGGGTACGCGAGGCCATGAGTGTGGCTCCCGAGCCGGTCTCCCTGCACGAACGCGTGGGAGACGACGACGCCGAGCTCCAGGACTTCCTGCCCGACACGAGCGCCGAGGCGCCCTTCGACGCCACGCTGCTCAGCATGCAGTGCGAGGAGGTCCTCCGGGTCCTGCACACCCTCAGCCCCCGGGAACAAGCTGTCCTCGCCCTCCGATTCGGCCTGGGCACGGGCGAACCGCACACGCTCGAAGACGTGGGGCGCCGCTTCGGCCTCACCCGGGAACGTATCCGCCAGATCGAGGCCAAAGCCCTCTCCAAGCTCCGCCACCCCTCCACCCCCCACCGCCTCCGGGAACCCCTGCTGGCGTGACCTTCGAGGGGGGAGCATGCTCCCCCCTCGACGTCGCCGGGACGCCTGCGACGCTGCCGGGGGACATGCCCAGGCCGGCACCGTCGGGCGTGTCCCGTCGTCTACGCCGTGAGCGCCTCCCGGTACTTCGGGGGACGCCCCCGGGGCCGCTTCACCGGGACGATCTTGCCGTTCTGGAACAGCTCGCCTCCCCAGACACCCCACGGCTCGCGCCGTGCCACGGCACCCTGCAGGCAGGTGATCCGCACCGGGCAGGCGCGACAGAGCGCCTTGGCCTCCCGGATGTCAGGGATCTCCTCGGAGAAGAACAGCTCCCCGAGCCGTCCCGTCCCGTCGCTGCACCGTGCCCGGGCCACGAGCTCCTTCTGGTTCACCGCGCTCACCCTCTCCGTGTCTCGCTCACTCCGCTGTCTCGCCGTCTTCGCGCCTCGCCGCCTGTGTGGCCAAAGAAAAAGGCCGCCGGCGGTGCCGGCGGCCTCTGGGAAGTTCTTGTGTTCTCCTCCGTCAGCCGCCGGCTGCCTCCTTGAACGTGACGAGCCAGGTCATGAGGCCATTACGGGCCGGAATGACCTGGTAGGAGGCAGGGCGCGAGCCCACGACCAGGCAGACCATGCCGACATGGTCCTTCTGTCGGTGAGTCGTGGCTCTCATGCCTGCTCCGGACTCGCTCCTGTACCCGTGGCTGATGTCGCGGGCGTGCCGCCGGCGGCGGTCGTCGTGGAGTGAATCAGCCCGACACCGGGAAGTCAAACGGTTTTTCCGCCGACGTCACCGCCGTCGGGTCCACGTTCCGCGCCCGGCGGTTGACGGCCGGCCCCCGCTCAGGGCTTCGCCACCCGCAGGACGTGACGGGCCAGGAAGCGCTCCATGCGCTCCAACTCGTCGATCACGGTGTCGGCGTCCGACCACCCGTGGCCCTCTTCCGGGTAGACGTGGTACTCCACTTCCGTCCCGTTCGCCCGCACCGCGTCCACAAGAGCCGCGGCCTGGGCGGGTGGGACGACGACGTCCTTGCCGCCCTGCAGGCGCAGCAGAGGAGTGCGGATGCGCCCGGCGTGCGTCACCGGCGACAGCTCCACCCAGCGGTCGTACGCGCCGGGCAGAGGGCCGACGAGGGTGTCCCAGTAGTGGGCCTCGAAGCGATGCGTGGCCGCTGCCAGGGCCAGGTGGTCGGTGACGCCGAAGAGGTCGACGCCGGCGGCGAAGAGGTCCGGGTGGCGGACGAGGCAGTGCAGGACGGTGTAGCCCCCCGCCGACCCGCCCCACACCCCGACGCGGGCGGGGTCGGCGAGGCCTGCCGCACAGACGTGGCGGACGCCGGACGCGGTGTCGTCGGCGTCGAGCTCACCCCATCGCCCCCGGAGGGCCTGCGTGTAGGCCCGTCCGTAACCCGTCGAGCCGCGGTGGTTGACGAGCAGGACGGCGTAGCCCCGGGCCACGAAGTACGCCGCCCGGGGGTTCCAGGCGAACCCGGCGTTGCCCGTGGGCCCGCCGTGCACCTGGGCGAGCAACGGCGGGGGGCCGTGCCCGCCGGCGGCCGACGCCGGGGTAAGGAGGATCCCATGGACGTCGCCGCCGTCCTCCCCCCGCCACGTGAGATGACGGGCGGCGGCCGGGGGCGGCAACGGCGGCGCCCCCGGGGGGGACCCCCGGGTCCCCCGGCCGGCCAGCGGGGGGGCGAGGACGACCCCGGGCGGGGTGGAGGCATAGCCATAGACGGCCGCGCTGCGGTCCCCGGCCCAGGTGAGCTGGCTCCACGTGCCGTCCCCGGCGAAGAGGGTGCGCCGCTCTCCCGTGGCCACGTCGACGAGGCTCAGGGAAGTGCGGCCGTCGCGCAGCGAGGCCAGCGCGATCTGGGTCCCGTCGGGCGACCAGGCGTGGCTGCGGTTCCCCGGCCCCCAGCTCGGCGGACCCACCTCGGCCTCCTCCGGGACCAGATGGCGGGCCCGGCCTGGCGAGCCCGATGCCGCGGCGACGTCGGCGATGTCAAGGACCCAGAGGTTCGACCACCCGCCGCGGTCCGAGACGTACGCCAGGCGGGTGCCGTCGGGGGAGAACCGCGGCTCGGCCACCGAAACGCCCGGGCCGCCGTCGACGATCCAGGGCTCGCCACCGGAACGGCGGGCCACGATCCGGCTGGCGTCCCAGGGCATGTCGGGGGCGTCCCATTCGTGCCAGACGACGCTGCCGTCCGGTGCCAGGTCCGGGTTGAAGCAGAAGTCCCCGCCGGTGCTCGCCCGTGCCGGCCAGCGGGCGCCGTCCAGCCCCGTGACCCCGACGTCCATGGCGTCACCGCTGTCCTCCTGGAATGCCAGCCAGCCCCTGGCGCAGGCGGGCGCCGCGTGGCCCGGACCCCGCGTCACGCGACGGGGCACGCCCCCGGCGGCCGGCACCGCCCAGAGCTCGCCCCCGATGGAGGAGAACACGATCTCGGCGCCGTCGGGCGTCCACGCGAACGCTCCGCCCCCGTAGGCGACCGACGGCGACACGGTGGGCTCGGTGGTCACGGCCGTGGCGAGGAGGTCGTCGGTCCCGGCGACCATGACGTCACCCCGGTTCCGGTAGCCGGCGAGGTAGGCGAGACGGCGGCCGTCCGGGGAGAGGCGGGGTTCCCCGTAGGCCCGCACGTGGGCGATCATCGCCGCCGTCACGCTCACGGCGCCCTCACCGAGGGGAGGACGCCGGCGAAGGCTTCCCTGGCGTCCGCCCCGAAGACGGCGAAGACGACCTCGGTCAGGCTCCCGGGGTCGGCGGCGAGCTCGGCGGCGACCGCCCCGCCCATCACGGCGGCGGCCTCGGTAGTGGGAAACCCGCCCACCCCGGTGCCCAGCGCCGGGAGGGCCAGGGTGGCGACACCGAGATCCCGGGCAACCGCCAGCACTGCCCGCGTGGCGGACTCCACGAGGCCGGCGTCCGTGCGGAGGTCCTGGCCCATGGCGGCAGCGTGGATCACGTGGCGGGCGGGCAGGCGGCCCGCGGCCGTCGCCCACGCCGTTCCCGGCCTTCGCGGGGCTGTTCCCATGGCCTCGACCTCGATGTCGTCGCCGCCCGCCCTCTTGATCGCCCCTGCCACCCCGGAACCCATCCATCCGTGGTCGTTGGCGGCGTTCACGACGGCGTCCACGTCGAGGCGGGCGATGTCACCCTCCACCACCGAGACCGTCACCCCGGACCACTCCGCAACCGGCTCGCCGACAACCATGGCCGGTCACGATACCCGCCCTGGCGCACGGCGTCCCCGGAACCGTGGTCCAGCAGGCGAGCCGAGGAAGCGCGGGAGGTCGCGTGTGCTCCGTGCGGGCCACCCCACAGAGCACACGCAACGCCGCGTCACAAGACCTTGGAGAGGAACGCCTGGGTGCGCTCGTGGCGCGGGGAACCGATGACGTCGGCGGGACGGCCGGACTCCACGACGACTCCCTCGTCCATGAAGACGAGGTCGTGGCCGACCTCGCGGGCGAAACCCATCTCGTGGGTGACGACGACCATGGTCATCCCGGAGGCGGCGAGGCGCTTCATCGCCTCGAGAACGTCGTTCACGAGCTCGGGGTCGAGGGCGCTCGTGGGCTCGTCGAAGAGCATGAGCTTGGGGTCCATCGCCAGTGCCCGCGCTATGGCCACGCGCTGCTGCTGGCCGCCGGAGAGCTGCGCCGGATAGGAGTCGGCCTTGTCGGCGAGGCCCACGTCGGCGAGGAGGTCCCGGGCGCGGGCGACGGCCTCCGCCCGGGGCTTCCCCTTCACCTTCACCGGGGCCTCGATCACGTTTCCCAGCGCCGTCATGTGCGGGAAGAGGTTGAAGCGCTGGAACACCATCCCGATCGTGGCCCGCTGGCGGGCGGCCTCGCGTTCCCGGAGCTCATGGATCTTCGCCCCCGCCTGGCGGTAGCCCACGAGCTCGCCGTCGACGACGATGCGCCCGGCGTCGATCTTCTCCAGATGGTTGACACAGCGCAGGAGCGTGGACTTGCCCGACCCGGAAGGGCCGATGATCACCATCACCTCACCGGCCCCCACCGCGAGATCGACCCCTTTGAGGACCTCCAGGCGGCCGAAGCGCTTCTGGACGCCCTCCACGCGCACCATGGCCCGGCCGCTCACACCGCCACCCGCCCCGGCATGAGGCGGCGCAGGAGCCTGATCCAGAAGCTGTCCGGGAGGCGGCGCTGGGAGCCCTGCGCGTAGTGGCGTTCCAGGAAGTACTGGCCCACGCTGAAGATGCTCGTGAGGGTGAGGTACCAGATGCTGATCACCAGGAGCAGCTCGAGATAGAGCTGGTTCACGGAGTAGATGTCCTGCGCCGCCCGGAACAGCTCGGGGAACTGGATCGCCGACGCCAGTGACGACGTCTTCAGGAGCGAGATGAACTCGTTGCCCGTGGGCGGGATGATCACCCGCATCGCCTGGGGCAGGACTATGCGGCGCATGGTCATCGTGGGGGTCATACCCAGAGCCGCGGCGGCCTCGACCTGGCCGTGCTCCACCGAGAGGATCCCCGCCCGCACGATCTCGGCCATGTACGCCCCCTCGTTCAGGCCGAGGCCGATGAGCGCCGCGGTCCACGGCTGCATGAAGTCCTTCATGGGCACGTCCACGAGCACGACGTCAGTGAAGGGGATCGCGATCTTGAGCCGCTGCATGACGAGCGGGACGGCGAAATACCAGAACGTGAGCTGCACGAGCACCGGGGTGCCCCGGAAGAACCAGATGTAGAACCAGCTCACCGCCGAGAGCACCGGGTTGCGCGAGAGGCGCATCACCCCGAAAAGGACCCCGAGCACCACGCCCACGACCATGGAGGCAACCGAGACCCACAGGGTGTTCCAGAGTCCCTCCAGGATGAGGTCGTTGAACTGGAACTCGCCGATCTTCCCGTACCGGACGACCTTGGAGCCCGCGAGCGACCACAGCGCCCAGACGACGGCGAGGAAGATGATCGTCGCCGCCAGCCACCGCCCCCAGTGGCGGACGGGGACCGCCTTGATCCTCTCGGGGGGCCCGGCCCCGGCGGCCGGGAGCGGGGGGCCGGCCCCAGCGGGCGGGTCCCCCGCACTCAGGTGACCGTCACCCACCGTTCATCTTGATACCGTCGACGGCGCCCGCCTCGACGTTCCACTCCTTCAGGACCTTCTCGTACTCGCCGTTGTCGAAGATCTTCATCATCGCCTCGTGCAGGGCGGTCATGAGCTCGGTGTCGTCCTTGCGGATGCCGATGCCGTACGGACCCGCGTCGATCTGGTCGCCCACGACCTCGTACGCGTCGGGCTGCTCCTTCGCGGTGTAGGCGGCCACCGGGAAGTCGTTCATGTCCGCCACCGTGCGGCCGATCTTGAGCTGCTGCAGGGCCTCGGTGTCCTTCTCGAAGGTCTGCACGGTGAGGTCTCCCTTGCCCTCGGACCTGCACTTCTCCGCCTGCTTCGTGGCGACTTCCTCCTGGGTGGTGCCCTTCTGGATCCCGATCGTCTTCCCGCAGAGGTCGTCGAGGCCGTTGATCTTCTGGGGGTTGCCCTTCTGCACGATGATCGACGTGCCCGCGTTGAAGTAGTCGATGAAGTCGAGGCCCTGGTCCTGGCGCTCCTTCGTGTCGCTCATCGCCGACATGATGACGTCGCAGCGCTTCGACTTCAGCGCCGGGATGATGCCGTCGAAGGCCGTGTTCTCGAACTTGAACTCGACACCGAGCTCCTCGCCCATGGCCTTGGCGACGTCAGGATCGACCCCGAGGACTTCCTTGGTGCCCTCCTTGTAGAACTCGATGGGCGGGTAGGCGACGTCGGAGCAGACCTTGATCTCGCCCGCGTCCTGGATCTCCTTCGGGAGCTTCTCGCCCAGGGCGGTCAGTTCCATCCCTTCGTGCTCCCCCTTGTCCCCCTTCTCGCCCTCCTCCTCCTTCTTTCCGCATCCGGTGGCCACGAGGGCGAGTACCAACAACAGCGCTGCCACCACGCGAAGACGGGACTTGCTCATGCGTACCTCCTGAACCCCCGGAACTCGGGCCGGCGCCCCTTGCCGGGTGTGCATCATACGGCGGGCCCCCCGGAACCGCCCGGCAATGGACGGCCGGGCGCACCGGTGCCACGAAACCGACGAAGCACCCAACTGGGAGCGCTGCGCCGCACACGCCACGCGCCCCCCGCCCAGTTGCCCCCTGGGCCCGGCGCGCCACTCCCTGGGCGGCCCCCCGC
>CAYJLW010000063.1:0-14392 GCA_964370965.1 uncultured Acidimicrobiia bacterium | reverse complement strand
GCCCCCACCAACCCCCCCCCCCCCCCCCGGGCCCCCGCGCCCCCCCCCCGCCCCCGCCCCCCGCGCCCAGTTGCGCCCTGGGACCGGAGCGCCTCTCCCTGGGAGGCCCCCGGCTCCCCCGGCGCCTCCGGGGGGGCGGCCGGGAAGGACACGCTCACGGTGAGGCCCCCGACCTCCGGCGCCTCAAGGGTGACCTCGCCGTCGTGGGCCTCGGCGACAGCGGCCACGATCGAGAGGCCGAGGCCGGCCCCCTCGGAACCGGTGCGCACCGCCGCCCGGGTGAACGGCTCCAGCAGGGTTGCCGCCACCTCCGGGGGGAGGCGCTCGCCGGCGCTGGACACAGCCAAATGCGACAGGCCCCCCTCACATCCCGTCTCGACCGTGACGGGCGGGCAGCCGTGGCGGGAGGCGTTGTCGAAGAGGTTGCGCACGAGGCGCTCCAGCAGCGCCGGGTCCCCGAGCACGGGCGCCGGAGCGAGGTCCGCCTTCGCCCCCGGTACATCTCCCATCCCTGCTCTCGCCAGGTCGGCGAGATCGACGCGACGGTGCTCCGGGGCCACGGACTGGCTGCGGGCGAGGGCGAGAAGGCTCTCGATGAGCACCTCGCTGCGGTCTGTGGCGTCCCTGACGACACCGGCCATGCGACGGTACTCCTCGACGCCCGCCTCCGGGTCCCTGAGCGTGACGTCCGTCTCCGCTCCGATGATCGCCAGCGGGGTGCGGAGCTCGTGTGACGCGTTGGCGACGAAGCGCCGCTGCGCCTCGAAGGCCGCCTGCAGACGATCCAGGAGGGCGTCGAACGTGGCCGCCAGCTCGCGGAGCTCGTCGTCGGGGCCCTCGAGGGAGATGCGCTCGTCCAGGTTCCGCTCGGATATCCGCCGGGCCGTGTCGGTGATGTCGTGCAGGGGGCGCAGCACCCGGCCGGCGACCGTCCAGCCCAGGGCCACGGCCACGACTGCGACCACCCCGAGCGCCACGAGGGACTGGCGGGTCGCGGCGGCGATCGTGCGGTTGCGGAACTCCCTCGCGACACCGACGAAGACCCGCTGTACCCGGTCGTCCTGGGGGGGTGGCAGCGGGATCGCCTCGGGCGGGACGTCGAGACGGCGGATGAACTCGGCCCGCTGGCGCTCCGGGTCCAGGGTCAGGGTGGCGCGTAGGAGGAAGAAGTTCGCGGCGATCAGGATCGCCCCCATGAGCAGGAACAACCCCCCGTACAGGAGGGTGAGCCGGAGCCGCACGGTGGGCCCCCGGCGGCGGCCGCCGCCGTTCACAGGCGATACCCGGCGCCCACAACCGTCTCTATCAACTGCGGCTCCCCCAGCTTGCGCCGCAGGTTCATCACCGTCACCCGCACGGTGTTGGTGAGCGGGTCGACGGACTCGTCCCAAACGTTCTCTAGGAGCTCCTCGGCGCTGACGACGGCGCCGCCGGCGCGCAGGAGAGCCTCAAGGACACCCTGCTCCTTCGGGGTGAGAGCCAGCGGCCGGCCCCCACGCGTAGCCGTGCGCCGGGCGGGATCGAGGACGACGTCGCCCCGTTCGAGCACCGGCGGCCGGAAGGGGCCGGCGCGCCGGGCGAGTGCCCGGATGCGGGCCAGGAGCTCGCCGAAGGCGAAAGGCTTCGGGAGATAGTCGTCCGCGCCGAGGTCGAGGCCGTCGATGCGGTCGTCGATCCCGCCCGCCGCCGTGAGCATGAGGATGCGAGCAGAGCCACCCCCGCCTGCCGCGGCGTCCCCGACGAGACGCCGGCAGACCTCGTCACCGTGCACGATTGGGAGGTCCCGATCGAGGACGACGACGTCGTAGACGTTCACCCTCGCCTTCAGGAGGGCGGCGTCGCCGTCCGCCGCGGTGTCCACCGCCATGCCCTCCCTGCGCAGTCCGCGCGCCACCGCGTCTGCCAGGGCAGGCTCGTCCTCGACCACGAGCACTCTCATCACCGGGAGCCTATGACCGGGCACATAAGGGCAGGGTAAAGGCGTCCCGGTGCGGCGGTGGGGCCGGCGCCCTTTACGCCCCTCTTATGCCCCGGCTGCCATCATGTCGCCATGAACGTGAGACACCGCTCCTCCCGCGCACCGGGCACCGGCGTCATGACGACCCTCGCCCTCTTCGCCAGCCTCGCCATGGCCGCATGCGGCGGCTCGTCGGGATCCACGAAGGTCGCCTCACTCGAAAAGGGCGACGCCAAGTCGGCCGCGGAGAAGACCAAGGCCTCCACGCCGGAGGAGAGGGAGAAGGCCCTCCTGGAGTTCACGGCCTGCATGCGCCGCAACGGCATCGACATGCCCGACCCGGAGACCGACGCGGACGGAAACCCTCGCATGGTGATCCCCCGCGACCCGGCCGGCATCGACCGCGAGAAGCTGCAGAAGGCCCAAGAGGAGTGCCGCGACATCCTCGACAGCGCGGACCTCGGCTTCGACACCGACGACCCCGAGGTCAGGGACCGCATGCTGAAGCTCTCCGAGTGCATGCGGGACAGGGGAGTGAAGGACTTCCCGGACCCCGACTTCTCCAAGACGCCCCCCTTCGATCCGGCCGTCGTGGACATCCAGGATCCGGACGCGCAGGCGGCCTTCCAGGAGTGCGCTCCAGATGTCTTCCAGGGACCCCCGGGCTCGGGCGGACCGGGCGCCGGCCCCGGGAGCGACGGGTGACACCATCGAGGCGACCGAGACGACGCCGTCGTCCGGGAGCGCTGAGGTCCGCCGCCTCCGGCTCCGCTCTCCTGGTCGCCGCCTGCGGCTCCGCTCTCCTGGTCGCCGCCTGCGGCTCCACCGGGGAGGACGCGACCCAGACCCGCGCCGGCACGAAGACCGTGCCCGTCACCCGCCAGGACCTCGCAGACACGGACACGTTCGACGGCACCCTCGGCTTCGGCGACGCCACCACGGTGATCGCCGGCCGGGACGGCACCCTCACCTCCCTGGCCGCCGAAGGGACCGCCGTCGACCGCGGCGGCGTCCTCTTCGCGATCGACACGGAACCCACCTTCCTCCTCCTCGGCCCCGTTCCCGCGTACCGCACCATGCGCAGCGGTGACGAGGGCGCGGACGTCCGCCAGCTCCAGGAGAACCTCAAGGCGCTCGGCTACGACAAGGGCGACGACGTCGACGTCGACGGCGAGTTCGACGGCGCCACCCGCTCCGCCGTGAAACGCTGGCAGGACGCCCGGGACGCAGACGAGACGGGCCGGATCGAAGTGGGCGACGTCGTCTTCGAGCCCACCGCCGTGCGGGTCGGGACCCACCAGGCCGAGGTGGGCGCCCAGGTCCGAGCCGGAGCCGCCGTCACGCAGGTCACGTCCGCGACACCCGAGGTCACGGTGAAGCTCGACACCGACCAGCAACGCTACGCCAAGGCGGGCACGGCGGCGAGCGTCGAGCTCCCCGACGCCGGCAAGTCACCAGGGACCGTGACCGACATCGGCAAGGTCGCCAAGACCGAGGGCAGCGAGGCCGACGCCCGCACCTACGTCGAGGTCACGGTGAGCCTCTCGGACCCGGCCGCGGCGGGCGACCTGGACCAGGCCCCCGTCGAGGTGACCCTCACGAAGGACGTCCGCAAGGGCGTCCTCACCGTCCCGGTGAACGCCCTCGTCGCGCTCGCCGAGGGCGGCTACGCGCTCGAGGTGGACACGGGCCGGAGCCGCAAGCTCGTGGGCGTCGACACCGGCCTCTTCTCCGACGGGCGCGTGGAGGTCGCCGGCGACGGCATCCGGGCGGGCACGAAGGTCGTCGTCCCGGGATGACGGCGACCGGCTCCCCGGCGCCGGTGCGCCGCGTCCTCGAGCTCGTGGACGTCGTGAAGGACTACCCGGGCGACCCGCCCCTGCGAGCACTGCACGAGACCAACCTGGCGGTGGACCCGGGGGAGTTCGCCGCCATCGTGGGCCCCTCGGGGTCGGGCAAGTCCACCCTCCTCCACCTCGTGGGGACGCTCGACCGGCCCAGCTCCGGGACCGTCCTCGTGGACGGCGTGGACACGTCCGGGCTGGCCGACTCCGCCCTCTCGGCCCTGCGGGCGCGGCGCATCGGTTTCGTGTTCCAACAGTTCTTCCTCCTCGACGGCGTCACGGCCGTGGAGAACGTCGCCACGGGCCTCCTGTACACAGGCGTGCGGGCGGCCGAGCGCCGCGCCCGGGCGGGGGAAGTACTGCGGCGCGTCGGCCTCGAGCACCGCCTCACCCACACGCCGTCGCACCTCTCAGGAGGGGAACGCCAGCGGGTGGCGATCGCCCGCGCCCTCGTGGGGAGGCCGGCGATCGTCCTCGCCGACGAGCCCACCGGGAATCTCGACTCGCACTCCAGCGAGGAGATCATGCACCTGTTGCGGGACCTGAACTCCGAGGGCACCACGATCCTCGTGATCACCCACGACCATGAGGTCGCCGCCGCCTGCCCCCGCCGCGTCGAGGTACGCGACGGACGCGTCCTCCACGACAGCGGCCCGCCCGAGGCGCCGTGAGCACGGTCGCCGCCGCTCCCGTGGCCCCCAGCCGGCTGCTCCCCCGCGACGTCCTCCGCGTGGGCAGCGCCGGCATCCGGGCTCGGCGACTCCGGAGCACGCTGACGGCCATCGGGATCGCGATCGGCATCGCCGCCATGGTTGGCGTCCTCGGCATCTCGGAGTCCTCCAAGGCCGACCTCCTCGCCCAACTCGACCGCCTCGGCACGAACCTCCTCACCGTGCAGGCCGGCACGTCCCTGGTGGGCTCCGCCTCGGAACTGCCCGAGGACGCCCCGAGCATGATCCGGCGCGTCGGCCCGGTCGAGGCGGTGGCCTCCACAACGGACGTGGATGCCACCGTGCGCCGCACCGACCTCGTGCCGGAGGAACAGACCGGGGGCATCGCCGTCCTGGGTGCCGACACGGGCCTCCTCCGCCTCCTCGGCGGGACAGTCGCCGGGGGACGCTGGCTGGACGCCGCCACCGCCCGCTATCCCGCCGTCGTCCTCGGCGCCGTCGCCGCCGCACGCCTCGGCCTCGCCTCTCCCACGGCACCGGTGCGGGTCTACGTGCAGCCCGCAGACTCCCCCGGCCGCTGGTTCAGCGTGACCGGGATCCTCGACCCCCTTCCGCTCGCCCCCGCGGTGGACCGCGCCGTGCTCATGGGCCGGCCCGTGGCCGAGGAGCTCCTGGGTGCCGGCGCCGCCCCCTCGACCGTCTACGTCCGCGCGCAGCCCGACCAGCTCCTGGGCGTGCGCGACGTCCTCGCCTCCACCGCGAACCCGGAGTCCCCGGACGAGGTCGAGGTGAGCCGGCCTTCGGACGCCCTGGAGGCACGGGCGGCGGCGAAGACCGCGTTCACGTCCCTCCTGCTCGGCCTCGGGGCGGTGGCCCTCCTCGTGGGCGGCATCGGGATCGCGAACGTGATGGTGATCGCAGTCCTGGAACGCCGCAGCGAGATCGGTCTCCGCCGTGCCCTCGGCGCCACCCGCCACCACGTCCGCACGCAGTTCCTCGTCGAATCCCTGCTCCTGGCGGGAATCGGAGGCTTGGGGGGAACCGCCCTCGGGGTGGTGACCACCGCCGTGTATGCCCGGACGCAGGGCTGGGCCACGGCGGTGCCGCCCGTCGCCCTCGCCGGCGGGGTCGTCGGCGCTCTCCTCGTGGGTGCGGTCGCCGGCCTCTACCCCGCCGCCCGCGCGGCACGCCTCCCCCCCACCGACGCCCTCCGGAGCGCATAGGCGCCCCGGGTCCCTGGAGAGCCGGGACACTCGGGGACCCGCGCTCCTCTGGGAGGTCCCGCCGCGAACCGAACCAGGGTTGCCTCGCCGAGCCTGGCGCGGCGACGAGCGGGCGTCCCACTGGCGTGGGTACGGGGGGACGCAGCCCCTCGACCTACGCCAGCTTCGTGAAGAGGCGCTCGATCTCGTCGGCCTCGGGTCCGCCGGCGGGGTCCTGGAGGCAGGTGCTGAGACCGGAGGTGAGGAGGCGGAAGCCCGCCTTCTGCAGCGCCTTCGTGGCCGCCGCGAGCTGCGTGAGGACGTCGCGGCAGTCGGCGCCCTCCTCCAGCATGCGGGCCACACCCCGCACCTGGCCCTCGACCCGGCGCAGCCGCTTCACGACATCCGCTGTGGTTTCCTCGGGGAGCTCCATCCCGCCAGGGTACCCGGGGGGGTAGGTCCGGGGGGCGAGAGCGTCAGCCCAGGAACCCGAGCGACCGGAAGCGGCCTGCGAGGACGTCGCCGGCGTCCGCACCGAGGACTCCTCCGAGAAGCGTGGCGTAGACACACCGGAAGTCCGTCGTCATGCGGAGATTGCCGTCGTCGTCCAGCTCCGTGAGCGACGGTGGTTCACCGTAGTGGCCGCCCTTGACCCCCTCCCCCGCCACGAAGAGGACGTTGGCCGTGCCGTGGTCGGTACCGGAGCCGTTCTGGCCCACTCGGCGGCCGAACTCGGACCAGATCACGAGCGTGACCCGCGCCTTCTTCGCGCCCTTCCCCCCGGCGAGATCGGACAGGAACGCCCCCACGGCGCCGTCCACCTGCTCCAGGAGGCGGGGCTGGGTGCCCGCCTGGTCGCTGTGGGTGTCGAAGCCGCCCAGGGTGGCCGTGAACACACGCGTGCCGAGGTCGGCGTCGAGCAGGGCCCGGATCCGCTCCATCTGCCCCGCGAGCGCACCCGCGGCCCCGCCGCCCGCGGCTCCGGCCCCGGCGCTGCGGCCTCCGCCCGCCGTGGACGTCCCCGCGAGCCGGCGCTCGATGACGCCGACGTCCGTGATCGCCTGCGCTGCCGCGCCGGCGAGGCCCTGCGTGCCCGTGACGGCTCCCGCCGCCCGCCACGCCCTCACCACGGCGTCGTCCGCGTCCACGCCGAAGGCTCCTACGGGCACCGAGGCCCCGGACTCCGTCCCACCCAGGAGTGCGGGGGAGAGCGCCTCGCCCACGGAGACGGCCCGCAGCGGGTCGTGCCGCTTCTGGCGGTCCAGCCAGCGGCCCACCCAGCCGGTGTGCTCGTGGGCCTTCGGGTCGGCCGTGTACCAGACCGCCATCGAGTCGAAATGGCTGAGGCGCGGCTCCGGGTAGCCCACGCCGTGGACGACGGCGAGGTGCTCGGCGTCCCAGAGCTTCTTCAGCTCCTTCAGCTGCGGGGCGAGAGCGAATCCCTCCCCGATGCGGAGGAGCCCCCCGGTGTCCAGGGCGAGGCCGCCCCGGACGTCCCGGTAGCGACCGTCGTGCGCTGGCACCACCGTGTTCAGGCCGTCGTTGCCCCCGAGGAGCCCGACGAGGACGACCACGCCCTCACCGGAGCGAGCCCGGTCCCCACCGGAGCCGCCGCCGGCGGTGCACGAGACCAGAGCTGTGGCAGCGGCCCCGGCGGCGACGCCACCCATGAAGGTGCGACGGCTGACGGTCACGGCGGCCTCCTTCAGGCGAGTTGGTAGGCGGGAGAGGCGAGCGCGACCTGCACGAGGCCGGTCGGCTCGCCCTTGTAGGACCTGAGAGCGTCGCGGTAGGCGCGGGGCGGGTCCACGAGGCCGAGTCGGGCGACGAGACCGTCCACGGAGTCCTTGTTCCCCGGCGTGGGAAGCATCTCGGCGGGCACGAGGCCGGCCACGGCGCCGGCGATCTCGAAGCGGGCGAGGGCCATGGCCGTGTTCGTCCAATGCCGGTTCTGCGGCCAGCCTGCCGGGTTCGGCGGGTTGAACGGCTCTTGGCCGAGGAGGCGCAGCGCCCTGACGAGACGGCGGGGGTGGTCGCCTTCGGCGCTGAGCCGGATCCCGAATGCCCGCAGGGCGCCGGCGAGGAACTCCACGGGCGTCTTCACGAGCCCGTTCCTCACCTCGGCGCCATAGAACTCGTCTGCCGTGAGAATCGCCCGGAGGAGAGCCGTCGTCGTGCGCCCCCCGGCCTCGTAGGCGTCGGCAAGGCGCCGCACGAGAGCCTTGGAGGGGCCGGGCGCGCCGAGGCGGCTCCAGAGCTTCGTGGCCAGGTACTCGGCGTGCTCCCGGCGGCCCACGATGAGATCGATGACGGCGTCTCCGTCGAAGTCGCCCTTCTTTGCGAAGACCGTCTTCGTGGACCCGTCGTGGAGATCCTCCCGGTACTCGAACTCGCTCCGGCGCACGAGCGTGTATCCCGTGAAGGCCCGGGCGGCCTCCCGCACGTCCTTCTCGCTGTAGCGGCCCTCTCCCAGCGTGTGCAGCTCCATGAGCTCCCGGGCGTAGTTCTCGTTCACGGCACCGGCGCGGCTGTCGTTGAGGTCGAGCCACAGGACCATCGCCGGGTCCCGGGACGTCGCCTTCACGAGGTCGGGAAAGGGACCGAGGGCGCCCGCCCGCAGCGTGAGGTTCTGGCCGTACATCACCGCGGGGAGGCGAACCTTGAGGACAGACGTGGCGAAGTGGTCGTGCCACACAAAGGTCATCTTCTCCACGAGGGGTGCCGGCGTCGCCACCATGAGGTTCGTCCACCAGCTCACGAGGGTGTGGTACTCCTCGAATCCGAGGGCCATGACCTGGCGCCGGGCCCGTTTGCGCTCCTCCTCAGAACCTTCCCGGCCGTCCCGGAAGAGGGTGCGGTACTCCTCGGCGCCGCGCAGGCTCGGCGGAGGCGGGTCTGCCGGGAGCGTGACGGCCGAGGCGAGGAGGCGCTCCACGGTGGCATCCACACCGGCGGCCGCGGCGGCGTCGGCGGCGGCCCGGTCGGCGCCGAAACCGGCCCTTCTCAGGAGATGGGCGAGATTGGCGGGGGTATCTCGAGCGGCCATGAGCGCAGTCTCCCCCCGACGTGTCAGGAGACTGTGAGGACGTCGCGCTGATGCCGCGCGACCTGCAGGTAGGCGGCCGGGGGGGCCTTCTCACACTCTTTACATCCGGCCGTGGGAGCCCTTACACGTCGAGCCGAAAGTGGGATCACCAAACCCCCCACCAGGAGCGGCAACCGACATGAAGAAGAGCGTGAAGTCGCTGATAGTGGGAGCGACCGCGGCCGCGGTCCTCGTAGGCGGCGGCGTCGCCTTCGCCGAGGACCCCACCCCACCCCCCAACTCCGGCGGTCAGGGCCAACAAGGAGCCCGTCGCGGCGGCGGAGGCCCCCTCGCCCGGGCCGTCCGTGGTGACCTGGAGGTCATGGCGAAGGACGGCGTGAAGAAGGTCCACTTCGAGCGCGGCAAGGTGTCCGACGTCAAGGACAACTCCTTCACCCTCACCGGTCCGGACGGCAAGAAGACCACCGTCAAGACCGACGACAAGACGAGGATCCGTCCCAAGGACACGAAGCTCGCTGACCTCGACACCAAGAGCGTCATGGTGATCTCCGACGCCAAGGACGGCGACAGCGTCCTCGCCAAGCTCATCCTCGCCCAGCCCAAGGGCGGTCGCCGTCGTGGCAGCGGCCAGGGCGGCCAGGGCCAGGGACAACAAGGCCGGCCGCCGGCTTCAGGCAATCAGCCGGACGGCGGTGACGTGGGCCTGTAGCCCACGCCACCGGCTTCGGCGGGCACGGTCCGGGCGCCGTCCGCCACCGAGCGCGCCTATGAGTGGCGAGGTCCCGGGGTCCCGCCGGCCGCGGGACCTCGCCACTCGTGAGCGCCGGGCAGGCCTCCACCGGCCTCGTCGCTAGAGTCCTCGCCCATGCGGCGACTAGTGACGCTCCTGGCCGCGGCCCTCGTCGCCACCGGGTGTTCGTCCTCCTCCGAACCCGAGCCCACGTCCGCCCCCTCCGCGCGCCCGAAGCCCTCCCCGAGCGCCACGGCTGCCCGGAGCGCTCCCGTGGCGCTGTTCTACGCGAAGAGCGGCGCCATCTACGTGAGCGACCCGCCTGAGGGACCCGGCAAGGCCGTCACCCAGGGCCCGAGCGGCCCACCGAGCGGGGGGCAGGGCCCGAGCGGCCCACCGAGCGGGGGGCAGGGCCCGAGCGACGACCAGCCTGCCCCTGCCCCCGACGCCCGCAGAGTCGCGTTCGTGCGCAAGGCCTCCCCGGAGCCCGAGGTCACGGCGGGCGAGCTCTGGGTCGCCGACCGCGACGGCGCCAACGCCCGCCGCCTCCTCGACCCGGCGAGCCTGCCCGACACGGGCGACCCCTCCGGGCGCAGCGTGCACTCCCCGCAGTGGTCGCCTGCCAGCGACCGGATCGCCGTGCTGCAGCCCCAACCCGCCGGCGACGGCGGCGCCCTCCTCGTGGTCGACGTGGCGTCGGGGGGCCTCGTGCCCCTCGCGAATCCGGTCTTCGCGGGCGCCTTCGCGTGGTCTCCCGACGGCCGGCACATCGCCTGGTACGAGTCCTCCTCGGACGTCTCACCCTTCGACGTGAGCGTCACGACCCTGGGGGGGGACACGACAGTGCTGGCTGAGGACGTCGCCTGCACGGACGTGGGCTGGAGCATGTCCGGGAACGACGTCCTCTTCACGAACATGCAGGTTCCCCGGGACATGGAGGACGTCCCGTACCAGCTCCGCATCGGAGGCGTCTACCGGGTCCCGGCCGACGGGAACGGCGCCCTCCGACCCGTCACCCGGGGCAGCACGCTCTACGACGACGTGGCCGAGATCGCCGGGGGTACGCGCTTCGCCTACACCACCCAGTCCCTCACGGACCCGGGCCCGAAGGCACTCTGGACGACGGAACCGGGCGGCATCCCCGAGGAGATGGGCGAAGCGGTCGCCGCTCTCCCGGGCGGGCCCCGGTGGTCGTCCGCGGACCAGGTCGCCTATCTCGTCGACGGCTCCGAGGCCACCCTGGTCGTGGAAACGTTCGGCGGGCGCGGCCAGGACACGATCGACAGCCCGGTGACGTCGTGGGCCTGGCCGCCGTTGCCGGCCGGCGGCGGTGGCGGGGCGGGCGGCCCCGACGTGTAGCCCGCCGAGCCCGTCAGGCGATCTCTTCCACGGTCACCGACTTCATGAGGTCCCCGACGGCGACCTCGTGGACGACGTCCATGCCCGCCGTGACACGGCCGAAGAGGTTGTAGGCCTTGTCGAGCTTGCGGCTGCAGTCGGTGGTCGTGACGAAGAACTGGCTCCCGTTCGTGTCGGGCCCGGCGTTCGCCATGGCGACAGCGCCCTCTACGTACTCGCCGCGCACGGGTTCGTCGGCGAAGCGATAGCCGGGGCCGCCCCGGCCGGTGCCCTCGGGGCAGCCTCCCTGGATCACGAAGTCGGGGACGACGCGATGGAACGTGAGACCGTCGTAGAAGCCGCCGCGGGCGAGGGCGACGAAGTTGTTCACCGTGTACGGAGCGAGCATCGGGTCCAGATCGAGGACGACGTCGCCCTTGGACGTGCCGATGGTGACCCGGTAGGTCTTCTTCACGTCGATCTGCATCTCGGGGGCACTCGGCATAGCGGTCCTTTCGGCGCGAGCGGGAGGGGCGCGGATGTGTCGTACCCGCCGGGCACACTACTGGCATGTACAGACCCGATGGGAACCCCGAGACGCCCCTCGTCGTGAGCGCCACGGACCTCACCGGGTTCCTCGCCTGCGAGCACCTCCTCACACTCGAGCGCGAGGCCGCCCAAGGCGTTCGGGCCAAGCCCGAGAGGGACGACCCGGAGCTCGAGATCCTCTGGCGCCGCGGCGACGAACACGAGCGATCCCACCTCGCGCGCCTCCGGTCCGAAGGCCGCACGATCGCCGAGATCACCCCCAGCGCCTACACCCTGGCGGAGCTCGACGCCCTACAGGCCGAGACGCTCGCAGCCCTGCGCTCCGGAGTCGAGGTCGTCTACCAGGGGACGTTCTTCGACGGCCGCTGGCGCGGTCACGCGGACTTCCTGCTGCGCGTCGAATCCCCTAGCGCGCTGGGCCCGTACTCCTACGAGGTCGCGGACACGAAGCTCGCGCGGAGGGTGAAGGCCGCCGCCCTGCTGCAGATGTGCGCCTACAGCGAGGCGCTCGGCCGCCTCCAGGGCAAGGAGCCGGAGTCCATGCACGTCGTCATCGGCGACGGCACCACGGTTTCTCGTCCCGTGTCCGACTACTCCGCGTACTACCGCTCGGTGAAACGGCGCTTCGAGCGGGCCCTCGAAGACACCGGTCGCCACACCTATCCCGAGAAGGTGGAGCACTGCGGCGTGTGCCGTTGGGCCGAGGTCTGCGCCGGCCGGCGCCGCGCCGACGACCATCTCTCCTTCGTAGCCCGCATCCGCAGTGACCAACGCGCCAAGCTCGTGGCCGCCGGGATCCCGACGGTGGCTGCGCTGGCCGCCTCGCCGACGGGCCGGCGGGTCGAGGGCCTCGGCGAAACGACCTTCGAGACCCTGCGCGCCCAGGCGGCCCTGCAGGTGGCCGGTCGCGAACGGGGCCGGGTCGTCTACGAGATCCTGGAACCGGTCGACGACCGCGGCCTGGGCGCGCTCCCCCCGCCGTCGGCGGGTGACGTCTTCTTCGACATGGAGGGCGACCCCTGGGTGGGCGACAACGGCATCGAGTACCTCTTCGGGGCGGTGACCGTCGACACCGGCAGAGCCGCGTACACCGACTTCTGGGCGCACGACGCCGCCGGAGAGAAGCGCGCGTTCGAGGGCTTCGTCGACTTCGTGTCGGAGCGTCTCGACCGGTTCCCCGACCTGCACGTGTACCACTTCGCCCCTTACGAGACGTCCGCCCTGAAGCGGCTCATGGGTCGCCACGGCACCCGCGAGGCCGCTGTCGACCGCCTCCTGCGCGGGCGGGTCTTCGTCGACCTCTACCAGGTCGTACGCGCCTCGGTCCGGGTGTCCCAGGACTCCTACGGCATCAAGGCCCTCGAGCCTCTCTACATGGACAAGCGCGAGGGTGCGATCACCCACGGCGCCGCCAGCATCGTGTCGTACGAACGCTGGCTGGAAACCGCCGACAGCGCCCACCTAGAAGACATCAAGGCCTACAACGAGGTCGACTGCGTCTCGACGTGGAAGCTCCGCAACTGGCTCGAGGCAAGAAGGACCGAAGCCGAGGGGATCTTCCGCATAGAGCTCGGTCGGCCGGCACCCGAAGCGGGCGACCCTCCCGAGGCGATCGCCGAGGAGGACGACCGCACTGCGGCGCTCGTCCGAAGGCTCACGGCGGGAGCGCCCGACGACCCCGACGCCTGCGACGACGACCAGGGCGCCCGCCGCCTCCTCGCCCACCTCCTGGCCTGGCACCGCCGGGAGACGAAGCCGCAATGGTGGGAGCACTTCCGCCGGCTGGGCCTCACCGAGGACCAGCTCGTCGACGACGTCGACTGCGTCGGGGATCTCACGTACGACGGCGAGGTGGGCCCGGACAAGCAGTCGATCGTCCACAGGTACCGCTTCGACCCCGCCCAGGAGTACAAGCTCCGCGAGGGTGACGAGCCGCTCGATCCCCGCACGGAACGCCCGGCGGGGCGCGTGGTCTTCCTCGACCCCGACACAGGGGAGCTCCACCTCAGGCGATCCCGGAACTCCCGGGCCCCGCACCCAACGGCACTCGTGCCGGCCAAGCCCGTCAACGACCGCCCCCTGCGGGAAGCCGTCGCTCGCTTCGGGGAGTACGTGGCCGGCCACGGCGTCGACGGCGAGGGGCCCCACCGGGCGGCGCGCGACCTTCTCCTGGGCCGCCCGCCCCGCGTCCTGGGACACACGCCCGGCGCTGCGCTGTCCCGGCCGGGCGAAAACCCCTCGAACGCTGCCCGCAGGCTCGCGCCGCTGCTCGACCGCACATGCCTCGCCGTCCAGGGCCCCCCCGGCTCCGGGAAGACCTTCACGGGCGCCCACATGATCCTCGACCTCGTCGCCGCAGGCCGCGTCGTCGGGGTCACAGCCCTGAGCCACAAGGCGATCTCCAACCTCCTCGCCGAGGTGTCCCGACAGGGCCGAGAAGAG
Source organism: uncultured Acidimicrobiia bacterium (assembly GCA_964370965.1). GTDB lineage: Bacteria > Actinomycetota > Acidimicrobiia > UBA2766 > UBA2766 > CAYJLW01. Next base: position 613 of record CAYJLW010000063.1, on the reverse strand, counting down.
GGGGCGGTGCCGAGGATCCTGCAGAAGGCCACCGACCGCGACGGTTGCGAGGCGCCCGGCGTCGTGTGCGAGGGCTCCGCCGCCGCCGTCGAAGCCGCCGTAGCGGCCGGCGACGCCGACGTCGTGGCGGGCACGGCGTGGCTCTTCGCCCGCCCAGGCCTCACCGGCGCCGTCGACACCCTCTTCATCGACGAAGCGGGCCAACTCTCCCTCGCCAACGTCGTCTCCGTGTCCGGCGCCGCCCGGAACCTCGTCCTCCTCGGCGACCCGCAGCAGCTCGCCCAGCCCTCCAAGGGCACACACCCGCCGGGAGCCGACGTCTCCGCCCTCGCCCACGTCCTGGGCGCCCACGCCACGATCCCTCCCGAACAGGGCCTCTTCCTCGACCGCACCTACCGCATGCACCCCGGCGTCTGCGCCTTCGTGTCCGAGCGCTTCTACGAGGGCCGCCTGGAACCCGACGCTTCCTGCCGCCGCCAAATCCTGGGCGGCCACGGCCCCCTGTCGGGTGCCGGCCTGGCGTTCCTCCCGGTCCCCCACACCGCCAACCGGGCGGCGGGGGCCCCCCCGGGCCCCCCCCCCCCCCCCGCCCCCCCCGGGCCGCGCACGGCCC
>CAYJLW010000062.1:181-24521 GCA_964370965.1 uncultured Acidimicrobiia bacterium | reverse complement strand
GCTCCCACCCCCTCCCGCCGGCGCCCTTCCGCCCGTCACGGCGGCCACGGCCACGTGGCACGTCCCCCCGGGCCAGGCTGCCGGCGGGGCGCCTCGCCCGACGCCGCCCCCCGGATCGAAACCGGGCGGCCGCAAGGCGAAGGCAGAGCCGGCGAAGAAGGTCGGCACCGCCACTCCCCGGTCCAAGGGCCAACTGGTCGTCCTCGTAGCGGCGGTGGCCGTCGCTCTGAGTCTCGTGGGCACCGCCTTGGCGCTCACGATCGTGAAGCCCGAGAAGGAGGTCGCCGCGCAGGTCAAGGGGGAGACGATCACCCGCGGCGACGTCACGGTCACCGCCGACGAGTCGGCGACCACCACCCTGGCCCCGGTGCCCGCCACGACGCCGGTCGCCACGCCCACACCGACGGTGACCGCCGCCCCGGCCACGACACCGAAGCCGCCCCCCACCCCGGCGAAGAAGAAGGCGGCGGCACCGGCACCGCCCGCTCCCCCACCGCCACCGCCGCCGAGCCCGTCGCCGGACCCGACCCCGGACCCGACGCCGACCCCCACTCCGACCCCTACTCCCTGACGGGCGCTGGGCCCCCGTTCCTCCCGGCGGGCAGAATGGGCGCATGATCCCCCGATATTCATTGCCCGAGATGGGCGCCGTCTGGTCCGACGAGTCGAAGTTCGGCGCCTGGCTCGCCGTCGAGCAGGCCGCTCTCGACGCCTGGGCGGCGGAGGGTGTCGTACCCCGCGAGGCCGCCCAAGCCCTCCGGGAACGCGGGGGCTTCGACGTCGGTCGCATCGCCGAGATCGAGGCGGAGGTCGATCACGACGTCATCGCCTTCGTCACGAACGTGGCCGAGACCGTGGGGATGCCCGAGGGCCGCTGGATCCACTACGGCCTCACGTCCTCCGACGTCGTGGACACCGCCCTCGCCACGCTCTGCGTGCGGGCCGCCGACCTCCTCCTCGCCCGCTTCGACCGACTCGTGGCGGCCTGCGTGGAGTCCGCCGAACGCTACCGGGCGGTGCCGATGGCCGGACGCACGCACGGCATGCACGCCGAGCCCACGACGTTCGGCCACGTCTGCGCCGCCTGGGCGCACGCCGCCGCCCGCTCGCGCGACCGCCTGCGCCGCGCCCGGGAAGCGATCGGCGTGGGCAAGCTCTCGGGCGCGGTGGGCACGTACAGCCAGGTCCCACCCGCTGTGGAGGCGGCGGTCTGCGACCGTCTCGGGCTCGGCGTGGAGCCCGCGTCCACACAGGTCGTCGCCCGCGACCGCCACGCCGAGCTCCTCTGCACCCTCGCCCTCGCCGCCACCGCCTGCGAGCAGATCGCGCTCGAGATCCGCCACCTGCAGCGCTCGGAGGTGGGCGAGGTCTCAGAGCCCTTCGGTTCCCGCCAGAAGGGCTCCTCGGCGATGCCGCACAAGCGGAACCCGATCACCTGCGAACGGATCTCCGGCCTCGCCCGCGTGATGCGGGGCTACGCCGAGGCGGGCCTCTCCGACGTCGCCCTCTGGCACCAGCGCGACATCAGCCACTCCTCCGTCGAGCGCATCGTCCTTCCCGACGCCACGATCTGCCTGGACTACATGACCGAACGCACGATCCGAGTCGTCGAGGGCATGCAGGTGCATCCGGAGCGCATGGCGGAGAACATGGAGCGCACCCACGGGGCCCTCTTCAGTCAGAACGTCCTCCTCGGCCTCGTCGAGGCGGGCGTCGACCGCGATCCCGCCTACCGCATCGTGCAGGCGGCGGCCCGCACCGCCCTCACCGAGAACCGCCACCTCCGCGAGGTGCTGAAGGAGACGCCCGACGTCACCGCCGTCCTCGACCCCGACAGCATCGACGGCCTCTTCGGCCTCGATCGCATGCTGGGGCGCATGGACCCCGTGTTCGCCCGGCTCAGAGATCTCCGGTAGGGACCTCCCGGATCCTCCGTGGGACGATCTCCCGCGCTTCCGTCGGCGGGACGCGGGACAGGTCGGGGGTCGGCCGGCTCCGGCGCCCGCTCGTCCACGCGTAGGCGACGCCCACGAGGAGGCCGCCGCCGAGGACGTTCCCCGGCACAGTCCAGGCCAGGTTCCGGGCGAGGTCGCCCCAGCCGGCGTCGCCCTGGAAGACCGCCAACGAGAACGACGTCATGTTGGCGACAGAGTGCTCGAAGCCCGAGACCACGAAGGAGAGCAGGGCCCAGGACAGCACGACGAGCTTGGCGGCGTCGCTTCGGGTTCGTGTCGCCATCCAGAGGCCGAGACAGACGAGCATGTTGCACAGAACGGCCCGCCAGAAGAGCTGCGTTCCCGAAGCCCCGATCTTGGCCTGCACCGTTCCCGCGAGGAGGGTCGCAGCCGGCGACGGCTTCCCGCCGGCAGCGAGGACCCCGGAGGCGCGCACGGCGGCGGCGAAGGCGACCGACCCGGCCACGTTCCCCGCAAAGGAGATCGCCCACACGCCGGCGAGCCCGCCCGCGCCCACGCTGCGGGCCCAGAGGCCCTGCACCATGAACATGGCGTTGCCGGTGAACAGCTCGGCACCGGCGAAGACGACGAGCGTGAGGGCGACGCCGAAGACCGCCCCGGCCACGAGCCGCGTGGCGGGGGAGCCGGCGGCCGCCAGAGGCCCGGCCACGGAGAGGAGCACGACGACGGCGACCCCCACGTAGGCGCCGGCGAGAGCCGAGCAGGCGAAGTACCGGGAGGGACTCCGGCCGGCGGCCTCGGCCTTGGCGGCCGCCGCGGCACCCGCCTCCGCGAGGGCATCGGCGATCGTGACGGGCATGGTCCTGGCCTCCGGGGTCGGGATCAGCGGGCGGCAACCTGCACGACGCCGTCGCGGACGCGCACCGCGTACGTCCTGAGGCGCACGGCGGGGTCGTCGAAGCATTCGCCGGTCGTGAGGGCGAAGGCGTGCCTGCGCAGGGGTGAGACGACCTTGGGGACGTCCCCACGGGAGCCCACGAGGCCCCGGGAGATGACGCCGACCCCGGTGAAGGGGTCGTGGTTGGACACGGCGTGGAGGGCGCCCTCCGGGGCAAGGCGGAACAGTGCCACCTGCTCCCCGCGCACGAGGGCGCAGGCGCCCCTGTCCGGAGTGAGGTCCTCGACCGGGCAGACGTCCACCCAGATCGCGTCTCCCGTCCCCGCCCGCGCCACCCGCGGGGTCGGCGTCGGTGTCGGCGTCGCTGTGCATGTGACGCGTCCTCCCTGTCGCTTGCGTGCAGCCGTCATCGCAATGCCACCTCCGTTGCCGGATCTTCCCTCTCCGCCGGCGATGCCGGACGGATCTGGCCGCGCTCCTCCACGAACACGATCGCCGGGTCGTCGCCCTCGGCGTTCACGAAGTGCCGGAAACGGGCGAGGCGGTCCGGGTCGGCGAGGGCCGCCTTCCACTCGCACTCGTACCCGGCGAGCGCGCCCGCCATGGCGGCCTCGAGGTCCGCGCAGATGCCGAGGGCGTCCTCCACGAGGATGCGCCGCAGTTCCTCCACGCCGCCCGGGCGCCTGGCGAGCCAAACGGAGGTGCGCTCCATGTGGTCGGCGGTGCGGATGTAGAACATCACGAAGCGGTCCACGAGACGGACGAGGCCCGCTTCGTCGAGACCTGTGGCGAGGGGGACGGCGTGTCGGGGCCGCATGCCGCCGTTGCCGCCGACGTAGAGGTTCCAGCCCGACTCGGTGGCGACGACGCCCACGTCCTTGCTGTTGGCCTCGGCGCACTCCCGGGCACACCCGGAGACGGCGGCCTTGATCTTGTGGGGGGAGCGCAGGCCCCGGTAGCGGAGCTCGAGGTCGACGGCGAGGCCGACGGAGTCGCCCACGCCGTACCGGCACCACGCGGAGCCCACGCAGCTCTTCACCGTGCGCACGGCCTTCGCATACGCGTGCCCGGACTCGAACCCGGCGGCGGCGAGCCGTCCCCAGATCTCCGGCAGCTCGCCCGCCCGGGCGCCGAAGAGGGCGATGCGCTGGGCGCCCGTCACCTTCGTGTAGAGGCCGAAGTCCCGGGCCACCTCGCCGAGGGCGAGGAGCTTCGCCGGGGTGATCTCACCGCCCGGGATGCGCGGGACGACGGAGTAGGAGCCGTCCTTCTGCATGTTGGCGAGGAGGTGGTCGTTCGTGTCCTGGAGCCCGGCCCACTCCCCGTCGAGGACGTGGCCGTCGTCGAGGGCGGCGAGGATCGACGCCACGGCCGGCTTGCACACCTCACATCCCCTGCCCGTGCCGTGACGCTCCAAGAGCGCGGCGAACGTGCGGATCCCGGTGCCCAAGAGAACGTCGAAGAGCTCGGAGCGGCTCTGCGCGAAGTGCTCGCAGAGACGACGGTCGACCTCGCCGGAGACGGCGAGCTCGCCCGCCAGGATCGACTCGACAAGCGGCACGCAGCCGCCGCAGCCCGTGCCCGCCCCGGTCTCCCGCTTGACGTCCGGCACGCGGGTGAGCCCCTTCTCCCGGACCGCCGCGCGGACAGCCCCCGCCGTGACGCCCTGGCACGAGCACACCGCGACGTCGTCCCCGAGCGCAGCCGTGGTCGTCTCGGGAGCGGCGAGCGGACCCGGGACGACGAGGCGCCCCGGGTCGGCCGGGACGGGCGTGACCCCGGCCACCATCTGCGTGAGCATGGCATAGCCGTCCGTGTCCCCGACGAGCACGGCGCCCCGGAGCTCGGTGCCGTCGGGCGAGAGCACGACCTTCCGGTAGACCTGCGTCACAGGATTGGCGTAGACGACCGTCTTCCCTCCGGCGGCCTCGGAGGCCTCCGGATCGCCGAGGCCGGCGACGTCGAGACCCAGCACCTTGAGCTTCGCCGCCACCGCCGGGGGCGTGAACGTGGCCTCGCCGCCCGTGAGGCGCTCGGCGACGACGTCGGCCATCCGGTAGCCGGGGGAGACCAGACCCCAGAGCCGCCCGGCCGCCTCGGCGCACTCGCCCACCGCGTACACGTCCGGGTGCGACGTGGCACAGGCCTCGTCCACGACGACCCCTCCACGGCGGCCCACGTCGAGCCCCGCCGCCCGGGCAAGCTCGTCCCTGGGACGGATCCCGGCGGAGAACACGACGAGGTCGGCGGCCACGTCGCTGCCCGTTCCGAGGCGAACGCCGCTCACGGCACCGGCAGCGTCCGTGAGGATCTCGGCCGCCGCCGTCCCCACGTGTACGTGGACGCCGAGCTCCTCGACCCGGGCCCGGACGGCCTCGGCACCGCCCGCGTCCACCTGGGCGGGCATGAGCCGAGGGGCGATCTCCACGACATGGGTCTCGATGCCGACTTGCAGGAGGGCGTCCGCCGCCTCCAGGCCCAGCAGGCCCCCGCCGATCACAACCCCTCTGCGTGTCGCGACCGGACGGCCGGTCGTCCACGCCCGGATCGCCTCCACGTCCGCGATCGTGCGGAACGCGAACACGCCGCGCGCCTCCCGGCCGGGCACCGGGGGCACGAACGGCACGGACCCGGTGGCCAGGACCGCCGCGTCGAACGGGAGGCTTCTCCCTCCGGTCGTAGTCACCGTCCGGGCACCGGGATCGAGAGCCGTGACGGTCTCGCCCAGGCACACCTCGACGCCGGCGTCGGCGTCGGCGAGGCACGTCTCGTCCAGCGAGAGGTCCTCCGGGGTCCGCCCCGCGAACAGGGAGGACAACGCCACCCTGTCGTACGCCCCGCGAGGCTCCTCACCGCACACGACGACACGCCACCCCCGGCCACCGTCGCGCTCCACGAGGGAGGTCACGAGCCTGTGGGCGACCATGCCGAATCCGATCACCACGAGGGTGCGCTGTCGTCCGCCGTTCATGACAGGCAGCTTCGCCCTCGGCTGTTGCCCCCACGTTCCCGGCTCGTTGCCGCTCCGTTAAGGGGTTCTCGCGGCCCGGGGCACCGCCGGGCGCGCCCTCACGCGTCAGCCCGGCCGGTGGCCGAGGACGACATGCTCGCCAGGCCGGGCTCCGCCCGGCCGCAACGGCGCGCGACCCGGACGGCGGCCGCGCCCCAGGGGGGGAGGGGGCCTCCCTTTGGTCGGGGTTGGGCGTCCGGGCAGTGTGGCCGGAGGGCCGGCTCTGCCGGCCGGGAACGGCGCTCTGGTCGGACGGCGGCCCGGTTCTCCGGGGGGAGATCGAGGGGGGACGAAGTCCCCCCTCGAAGATCACGCGAGCAGGACCGCGTCGACGTCGAGAGCCCGGTACACGGCGAGTGCCCGGCCGTCCCTCGTGTAGAGCTTGGATGCGGCTGTGGCGGCGACGATCCCCACGAGCGCGTCGTACACGGCACCTCCGGCGATTCCGAGCCCGGGGAGACGCTCCGCGAGGTTGCCCGCGGCCATGGCGTCGAGCCACCGCGTGTCCGGGAAGCTCCGCACCAGCATCCGGCCCACGTCGTTCGCCGATCGCCGCAACGGAGCGGGGAGCCGCGTGAGGACCGAGTACGTCTCGAACCAGGCGTGGCCCGCGAGGCCGAGCCCCATGCCGCCCACGGCCTCCACCGTCCCTGCGTGGGCCTCGTGATCGGCGACGAGAACGGCCACGGCCACACTCGTGTCGACGAGGGCGTGGCGCTTCACTCCTCTCCCGGACGACCTACGGCTGGTCGGCAAGGCGGATCTCCCGCACGTCGTCGTCCGTCAGGCGTCGCCCGGAAGGAGGAATGACGAGGAAGCCGGCCTCCTCCACAACCTCGCCTCCGGACACGGGTTCGATGCGGATGCCCGCCCCTTCGACGACGACATCCACCTGCCCACCTTCGGACAGGCCCACCTGGTCGCGCAATGGCTTGGGAACTACCAAGCGGCCCACGCGGTCGATGGCAACACGCATGCCATGACATTACCACGTGGCGGAGGAACTCCGAGCTGCGCCGGACCACGGCCGGCCCCCGACACCCCCGCGCCGCCGAGCCGGGCAGCCTGCCGGCGTCCTCAGCGCACGGGCTAATACCCCGGCGACCGCAGCCGTATGGACGAGTTGGGGCGGCCGGACGAGAGAGGGACCGCAGCCATGGACCAGACTTCGCCGGGACCCGCGACGTTCCCGCCACCTCCCGAGAGTGCCGCCCCGCCGGAGACCACACCGTCGGCGGTCCCCCCGTATCAGGGCCCCCAGGCCCCGGCGCCCTACGGCGTCCCGGCCCCACCCCCCTACGGCATGCCCTACGGGGCGCCCTATGCGGGGCAGTACCCGCAGAAGCCGGGCAACGCCTTCAGCATCGCCGCCATCGTGCTGGGAGCGATCGCCTTTCTCTTCTTCCCCATCGTGCTCGGCCCCGCGGGCCTGATCCTCGGCGCCGTGGCGAAGTCGAAGGGGGAACCGAAGGCGACCTTCGCCATGGTGCTGGCCGCCCTGGGCACCGTGGGCGGCATGGTCCTCGGCTTCGTGGCCTTCTCGGCGCTCAATCGCTGATCAGGCCCGCCCCCCTGGGGCGCGGCACCGGGCCCGCCGGCGCGGCCCCCGCCGCCGGTTCGCGGGGAAGCCCCGCCCGCGTGCCAAGATGGCGGGAATGGCGAACGCAACCCGGGCACACCACGTCGCATCAGGCAAGGTCCGCGAGATCTACGACCTCGGCGACGGCCGGCTGGCCATCGTGGCCACCGACCGTGTCTCCGCCTACGACGTCATCCTCGACGACCCCGTCCCCGACAAGGGCAGGGTGCTCACACAGATGACGTTGTTCTGGCTCGACCTCCTCGCCGGCGTCGTCCCCAACCACCTCGTGTCGGCCGCCGACGCTGACGTCGCGGAGCTCCCACCGGAGGTGGGCGACCCCGACTGGCTCAGCGGGCGCACGATGATCGTGCACAAGGCCGAGATGTTCCCGGTCGAGTGCATCGTGCGCGGCTACCTGGCGGGCTCGGCCTGGCGGGAATACGCAGAAACGGGCCACATCGTGGCCGCGCCCCTGCCCACCGGCCTGAGACGGGCCGACCGCCTCCCCGCAACGCTCTTCACGCCCTCCACCAAGGCGGAGACCGGCCACGACGAGAACATCGACGTCGCCGCCGCCGGCCGGCTCGTGGGCGACGACGTCGCCGCCGAGCTCGCCCGCCTCTCGGTGGCGGTCTACGACCGGGCCGCCGCCCACGCCGCCACACGGGGAGTCCTCGTCGCCGACACGAAGTTCGAGTTCGGCCTCGTCGGAGGGCGGGTCACCCTCTGCGACGAGGTCCTCACCCCGGACTCGTCCCGGTTCTGGTACGCCCGCGACTGGGAGCCCGGCACCGAGCCCCCCGCCCTGGACAAGCAGCTCGTACGCGACTGGCTCGACTCCACGGGCTGGGACCACACCCCCCCGGCCCCCCGTCTCCCCGCGGACGTCGTCGCCCGGGCCCGCGACCGCTACGTCGAGGTGTACGAGGTGCTGAGCGGGCGGAGCTTCACATGAGGGCGAGAGTCACCGTCGAGATCCGTCCCAAGGCCGGCCTGCGCGACCCGGAGGGAAGCGCCATCGAGAACGCCGTGCGGGCATTGGGATACCAGGCCGTCCACCACGTTCACGTGGGCAAGGCCATCGAGTTCGAGATGGTGGGGGCTTCCCCCGACGACATCCGCACCGAGGTGGACGACATGTGCCGGCGCGTCCTCGCCAACCCTGTCATCGAGGACTACGAGATCTCCGTCCACACGCTGCCGGAGGCCCTGCACGGATGACCCGCGTGGCGATCCCGGTCTTTCCCGGGTCCAACTGCGAGCACGACGTCGCCTGGGCGATCAGAGAGGCCGGCGGCGACGCCGTCCTCGTCCACCACCGCGAAACAGAGCTTCCGGCGGGTACGGCCGCGGTGGTCGTCCCCGGCGGGTTCGCGCACGGCGACTACCTCCGTCCCGGCGCCATCGCCCGCTTCTCCCCGATCATGGCCGCGGTCGCCGACGCCGCCCGGGTCGACGGCCTGGCCGTGCTGGGGATATGCAACGGCTTCCAGGTGCTTTGCGAGGCCGGTCTCCTCCCCGGTGCGCTGGCGAAGAACGCCGGCCTCCGGTTCCTCTGCCGGGACGTCCACCTCGTCGTCGAGCACTCCGACAGCCCCTTCACGCACCGCTACGCCCCGGGGACCGTCGTGACCATGCCGGTGAACCACTTCGAGGGCTGCTACAGCGCCGACCCCGCCACTCTCACCGAGCTCGAGATGCAGGGCCGTGTGCTGTTCCGCTACTGCGCCCCCGACGGCACGGTCGACCCGGACGACCCGGCGACGAACCCGAACGGGTCACTGCGGGGGATCGCCGGGGTCACGAACGCCGACGGCAACGTCGCCGGGATGATGCCGCACCCGGAGCGGGCGGCGGAAGCCATCCTGGGGTCCGCCGACGGCCGGCCCCTGTTCGAGGGCCTCGTGGGGGGGACTCCGTCGCCCCCACGGACCCCCCCTGTCGGACCGCCGTTCGCCGAAGCTGGGACCCGGGGCGCCAGAGCCGCCCCTCACGCGACCGATGTGCCCGCACAAGACGGCCCCGAATCGTGACGGCCTCCCAGACCCCACTGCACGCGCAGCTCGGCCTCACGGACTCCGAGCTCGAAGACATCCGCGGGATCCTCGGCCGGGACCCGAGCCCCACGGAGCTCTCGATGTTCTCCGTCATGTGGAGCGAGCACTGCTCCTACAAGTCCTCCCGGGCGCACCTCGGCCGCCTCCCGTCCGACGCCCCCTGGGTGATCCTGGGCCCGGGTGAGAACGCCGGCGTCGTCGACGTCGGCGAGGGCCTCGCCGCCGTGGTGCGCATCGAATCCCACAACCACCCGTCCTTCGTGGAGCCCTACCAGGGTGCCGCCACAGGCGTCGGGGGCATCCTGCGCGACATCCTCACGATGGGCGCCCGGCCCCTCGCCAGCTTCGACTCGCTCCGCTTCGGGCGGCCCGACGGCGACGACGCCGAGAAGCAGCGCTGGCTCGCCCGGGGGGTCGTGGCCGGGATCTCCGGGTACGGCAACGCGGTGGGCGTCCCCACGCTCGGGGGCGAGATCGTCTTCGACGACTGCTACGCCGGCAATCCCCTCGTGAACGTCATGTGTCTCGGCGTGATGCCCATCGAGCACCTGCAGCGGGGCCGGGCGAGCGGGGCGGGCAACGTCGTGCTCCTCATCGGCGCCCCCACAGGCCGCGACGGCATCGGCGGCGTGTCCATCCTCGCCTCCGCCGGCTTCGGCGAGGCCGACGACCCAGAGGGCGCCGCGAAGCGACCCAGCGTTCAGGTGGGCGACCCCTTCGAGGAGAAGAAGCTCATCGAGGCCTGCCTCGAGCTCTACGACCGGGGCCTCACCGTGGGTGTGCAGGACCTCGGGGGGGCGGGCCTCACCTGCGCCACGTCGGAGACGGCGTCCCGGGGTGAAGCCGGCATGGACGTCGACCTCGGCGCCGTGGTGCGGCGCGAGCCGGGGATGGAAGCCTTCGAGGTCCTCACGTCGGAGTCCCAGGAACGCATGCTCGCCGTCGTCCGTCCCGAGCACCTCGACGCCGCCCTCGCCGTATGCGAGAGGTGGGAGGCCCCGGCGGTCGTGCTCGGGCGGGTCACCGAAACCGGTCGCCTCGTGATCGCCGACGACGGCACCACCGTCTGCGACGTCCCCCCCGACGCCCTCGCCGAGGGGATCCGCTACGACCGGCCCCTCACCAGACCCGCCCGCCTCGACACCCTCGCCGCCCGAGATCCGGCCGCGGAACTTCCCGCCGTGGCGCCGGGCGACACCGCCGCCGAACTCGTCGCCCTCATGGGTTCCCCGAACCTGGCCGACACGTCCTGGGCATGGCGCCAGTACGACCACCAGCTCTTCCTGAACACCGTCGTGGGCCCGGGCTGGGACGCCTGCGTGCTCCGGGTCAAGGGCAGCGCCCGGGCGCTCGCCGTGTCCCTGGACGGCATCGGCCGCTACGGCCGTCTCGACCCCCGGGCGGGCGGAGCGCTCGCCGTCGCCGAGGCCTGCCGCAACGTCGCCACGGTGGGCGCCCGCCCCCTCGCCGCCGTCGACTGCATGAACTTCGGCAACCCGGAGAAGCCCGAGGTGATGTGGGAATTCTCCGAGGCGGTCGACGGCATCGCCGAGGCCTGCCGGGTGCTGGGTGTGCCCATCGTGGGCGGCAACGTGAGCTTCTACAACGAGTCCGCCGGGCGCGACGTCGACCCCACGCCCGTGGTCGGTGTCGTGGGGCTCGTCGACGACCTCGGGGGGGCGCCGCCCGCCGGGCCCGGCTTCGCCGCCACCGGCGACGTCGTGTTCGTCCTCGGCGCCACGGGCGACGACCTCGGCGCCTCGGAGTGGGCGTGGTTCCGCCACGACTTCGTGGGAGGCGCTGCACCCCGCCTCGACCTCGCCGCCGAGGGTCGCCTCCACGGACTCCTCACCGTCCTCCAGCAGCGCCGCCTCGTGCGCTCCGCCCACGACGTCTCCACCGGCGGCGTCGCCGCCGCCCTCGCCGAGTGCGCCCTCGCGGGCGGGCTCGCCTGCGACGTCGAACCGGCGGCCTGGGCCCCCGATGTCACGCTGGGCGCCGCCCTCTTCGCCGAGACGCCGTCGCGGGCCGTCGTGACCGTGTCACCGGAGAAAGCCCCGGACGTCGAAGCCCTCGCCGCCGACCACGGCGTCCCGCTCTCTCGTGTGGGGACGGTGGGCGGGGGTGCCGTGCTGGGAGCCACGCTCCACGACCTGAGCACGGCGGTGGCAACCGACCTGTAGGTCTTCGCCGCCGGAGCTTGGGGCGCGAGCGGGGGTGCCCGGGAGCCGGGGAGCCGGGGAGCCGGGGTGCCCGGGTGCCCGGGAGCCGGGGTGCCCGGGAGCCGGGGAGCCGGCCAATGTGATGCCGAATCCCCGGGATACGGGGACAACAGCTTCACTCTGCGCCGACGCCCCCCGAAGGTGCCCGCCAATGTGATGCCGAATCCCCGGGATACCGGGACAACAGCTTCACTTTGGCGTGGCGACGTCGCTCTGGGGCGGGGACGTCGCCGGGCCTCGGGAGGGAGGGGGCCCCGCTTTCACGTAGCCGATCTCCTCGCCGGCGTGGGGGCCGACCTCTGCGACGAACGGAGGGTAGCGCTTGCCCAACATCCAGCCGTAGGAGAGGGCGGCCATCTGCACGACGGGGAGAACCATCCACTTCACGCTCCCCTTGGCGAAGGCGTCCTTGAACGGTCCCCAGCCGTCGTAGCCGAAGTGACGCAAGAACAGACGGGTGGCGACGCGATCGCCGTTGCGGACGCGCTCCCGGCGCAGGAACACCCCCTGGCTGGCGAAGTACTTCCAGCGCTTCACGACCCAAGCCCAGCGCGTCTCGGGCTCGTCGCCGTCCACGGCGGCGTCCCTGCGGTTCACGACCTTGCCGTAGGCGAGGAAGCGGTAGATGAGGTGCTGGTCCTCGGCGCCGAAGTACTCCGTGCCCGGCCCCAGGATGGGGTCGAGGCCCCCGAGCTCGAGATAGAGGTCGCGGCGGAACGCCATCGAGTTCGTCCCCCCCTGGTAGAAGGACAGGTGCGGCGCCTGGCGGCCCACGTGTTCGGACTCCACCGGATCAGGCGGCGTCTCGGGCACGACGCAGGGCCCGGTGACCATGTTCACGTCGGGGTCGCGCCGGATGGGAAGCGTGATCTTCTCCACCCAGTCCGGCTCGGGGACGCAGTCGTCGTCCGTGAAGGCGACCGTCGACGCCCGGGCGGCGACGACGCCGACGTTGCGGGCTGTGGACGTGATCGGCACAGAGCGGAGGTAGCGGGCGTCCAGGGACGTCTTCTCCACGGCCTCCTCGATCTCGGGCTCCCCAGTCTGGTCGACGAGGATCACCTCGAAGTCGCTGAACGTCTGGCGCTCGAGGCCGGCGAGGAGACGCCGCACGCCTTCTGTGCGTTTGAAACAGCCGACGACGACGCTGACCGCAGGGGGACGCTCAGCCACGGCCCATGGCCCGGGCGACCTCGAGGCCGATGCGGACGCCGTCGGACATGCCGCGGTCCTGCGGGTAGATCTGGGCCATCGTGGCGAGCCACAGGCCGTCCACCGGCGTGGCGAAGGGCAGCCGGCGCCGACCGTAGCCCACACTCACGAGGGGCGCCGCGAAGGGCGTCCGGAAGGGAGTCGTGGACCTCACCCAGGAATCGTCGAAGTCGGGGTTGATCTTGCGGATGTGGCCGGTCCACTCGCGACCGATCTCCTGGAGGTCCCCGGTGGCGAAGCGGGCGCACTCGGGCGAGTAGTGGCCGGGGGGGAAGTAGCGCCCCAGGTACACGACGTGGTTCCCGGCGTAGTCGCCGGCAGGCACGAGGTTCGTGTGCTCGATGTAGGCGCCGAAGGGGATCTCGCGATCGGCGACGTTCACCCAGTAGATGGGCTGCACCTCACGGTCGAGGGTGAGGACGATGCAGATCACCCCCATGTACTCCACGGCCTGCACCCGGGAGGCGTAGGCGGGAGGGAGTCCCTCCGTGATCCGCGAGAACACCGGTATGGGCAGGGTCGAAAGGACCTGGTCGAACTCCTCGAAGCCGGCCTCTGTCTCCACGCCCCGAACCCGGTGGCCGGCGGCGGAGATCCGCTTCACAGGCGTGGAGAGGTTCACCTTCACGCCGCGGGCCACGAGGTCGTCGGCGAGAGCGTCGTAGAGAGTCTTGAAGCCGCCGCGCATGTAGCCGAGCGATTCCCCCATGCTCTTGGAGTCACGGCTCAGGGAGCGTTGGGAGAGCCGGGCCCAGAGCCAGGCGGCGGGCACCTGCTCGTAGACCTCGCCGAACTTCACCTCGAGCATGGGCCCCCACACCTCCTCGAGCGCCTTGGCGCCCATGGTGCGGCGGATCCAGTCGACGGCCGTGACGTCGTCGAGGCGTCGCCAGTCCGAGAGGCGCGGTGAGAGGACGGCGGCGGCACCCATGCGCACGCGGGCAGCCGGTGGCAAGGGGCCGAAACGGAGGAGGTCCTGGGGCGTCGTGAAAGGCCACATGCGGCCGTTGCGGTCGAAGATCCCCACGGACGAGCGGATCCATTCCAGGCGCTCTGTGAGGCCGAGCTCGTCGATGAGGCCCCGGATGTGGCTCTCGTGGTTGAAGATGTGGTGGTAGAAGCACTCCAGCGGCGTGCCCCCGACCTGGTGGCTGCCGGCGAGGCCGCCGATCTCGTGGCCGGCCTCGTAGAGGACGACCTCATGCGCCCATCCCGAGAGCGCCCGGGCGGCCACGGCACCCGTGACGCCTCCACCGACTACAGCGATACGCATTCGTGTTCCCCGTGGTTGCCTTGCTCGCTCAGACGCCGTTGCCGTGTTCGGGCGGGCCCTCGGACCTGCGCTCGGTGCTCGACGCCGCCGCGATCGCCGCCCCGGCACCGTTCGTGCCGTTGCCGTCGTAGCGGCGGCGGCGCATGGCGAGGTTCCGTTCTGCCATGTCGATGCGCTTCAGCATCTTGCGCATCCTCCACAGCTCCCGGAAGGCGGTGAAGATCACGGAGATCTTGGCCCCGCTCTGCTCCCCGCCGATGCGGGGATAGTGGGTGACGCCGACCTCGGCGACCCCGAAACCGGAACGACCCAGCTTCACCATGAGCTCTGTGTTGATGAGCGCCCCCATCGACTCCAGGTCCAGCGTCTCGAGAGCCTCGCGACGGAAGATCTTGAAGGCGCAGTCGATGTCGCGCACGGGGACGTAGAAGAGGACCCGCACAAGGGCGTTCCAGCCCCAGGCGATCACGCGCCGGTTCAAGGGGTCCTGACGGTCGAATCGGTACCCGGACACGACGTCGGCCCGTTCCAGGTACGGCACGAGCCGCTTGAGCTCGTGGACGTCGAACTGGAGGTCCGAGTCGGTGAAGAACACGTAGTCGAGGCGGCCCGCCTGCAGACCGGTCTTGACGGCTTGGCCGTAGCCCTGGTTCACCTCGTGGGCGACGAGGCGCACCCGCGGGTCGGTCTCGGAGACCTTGAGGACGATCTCCGCGGTGCGATCCGTGGACCCGTCGTCGACTACGACGATCTCGTACTCGCCGTCGGTGCAGATGTCCCGCAGGACCTGCTGCATGTCCGCGACGGCCTGTTCGATGTTGGCTTCTTCGTTGTGCGCCGGGAAGACGGCCGAGATTCGCATTACCACTCCGACATCGGCTCAGATCGGGTCCGTATGACCACCGGGTACCCCAACCCACCTCTACCTATCGGTTTCGATCCCAGCGGACGAAATCCTGCTCAGACGCCCGGCACGGAGGCCGAGAGCGCGGAGGGAAACCGGTCTCCAACGGCGAACGTGAGGGACGCATGCTCACCGACTACCTCCCGGGTCTCGCGCTGGCGGCGCTGCAGACCGCTCCGGTCGCCTACGCCGCCTGGCGCCTGGCGCGGCGCCTCGTCCCCGCTTCCACACCCCTCCTGCGCCTCGCCGCGGCGTTCATGTGCGGAATCCTCGAGGCGCTCCTCGCCATGCAGGTGCTCGGCCTCGCGGGCGTGTTCAGCCGCCTCCCCCTCGTCCTCGCCGCCTGGGCCGTGGCCGGCCTCACGGTGCTGCTCGAACGCCGAGTGCCCGCACGCTCCGGGGGGGACCTCGGGGCAGGAGCCCCGGGGCCGACCGCTCTGGACGCACCGCGGGGCGCCCAGCAGTCGAAGAGGTCCGCAGAAGCGTCGGGATCGCGTCCCCGGGACTGGTACCGGATCCTCGTCGTCACCCTCGTCGTCGGCGCCGGGGCGACCATGCTCTATTCCGGGATCGCCAAGGCACCCTTCGACGCCGACTCGGTCAACTACCACCTGCCTGCGGTAGCGAACTGGCTGCGCAGCCACTCCCTTCTCCAGATCGACCAGATCCAGCCGGGCGTCTACCAGATGTCCTACGCGATGAACTCCGAGTTGCTGAACGCCTGGTTCGCCATGCCTTTCGGGCGGGACTTCCTCGCCAACATCGGCACGCTCGTCGCCGGCGCCATGATGCTCCTCGCCGTGGCGGCGCTCGCGGAACGCCTCGGCGTGCGGACCCTGGAGGCCGTCGTCGTGGGCTTCGCAGCGCTCTTCACCGCGGCCCTCGGGATCGGCCTCGGCGCCACGAGCAGCGACATCCTGCCCGTGGCGGGCACCGCCCTGGCGGTGGCATGCGTCCTGTGCTGGCTCGACGACGTCGACGTCCGCAGGTACCTCGTCCTCGCCGGCCTCGCCCTCGGCCTCGCCCTCGGCTCCAAGTACTCCGCCCTGTTCTACGTGGGGACCATGGGTCTCGCGATCCTGGTGGCCGGTCTCCGCCGGCGCCGCCGGCTCGACGTCCTCGTCATCCTGCCCTTGTGCGTGGCCGCCCCGGCGGCTGCGTGGTACCTCCGCAACTGGATCGTGGTGGGGAACCCGCTGTGGGGCTTCACCGTGGCGGTCGGGGGCAAGGTCATCTTCGCCGGCGGCTGGACGCGCACCACGGACGACCTCTCGATCCTGGGCCTGATCAGGGAGGAACCCGCCACGGCGTTCGTGCGGGTCGTCCCCCTGTACGCCGCCGCTCTTCTCTCCCTGTCGGTGGCCCTCGTGGCCGGGATCCCCGGCGTCGTCCGCAGCGTGCGGGGCAACGCCATGCGGATCTGGATGCTCGTCGCCGTGCCCGTCCTGGCAGTGCTGGCGGTGTGGGCTTCCCCGTACACCGCCTCGGGTAAGGACCACCAGTTCGCCGGGGCCACGATCCGTTACGTGGCCGCCTCCTTCGTGCTCCTCTTCGTGGCCGCCGCGGCCGGTGGGCTGGGGGGGCGCCGCAAAGCGCTTTGGCGGTGGGGGCTGCTGGCCGGGGCGATGCTGAACGCCGCCGTCGTGACCGTGGGGCCTCTGCCGTTCCTGAGCCTCTACCGGCCTACGCGCCTCGCCCTCGCCGTCGGCGTCCTCGTGGCCGGCGTCACCCTCGTCTGGCTCCTCGGCGTCGGGGCGGCCGTCGAGCGCATCGTTCCCGACAGGCGGGTGTGGATCGGCGTCCTCGCGGTGGTCATGGTGGCGGCTTCCGTGGTGGCGGCCCGGCAGCGGGACCGGAACTGGTACCGCACGACGTACAACGAGGGGTTCGACCAACTCTTCCGCGCCGTGCAGGACACGCCCATCCGCGACGCCCGCATCGCCGTCGCCGGGATGAGCCGGATCTACCCCCTCTACGGTCCGGACGCCACGAACCGGGTCTTCTTCGTGGGCCGCGAGAAGGACACCCGACCCTGGACAGCCGGTCGGCAGGCGTCCTGGTCTCGGGCGATCCGCTCCGAGTGCGCCGACTACGTGGTCGTCTGGGACGACCCGGACGACTGGTTCGCCCCCGTCCCCGAGCTCCGCTTCGTGACCGAGGACCCCGGCATGGTCAAGGTCTTCGACCGCGAGGTGGAGCACGTCACGAACTACAACGGCGTCACGAGGAAGTACCAGCGCCGCATCGGCCTCTACCGGGTCACCGGCCTCCCGAAGCGCTGCGGGCGCCGCTGAGGGCGCCCGCCATCCCCTTCAGCCGGCCCCGGGCGTCCCCTTCCCGTGCTCGTGGTCCAACAGGACGCTGAACCAGAAGCTCGAGCCCTCGCCCCGGCGGCTCTCCACACCGATCTCGCCGTGCATCATCTCCACGAGCCGCCGACAGATCGACAGGCCGAGACCCGTCCCCCCGTAGCGCCGTGTGGTGGAACCGTCGGCCTGGGAGAACGCGTCGAAGAGACGCCCCATGGCACCGGGGTCGATCCCGATCCCCGTGTCGCGTACCACGCAACGCAGCCGCCCGGTGCCGGGATCCGCCGGGGTCACCTCCGCGGACACCACGACCTCCCCCTCGTGCGTGAACTTCACCGCGTTGCCGATGAGGTTCGTGAGGATCTGGCGGAGGCGAGTGGGGTCCCCCCCCACTGTCCGCGGGAGGTCGTCGGGGAGGTCGCAGACCAGGCTGAGGCCCCGACGCCGTGCCTCCTCTGTGAACATCCGGGTCGTGGACCGGATCAGGGGGGGGAGCTCGAAGTCGGTCCTCTCGAGCTCGAGCTTGCCCGCCTCGATCTTGGAGAAGTCCAGGATCTCGTTGATGACGGTGAGGAGGAGGTCGGCCGAGGCGCTGGCCGTGGCGGCGAGCTCCACCTGCTCCTCGTCAAGGGCGGTGTCCAGGAGGAGCTGGAGCATCCCGAGCACCCCGTTCATGGGCGTGCGGATCTCGTGGCTCATGTTCGCCAGGAACTCGGACTTCGCCCGCGTGGCGGCCTCGGCCGCGTCCTTGGCGCGGCGGAGCTCCACCTCTGCCTGCACGCGCGCCGCGACGTCGCGGAAGACGAGAACGCCCCCTGCCACCCCGCCACCCTCCCGGATGGGGTTGAGGACGTAGCTCACGGCGAAACGCGACCCGTCTCCTCGCGTGAGCGAGCTGTTCTCCGAGCGCACGCCGAACCCGGCGGCGAGGGCCGCCTCCATCCGCGACAGCTCGCCCGTCCTGACGGTGTCGAAGACCTCGCCGATCCGCTCGCCCACGATCTCCTTCTCTTCGCGTCCCAGCAACCGGATCGCCTCGGGATTGGCCGACACCACCTGCCCGGAGGCGTCGAGGACGAAGAGGCCGTCCCCGAGAGCCCGCACGACGGCCTGCAGCTTGTCGCGTTCTCCCCTCAGCAGCTCCGACGACCTCCGGAGCGAGTCGTAGAGGTCCTGCATCTCCTCGGACACGGTGGCCAGGGAGCGCTCCTGGCGGTAGCGATTGCGCTCGGCGTCGGTGTAGGCGGCGTCGATGCGTTCGAGGAACTGCAGCCATGTGTCCGGGTCTGCCGGCCGGTCGTCCTCGCTGAGACCGAGACGCCGCAACTGCCTTCGCAGGATGGGATGCACGGGGGGACTATCACTCCTCGGACAGGACGGTCAGGGTCATGGTCTGGTTGTGGAGATCGCAGGGGCCGAAGTCGGTGTGGGGTGAGATCTCGCCGTAGGAGTAGAACCCGATCTGACTCGTCCCGGGCGGCAGAGCGTCGAAGGTGGCCTCGATCTCCTCCTCGGTGCGCTCCCCGAGGACGAGACGGCGTCCTACGCAGCTGATCGCGATGGCCAGGCACGATCCGCCCGCGACGGAGCCGGCACTGGTGAGGCCCGCTTCGGACGCCCCTTCTACGAGACGGTCGAAATTGGCCTGCATGAGTTGCACACGGGAGCCCTCAGGGACGTCCCCGGCGAACGTCATCGACTGATCGGTCTCGTCCACCGACTGGACGGTGCGCACGACCTCTTGGCCCCCGTTTCCGTTCGTGCGCAGCGCCAAGGGGAACAACAACGCCGAAGCGGGGAGCTCGGCGGCGAGCTCCCCGAGGTACCGCTTGTAGAGCTCCAGGGCCGGGTTGCCGTCGATCTCGTAGAGGACGTTGCCCGCCGACCTCGTCACGACCCGTTCGGGCCCGAACATGTCCCAGCCGCCCTTCGAGCCGTGGCCGATGTGGACGGTGTCGCCGTACAGGCCGGCGGCCGCCACGACACCAGCGGCCGGTCGCTCGCCCGCCAGGACCCAGGTCCGTTCGAACCGGTCGCCGTCCCCGGCGAGACCCCCCGTGGCGACCACCGACTGGCCCAGGACGCTGTTGAGGCCGTCGACCAGGGCGGAACCGTTCACGCAGAGACCGTCAGAGAGCACGAACACGCCCCGGAGGTCGGGGCGCGACAGGCTCCGGGCAAGATCGACCCCGGCGGCGAAAGACCCGCCGACACGCTCGACTGCGCTGCAGGCCACCTGGACTTCCCCCGCCCGGAAACGCACGGCCGCGCACGCCAGCGTTCCGTCGACGAGGCGTTGGCCCATGATCTCCCCGGAGGTGGAACAGCCGATCCTGCGCGAGAGGGGGAATGCCTTCTCGAGGGCCTCGAAAGGGGCGGGGTCGTCGAGGTAGCCGGACGCCCCGAACACGACCAGAAGGGTGCGCTCGCTGTCCAGCGTCGGGAAGGACGGCGCCGACCAACCGGACGCCGGGTCATAGGAGAACGTCTCGACCTGCATTCCTCTCCTCGGTCACGACCGGCGCGCGGCCCCCGCGCGCCACGCATGATTGCGACTGTACGGGTTGATCGGCCGCCGGGAACGGAGTGTGACCGGAACCGGCCGCTTTCCGGCGCTACGTACCGTAGGTGGCGTCCGGACGAGCGGGGTCGAAGGGGGGAGCGTAGACGGGCTCGATGCGCCGCTGGCGTTCGCGCCGTCGCCGCAGAGCGGCCTCGATCCGCTCTATGACGTCATCCGGATCGAACGGCTTCATGACGTAGTCGTCGGCACCCAGAGACCGGGCCCGGAGCCGGTCCGTCTCGCCGGACTTGGCCGAGATCACGAGCACGACGGGAGCGTGCGGCTGCTTCGCTATGCGCTCGAGAACCCCCCAACCGTCGAGCAGGGGCATCATGACGTCGAGGAGCACGACATCGGGCCTGTCGTCGGAGATGCGGCGCACCGCGGTCTCGCCGTCGGCCGCCAGGAGGGTTTCGTAGCCCTCAGAATCCAGGTTGATACGCAGCATGAGAAGGATGTCCGGCTCGTCGTCGACGATGAGAACCCTGGCCTTCGGATAGCGCACCCTCAGCCTCCCTGCCTCATCGGTGCCAGCGCCACGGGCCCCGGCGCCGCCTCCCGGACGACGGGCTGTGGAGCGATCTCGATCGAAGACCCCGACCGCCGGTCCCCCGGAGCGCCCGGGCCGAGCGTGAACGTGAACGACGTTCCCTGACCCACCTCGCTCTGCGCCCAGATGCGCCCACCCATGGCTGCGACCAGATTCGCCGTGATGTACAGGCCGAGGCCGGAACCGGAGCTGGACCCGCTGTCCCTACCCCGGCGGAACCTGTCGAAGACGTGGGGGAGGTCCTCGGCGGGGATGCCGGGGCCGCAGTCGGCGACCGTGACGGCTGTTTCGTCGCCGATCTCGCTGATCGTGATCGTGACGGGCGCCTCGCCGGGAGCGTACTTCAGGGCGTTGTCCACGAGGTTGATGAGAACCTGCTCCAGGGCGTGCTCGTCGGCCAGAACCAGGACCTGCCTGTCCCTGGGCGCGGCAAGGCGCAGGCGGTTCGCTCCCGGACGCGACTCGAAGACGCGCAGGACGTTGCCGATCAGAGAGGCGAGGGCCACGGGACGCAGGTCGATCCGGACGCTCCCCGCCTCCAGCCGGCTCGTCATGAGGATGTCGTCGATGAGCCGGACGAGGCGGTCCCCTTGGCGTTCGATCACGTTCAGGAGCTCACCCGAGGCGTCCGCTTCGTCCTCGGCGGCACCGGGGAGTCGCTTTCGCAGCGTCTGTGCCGCCCCGATGATGGACGTCAGTGGCGACCTGAGCTCGTGGCTCACCATGGCCACGAACTCCGAGCGCTGCTCGTCCAGCATCTGCAGCCGCGCCACATGCGCCCGCTCCGCGGCGAAGAGGCGGGCGTTGGAGATCGCCACGGCGGCGTGCTCGGCGAAGAGCTCGAGCGTACGGAGGTCGTACTCCGTGATCTCGCCCGCCCAGGACCGCTCCCGGGCCCAGAGGACCCCGAGGAGAGCATCACGGTGGACGAGGGGAACGCACATCGCCGCCCGGACGTCGGACTCCCCCGGGCCCCCGACGTCGAGGCGGGCGAAGAGGTCCGGATGGTGCGCCGCGGACACCAACAGGGGCCTTCGGTGCTGGGCCACCCAACCGGCCAGCCCTTCCCCGACGAGGACCTCCTGGGACGTGACGATCACTCTCCCGTGGCAGTCCTTGGCGCAGACACTGCGCAGGGCGTTCGACCTGAGGTCGGCGAGCATGATCCCGCCGTCCGCGGCGCCGCTCAGGTTCAGCGCGGACGAAAGGATGATCTCGAGCACCTCCTGGGGTTCCAGGATCGAGTTCACGGCCCGACCGACGCCCGACAGGAGCGTGAACTCGTGGACGCGGTTGGCGAGGGCAGCGCTGAGGACGCGTTCGTCGATGAGAGCGCGGGTCACCGCCCGCAGCCGCGCCTCCTTCTCCACTACGTAGAGGCAGAAACCCACCGTGAGGGCGAGAAAGCAGATCCGCAACAGGGGGAGGCTGGCGAGATCCCGGTACGAGGAGGGGAGCGACTCCTCCCAGAACGAGAGCACGACCAGCACCGCGGACAGGCCGACGAGGACGACGAAGACCACGCTCCAGAGCTGCCAGCGCCGCCGCTCGACCGCCTCCAGGGAAGGAGTGGCGAACTTGCGCAGGCCCGCCATGCGCGCGTCGTCGGCGAGTTGCTGGGTCTCCGACTGGGAGGCGTGTCCCTGCATGCGCCGCCTTCGCTCGAACTCGTGCAATACCACTCAGAGTGTCGGAGCGGACGGGGCAGGACTTGAGCCCGGGATAGTCCGAACGACCTAGCAGCTCATGGGCCCCCTGGGGGCCTTCGCCGCTGCGGAGCCCGACCGGCGGCGTCCGGACTGGGCAGCCGGGGCTTCGGCGCCGCTCGGCTCAGAGGCGCACGCCCATGGCGAAGATGTCGTTGGAGAACAGGTAGCGGAGTGGCCAGAGACCGAAGACCCGGGAGAGCCTCAGGAGAAGCGGCTTGTCCTCCAGCGAGCTCACGAGGGGGTGCTCCTCGTCGGAACGGAAGGCGTCGTCGTGCATCCACGCCTTCGTGACGAAGCCGGCATCCTGCACCATGCGCCGCAGGGTCGGGATAGCCATCTCGTTCACGTGGTACGCGACACGGTATTCCTCGGAGAGGACGATCGCCCGGTACGCGGTCTTGAGCCCGAGGAGCCGCAGCATGATCTTGGCGATCGACTGCACGTACTTCACGAACCAGAGGTTGGGCGCCGTGTGGACGAGCACACGACCTCCGGGCCGGAGGACACGGCCGACCTCACGGAGGCACCGCATCCCTTGCTCAGGGGTGAGATGCTCGATGACGTCGCCCAGGAGCACAGCGTCGAAGGTGCCCGACGCGAAGGGCAGAGCGGTGCCGTCTGCGGCCAAGACGTCGGTAGCGGGAATCCCGGCGAGGGTCTCGGCGGCCAGCCCCACGGCCACCGACGCGTAGTCCATGGCGACCACGCGGCCTTCGGGACCGACGGCCTCGGCAGCCACCTTGGCGACCTCGCCCCTGCCGCAGCCGAGGTCCAGGAACGCCTCTGCGGGCCTGAGGTCGAGGTGCTCGATCTCCACGCGCTTGATCGGCGAGATGCCGCCGCGCTGGGCGGCGGCGAAGCCCTCGCACGTGACGCTCATGTAGTACTCGCGGGTGTAGGCGCCGGCAGCTACGGTGCCGTCCGCGTTCTGGGCGTCAGGGGGGATCTCCGGGAGGTTGTTGATCCAGTGGTCGATCGGCTCATCGTGTGAGATCCGGCCGCGGACACCGACGGACGAGGTGTGTGGCATGTCTTCAGCTTCGCCCCCACCCGCCCGTTTCCTGCACACGTCTTGCCTGCAGGCGTCGGCCCCGTGGCCCCTGAGACGGGCCGTCCGCCTCGGCACCCCTTCAGGGCCCGGCGGCGGGGGGCAGGGGGAAGGCCGGCTGGGAAGAGCCTCCACCCTCGGGGAGCTCGAGGACGTCCTTGCCGGCAGCGTCGCTCACGTTCACGGGGTACCGGCCTGTGAGGCACGCCGTGCAGAAGCCCTGGTCCGCTATGCCCGTGGCCGTGAGCAGCCGCGTGATGTCGAGATACGCCAACGAATCGCAACCGAGGTAGTCCCGGATCTCGCCCACCTCGAGCGTGGCGGCAAGGAGCTCGGAACGCCGGGACGTGTCCATGCCGAAGAAGCAGGGCCAGCGGTAGGGAGAGGACGAGATCCGCAGATGCACCTCGGCCGCCCCCGCCTCCCGGAGGAGCGCCACCATCTGGCGGGTCGTCGAGCCCCGCACGATGGAGTCGTCCACGACCAAGAGGCGCTTGCCCCGGATCCTCTCGGCGAGCGGGTTGAGCTTCATGCGCACGCCGCGCTCGCGCAGGGACTGGTCGGGGGCGATGAACGTGCGGCCCACGTAGCGGTTCTTCACGAGGCCGTCGCCATAGGGGATGCCGGACGCCCGTGCGTACCCCTGGGCGGCGGGGATACCGGACTCGGGCACGGGCATCACCATGTCGGCCTCCACCGGGGCCTGCTCGGCGAGGAGCTCACCCATGCGGTGGCGCACGCCGAAGACGTTCCTCCCGTAGAGCTGGGAGTCCGGGCGGGCGAAGTAGACGAACTCGAAGACGCACAGGGCAGGTGTGACGTCGGCGAACGGCGTGAGCGTGCGCACGCCCTCCGCGTCGATCACGATCATCTCGCCCGGTTCGACCTCGCGCACCAGACGGGCACCAATGATGTCGAGGGCGCACGTCTCGGACGCGAGAACCCAGCCGCCCGTGTCGGTACGCCCGAGGCAGAGGGGGCGGAACCCGAACGGATCGCGCACGCCTATGAGGCGGCGTTCGTCCATGAGCACGAACGTGAACGCCCCCTCGAGCGCCGGCAGCACCTCGAGGAGCGCCGCCTCGAG
>CAYJLW010000062.1:0-81 GCA_964370965.1 uncultured Acidimicrobiia bacterium | reverse complement strand
GCCGGTGTCCCGCTCCGGGCCGCTCGGGCCGGTGTCCCGCTCCGGGCCGCTCGGGCCGGTGTCCCGCTCCGGGCCGCTCGG
>CAYJLW010000061.1:14336-24574 GCA_964370965.1 uncultured Acidimicrobiia bacterium | reverse complement strand
CCGCTGGCCAGCCGACGACCGCATCGACCAGGACCCACAAATCAGCAACAGGCCCTATCCGGAGGTGGGCTCCCCAGAACGGGGGAGGGGCGCCGGGGCTAGCTAGCATCCGTTGAACGAGCGCTCATCCAGAATCCCGGAGGGCACGATGCGATTTGGGGGGAAGGCGGCCTGGGTCACGGGCGGGGCGTCCGGCATCGGGCGCGCCGCGGCCCGACGTTTCGCCGAGGAGGGCGCCCGGGTCGCCGTGAGCGACGTCGATGCCGAGGGCGCCGAGGAAACCGTGGCGATGATCGCCGACGCCGGCGGGGAGGCGCTCGCCATCGTCTCGGACGTGACCAGCCTGGTGGAGTGCGAGGCCGCCGTGGCCGCCACGCTGGAGGCCTTCGGCCGCCTCGACGCAGTCTTCGCCAACGCCGGCGTCGCCAGCCCGGGGAATGTCGAGCACATGGCCGAAGAGGAGTGGCTCCGGGTCGTCGACGTCGACCTGAACGGCGTCTTCCGGACTGCGAAGGCGGCGATCCCGGCGCTGCGGGATTCCGGCGGCGGCGCCGTCGTCCTCACCTCCAGCATCGAGGGCCTCGTGGGTTCGGCGATCCTGCCGCACTACTGCGCCGCCAAGACCGGCCTCCTCGGCCTCGCCCGCGCCATGTGCCAGGAACTCGCCCCGCAGGGCATCCGGGTGAACTGCGTGAACCCCGGATACGTCGTCACTCCCATGACCGAACCCCTGCGCCTCATGCCCGAGGTCCTCGACCTCCTTGTGGGCAAGATCCCCCTCGGCCGCCCCGCCGAACCCGAGGACGTCGCGGCTGTGGTGGTGAGCCTCTGCAGCGACGACTTCCGCTACGTGACCGGCCAGTGGCTCGCCGTCGACGGCGGCCTCACCGCGGTCGTCTGATTCCCCGGAAGCCGCCGCACCCGACCCCGGGGTAATGCTCCGGTAACGCGGCTCGGGCAGCCCAGGGACCGGTAACGCGACGGTGCGCTCCTGGCGTCATCCTGGGCCCGCAGGCTCACAGAGGGGACCGGGCTCATGACCACTGCCACGAACGGACGGCGCCGGCGAGGCGGGCTCGTGCTCGCCGTCACGGTCCTGGGACTGGTCCTGGGCCTCTGGGGCGGGAGCGGGCCGGCGGCCGCCGACGGCCTCGACTTCGGCTGTGCGACCCTGGCCGGCGCGCCCGCTCCCCCGACGTCGCCCGCGGAGATCTCCGAGGCCTTCAAGGGCGTCGCCCTCACATTCGACGGCACCGCCCCTGACGGCACCACCCTGCACAAGGACCTTCCCGTGAAGCTGGGCGGCTTCGACCTCCTCACCGGCGCCCCCGTCACCGGCGGGGTCATGCAGGGCGTGGACCTGAACGGCGACGGCACCGCCGACGTCCTGTTCGGTTTCGCCCTGCGGGCATCCACGGCACCCCCGGTGGACGGCTCCGGGAGCGGGGCGAACCCCCTGCAGCGCCTCTTCGGGGAGAACTACACCCAGGTGCCCGACTACGGCCTCGCCAAGACGGCGATCGCCGGCATCGGCCTCGAGCTCCGGGTGGTGCTCCCGGAGGGCTCGGCGCTCCCCACCACCTTCGGCGGACGCTACAAGGGCGAGTTCGGCATCCGCCTCGACTACACCCGCAAGGCGCCTGACGGCACCCCGCTCCCGCCCACGAGCACGCTCGTGCGCGTCGGCGTGGACGCCCTCAAGGCCGGGGCCCGCTGGCCGAACGAGGACCACGTGGGCCTCCTCTACCGGGAGGCGTCGGGCCTCCCCGCGGGCACCCACCTCTGGGGTTTCGCCCACGAGACGGAGTACACCGGGACGTCGCCCCGGCCGCCCCTCGGCCTCACCCTCGACGTCCGCAAGGTCGAGACCGCCGCCCCCGACCGCAGGGACGTCGCCGTCGCCCTCGACTGGGACGCCGTGCCCCGGGACTTCGCCGCCGGCACCCGCGACCTCTGCCTCCCCGTGCCCGGCTTCCGTTCCACGTCCCACCTCGCCTGGGTGCGCCCGGACCCCGGTGCCGTGGCGACCGGCGTGGACGTCGACGTCCGCACGGGCCTCGGCCTCGGCCTCGGCGGTGCCGACGAGTTCTCGCTGCAGGGCCGCGTGAGCGCCGTCCCCGAGCGCCTGGACTGGATCCTGCACCCGGACTCGATGAGCGTCACCCGCAGCGCCGAGACCGTCCCGGACGTCCGGCTCGACCGCCTCCAGCTCGCCACGGACGACCCCGTCGTGGGAGACGACCGGCCCACCTACGCCTCTGGTGCCGTCGACGCCCTCCCCCGGCACTTCCGGATGGAGGCCCGCCACGACCCTGCCACCGGGGAGCTCCTCGTCGCCGAGATGTCGTTCTGGGACCTGGCCTGCCCCGGCGTGGGCCCGCCGGAGGACGCGATCCCGCTCTACCCGGCGGGCTGCACCCGCACGATCAAGGCGGCGGCGAGCCGTGTCGCCGTGCGCCTGCAGGACCACCTCCCCGCGGACCCCCTCGCTCTCCTCGCCACCACTGACTTCCCGGGGCCGCCGGCGGACCCGGCGCGCCCCTACGTCCTGTACGCGTCCCGGGCGCCGCGTCCCGTGGACGGCGAGCCCCTGGGCTACTACCGCATCGGCGGCCTCGCCCACGACGTCGCCTCGTTCTCCTGGGACACGTCTCTCTCCATCGCCGGTGGCGACGGCATCTCCCTGGAGGCCGAGAAGGCCGGCGCCGAGACGGCCGGGGCAGACGTACTCGTCCATCTCGACGGCCGCGACCGCGCGGACGAGGTGGCGAACACGGGCACGTACGTGGACGTGCGGGGGCCAGTGAAGCCCCTGCCCGAACGCCTCTCCCTCGGCTACGCCTCTTGGATGGACGCGACCGGCCCGGTGGAGACGGCGGTGCCCGTGGCGGCGCAGTGGGCGGCATCCGAGGCCGTGGCCGTGGGGGCGCCCGGCGCGCCCGTGCGCCTCCAGGTCCGCCTCAAGGGGCCCGACGCCGTCGTGGCGGACGGCGAGCTCGACCTGGGCGGCCTGGGCGCGGCCCCCCTGCCGGACAAGGTGCAGCTCATGCTGAAGCGCTCGCAGCTCTCCGGAGGCCTGGAGAGCGACTCGGAACTGCTCTACGAGGCCTCGGCGGGCGCGCACCTGCGGGTGGGCGGGATCGTCACGAACCGCCGGGAGCGCGTCGAGTTCAGGCGCCGCACCCGCGTCCACGCCGACCTCGACGTCCCCCGCCGGCTCCGGGTCGCCTGGAAGGAGCGCCTCACCCAGGACCGCCTCCCCAAGCTCGTGAGCGCCGACGCCTCCATGTGTCCGAGCCCCGTGGGCTGCCCGGCGAACGCCCTCGACGTCATGGTCGAGTCCGGCCCGCCCCGCAGCGACGACGCGTCGCTCATCGCCCCGCCGGCCCTGCCCGAGGTCCCCGCCGACGTGCGGGACGCGTTCCCCGGCTTCAGCGGCCTCGGCGACGAGGGCGTGCGGGCCGTGTTCACCAAGGCCCGCGCCGGAGGGGCCGACGAGTGGGCCGCCGTCCTGCGCCTTCGCAACCTCGTCTCCGCCCACTACGAGGCCGAGGTCGCCCAACTCCTCTCCGTGCAGACCCGTGAGGAGGGCAAGACGAACCCGTTCTCGGTGACCGCGTACGACGAGATGCTCCCCGTACCCCTCTTCGTCGACGGCACCTTGAGCCGGCTCCCCGGCGAGCTCGTCGTGCGTGTCCTGGACGGTGCCGTCGCCGGATCGACGGAGCCCTGGGTCTGGGTGAACACGGAGTCCACGGCGATCACGACGCCGCCGGACCTCGCCAACGAGGGTCCGCCTGACGGGCCCGGTCCTGTCCGCCTCGACGCCCTCGTGCGCGCCGGGGACCCGGCGGAGCTGAAGGCGCTGGGCTTCTTCACCCGCCGCGGCGTGCCCGCCCCCACGGGCGTCGACGCCGAGGCCCGTTTCACGAGCACGCCCGGCGCCACCACGTTCGGCGTCGACGCCCGTGCCCTTCTCGACCTGCCCCGCCATGTCGAGATCTGGCAGCCCGACCTGGCGAGCTGCTCGCGGACGTCCCCTGAGCCGGCCGCCTGCCAGACCCTGCCCCGCTACGAGATGGAGGAGTGGCAGCGCATGGCCCTGCGCATCGCCACCACGGCCGCCACGCTGGGCGACCTCACCGCCCACGTGCGCTACCGCCACCTCGCTGTGCCCGAGCCCACCCCGGTCGTCGACGAGGACGACGACGTCGAGGCCGCAGTCGAGAACATCCCCGGGTCGCTGTCGGTGGGCTTCGACCTCTCCCAGAACCGCCGCCTGCCTTGGACGAAGGTCTCCCTCGACTTCAACGGCTCTACGCCCTTGGGGGGCATCCACGCCCGGGTCCGGGACCGCCTCCACCCGGTGTACCGGGGCGACGGCGTCAACCGGGGGCCCGAGAACCTCGTCCCGAACTACCGCCTCGACCTCGCCCACGTGGGGGCGAAGCTCACGGTGCGCGCCGACGTCCGCAACGCCGAGGCCCCGAACGCGGGGCCGAAGACGGACAACCGGCTCTGCCCTCTCTTCGGCTACGACGGCCGGCGCGGCCTCCCCGACGGCGTGGGCTACGTGAACGCCGACCTCGACCTCCACGACACCGTGACCACGGTCGACCTCGGGATGCGCAACGCCAAGGAGTCCCCGACCCAGGCCGACGGCGACCAGACCAGCCTCGTCTTCGCCGCGGACGACGTCGTGGACGGGCGCGTGCGCATCCGTCTCAACAAGGTCGGCCTCCAGGTCTCCGAGTCGACGGCCGCGGACTTCCTCGGGATCCCCCTCGGCAGCTCCACCGTGAAGGCCTGCGTCGACTTCGACCTCCCCGTCGACCTCAAGATCACGCACCTCCGGCGGGCGATGGTGGGCTCTTCGGGGGCGAAGATGGCGATCCACATCCCGGCCGCCGACCGGCCCGCGGCGTCCGTCGACGGCCGCATCCACGAGCGCTACTTCTGCAAGAAGGACTGCCCGGCCCCTGGGCCGCCCGCCGAGGTCGACCGTGCGGGGGCGCCGTTCGCGTACCGCTTCGTCGAGTTCAACCCCGTGGGGCCGGGCCACTGGTGGGAGGGAGCCGGGCGGGAGTGGCACAGGATGGGGATCCTCGGCACCGGTCTGTGGTGCCACGGGTTCCCCTGCTACGGCCTCTTCGAATCGGAGGACGACGTCGACTTCGGCAGTCTCACGCTGACGACGCCCCCCCTGGCCGGCTACGAGACCGCCGAGTTCGTCGTCGACCCGTTCTGGAGCCCCGGGAACCGCCAGTCGATGTGGAAACGGGACAACAAGTCCTGGATTCCCGGCCGCCCCGGCGGCGAGTTCTACAAGAGCATCGTGAACAACAACACGACGCCCACGAAGTTCGCGCCGCCCCCCGGCCCCTCTGCCATGCCGGTGCCGGTGGGCGGCATCGACGAGTACCTCACCCTGGGATGCTGGGGAACGGCCACCTCGGCCGGGAAGGCCACGGGCGCCGACGGCACCCGCTACGAGATCTCCCTGGACGACCTCTGCGTCATGGGCTGGCGGGTGGGCGCCTACGCCGTGGTTACGGCGCGGCACCCCGACGGTTCCATCCGCTGGTCCCGTGCCTTCCCCTTCGAGGCCACGTTCCTGTTCAAGACGGTGACGTTCCATGTCCAGGTGAAGCCCACGGCGGAAGGCGCCGTCGGGGTGAGCGCCTGGCTCGCGTTCGGCGGCAAGGACCTGCTCTGGACCCGGGAGGGCGCCTACCTCGACCCGAGCGGCTTCGGCGCCTGGGACTACACGGGGGTGGTGGGGACGCGGGTCGGCTCTCTCGCCGCCGGGCCGACGACGCTGTACACGACGCTGGGCGCCCTGCCCGCCGGCTGGTCTCGTGTCTGGTACGTGGGCGACGGCGACGCCGTCACGGACAAGACCCTCTCGATCACGCACGCCTACCCCGCTGCCGGCACGTACGCCCTCGTCGTCGTCGACTACGACGCCGGGGGCAGTTCGCAGCGCTCCGACCGGGCGCTCGTCACGATCACCCCGTAGGGGCCGGGCAGCTGGGGACCCGGGGGCGAGTCCCGGGCAACCCGGCGTGGGATGCACCAGCGAGGCGGGCGGGCGGAAGCCGAGGAGCGGAGGGGCGCCACCTGAGCGCATCACGTGTCGGCGCGTCCCCGCCGGCCAGGCCCGTCGCGAACGGCGCCTTCGCCGTAGGGCAGCTGTGTCGATTGCCCCGTACCTGGCCGCGCCCCGCGTGCCGGCGGGGCCCCGCACCCCGCCGGCGCCGGCCCGGACCGGATCGGGAGTCGGAGGCGGGAGGTCCCGCGGGGCCCGGAGGGGGGGCGGAGTCCCCCTTGCGCTATTACTACGGGGTGAGCCGGATCGAGGCCATCACCGGGACTGGCGCGAGCCTCTGGGAGCGTGGGTTCGACGCGCTCCTCGCCGGCGGAGACGTCGCCGGCGCCGTCGCCGTGCTCGAAGCGGAGGTCGTGCGACTCCTCATGCGGGGGGACCTCCTGGCCTTGCGGGCCGCCGTGGGCCGTGTCCCAGCCGGGGGCCGCACGCTCCTGCTGCGCCTGGCCGACGCCGACGCCGCCGCCCGCATCCACGCCGTCGACCTCGCCACGCTCGACCGCCTGCGAGCCGACGTCGACGCCGACGCCGCCGCGCCCCCTGAGTACCGGTGGTGGATGCAGGCCGTCCTCGCCGAGTACTTCCTCTGGAAGAGCGACCTCGCCGCCATTGCCGTCGCCGTCGAGACCCTCGCCGTCATGCCCACGGAGGACATCCTGCCCTCCGTGGCGCTCGTCGCCCGGGGGCGCCTGCGGCGCATCGAGGCGCTCGGACACCTCTTCTCCTTCCAGGCCGACGCCCGGGCGCGCGCGTTCGAGATCCTGGATCGGGCCCTCGCCGACCTGGGCCGGGCGGGCTGGGAGGAGGAGCGTTCGATGACGCTCTTCCTCGCCCACTTCCTGTGGGCGGCGGTGTCCTGGGACGACGTGGGGGAGTCCCTCGCCGTCGCCACCGAGGCCGCCGACCGGCTCCGGGCTCTGGGCTCCGCGTACCTGCCCAGCGCGCTCTCCGGCCTCGCCCTGCTCCGCTTCATCGCCGCCGACATGGCCGGTGCCCACGCCGCTCTGGACGAGGCCGAGGCCGTGGCGGCGGGCATGATCCCCCCTGTCGACGCTCTCGTGCGCTACCTGCGCGCGATGGCCACCCTCGTCGGCAGCGGCGCCGCCCCCGCCGCCGTCGCCTGTCTCGAGGAGGCGGTCGACCGCCTCCGCGCCGCCTCCGTCGAGGGCGCCGGCACCGTGCATGTCACCGTGGCGTCCGTGCTGGCGGACTTCGGGGCCTTCGCGGAGGCGCGGCGCTGGTTCGACCGCGCCCGCCACGCGCAGATGGTGACGCCGATCTCCGGCCTCGACCGCCGCTACATGCAGGCTCGCCTCGACCTTGTGGAGTCCGGTGACCCGGCGGACGTCGCTGCCGCCGAGGACGTCATCGAGGAGATCCGCAGGGCCGGCTTCCGCCGCGACGCCGGGATCAAGGCGCTGAAGGCCGCCCGCGACTGCGAACGGATCGGCCTCCTGGAGGAGGCGGACCGGCTGCGGGCGGCCGGTGTGGCCGACGTCCCGACCCCCGGGGGGCGCTCGCTCTGGGAGGAACTCTGGGCGCGACCGTTGGCGGCGGCCGCGCCCGTGTCCGGGTCCGTGACGGCGAGCGCTCCGGCAGGGGAGATCGTCACGCTCGCCCCGGACCTCGAGGTGCGTGTCGGCGGCGAGGCTGTGCCGCTGCGCCCCGGGCTGTCCCGCCTCCTCGCGGTGCTCGTGGCCGAGCGGAGGCCCGTGACCACCGACCGCGTCGTCGACCTCCTCTGGCCGGAATGCGACGCCGACACGGGGCGGAACCGTCTCCGGGTCGCCCTGTTCCGCCTCCGCAGGGCGCTGCGCATCGACACGGAGGAACTCCTAGTGCGGGGCCGCGACGGCGTCGCCCTGGTACCGCCCCCCGGCTGGCGGGTGGACGCCTGGGAGTTCTGGGAGCTGTCCCAGGGGAGCGTCGACGACCGCCGGCGGGCCCTCGACCTGTACGGGGCGGACTTCTGTGCCCGGGAGCTCGCCTATGACGACGCCGTCGCCGCCGAGCGGGCGCGTTTGCGCGCCCGCTGGAGCGATCTCGCCGCCGCCCTCGTGGACACCGGCGACGCCGATCCGCTCACAGTGGCCCGCACGGCCCTCGACCTCGAGATCGACGACCCGCACCTCGCCGGGGTTCTCTCCTCCGCTCTCGACGCCACGGGCCACCCCGCCGAGGCCGTCGCCGTCCGCGAGGCCGTCGGGGGCTGACGGGGGCTGACGGGGGCTGACGGGGCCGAGTGTGGCCTCACAGCCCCTACGCGAAGCCGATGAGAGGCTCGTGGTGCGCGGGGATCCGGGTGTGGCTGTGGAGGAGTGCCAAGAGGTCGTCCTTGAGGGCCCCGCAGGCGGGGTCGTCCCAGCGGTTCGCGGTTTCGCCGGGGTCCTCGTCCAGCAGGTACAGCTCGCCCAGGCCGTTGGGAGGGCCGAAGTTCTCCGGCAGGCTCACGTCGACGGGGAGGGTGAGCTTCGCCCGTTCCGTGACGATCGTGCGCAGATACTCCTTCCAGGGACCCTGCTCGTGGTCGTTCTCCACCAGGGCCCAGTCCTGGGTGCGGTCGGCGCCGTCGAGGAGGTCGGGGCAGAGGCTGCGGCCTTCGTCCCGACCGTGTGCGGCGTCTGCGAGGTCGGCGACGGTGGGGGCGACGTCGACCGTGCCCACGAGGCCCGAGCGCACCTCGCCGCCCGGGATCCCCGGCCCGGACACGAGCAGGGGCACGTTCAGGAGCGCCTCGTAGTGGAACGGGCCTTTGAACGCCATGCCGTGGTCCCCGAGCATCTCGCCGTGGTCGGTCGTGAAGATCACCATGGTGTCCTCGGCCTTGCCGGCGGCGGCGAGGGCGTCGAGGATGCGCCCCACCTCGTGGTCGACGGCGGCGACCTTGTCGTAGTAGGCGGCGGCCATCTGGCGACGCTGCTCCTCGGACATGCGGTTCCAGTAGGGGTTGAACGCCGGGGGGGCGCCCTCGACCTCGAGCCAGGCCCGGTGGCTCGTGGGCTTCGTGTCGAACTCGGCCATGTCCGGCATCGGCGCCAGGGTGACGTCGGCGGGGTCGTACGTGCCGGCGAAGGGCGCCGGGGGGTCCATGGGGTGGTGCGGGTCGGCGAAAGAGGCCCAGAAGAAGAACGGCGTGTCTTCGCCGGCCCTGGAGTCGATGTAGTCGACGGCGGACTGGCCCGTGAAGTGCGTGGGGTGGAACTCGTAGGGCACGGCGGCGTGCCAGGTCTCGGGGGCGGTGACCGACGGGTCCGTTTTGGCCTGCGGGCCCATCAGCGCCGTGCGCGCACGGCCGGCGTCGAGGCCGTCGTGGAAGACGTGCGCCGTGTAGTGCATCCCCTGGGGCGGGGTCATCATGGTCGCGGGGTAGTGGCCGAGGATCGCGAGGCGGTTCCACTCGAAGCCCATGTAGGGGCCGTCCCAGGTCGTCGGGTCGTAGCTCGCCGAGCCGGCGACGTTCTCGGGGCGGTCGGTGGGCTGGAACGTGAGCGCCGTGGAGAAGTGGCCCTTGCCCGTGAAGCCCGTGTGCCAGCCCACGTCCCGGAGCCGGCTCGTGATCGCCTGCGGGACGAGGCTGTCCGGGACGTCCACGCCGTTGTTCCAGACGCCGTGGGTCGAGGCGTACAGGCCCGTGAGGATCGTCGCCCGGGAGGACTGGCAGTACGGATGCTGCGTGTAGGCGCGGTCGAAGCGGATGCCGGCCTGCGCG
This sequence comes from uncultured Acidimicrobiia bacterium, assembly GCA_964370965.1. Classification (GTDB taxonomy): domain Bacteria; phylum Actinomycetota; class Acidimicrobiia; order UBA2766; family UBA2766; genus CAYJLW01. Next base: position 14,759 of record CAYJLW010000061.1, on the reverse strand, counting down.
ATGCGGTCGATGTTGGGCGTGGCGCAGATCGACCCGCCGTAGGCCGAGACGGTGTCCCGCTTCTGCTGGTCGGTGGTGATGAGGACGACGTTCACGGCGGCGACTCTAGCTGAACAACCGTTCACCGAGTGCGGTGCTGTTACATGGCTCCGCACCTGGCGGTGCTCCGCGGTGCGGGCGGGGCCCCACCCCCACCCGCCGCGCGGTTGGGGAGCGGTGCCGGCGGGCCCCCACCCCAACGGCGCTGTCTGCTGAGCGCCTGGCGGTGCTCCGCGGTGCGGGCGGGCTGCGACCGGTTGCTCGGCTACGCGTCAGCCAGTCTCGGGCGACGACGGCCAGTACCCAAGGCCGGGCTCCGCCCGGCCGGAACGGTGGCCGGGACGGACGGTGGCCGGGACGGACGGCGGTCGGGTTCTGGAGGGG
>CAYJLW010000061.1:0-14236 GCA_964370965.1 uncultured Acidimicrobiia bacterium | reverse complement strand
ACGGTGGCCGGGACGGACGGTGGCCGGGACGGACGGCGGTCGGGTTCTGGAGGGGGGGGTTCAGGGGGGGGAGCTTGCTCCCCCCTTTGGGTTCAGACGATGCGGTAGGTCTGGACGGCGTGGGCGACGACGTTGCCGTCGGCGTCGGTGGCGGTGATCTCGGTGAAGATGAGCTCTCTGCCCCGCTTCACCGTGCGGGCGTGACAGAGGAGGTCCGAGCTCCGGGCGGCACCCACGAACTGGATCGACATCGCCACGGTAGAGGCCCGGATCCCCTTGTCGAAGTCGTGGTGGGACCAGGCGGCCGCCGCCCCCGTGGTGTCGATCACGGTGGCGACGACGCCGCCGTGGTAGAAGGTGCCGTCGTTGGTGAGGTCTCCGCGGAAGGGGAGGCGGACCGTGACGTCGTCCGGTTCGTAGCGCTCGAAGATGAGGCCGAAGCCGCCGATGTAGGGCGTCCGGTTCATCATCTCCGGGATCGCCCGCCGGCGGCGCTGCTGTTCCTCTTCGCTGAGCGGCGTGTCGGTGCCCATGTCTTCCCCCTTGGAGGCAACGGGTGGGTGCGCTCCCTGCGCCATGGCGGACGGAGCGCACCCGCCGGAGGCGAGTGGCCCGTTGTCGGGCCTCAGAGTGTCGCGCGGGGCCCGTGCCTGCCGCGGCCCTGCCCGGCCCGACTGCACCCACCCGGGGTCGGACCGGTAGCGTCCCCGCATGACACCCCAACTGCCCGTTCTGTCAGACGAGGAGGCCGGTCCGGTCTGTGACGCCCTCGGCATCCCCCGCTCGATGCTGCGGCTCAACATCTTTCGGGTCCTCTGCAACCATCCCGCGCTCTTCAGGGGCCTTTTCGAGCTCGGCGCCGTGTTCCTCACCTTCGGCAAGCTCCCCATTCGTCTCCGGGAGCTCGTCATCATGCGGGTGGCGTGGCGGAGCGGCTCGGCCTACGAGTGGGCCCAGCACTGGCGGCTGGGCCACAAGGTGGACATTCCCGACGACGACCTCGTCGCCGTCCGCGACGGCGCCGGTCACTCCGGCTTCGACGCCGCCGAGCAGGTGGCGCTCACAGCCACCGACGAGCTCTTCGACGACGGTGTCGTGTCCGGGGACACGTGGGACCGTTGCGTCGAAATTCTGGGCGGCACCGATGCGGCGACGGAGCTCGTCGCCCTTGTGGGCTACTACCGCATGATCTCCGGCTTCCTCCGCAGCGTGGACGTCCCCCTCGAGGACGGGGTGACGCCCTGGGAGCCCGACGGGAACGGGCCCGGCTGAATCGGGGGTGGCCGGGGCCGAGTCGACCCGGGTGACAGCGGGCGACGCCGTCACGAAGTCCAAAGTGATGTCGTTGTCCCGGTATCTCGGTACAACAGCATCGTTTTGCCCATCGGCCTGGGGGGGGCGAAGTCCAAAGTGATGTCGTTGTCCCGGTATCTCGGTACAACAGCTTCACTTTGGCCTTGGCCCCGGGCCGGAGGGAGGGTCGCAGTCTCGGGCCCCGGGGCGGAGGAGAGGACCGCGGTCGCGGCCCCCGGGGCGGGGGGGGGAGCCGCCCGCAGACGGGACGGCCCCGGCCGTCGCTACCCTTTCGTCCATGAGCGAGGCGACATACGACCACCGGGCGATCGAGGCGAAGTGGCAGCGCTACTGGGCCGACCACGGCACCTACGTGGCCGCCGACGACGACCCCCGCCCGAAGTTCTACGCCCTGGTCATGTACCCGTACCCGTCGGGGTCGGGCCTGCACATGGGCCACGCCCGCAACTACGTCTACGGAGACCTTCTCGCCCGCTACAGGACGATGCGCGGCCACAACGTCATGAACCCGATGGGCTGGGACGCGTTCGGACTCCCCGCCGAGAACTACGCCATCCAGACCGGCGTCCATCCCGCCGAGACCACCCGGGCGGCGATCGAGTCCATGAAGGAGCAGATGGGCAAGCTCGGCGTGGTCTACGACTGGTCCCGCGAGGTGACGTCGTGTGAGGCCGACTACTACCGCTGGACGCAGTGGATCTTCCTGAAGCTCTACGAGGCGGGCCTCGCCTACCGGGCGACGGCGATAGTGAACTGGGACCCGGTCGACCAGACCGTCCTCGCCAACGAGCAGGTGGTCGACGGCAAGGGCGAGCGCTCCGGTGCCCCGGTCGAGAAGCGCGAGCTCGCCCAGTGGTTCTTCGCCATCACGAGGTACGCCGACCGCCTCCTCGGCGACCTCCACCTCCTGGAGCGCTGGCCCGAGCGGGTGCGCACGATGCAGGCGAACTGGATCGGCCGCTCCGAGGGCGCCGAGTTCGACCTCCCGATCGAGGGCATCGAGGGCGCCGCCCTGCGGGTCTTCACCACCCGGCCCGACACCGTCTTCGGGATGACCTACGCCGTTGTCGCCCCCGAACACCCGATCACGATGGAGCTCGCCGAGCACGCCGGCGGCGAGCACGTCGAGGAGGTGCGCCGCTTCGTGGAGGAAGCCGGCCGTCTCAGCGACGTGGAACGCCAGGCCGAGGAGTCCAAGCGGGGGATCTTCACGGGCGCCTACGCGGTCAACCCCTTCAACGACGAGCGCATCCCTGTCTGGACAGCCGACTACGTCCTCGCCTCCTACGGCACGGGGGCGATCATGGCCGTTCCCGCCCACGACACCCGGGACTGGGAGTTCGCCAGGACCCACGGCATCCGTGTCGTCCAGGTCGTCCTGCCCCCGGGGGAGGAACCCGCCGGTCCTCACCACGAGCCCGCCGAGTGTTTCACCGGAGAGGGCACGGCCGTGAACTCCGGGAAGTACGACGCCATGGCGACCGCGGCGTTCAAGGCCGCCGTGCTCGAAGACATGGCGGCGGCCGGTTTCGGTGAGGCGAAGGTGAACTACCGGCTCCGGGACTGGTTGATCAGCCGGCAGCGCTACTGGGGGGCGCCCATCCCCATCATCCACTGCGAGAGCTGCGGCGAGGTGCCCGTGGCGGAGGAGGACCTCCCGGTGCTCCTGCCCACGGACGTCGAGTTCCGCCCCACGGGACAGTCCCCGCTGAAGCTGGAGCCGTCCTTCTACGAGGCCACGTGCCCGAACTGCGGGGGCGGCGCCGAGCGGGAAACCGACACCATGGACACCTTCGTGGACTCCTCCTGGTACTTCCTGCGCTACTGCGACCCCCGCGACACGGAGCAGGCGTGGCGACGGGACCTGGCGGACGCATGGATGCCCGTCGACCAGTACATCGGGGGCGTCGAGCACGCCATCTTGCACCTGCTCTACAGCCGCTTCTTCCAGAAGGTCTTCTACGACCTCGGCCTCACCGGTGAGAGCGAGCCCTTCGCCGCCCTCTTCACGCAGGGGATGGTGTACAAGAACGGCGCCAAGATGTCGAAGTCCAGGGGCAATGTCGTCTCCGTCGACGACGCCGTCGCCCGCTACGGCGCCGACGCCACCCGTCTCTTCCACCTTTTCATCGGCCCCCCCCACCTCGACGTCGAATGGCAGGACACCGGCATCGAGGGCACGCTGCGCTTCCTGAAGCGGCTCTGGAACCTCTGCCTGGGCGAGGTGGGCCGTGTCGGGGACCACGAGGAGCTCACGGATGCCGACCGGGCGATGCGCTCGCTCGTGCACCGCACGATCCGCAAGGTCACCGAGGACGTGGAGGGCTTCTCTTTCAACACCGCCGTGCCGGCGCTCATGGAGCTCGTGAACGAGGCCTACAGGTGGCTCGCCGAGGGCGGCGACCGCGCCGTCCACGACGAGGTGGTGCGGGGGCTCCTGCTCATGGCCGCCCCCATGGCCCCACACGCCGCCGCCGAGCTCTGGGAGCGCACCGGGCGCGAGGGTCACGTCCACGACCAGCCCTGGCCCGGCTACGACGCCGCCCTCGCCCGCGCCGAGACCGTCACGATGGTCGTGCAGGTCAGGGGCAAGGTCCGGGATCGCATCGAGGTCGGTCCCGACGTGAGCGAGGACGACGCCCGCGCTCTCGCTCTCGCGTCGGAGCGGGTTCGGGCCGACCTCGCCGGCGCCGAGCCCGCCCGGGTCATCGTGAAGGTCCCGCGGCTCGTCAACGTCGTCCCGTAGGGGAAGGGGCGCGGCGGGGGACAGGGGCTCGCGCCGTCAGAGCGTGTCGAAGGCGCAGGGCGTGGCGGGCCGCCGCGGGAGGACGTCACCGTGGTCACGATCACCGACGGCGAAGAGAACTCGAGCTGCGAGCTCGAGCTGGCGGACGTCGTGGCCGCCGTCGACCGTCTCCGCAAGGCCGGGTGGGCATTCGTGTTCCTCTCCGCGGACGTCGGCGCATACGACGAGGCCGGTAGGTTCGGCTACGACCCCGGCAACGTGCAGATGTGGGCACCGGACGCCGCCGGCGCCGGTCTCGCTTTCGACTCGCTGGGCCGGTCCCGGAACAGCCGCCGGGCGCGCCTCGCGGCCGCGGTTGAGGACGAGGCCTTGTCCGAGACCGACGACTTCTTTGAGGGTGACAAGCCCGGCCCGCCGAGGCGGACAGGCGCCGCCGACACGGTGGGTGAGGTCGGGGCGGGAGGTCCGAGGCCCCGGCGTCCACGTCCGGTGCCCGTGCCCGGGCCGCTCCCTGGGGCCCGCGGTGCTCAGTTGTTCCGCCCGGGACCAGAGGTTGCTGGGGAGACTGGGTTCGACGCCTCCGGTGGCGCGCCCCGGACCCGCCGCTCGAGGAAGTCCCGCAGGGCCGATGTGACGACCTCCGGGGCGTCCATCGGGGTCGTGTGCCCCGCTCCGGGGATCACGACGAGCTCAGCGTCGGGGATCCCCGCGGCGATGGCTTCGGACTCCACGACAGGGCATCGCCAGTCCTCCTCTCCACAGAGGACGAGGGTCGGGGCGGTGATCCGGCCGAGGCGCTCCCGGACGTCGTACGTGCCGTATTCGGACACGTGCCATTCCCCTCCCACTTCCCGCCAGTAGCCGACTCCGCGTTCGATGCGGGCCGCGACCGGGTAGAGGGCCGGCCAGCGGCCGACTGCCCGGCAGGCGAGGCCGAGGGCGGTCATGCCGAAGCGGTTGCGGCGATCGGCGGTGTAGAGGGGAGCGAGCACACCCCAGTCGGCGCAGTGCTGGGCGGGGTCCCAGGGCCGCTCGTGGTCGGCGATCTCCGCCCAGCGGCGCCATGCCGCCTGTTGAGCGGCGTTACCGTGACGTTCGACGTATCGCCCGGCCGAGAGGCGTCCTGTGGCGCTGCACGCCTCGGTGTCCAGTGCGGCGAGGAAGGCCACGCTGTCCGGGAACGTGGTGGCGTAGGTGAGGGCTGCGAAGCCGCCGAAGGAGAGTCCCAACACCCCGATGCGTTCGACCCCGACGTCCTTGCGGATCAACTCGAGGTCCTCCGCGAGACGGGCGAGGCGGAAGGTCCCCAAGGGTCCTGTCGAGTCGCCGATGCAGCGGTAGTCGACGACGATACGGCGGAGCCCGAGCGCGTCGAGATCGACGGCGCGCATCTCCCGCGCGAACAGGCGGGCGCTCTCGCCCGGGCCTCCCGGAAGCAGGAGCACCGGGGGGTACTCCTCGGCCCCCCGAGGGGCACAGTCCAAGTAGTGGATGCCGGCGTCGGGCGCCTGCACGAAGCGGTGCCTCACGTCTGCAGCGGTGCGCCTGCGCATCGTCGCCTCCTCGTCCGGAGCTCGCCCGTCGCGGAATCCCACCCGGAGGCAGACATGTCCCCGGTTGCAGCCATCATGGCACTCCGATCCGTCGCTGTCCCGGGCACGCGGCGGCAACGAGCCGTCGGCAGCGGGCATGCTATGGGATGGCCGTGACCTCCGCGACGGACTTCCTCGACGTGCTCGCCTGCCCGGAATGCGGCGCCGACCTCGACGGGCGCCCCGCCGGCGCCGGTCTTGCCTGCACCGGATGCCGGACGCGCTTCGCTGCGACCGATGGCGTCGTCGACTTCGTGGGGGTCGGAACGGAACCGGCGACGACGACGCAACGGGCTATGCAGTTCCGGCCCCTGGTCCGGGTCTACGAACGGTTCTGGCGACCCGCCCTCACGCGTCTCCTCACCGGGGTGAGCCACGACGCCGAGCGGGCCTGGTCTCTGGAGCACCTGGCGCCCGCGCCGGACGCCACCGTCCTGGACCTCGCCTGCGGGCCCGGGAACACCACACGCACCGTCGCCACCGCCGTCCCCGCCGGCCGCGTTCTGGGCGTCGACTACTCCCCGCCCATGCTCCGGGCGGCGGTGGGCGCCCCTTGGTCCGGCCCTGCCACCGTGGGCTACGTGCGGGGCGACGCGCACCGCCTGCCGTTGCGCCCGGACTCGCTCGACGCCGCCAACTGCGCCGGGGCGTTCTACCTCTTCGCCGACCCGGCGGCGGTCCTCGCCGGCCTGGCGGCGGCTCTCCGGCAGGGGGCGACTTTCACGCTCATGGCGTCGCGCCGACCCCCCGTGGCGGGGGGCTTCGCCGGTCGCGTGGCGGGGGCCTCCGGGCTCCGCGTCTACGCGCCCGGGGAGATGGAGGGTCTCCTCGACGCCGCCGGCTTCGACGTCGTCGATCGCAGGGGGGCCGGGTTCATGGTCCTGCTCGCCACGCAGCGCCGCTGACCTGCATCTACCCAGCTCCGGGGGAATCTGTCGCAGGGGTCTGCTACAACAGGGGCACTTCCCCCGCTACTTCCCCCGCTACTTCCCCCGCTACTTCCCCCCGGCGGGCGGCCCTGCGTGCCTCCTCCGCCAGCACCTGTCCGCTTTCTCCCGGGAGGAGAGCCCTCATGGACGAACCGCTTCGCGCGCTCGCGCGCAGGATCCGCCGTCCGCCGGACCCCCGCTCGGAGGCCGCGTCCCCGTCTGGCGCCGCGGCGGACGACGACGAACGTGACCGGCGCCGTGAGCGTCTGGTGCTGGGCGCCCTCCTCGCCGGGGGCGTCCTCCTGGTCGGCTTCGTCTGGGTCCGGTCCCGTGGCATGGCGGCGCCCGCATCGTTCAGCGTCCGTCCGTCACGGGCTTCGGTGGTCCCGGGCGAAACCGTGGAGCCCAAGGCCGGGACCGCGACCCGAACAGCTCACGTCCACGTCGCCGGGGCCGTGGTCCGTCCGGGCCTCTACGAGCTGCCCTCCGGGTCCCGGACGGCCACGGCTATCGAGGCGGCCGGTGGCGCGGCGCCGGGCGCCGACCTCGACCGCGTGAACCTGGCGGGCAGGGTCTCCGACGGCCAGCAGCTCCTCGTCCCGAAGGTGGGCCAAGCGGCGCCGGTGGCGCCCGGGGGGCCGGTGGCGTCCGGGGCGGCGCCCAGCGGGCCCGTGAACCTGAACACCGCCGACGTCACGGCTCTCGACGCCCTCCCAGGCGTGGGGCCCTCGACCGCCCAGAAGATCGTGGCGTTCCGGGAACGCCACGGCCCGTTCCGCTCCGTGCGCCAGCTCCTGGACGTCCCTGGGATCGGCGACGGCAAGTTCGCCGACCTCGAGCCTCTCGTGACCGTGTAGGCCGTGCTCACCGGCGTCGCCCTTGTCATGCACGCCGCGGGTTGCCTCCTGGGCGTGGCCTGGCAGCCCCCAGGAGTCGCGTGCGCGGCCCTTCTCTGTGGGGGGTGTCTCGCCTTCTCCCGCCGGGGGGTGCCCGCCGTCGCCCTGGCGTGGTTCGCGGCGGGTGCCGGGATGGGCGGGGCGAACCAGGCCTTCCTGCGCGGCGCCGAGGTCCGCGAGCCGGTGGTCGTCTCCGTCGAGGGCGTGGTCGGGTCCGATGCCCGCGGGCGTTCCCAGGTGATGCGTGTCCCGGGCGGCCGATTCGAGGTGGTGGGCCTGCCCCGGCCCCTGGCGCTGGGGACACGCGTGCGACTGGCGGGGCGTGTCGCCCCGGTCAGGGGTGACGCCCTCACGCGCCGTCGCGCCCGGGCGGCCCGGGTCACGGGCGTCCTCTGGGCCACATCGGTCGAGGTGCGGGCGCCGCCCCCGGCACTCACTGCCGCCGCCAACGCCGTACGAACCGCCCTGCAGCGGGCGTCGGGGCGGGCGCTGAGCGAGGAACGGGCGGGGCTTCTCCTCGGTCTCCTCATCGGCGACGACTCCCGGCTACCGGAGGAGCGCAAGGAGGAGTTCCGCCGCGCCGGCCTCTCGCACCTCCTCGCCGTGAGCGGGGCGAACCTGGTGTTCGTGCTGGGGGCGCTCGGGTTCGTGCTCGGCCGCCTCCCGCTGGGGCGGCGCGCACGGATCGCTTCGTGCGCGGGCGTGACCGTGTTGTACGTGGTCGTGACGAGGGGCGAGCCCTCGATCCTGCGGGCGGCCGTGATGGCCGGGGTGGCCTTCGCGACGTCGTGGGCGGGTGTGCAGCGCGACGCCCGCCGGGGGTTCCTCCTCGCCGTCCTCGGTCTCGGCGTGTGCGACCCCTTCCTGTGGGCGGCCCCGGGGTTCCAGCTCAGTGTGGCGGCGACAGCGGGGCTGCTCTGGTGGCACCGGCCCCTCGCCGACCGCCTCCCCGGCTTCCTGCCCGGGGCCCTCCGGGAGCTCTTCGCTCTCACGCTGGCGGCTCAGGCGGCCGTGGTCCCTTTGCTGGCCTGGCACTTCGGGTCCGTTTCCCTGGCCGGAGTGCCCGCCAACCTCGTCGGCGTCCCCGTGGCGGAGGCCCTCACCGTCGCCGGGGCGGCGCTCACCCCGCCCGCGGCGGCGGGTGTGGCGGTGCTCGGACTGCTGTCGCCGCTGCTGTCCCTCCTTCTGGGTGTGGGCCGGTTCTTCAACGGGATGCCGGGAGCGCAGGTGCGCATCGACGGGGTCGTGGCCGCGGCCGCCCTGGGGGGCGCGACCGTCGTGATCTTGGTGCTGAGGAGGGGCCGGCGCCGGTTGGCGGTCGCCGTCGTCGCCCTGGTCGCCGTCGGGGCGAACATGCTCGCCTCCGCAGCGGGTGCCCTACCGAGATGTGTCGGCGCCACATTCCTGGCCGTCGGCCAGGGGGACGCCACCCTCCTGCGGGGCGTGTCGGGTGAGACCGTGCTCGTGGACACGGGACCGTCCGGGCGCCGCCTCACGGATCTGTTGGGTCACGCGGGTGTCGGTCGTCTCGACGCCGTCGTCCTCACGCACGGTCATGCCGACCACGTCGGAGGCCTGGGAGCGCTCGTGGCCACCGGTCGCGTGCGGCGGGTCCTCACCACGAGCAGCGTCGTCTGGCCGCCCCGGGGGGTGGCCGGAGCGAAGGGCGCGGCGTGGGGTCGACTGCGCGTTTCCCGACTCCAAAGCGGTGACGAGGTCACCGTGGGCGCTGTCGGTCTCGAAGTCCTCCACCCCGGGTCGGGGCCCGGCTCGGCGCCGTCTTCGTCCGGGGACCCGAACGACTCGGCCCTTGTTCTGCGGGCCACGACCGGGGGCCTCAGGACCCTCCTCCTCGGCGACGTCGGGGGAGCAGTGCAGCGTTCCCTGCTCGGGCGGGTCGGCCGGGTCGACGTCGTGAAGGTCGCCCATCAGGGCGCCGCCGACCAGGAGCCCGCCCTGGCCACCGAGGCGAGCGCCCCGGTCGCCGTGGTGCCCGTGGGGCCCAACAGCTACGGGCACCCGGCCCCGGCCACCCTGGCGCTGTACCGCCGGGGCGGCGCCCGCGTCCTGCGCACCGATCGCGACGGCAGCGTCAGCGTCTGCGCCTCCGGGCGCCTGCTCCAGGTGCGGGCCGTGCGGTACGCTGCCCGGCGTGACCCCCCTGCGCGCCCCGGAGCCGCCCCTGTCGCCGCCTCGGGAACCGATGCGTCCGGTGCGCCTCGACGCCTGCGAGCTCGATCTCGGCGGGCGTATCTACGACCTCAGGCACCGCTGCCTCGTGATGGGGATCGTGAACTGCACGCCCGACTCCTTCTACGACAAGGGCCGTCACTTCGGCCTCGATGCCGCGCTCCGCCACGCCCATGTCCTCGTGGAGGCGGGTGCCGACGTCGTCGACGTCGGGGGCGTGAAGGCGGGCCCGGGTGTGCGGGTGCCGCTGGCGGAGGAGATCCGTCGCGTGGTCCCCGTCATCGAGGCGCTCACCGGCCGCTACGACCTGCCGGTCTCCGTCGACACGTTCGAGCCTCAGGTCGCCGCCGTGGCACTCGCGGCCGGCGCCTCCCTCGTGAACGACATCAGCGGCCTCGGTGACCCGGACATGGCCCCCGTGGCCGCGGCCGCCGGGGGCGCCGTGGTCGTGTGCCACATCCAGGGCCGGCCCCGGGTGGCCAACCCCGACCCCCGCTACGGCGACCTCCGGGGGGACGTCGTGGCGTTTCTTCGCGAGCGCATCGGGCGCGCCCGCGCCGCGGGCATCCCGGGGAGCCGCATCGTGACAGATCACGGCCTCGACCTCGGCAAGAGCCCGGAGCAGTCACTCGATCTCCTCGCGCACACGGCCGATCTCGTCGGCCTCGGTCATCCGGTGCTCCTCTCGGCGTCCCGCAAGCCCTTTCTCGGCGCCCTCCTGGGAACCGAGGTGGAGGATCGCTGGGGGGCGAGCCTCGCCACGGTCGTCGCGGCCGTCCATCAGGGGGCGCGCATCGTGAGGGTCCACGATGTCGCCGCCACCGTGGCAGCAGTGCGTTGCGTGGAGGCGCTGGTGCCCCTCACCGAGGAGACTCCGGCCGGTGAGTGAGACGTCTCGAGCCGTCCCCCGGGTGGTCGTCGTCACGGGCAGTGACCGCTTCGAGGTGATGGGGGCGTTCGCCCGGGAGAAGGACCGCCTCACCGAAGGCACCGACCCGGCGTTCGGGGTCGACGAGATCGACGGAGACGGCCCCGATGCCGTGCGGGCGGCCGTCGACGCCGTGCGCACACCCGCGATGTTCGGCGACCGCCGGGTGGTCGTCCTGCGCGACGGTCTGTCGGCCGACACGGTGGCGGCCCTGCAGGGCCATCTCGACGACCCCGGCGGGGGCGGCACCCTCGTGATCGCCCATGTGCGGACGGGGGCCGTGCCGAAGGCCGTGACGGAGTTCCTCAAGGCCGTGAAGAGGTCCGGGGGACTGGTCGTCGAGACGAAGGCCCCGCCGGTGCGGACCAAGGACCTCGCCGCGTATGTGGCGGCGGTGGCGGTCGAGAAGGGTCTCCGCCTCGCCGCCCCCGCGGCAGCGTTCGTCGCCGCCCACCTCGGGCCGGACTCCGGGGCCGTCTCGAGCCTCCTCGACCAACTCGCCACCGCGCATCCCGACGGGCGCATCGGCATCGAGGACGTCGAGGAGGTCCTGGCGGGACCGGTCCTCGCCGCCGTCTACGAGCTCACGGACGCGGTGGACGCCGGGGACGCCCGCGAGGCGCTGTACCGCCTGGGGGGGATCCTGCGCACCTTCCACCCCCTGCAGGTGCAGGCGGTGCTCGTGGGCCATGTGCGCCGACTCCTCACGGTCCTGGAGATCGAGCCCCGCAGCGCCCAGGACGTCGAGGTCGCCCTGCGGGTGAAGTCCTACCCGGCACGCAAGCTGCTGGAGCAGGCTCGGCGTCTCGGGCCCGACCCGGTCCGGGCGGCCCACCGTGAGGTGGCGCGGGCCGATCTCGCCCTCCGCGGCACGACGGGCCTGCCTGCGGAGGCGGTGCTGGAGGTGCTCGTCGTGCGTCTCGCCCGTTTGCTGGGCCGCGCGGGCAGGGCGCGGAGGCGCTAGGAGCCTGGGTCGCAACCGGGTCCTCCCGCCGAAGTGGGCGCGTCACGCGTCTCACTGTCACATATGACGCGTGACGCGCCCAGTTCGGGTGGTTGGGGCGCCTGGCCGGGGCTGGCCACGCTCCTAGCCGAAGCCGTCATGGCGAGCGACGCCGACGTCCCTGAGGGAGCCGGGAAGCGGCGTCGGGGGAGGGGACCGTCAGTCGGCGGCGGTGTTGTTCGCAGCGCGGGCGAGGCGGGCCTGGCGCCGGGCGGCGGCGTTCTTGTGGATGACGCCCTTGCGGGCGGCCACGCCGAGGGACTTCTGTGCCCGGCGACCGGCTTCGGCGAGGGCACCGGCGTCGCCGGCGGCGACGGCTTCGTGTACGCGCCGTACGCGGGTCTTGAGCTCGGAACGAACCGACTTGTTGCGCATCCGCCGCTTCTCGTTCTGGCGGTTGCGCTTCTTCTGTGACTCGATGTTTGCCATGTCCGGCGCAGCCTAGCAGGCGCCCCATCAGCGCCGGATAAGCTCACCCGGTGTCTCTCGACCCCACCCTGCTGCGGAACTTCTCGATCATCGCGCACATCGACCACGGCAAGTCCACGCTCGCTGACAGGCTCCTGGAGCGCACCGGGGTCGTGGCGGCGCGGGACATGCGCGAGCAGTACCTCGACAGCATGGACCTGGAACGGGAGCGGGGGATCACGATCAAGGCCCAGACCGTCAGGCTTCCCTACCGGGCCCATGACGGCGCCACCTACGTCCTCAACGTGATCGACACGCCCGGCCACGTCGACTTCACCTACGAGGTGAGCCGCAGCATGTACGCCTGCGAGGGGGCGCTCCTGCTCGTGGACGCCGCTCAGGGCATCGAGGCCCAGACCCTGGCGAACTGCTACCTCGCTCTCGAGGCGGACCTCGTGCTCGTCCCTGTCATCAACAAGATCGATCTCCCGGCGGCCGACCCGGACAAGGTGGCGCATGAGATCGAGAAGCTCCTCGGCGTCCCCGCCGGGGAGTGCCTCCGCATCAGCGCGAAGACCGGCAGCGGGGTCGACGAGCTCCTCGAGGCGATCGTGGCCCGGGTGCCGCCCCCAAAGGCCGACGACGCGGCGCCGCTGCGGGCGCTCGTCTTCGACAGCCGCTACGACCAGTACCGGGGCGTGGTCACGAACGTGCGGGTGATGGAGGGCCGTCTCGTCGCCGGCGAGTCGCTCCGGCTCATGTCGACCGGCGCGGCGGTGGAGGCCGAGGAGGTCGGGGTCATCTCTCCGGGGCCCGTGCCCGTCGCCGAGCTCGTCGCCGGCGAGGTGGGCTACGTCATACCCGGTATCAAGTCCGTGGCGGACGCCAAGGTGGGCGACACGATCACGAGCCGTGGCCGGCCCGCCGCCGAGCCCCTGCCGGGGTACCGGGAACCGCACCCGGTCGTCTTCTGCGGTCTGTACCCGGCCGAGGGTCAGGACTACAGCGAGCTCCGCGACGCCCTCGACCGCCTCCGGCTCAACGACGCCAGCTTCTCCTACGAGCCCGAGACCTCCACGGCGCTGGGCTTCGGGTTCCGGACGGGCTTCCTGGGCCTCCTCCACATGGAGATCACCCGGGAGCGCCTCGAACGCGAGTACGACGTGGCGATCGTGGCCACGGCGCCCACGGTCGAGTACCGCGTCGTGGACGCGCAGGGCGAGACCGCGGTGATCGACAACCCGAGGGACCTCGAGGGCGGGTTCGAACATATCGAGGAGCCCTACGTCAGCGCCACGCTCATCCTCCCCGCCGAGCACCTTGGCGCCGTGTTCGACCTCTGCCAGTCGCGCCGAGGTGTGCAGCAGCGTCTCGAGTACCTCTCCGAGGACCGCGTCGAGGTCGTCTACGAGATGCCGCTGGCTGAGATCATCACGGACTTCTTCGACGCCCTGAAGAGCCGCACCCGGGGCTATGCCAGCTTCGACTACGAGCCCTCCGGGTACCGACCGGGGAATCTCGTGCGCGTCGACCTCCTCCTCAACGGCGAGGCCGTGGACGCCTTCAGCGCCATCGTTCCCAAGGACGCCTCCTACCGTTGGGGCCGCCAGATGGCCGAGAAGCTCCGGGAGCTCATCCCCCGCCAGATGTTCGACGTCCCCATCCAGGCCGCCGCCGGGGGCCGGGTCATCGCCCGTGAGACCGTGAAGGCCCGCCGCAAGGACGTCCTCGCCAAGTGCTACGGAGGCGACGTCACCCGCAAGCGCAAGCTCCTCGAGAAGCAGAAGGAGGGCAAGCGCCGCATGCGCCGCATCGGTCGGGTCGAGGTCCCCCAGGAGGCCTTCATCAGCGCCCTCCAGATCGACAGGGACTGACGGGCGGGGGGCGGGCGCGCCGACGGGCGTCCGGTTTGTCGATGTTTGCCGCGTCCGCGATGGACAGCCGGCGCAGGCCCCCATGTGGTCGGGGTCGAGGAGCGCGGGCAGGCCAGCCCCCCGGCTGGAATAGCCGGGGGTCGACGATGCCGTCCAACCGACCGGGTGTAGCCCACGTCGCCGTCCTGGCGACGGCCGCTGCATCCGTGCTGGTCCTGGGCGCGGGGCCTGTTCGGGGTGTGGCGGGTGAGACGGTGTTGGTGAGCGCGGGCGCCGGGGGGGCCGGGGGGGGGCGGCGGGCGACAGCACTTCGACGCGGTCTGCGGTGAGCGACGACGGCCGGCATGTCGCGTTCA
>CAYJLW010000060.1:0-25117 GCA_964370965.1 uncultured Acidimicrobiia bacterium | reverse complement strand
GCGGGGGGGGGGGCGCCGGGCGTGGGTTTTAGACCCCGGGGGGGGGGGGGCGGGGGGGGGGTGGTTGGCCCCCCCCACGCTAGACTCGCCCGACCATGGTGCTAAACATCCTCGTGGGCGTCGTCCACGTCTTCGCCTCGCTGTTCCTGATCACGTTCATCCTGTTGCACTCCGGCCGGGGCAGCGGTCTCTCCGACATGTTCGGCGGCGGCGGCTCCATGGCGGGCGGCACGGTGGTGGAGCGCAACCTCGACCGCATCACCCTCATCACAGTCCTCATCTTCACGGCCACGACCATGTACCTCGGCCTCAAGCTCTCCGGCTGACACCCCCCCTTCCCCGCTCTCCCGGGGAGTGCCGCGCCACTGCCGCCACTGCGGGCTATGTTGTCCCCGGCGCGTGAGGGCGTCACAGTTGTCCAGACCCGGCCCACCGGCCGGGGAAGGGAGGCCGGTGTGAACAGGGGGCGTGAGAACAGAGTGGGGACGCTGCGTCGAGTCGTCGTTCTCGGCACAGTCGTGGTCCTCGCCGTGGCGGGCTGCAACAAGACCGAAGAGGGCGGCGGGGGGGACGACGGCGAGCCCCGCAAGGGCGGCACGGTCGTCTTCGGTGTCGAGGCCGACACGTCGTCGTTCAACAACTGGATCAACGCCGGCAACACCGACGTCAACGGCTTCTTCACGGCGCCCGTGCTGCAGAGCCTCTCGATGTACACGCCCGACCTGGGCTACGAACCGCAACTCCTCGAGAAGCTCCCCGAGCTCGCCTCCACGGACCCGCAGAAGGTCAAGTACCAGATCAAGAAGGGTATGACCTGGGAGGACGGCACCCCCGTCACCGCCGACGACGTCCAGGCCACCCTCGACCAGGTCCTGAACGAGAACAACGACATCGTGAGCCGGATCGGCTACGACAAGGTCAAGGACGGCAAGCTCTCGGAGATCTCGGCGGACAAGCTCGGCTTCACGATCGAGTTCACGGAGGTCTACGCCCCCTGGCGCGACCTCTTCACGGGGGCCAGCCAGCCGATCATGAAGAAGGCGGCCATGGAGGGCAAGGACTTCAACACCTTCCTCAACGACGCCCTCCCCTTCGCTTCCGGACCCTTCCAGCTCACCAAGTACAACAAGGGCTCCGACGTCACGCTGGAGCGCAACCCCAAGTACGGGGGCAAGGCCGCGTACCTCGACAAGATCGTCTTCCGTGTGATCGAGACCGTCGAGGCCCAGATGAAGTCGCTCGACGCGGGCGAGATCCAGGTCATGCACCCCCAGCCCCAGACCGAGCTCGTCGAGCAGCTCAAGCGGATGGACGGCATCTACTACCAGATCAGGAACGGGCCCACCTGGGAGCACATCGACTTCAACAACGAGGACCCGCAGCTCGCCGGCACAGAGGTCCGCCAGGCCCTCGTGTACATGCTCGACCGCCGTGTCGTGAACACCCGCATCGCGAAGCCCACCGACCCCAAGAGCGTCGTCCTCGAGAACGTGATCTACGTCGTGAACCAGAAGCAGTACGAGGAGCACTGGCAGATCTACAAGCAGGACCTGAAGAAGGCCGACGAGCTCCTGAAGGGGGCCGGCTACGCCAAGGGGCCCGACGGCGTCTGGCAGAAGGGCGGCCAGCGACTCTCCTTCACGATCGGCACCACGGCTGGCAACAAGGCCCGGGAGCTCACTGAGGAGATCCTCGTCCAGCAGTGGAAGAAGGGCGGCGTCGAGGTCAAGGTCGAGAACGCCCCGAAGGACGAGTTCTTCGAGCGGGTGCCGGGCTGCCAGTACCAGATCGCCCTCTTCGCCTACATCGCCGGGCCCGACCCCTCAGGGGCGAACTCCATCTACCGTGACGACCAGATCAGCTGCCCCGGCCCCGGCGGCGGAGTCGAGGGCGGTCAGAACTCCACGGCGTACAAGAACAAGAAGGTCACCGACCTCCTGATCCAGACCGACGGCGAGCTCGACCCCACGAAGCGGGCCGCGCTCTACAACCAGGTCGACGACGAGATCGCCAAGGACCCGCCCACCCTGCCGCTGTTCCAGAAGCCCACGATTTTGGTGGGCCGCAAGGACGTCAAGGGCCTCGACGAGAACCCCACGATCCAAGGCCCCACCTGGAACGCGGACGAGTGGTGGCTCGCGAAGGAGGCCGGGTAGTAGCCGGGTCCCCTTTCCGGTCCTGGAGGCGGGCAGGGCGACCCGTCCTCCCCTCCGGGTCCGCTCGGCCTCCGGTGCCTTGAGGCGTGTTCGCGTACCTCGTCCGCCGCGTCCTCGTCGCCGTCCCGACCATCCTCGTTCTCACGGGAGTGGTCTTCGTCCTCATCACATCGACGGGGGACCCGCTCGTGGAGCTACGGCGGCGTCCGAACGTGTCCGTGGAGACGATCCACAGGCTTGAACGCGAGTTCCGTCTCGACGAACCGGTGGCGAAGCGCTACGTCCTGTGGCTGAACGACCTCGTCCATCTCCGCCTCGGGACGAGCTTCAAGGGCAAGGAGTCGGTGGGCAAGAAGATCCGCCGGGCCCTCTGGCCGACCACCCAACTCCTCCTGGGCTGGCTGGTCTTCTCCGCCCTGTTCGCTGTGTTGATCGGGGCCTATTCAGCCTTGCGGCCGTACTCCCTCGGTGACACGACGCTGACGGGCCTGAGCTTCTTCGCCTACTCGGCGCCGGTGTTCTTCTGGGCCGTGCTCTTCCAGCAGTATCTGGCGGTCTGGCTGCCGCGGGTCACGGGCGTGAAGCTGTTCTACGTCGCCGGTATGACGACTCCCGGGATGGAAGGCAGCCTCGTGAACCGCCTTCAGCACCTTGCCCTGCCCGTGATGACGCTGTGCGTGATCACGATCGCCGAATGGAGCCGTTTCCAACGTTCCTCGATGCTCGACGTGGTGAGCTCGGACTACATCCGCACGGCGAGAGCCAAGGGGCTGCGTACCAGAACGGTCGTGGTCCGCCATGCGCTCCGCAACGCCCTCATCCCGCTCGTCACCCTCATCGGCCTGGAGGCGGGGCTGTTCCTGGGCGGGGCGATCGTGACGGAGAAGATCTTCGCCTGGCCGGGCATGGGGTCGCTGTTCATCGACTCGCTGGAGCAGGGGGACTTCCCGGTCGTGATGGGGTGGCTGGTGGTCACGACCGTCTTCGTGGTCGTGTTCAACATCCTCACGGATGTCGTGTACACGTTCCTGGACCCGCGGATCCGCTATGACTGAGCGTCTCGCCGTGGCCTCCGGCCCCCGGGTGCGCACGCCGGCGGAGATGGTGCGGCGCCGCTTCGTCCGCCACAAGGCCGCCGTCGTGTCCCTCGCCGTCTTGGTGTTCGTGACGGCGATGAGCGTCTCGTACCCCCTCTGGGCCCGGTATGTGGTCCATTCCACGTACGAGACGCAGAACGACCTGGAACCCGCGTACGAGGGACCGTCGGGGCGGCACCCGCTGGGCTCCGACGACCTCGCCCGTGACCAGTTCCTCCGCATCCTCAAGGGTGGGCAGGTGTCCCTGCTCGTCGGCGTCGCCGTCGCCGTGTTCTCCACTGTCATCGGGGTTGCGGTGGGGGCGGTGGCCGGGGCGCGGGGCGGGTGGGTCGATCGACTCCTCATGTCCACCGCCGACCTCTTCCTCGCCCTGCCCATCCTGGCTCTCCTGCTCGCGGCGTCGAAGTTCCTCCGCCTGCAGGGGTCGGTGCTGGGCATCGTCGTCATCCTGGCGCTGTTCTTCTGGATGAGCCTTGCCCGCGTCGTGCGCGGTGAGGTGCTCTCGCTGCGGGAGAAGGAGTTCGTGCAGGCCGCCCGGGCGATGGGGGCTTCGGAGATGCGTGTCATCGTGCGTCACCTCGTCCCGAACGTCATGGGCGTGATCGTGGTGAACGCCACGCTGGCGGTGGCGGCCGCCATCCTCACCGAGTCCACGCTGTCGTTCCTGGGCTTCGGGATCCGCTCCACGACACCGACGTGGGGCAACATGCTCCACAACGCCCTCGACGTCGTCGACCTCCACGGCCACCTCTTCTGGGCCCCGGCGCTGTGCATCGTCGTCACGGTGATGTGCGTGAACTTCCTCGGCGACGGGCTCCGGGACGCATTCGACCCCAGGGCCATCCAGGGGCGGTCGTGAGCGGGGAGTCCCCCGGCGCGCTCTTGGACGTCGTCGACCTGCGGGTCACGTTCCGCACCGACGACGGCCCGCTCCGTGCCGTCGACGGCGTGAGCTTCGGGGTCGCCCCGGGGGAGACCCTGGCGGTCGTGGGGGAGTCCGGCTCGGGCAAGAGCGTCACGGCGCTGGCGATCATGGGGCTGCTACCGCCCCGGGGCGTGCGGCGCGAGGGGCGTATCACCCTGGCGGGCCGGGACCTCACCGCCGCGTCCGAGGCGACGCTGCGGGAGGTGCGCGGGAACCGTATGGCGATGGTGTTCCAGGACCCGATGACGTCGCTGAACCCCGTCCTTACCGTGGGCCACCAGATCGAGGAGGCGCTCCTCGTACACCAGCGGGCCACGAAGCGTCAGGCCCCGGAGCGGGCGGCGGCGCTGCTCACCCTCGTCGGGATTTCCGACCCGGAGCGGCGTCTGGGGGAGTACCCGCACCAGTTCTCCGGCGGGATGCGTCAGCGTGCGATGATCGCCATGGCGATGGCGTGCGAGCCGGACCTCCTCATCGCAGACGAGCCCACCACGGCGCTGGACGTCACCGTGCAGGCCCAGGTCCTCGACGTCCTGGACCGGGCCCGGGCCGAGACGGGCGCAGCGCTGCTGCTGATCACGCACGACCTCGGCATCGTGGCGGGGCGCTCCGCCCGGGTGTTGGTCATGTACGCCGGGCGCATCGTGGAGGCGGCGTCCACCGACGACGTCTTCTACCACCCCCGGATGCCCTACACGTTGGGTCTGCTCGGCTCCACGACCCGCATCGACGAGGGGCGCTCGGCACGCCTCGCGCCGATCCCGGGTCAGCCGCCCAGCCTCGTGTACGTCCCGCCCGGGTGCCCGTTCCACCCCCGCTGCCGCTTCGCCAAGGCGGTGTGCGCCGAGGAGCGCCCCGAGCTGCGCCGTGTGGGGGAGGACCACGTGGCGGCGTGCCACTTCGCCGAGCAGATGGCCGACGCCGAGGTGTGCCCGGTCGGGACCGGGGGCTGAGCGTGGCGGGGCGGCCCCTCCTGGAGGTGCGGGACCTGCGCATGTGGTTCCCGATCCGCCGGGGGGTGTTCCGGGGCGTTGCCGGGCACGTCCGCGCCGTCGACGGCGTCACGTTCGGTGTTTCCCGGGGGGAGACCCTCGGCGTCGTGGGGGAGTCCGGCTGCGGCAAGTCCACCCTGTTGCGCTGCCTGCTCCGCCTCCACGAGCCGACGGGGGGCGAGGTCCTCTTCGACGGCCTCGACGTCCTCGGCCTGCGCCGCAAGGAGCTGCGGGCGTTGCGGCGGCGCCTACAGGTCGTCTTCCAGGACCCCTACTCGTCCCTGGACCCGCGCATGTCCGTGTCTTCCATCGTGGAGGAGCCCCTCGTCGTGCACCGCCAGGGCAGCCGCACGGAGAGAGCGGAGCGGGTCACGGAGCTCATGCGCCTCGTGGGCCTCTCCCCGGAATCCGTGAACCGCTACCCGCACGAGTTCTCCGGGGGGCAGCGCCAGCGCATCGGCATCGCCCGCTCCCTCGCCCTGCACCCCGAGCTCGTGCTCCTCGACGAGCCCGTGTCCGCCCTCGACGTGTCCATCCAGGCCCAGGTGCTCAACCTCCTCACCGAGATCCAGGCCCGCCTCGGCCTCGCCTACGTGTTCGTCGCCCACGACCTCTCGGTCGTGCGCCACGTCTCGGACCGCGTCCTCGTCATGTACTGCGGCAAGGTCATGGAGGTCGCCGACACCGAGACACTCGTGACCCGCCCCGCCCACCCCTACACCCAGGCGCTCCTCTCGTCGGTGCCCGTGCCCGATCCCCGGGCGGAGCGGAGCCGGGCGGCGCGCCGGGTGATCCTCGCCGGCGACGTGCCCTCGGCGGCGCACCCGCCGTCCGGGTGCGTGTTCCGCACCCGCTGCCCGAAGGCGGCGCCCCTGTGCGAGGCGGAGGTCCCGGCGCTGGCGGACCGCGGCACGGGGCGGCCCGTGGCCTGCCACTTCGCCGAGGTGGGGGCGGGCGTTCCGACCGACGACGGCACGTCCGGGCTTTCCGGCGCCTGACGTCCTCCTCATCCCTTCCTCATCTTGCTCCCAGGCATCTCATAGGAACCCCGGCGCACACTGTGTGCGTCCAAGCGAACACGAATCGTGACGGTGCCCTGGCCAGCGGGCACGGCGGCGTGTAAGAGTCCGGAGGTCCAGGCGTCATGCGTGTCATGGAATGCGGAGAAGAAGTCCCCGCAGCGGATCGTGTGGAGGTCGACATGTTCGATCAGCTCCCCCCCGACGGCACCGACCGTGACTGCCTGCTCTGCGGCCGGCCCACCCGCTGGCACATCTGCTTCGACTGCGCCCGGCTCAGCCGGGCACCGGGAGACGCCGGCACAAGAACTCCGCCGCCGCCACGGCCGCAGTGTCGTTGAAGTCCCCCGGGAAGAAGTGGTCGCAACCGGGGAGGACGCGGACTTCCCCGCCCCACGCCTGGGCCGCCGGAAGCGGGACGAACTGGTCCCGGTCACCGATGACGACGAGGTGGGGCCCCGCCGGGGTCGGGACCCCGGCGGCCATGATCGCCGGCGCCAGCGCCACGAACGGGAGGGTCTCGGCTTCCGCCGCCAGCCAGCGGGCCGCCACAGCGGCCCCGAAGGACCACCCCGCCAGGCCCACGAGGCGGGTGCGGGCCCGGGCGGCCGCCACGGCGGCGGCGACGTCGGTGATCTCGGCCTCTCCCTCCCCGTAGCCGCCTTGCGAGGCGCCCACGCCCCGGAAGTTGAACCGCAGCGCCGCCATCCCCCGCCCGGCGCATTCCCGGGCGAGGCTGTGCAGCAACGGCAGCCACATCGTGCCCCCGTAGCTCGGGTGCGGGTGGCAGATCACCACAGTCGTCTCGGGCGCCCCCCCGGCGGGCTCCGTGAGCGCCGCCTCCAGGGTGAGGCCGTCGGCGGTGTGCAGGGTGAGCTCCACGCCGGGCAGGGTAGCGGGTGGTCCGGAGGCGTCCCGGGCCGTGCCAGGATTGCGGGAGTGAGCTGGATCGACCTCGGCGCGGTCTTCCACGTCGTGCGGAGAGCCGGAACTGGTCGATGGCCGCGGAACCTGACGAAGACCTCCGTGTCACCCTGGAGGCTGACTCCGGTCGGTGACGTCATTCCCGGGGGCGACCCCGGGAACCACCGTTGGGGCTGACGACAGCCGGGCCTCCGGGGCGCATGCTCGCCCCATGACACTCATCACCTACCCCAACACCGACCACGAGCGGGACGTGTGCTCGCTCCCACTCCCTGCCGCCCGTGCCGTCGACGCCGTCAAGGCGTACGGAAGGGGCGACACGGCCGTCCACGCCCTCAACGGGGTGACCGTCGATTTCGCCTACGGGGGCTTCACCGCCATCATGGGCCCGTCCGGCTCGGGGAAGTCGACGCTGCTCCACGCCGCCGCCGGTCTCGACGAGCTCACGTCCGGCAGCGTCTTCGTCGGCGACACCGACCTCACCCGCCTCGGCGACAAGGGCCTCACCGCCCTGCGCCGCGACCGGGTCGGCTTCGTGTTCCAGGCCTTCAACCTGGTGGGGACGCTCAGCGCCATCGAGAACATCACGCTCCCGATGGCCCTCGCCCGCCGCAAGCCCGACCGGGAGTGGCTCCGCGTCGTCATCGACACGGTGGGGCTGGGCGCCCGGCTGCAGCACCGTCCGAGTGAGCTGTCCGGCGGTCAGCAGCAGCGGGTCGCCGTGGCCCGGGCGCTCGCCGGCCAGCCGGAGATCGTCTTCGCCGACGAGCCCACCGGGAACCTCGACAGCCGCGCCGGCGGCGAGATCCTGTCCTTCATGCGCCGGGCCGTCCGCGAGCTCGGCCAGACCGTCGTGATGGTGACCCACGACCCGGTGGCCGCCGGCTACTCGGACCGGGTCGTCATCCTCGTCGACGGCCGGATCGTCGACGAGATCTCCGCCCCGACGCCCGCAGCGGTCCTCGACCGTATGAAGCAGATCGGCCACTGACATGTTCTCCATGACCCTGAAGGGCCTCTGGGCCCACAAGCTGCGGTACGCGCTCACCGGCCTCGCCGTCGTCCTCGGCGTCGCCTTCATGGTCGGCACCAAGGTGGTGACAGACACGACCGAGCAGGCCTTCGACGCCGTCTTCGCCGAGGCCGACAAGGGCACCGACGTGATCGTGCGACGGGACGTCGCCATCGAGGGGGACTCCGCCACCGCTCGGGGTCGCCTCGACGCCGGGGTCGTGGACCGGGTGGCGGCCGTCGAAGGTGTCGAGAAGGCTCGAGGGTCGATCCAGGGCGTCACTCAACTGATCAGGGCGGACGGCACCACTTCGCCGACAGAGGGGCTCGGCGTGGCGATGGGTGCCAACTGGATCGAGGACGACCGCCTCAACCCGTTCTCCTTGTCGTCGGGGCGGGCCCCGCGTGTTGGCAGCGAGGCGGTGATCGACGTGAACACCGCCAAGGACCAGGGTTGGGCTCCCGGCGACTCGATCCGCGTGCTCACCAAGACCGGCGCCGCCGAACTCACGATTGTCGGCACCGCGAGCTTCGGCGCCCTCGGCGGGGTGTCCGGGTCGTCGTTGGTGGCCACGACCGACACCGGCGCACAGCGGCTGTTCGCCGACCCGGGCCGCTACGACGCCGTGCTCGTGGCCGGCGAGGCGGGCGTGACGCCGGCGGAGCTGACCGAGCGGATCGAGGCGTCCGTCGCCGTGTCCGGCTCGGGTCTCGAGGTGGTCACCGGCGAGCGGGACACCGCCGACAAGCGCGCCGGCCTCCGGGACGACCTGGCCTTCTTTGACCAGTTCCTGATGGCGTTCGCTTACGTCGCCCTGCTCGTGGGGACGTTCATCATCTTCAACACCTTCTCGATCGTTGTGGCCCAGCGGACGAAGGACCTCGCCATGTTGCGGGCCATCGGGGCCCGTCGCAACCAGGTCCTGCGTTCTGTGATGCTGGAGGCGGTCGTGGTCGGCTTCGTCTCGGCGGGTGTGGGGCTGGCCGCCGGGCTGGGACTGGCGTTCGGGCTGCGGGCACTGCTCGCAGGCGGCGGACTCGACGTGCCGAGCGGCCCGCTCGTGGTGTCGCTGTCGACGATCGTCACAGCCTTCGCCGTGGGGGTGATCGTGAGCGCGGTGTCGGCCGTGGTCCCGGCGCTGCGGGCGGCCCGCGTGCGCCCCGTCGCCGCGATGCGGGACGTGGCCGTGGACCGGCCTCGGCCGTCGCTCGTCCGGGTGGCGTGCGGCGTGCTCCTGGTAGGCGCGGGCGCCGCCTTGTTCCTCGTGGGGCTCTCGACGTCGGACGTCCCCCTCATCGGCCTCGGCGCGACCGCCACGATCCTCGGGGTGTTCACCCTCGGCCCGGTGCTGGTGGGCCCGGCCGTCGGGCTCCTGGGCGCTCCGATCCGGCTGCTCGGCGTCACCGGCAGCTATGCCCGTGAGAACGCCCGGCGGAACCCGAAGCGCACGGCGGCCACGGCCTCCGCGCTCATGGTCGGGGTCGCCCTGCTCGGGTTCATCACGATCTTCGCCGCATCCACCAAGGACTCGATCTCGGCCGCCGTGGACTCGTCGTTCCGCGCCGACTACGTGGTCGAGTCCGGTTCGGGCACGCAGGGGTTCGCCACCACGATCGAGGACGACCTCCGGGCCGTCCCCGGGGTGGCCCGGCTGCTGGCGGTGCGGGTGGCCCCGGCGGAGGTCGCGGGGTCGAGCACCGAGGTGATGGGCATCGACACGACGGTCGGCGACGATCTCTACGACCTGAAGGTGACCCGGGGCGCGACCGAGGCGATCGGTGACGGGGTGGCGGTGGCGGCCGATGCGGCCCGCAGCGACGGCCTCGGGATCGGCGACCGCGTGCGGTTCCGCTTCGCGGACGGCCGGCAGGTGCCGCTCACGGTGCGGGCCGTCTTCGACGGCAACGCCATCGGCGGCGAGGCGGCCTGGATCGTGGATCTCGACACGTTCCAACGCCGCGTGGCCGACCAGTTCGACCGCCGGGTGTTCGTGGCCTTCGACAAGGGCGTGGCGCCGGCCGAGTCCCGCGCCCGGCTGGAGGCGGCGCTGGCGGAGTGGCCGAACGCCTCGCTGCAGGACCAGGCCGGGTTCAGGAAGGGCATCACCGACGGCATCGACCAGATGCTCAACCTGATCTACGGCCTGCTGGCGCTGGCGATCGTGATCGCCCTCATCGGGATCGCGAACACGCTCGCCCTCTCGGTGCACGAGCGGACCCGCGAGCTGGGGCTCCTGCGGGCCGTGGGCATGGCGCGCCGCCAGATCCGCCGGGCGGTGCGCTGGGAGTCGCTCCTCATCGCCCTGGTCGGGGCGGCCCTGGGAGCGGTGCTGGCCTTCGGCGCCGCCTGGGGCGTCGTGCGGGCGCTGGAGGACGAGGGCATCACACGGTTGACGATTCCGTTCGGGCAACTGGCGGTACTCTTCGGGATGGCCGGCATGGCAGGCGTGCTCGCCGCCACGGGCCCGGCCCGGCGCGCCGCGAGACTGAACGTGCTCGAGGCGATCGCCTGCGAGTAGCGGGTCGTGTTCGCGTGCAGGATGTGACGCAGACGTTCCGTTCTGCACGCGAACAGCGTTCGGTGTGTCCATCCCGCCTCGTGTCCACCTCTCGTACACCTCGAGGGGTACGCCGGTGTCGGCCTCCAGGCCGATGCGGCGCCGGGAAGGAAGGGGTTACTCTCCGGAAGTGCCGATCAGCAGCGCAGTCACGCGGGCGATGCACCGACTCGACGAGGTGCCCACAGCCGTCCTCGACGCCGCCTTGGCCGCGCTCTTCGTCCTCGTCGGCCTGCTCACGACCGGGTCCACACGAGGGAGCAGGGTCGTCTACGAACCCCGCGACACGCTGGCGCTGGCCCTGATCCTCGCCGCCACGGTCCCCTATGCCCTCCGTCGACGCGCCCCGGCGACGGTGCTCGCGGTCACGTTCACCGCCACCGTGATCCTGATGCTCGACCGCTACGACGCGGGCGCGCTGCCGTGGGTCCTCTGCGTGGGTATCTACACGGTGGCGGCGTACCGGCCCCCGAAGGTGGTGGCAGCGTCGGCGGTGTACGTGCTCGGGCTGCTCGTCGTCCTCTACGCCGGGACGGCGAACTTCGGCGTGGCCGAGTTCGTGACCAGCGCGGGCGCGTTCGGCAGCGCCATGCTGGTTGGCTGGACGATGCGCACCCGCCGACAGCGCATCGACTCCTTCGAGGCCGAACAGGAGGAGGCGACGCGGCGGGCGGCGGCGGAGGAACGGCTGCGGATCGCGCAGGAACTCCACGACGTCGTCGCCCACTCGCTCGGCGTCATCGCTGTGCAGGCGGGGGTGGGGATGCACGTGATCGACTCCGATCCGGACGAAGCGCGCCGGGCCCTCGACAACATCTCCCATGCGAGCCGGGCGAGCCTGGCCGAGATCCGGCGCTTGCTCGGCATGGTGCGCGACTCCGAGGGCCTGCCCGCCTACACGCCCGCCCCCGGCCTCTCCGACCTGGCGCGCCTGGTCGAGGGCGTGACCGGTGTGGGGCTCGCCGTCGAAGTGTGCGTCGAGGGCGACACGGACGGCGTGCCGCCGGGTGTCGGGGTGGCGGCGTACCGGATCGTGCAGGAAGCCCTCGCCAACACCCTCCGGCACGCCCACGCGCACCGGGCGACCGTCCGACTCGACTGCCGGTCGGGAGCGCTCGACATCGAGGTCGCCGACGACGGCCGCGGCCCGGGGCGGACGTCGGTCGCCGGGCACGGGCTCGTGGGCATGCGCGAGCGCGTGGCGGTCTACGGCGGTTCGCTCGCGGCGGGCGCCGGCCCCGACGGCGGGTTCCGTGTCGCGGCTCGGCTCCCGTACGAGGTACCGGTCGCGTGATCCGCGTGGGCGTGGCCGACGACCAGGCGCTCGTGCGCAGCGGCTTCTGCGTGCTCCTGCGCAGCGCCGACGACATCGAGGTCGTGGGCGAGGCGGCCGACGGCCGGGCGGCGCTCGACCTGGTCGCCCGCGAGAGCCCCGACGTCGTGCTCATGGACATCCGCATGCCTGAGATGGACGGCGTGGAGGCCACCCGCCAGATCACTGCCGACGCCCGGCTCGCGGCCACCAGGGTCCTGATCCTGACCACGTTCGATCTCGACGAGTACGTCTTCGACGCCCTGCGGGCGGGCGCGAGCGGGTTCCTCCTCAAGGACACGCTGCCGGACGACCTGCTCGGCGCCGTGCGGGTCGTGGCCCAAGGCGACGCCCTCCTCGCCCCCAGCATCACGCGTCGCCTCGTCGAGGAGTTCGCCCGCCGGCCCGGCCCGGGCGGCGCCGCGGGCGTGGCCCGCCAGCGGAGCGCGCTCGCCACGCTGACCCCGCGCGAGACCGAGGTGCTCGGTGCCGTCGCCCGGGGGCTGTCCAACACCGAGATCGCCGACGCCCTGTTCATCTCGCACGCCACCGCCAAGACGCACGTGAGCCGGCTGCTCACCAAGCTCGACGCCCGTGACCGGGCGCAGTTGGTGATGCTCGCTTACGAGCTCGGCGTCGTCACCCCCGGCCCACCGGGCGGCGGCGACGGGGGGCGGTAGCGGCGCCGGACGTCCACGGTCTCGCCCGGGACCGTTTCCGCGTGGCAGTGACCGTCCGGGCGGAATCGCTTCACGACGACCCGGAGGGTGAGTTCCACGTCGGGCAGGGTAGCGGGTGGTCCGGAGGCGTCCCGGGCCGTGCCAGGATTGTGGCATGACATCTGAGATCGTGCGTGTGCGGCGCACCAAGGCGGAGGCGGCGGCGTCCTACGACCGCATGAGCCGGACCTATGACCGCTGGGCCGGCCGCTTTGAGCGCCGCTTCACCGACGCCGGCCTCGCCCTGCTCGCCCCGGCCCCGGGGGAGCGGGTGCTCGAGATCGGCTACGGCACCGGTCGCTGCCTCGTCGCCGTAGCCCGTGCCGTCGGCGCTGGCGGCCACGTCGCCGGGGTCGACATCTCCCCCGGGATGCGCAGTGTGGCCGAGGCAGCGCTGGAGGCTGCCGGCGTCGCCGGCCGGGTGGAGGTCTCCGTAGGCGACGGCGCCCACCTCCCGCAGCCCGACGGCGCCTGCGACGCCGTGTTCACGAGCTTCACCCTTGAGCTCTTCGACACCCCCGAGATCCCCGACGTCCTCGCCGAGTGCCGCCGCGTGCTGCGCCCCGGCGGGCGCCTCGGTGTCGTCGCCATGGCCCTGGAGGACCCGCCCCGCCTCATGGACCGCCTCTACGCCTGGGCGCACCGCCACTGGCCGGATTGGGTCGACTGCCGCCCCGTCCCCGTCGCCGACCTCCTCGAGACTGCCGGCTTCGACGTCACCGCCGCCCGCCGCCTCCGCATGTGGGGCCTCCCCGTCGACTGCGTCATCGGCGCCTCGCCGTAGCCCCGGTGTGGCTCCGCCCGAATCGGCTCCGCCGCATCCACCGCGTAGAATGCGGGCTCCACGTCGGAGTGGCGGAATAGGCAGACGCGCTAGGTTGAGGGCCTAGTCCCCGATAAGGGGGTGGGGGTTCAAGTCCCCCCTCCGACACGACCACAAGGGCTGAGAACCGTTGAAGCACGGGGGATTCGGCGCTGGGACCAGAGGCCCGTAGGCCGTTTGTCATCCGTTTGTCATCACCGGGTGAGTAGCGGTTGCACACTCATCCAAATTTGGGAGGGAGCGCCGTGGCCGAAGGCAAGGTCCCGTACGTCACAGCATCGGGGAATGTGACGAAGGTGCTCGAGAAGATCCAGCCAGCGGCCACTCCCGAGCGGTTCACGCAAGACTTCCTCTCGACCAAGCTAGGCATGAGTGGCGGAAGCGCTCGCCCGGTCATTCCCTTCCTGAAGCGCACTGGCTTCCTGGGGACCGACGGCGCGCCAACTGATCGCTACAAGCAGTTCCGCGCATCCTCGACTCGCCGGAGGGCTGCTGCAGACGGCCTGCGCCAAGGATACAGGGCCCTCTACGAGGTTAACGAGTATGCGCACGATCTCGGCTTCGCGGCGGGTGGCGAACCCGCCCTTGGAGATCTGGCGGCGCTTCCCGGCGCCGTCGGTGACGTAGGCGTAGTAGGTCCAGGTCGATCCGCGCTTGCGGACGTTGTTGCGGCTCGCGGCCATCGCTGCCTCCCACGGCAGTCGATCCGAAGGGCGCGACCGCGCCAGTCGGAGAGCTGGGAGGCCGACGTTCCCCGCCGACAAGGGCCGGCGCTCCAGCGGATCTCGCGGAGCGCAACCGGAACACCGCCATTGTCGCGCCGAGCACGCCCACGAGCCACGACCAGGCCGACGCGGCCCTCTGGGCCGCCTGCCAGCCCGTCACCGCGTCACGCTCTCCGGCGACCTCAGGATCGTCTCGAATCGGCAGATCCGGCGCGCACACATTTGCAGGTTTCCCTACGGGCACCCTGCTGGGTATCCCGCTGGCCCACCCGTTGGCGCGATTCCGGCGGGATCTCTGTGCCGTCCGGAGCCTTCGAGCCCGGCTGCGATCGCGGCGAGTCGCGCCGGCATGGAGAAGGTCACGCTGGTCGTGCCACGTCATGACGCCCTGTGCCGTCGCGTGCCGGGATAGGCGCCCACCGACGCCCGCAGCCACCCGCTGGATATCCCGCTGGCTCTCCCGTTCGGTGTCCCGGCGGCGATTCGTGCCGCTGGCTGCGGCGGCCCCGTGGCCGCCTTGACCCATCACCGCCCCCGCTGAGCAACTCCGCTAGCTTGGGCGGGGTGCGGTCGCTGCGGTCGCAGATCGGGAGTACGCTCCCCGAACACACGTTCGATTAGGAGGTGTCCCCGTGACCACGGCAAAGCAGCGAGCCAAGGCGGGAGTCAACAAGCGGGTGGTGCTCGGTGTCCCGCTGGGAGCGGAACAGGTAGGCGCCGCCGCGCCCCCGTCGCTTCTGGAGATGGTGCAGGCTGAACCTCAGAAGGCGTTCCCGGCCATGGCGAAGGATGCCGATGCCTGTGCTCGCATCCAGAGCGCGGTACGCGGCCTGCAGACGGTGCACCGGCTCCACAACGGCGACAGCCGAGCGATCGAGCTGGAACCGGAGAGCGTCGACCTGGTCGTGACATCGCCGCCCTACTGGACGCTCAAGAAGTACAACGACCACGAGCGCCAGCTCGGCCAGGTCGAGGACTACGACGAGTTCCTCGATGACCTGGACGAGGTGTGGCGACGGGCCTACGACGCCCTTGTTCCCGGTGGACGGATGGTCATCGTCGTCGGCGACGTCAACGTCTCACGCAAGGTCTTCGGCCGGCACCTGGTGTTCCCGCTACACGCGAGCATCCAGGAGCGGTGCCGCCAGATCGGCTTCGACAACCTCGCCCCGATCATCTGGTACAAGATCGCCAACGCGCAGTACGAGGTCGGAGGAGGGGGCGGCTTCTACGGCAAGCCCTACGAGCCGAACGGCGTCGTCAAGAACGACATCGAGTACATCCTCTTCCAGCGCAAGCCGGGCGGGTACCGCAAGCCCGAGCTCGCCACGCGCCTGATGTCGGTGATCCCTGCGGCGGACCACTCAGACTGGTTCCAGCAGGTCTGGCGCCTCGGCGGCGCGTCGACCCGGAACCACCCCGCACCGTTCCCGCTGACTCTCGCGGAGCGCCTCGTTCGGATGTTCTCATTCGTCGGTGACACCGTGTTCGACCCGTTTCTCGGAACCGGGACGACGTCGGCTGCTGCTGCGGGTTGGGGCCGGAACAGCATTGGCTGCGAGGTCGATCCGTCGTACTTCGATGGCTGCGTCGACCGGGTGCGGCAAGTGGTCGATGCCACTGGGCAGGCGGCCATGGACCTCAGCGCGTAGCGATGGCGAAACCGGTGGAGCCGACAGGCCTCCCACTTGTCGACGGCCTGGCACTACTGTCGCCGCCTACGATCGAGGACTACTGCCGAGCCTCGGCGGAATACATCCGCCAGGCCTCGGTGCTCGGCTCCGCCAAGGGGAAGGCGGCGCAGATCCGCCTCTCGAACGCGCTGGCGGCTATCACGCTCGTCGATCTTCGAAGTGCTGGCCTGGCGTTGTCGGCTGCCGTCGCCGGAGAACGCGAGGTAGGCGGCGGCCTCCGGAGCGTCAAGGCGGACGTCTCCGAGATGACCGCACGTGACGGCCTGACCCTCGGGATCGAGATCAAGCCCGTGCACCTGGCCGTGGGCCGAGCGATCTGGAACCGCTTCGGCGACGTCCGAACCTTCGCCGTCAACCTCCACCTCAAGTTCCCGTTCGCCGTCGTCGGAGGCATCCTCACGCTGCCCACGACGGAACGGGCCAAGTCGGGCGACGACGAGTACTGGAAGTCGACCACCCATCTCGTCACGCGAGCAGTCGGTCGGTTCATCCGGGCGGGCGGCAGGATCACCGAAGGCGATGCAGCGCACCTCATGGAGGGCATCGCCGTGGTTGCGTTCGACCGCGACACCGGCGAGATCGATCCTGACCTTCCGCCGGCCGGGAGCGGCCTCCGGTGGAATGAGTTCATCGCCACCATGGCGGAGGTCTACGACGCTCGCTTCGGCGAGATCTGAGGGCGGTCATATGGGGTCATCGAGTTCGACCTCCTCGATGCTCTCGTAGATCGCTCGCAGGCCGTACTCGTTGGTCAGCGAACCCCACGCGGCATCCGCTGCCCACTCGGGATCGTCGTAGGCCGGGTGATCGGGCTCGACGCTGAACGTGATGGAGAAGCGGTAGGTGCGGGTCTCGGTGGCCATGCGGCGATCATCGATCGAGACCTGGACTCAGCTCGAGCGCATCCTGCCTGCCCGAGTAGCGGTCAGCTCGTGTGGCAGGCCGAGGAGCAGTAGTAGCAGCCATTGCACTGGCGGTAGTGCTTGCGGGCCTCAGCTACCGCCGGTTGTCGGCCGACACGCTGGATGAGCACGACGGTGACATGCAGCATGGAGATGTGGTGGGGCGGCGCGTTGTCGCGGGCTGACTTGGGGTTGGTGAGGTCTACTCGGCGGTGACTTCGGTGACGGCGGCTCGTGCGGAGGACTCGTCGACGATGGCCTTGTTGTGGGCGAACGCGGCGACGAGTGATTGGACGGCGAGGTTGTTCACGGCCCGGGGCAGCCCTCGGGAGACTTGGTGGATGAGGTTCAGGGCGTCGTCGGAGAAGAGGGTGTCGGTGCGGCCGGCGAGCTTGATGTGGTGGGCGACGTAGGAGCTGGTCTCGGTGGCGTCCATGCCGGTCATGGCGTAGCGCAGGGCGATGCGTTGGTCGAGGGCGGCGAACGCGCCGAGCTTGATGCGTCGCCGGAGGGTGGGTTGGCCGACGAGGAGCACTGCTCCGGGGGAGCGGGAGTCCATGTCGACGCTGGTGAGCAGTCGGAGTTCTTCGAGTTGGTCGGCGTCGAGGAGGTGGGCTTCGTCGACGACGAGCACGACTCTCTTGCCTCGTTCGGTTTCTTCGGCGGCGAGGGCGTCGGTTGCCTGGGGGATGAGCGCGGCTTTGTGGAACCGGGGCACGCCGCCGAGGGCGGTGACGACGGCGGCGTAGAGGCCGCGGGCGCCGACGGCGGGGTTGCCCATGTAGATGATCGTGTGGCGGCTGGTGTCGAGGTTGGCGAGGGCGGCCCGGGCGGCGACGGTCTTGCCGGCGCCGACCTCACCGGTGAGTACCCCCAGGGCGCGTTCGTCGACGCACCACGCGATGCGGGCGGCGGCCTCGCTGTGAGCCCGGTGGGTGTGGAGCATGGAGGGGGCGAGGTCTTTGCCGAACGGCATGCGGGTCAGACCCCAGTGCGAACGCAGACGGTCGATGCTCACGTGCTCGTCTCCTCGTCGTCGGTGCCTGTCGGTGTTGGTGCGGGGAGTTCGTCGGGGAGGGCGAGCTGGGAGTAGTTGATCGCCTTTGCCAGCTCGGCTTCGTGGCGGGCGGCGACGAGACCGAGGTAGTCGATCCCGGTCACCGGCGGGGGCGGTGGCTGCGGATCGGGTCGTGCTTTGGGATGTGAGTGGCGGCTGATCCGGTGGGGCACACCGGCGCCCATCGACCGTCCCTGGAAGCGGATCTCGACGGTGTCGAGCGCGAACGGGTCGAACACGACCTCGACCTTGTGGCCCACGAGCGCGGCGTCGACTTCGAAGGTGTTGCCGTGCAGGGAGATCGTGGCGGTCTTGGCGACGGTGCGCTGCTCGGACCACAGGAACGCTTCGTGGAGGGCCTCGGGTGTCGGCAGGGCCGGTGCCGGCCCGGCGCCGAGGCGTTCAAGGGGCGCCTCGCCGGTCTCGGTGTGGACCCGGCGGTGGTAGACGGTCTCGACCCACGCGCTGAACAGCCGGTTGAGCTCGGAGAGGTCGGCGACGCCGCGGGCTTCGACCTCGACGAGGAACTGGATGCGCACCGTGGCGAAGAACCGTTCGATCTTCCCGCGCCCCTGGGGCCGGTGGGGCCGGGAGTGCACCAAGCGGATCCCGAGGCTGGCCATGGCCCGCAACAGTTGGGCGGACACGAACGCCGAGCCGTTGTCGACGTACACGGCGCGGGGCACGCCCCGAGCGGCGAGCGCGGTCCGCAACGCCGCCTCGAGGCGCACGGTGTCCTCGGAGAGCCCCCAGCGACAGCCGACCAGGGCTCGGCTGTGGTCGTCGACGAACGCGAACAGGAACGTCTTGCGGCCGGCGACGGCGGGGCCGTGCAGGGCGTCACCGGTCCAGAGGTCGTTGGGTGCCTCGGCCTCGAATCGCCCGAAGGCACGGGCCGGTGCGCCGTCGGGTCGGGTGTTGAGCCCCAACCGGGCGAAGAGGCGCTGAACCGTTCGCGCCGAGGGCCCGTAGCCGTCGGTCGTGCGGACGATCTCGGCCACCTGC
This sequence comes from uncultured Acidimicrobiia bacterium, assembly GCA_964370965.1. Lineage (GTDB taxonomy): Bacteria > Actinomycetota > Acidimicrobiia > UBA2766 > UBA2766 > CAYJLW01. Next base: position 6,198 of record CAYJLW010000060.1, on the reverse strand, counting down.
GCCGCGGTCCGTTTCGGCGCTTCCCGCTTGAGACGTTCGGCCATCTCGAGCTGGGCCGGCGAGGTGACCGGCTCGCAGTTGCGGACAGCCGGCGCCAGCGCCTCGAACCCGCCGGCCCGGTAGGTGCGGATCCAACGGTCGACGGTGTTGCGGGCCACCCGCACCCGCCGCCCGCCCGGGCCGGCGTGATCACGAGCAGCGACCTCGCGCACCAGCTCGCCCCGCTCGCGTCCGGTGAGCGCCGGGTCGGCGGCCTCGCGGATCAGCGAGTAACGGAACAAGGCGACATCCCGTTGGCGGTCATTCACAGTCGGACTCCTCGGTGACGTGACGGTCTGAGGCGACTCTGAACGCTCAGCCGGGCGACACCCAGGGGCAGCTCGTGTTGGACAACAACCCGCCGCCGGTCAGCGCCGAGGCGACATGCCACGCCGGGCGCGGCCCCAGCCGGCGCACCGCTGCCGCCGCGGCCACGCCGATCGCCCCCACCGCGTCAGCGAAGGGCGACCCGAGCGGCTCGACCGGTCCCAGCATCGGGTCCAACGCTGCGGCCCACCGCGTGAAGTGCGCCCGAACCCGCCCGGCGACCGCGCCGAAGCGACGCAACCAGCCCCGCACCGTCGCCGCCGGGACACCCAGGAGCGCAGCGATCCGCCGGTGCCCCGAACCCGCGGCCTTCGCCGTCAGCGCGTCGCCGACGTCGGCCACCGAGTCACGACGACGGGCCAGGCAGGCCTCGGGCAACAACACGTGCGTGACGCCGCAGCCGGCGCAAATGCCCCGCCGGGGCACCAGCCGCCGGCTCCCCGCCCGGCTACGCAGCTCCCGCTCGCGGGCCCGGCCCCACGGCCGCAACCCGACCCCGCAGGCCGGGCACGCCAACCGGCCTGCCACCAGCCCGGCCTCGACCGCCGCCGAATCGACTCCTACGATGAGCACAGCGACGCCTCCGGGCACCGTCAGGAAGAGCCCTCTCGCCTCTCGGCCAAGAGATCGAGCGAGAGGGCTCTTGCGCGTTCAAGACACACACCCACCCTGCCCCAGCGCTCGACCAACCGCCAACCCGGCCACTGCCGCCACAGGAACCGTCGCGCTCACACTGCCTGTCGCCAACACCCCCGCACGTGCTCAGGAATCGTGGCGCTCGACACCGGTCCGCATGACGAGAAGTCACCCAGGTAGGTCCGGTTCGACTCGGCTGGGAGGAACGAGCACGAGCTCGTGTGGACCTCGTGATCGCCGTTGGACTGTTGGTTCTTGTTCACGTAGTAGCGCATGCTCCGAGCTTATCGAACGTGTGTTCTCCGGGGTCGGAACGTCGGGAGTCATGCCGGCCGTCGTCGAGTTCGACGAAGGAGGCCGTGCCCTACCCGATGGCCGGCTCTCGGCAGATGACCTCCAGTCACTGCTTGGCTGGTTCGACCCCGAGGACGACATCCCCGACGATGCCGACCTGGAGACCTCGTGAACTACTGGGTCTATGAGAACTGGCGCGCCCACGGACATCGCGCGACCGTGCACCGCGGCGAGTGTGGACACTGCAACGACGGCGCCGGGCAATCGGGAGGTACCCGCGCGGACAACGGTCGTTGGCTCGGGCCCTACAAGACGGGGGACGAGGCAGTCGCCGCGGCTCGTGCCGCCGGAGGCGTCGAGCGCCGTTGTGGTAGCTGCTCGCGTGGGCCGTCGCCGACTGGTGCCGCTTCAACGGCATCGCCACGATCTTGACGCCAACTCGCCGCCCGAGGTCGCTGACGAGTTCACGCGCGACCTGGTGGCGATCCCCGGAGGAGGCGTCGCATGCGTACGGAATGACGTTCGTGTCGACGAACTCCGTCACTCACCGCTCGTGGAGCTCGCCGCGTGACCAGGTCACCTCGCCGACCTCCAGGACTCCCGCTGCCATGACAGACTCCTCCGCCTGCAAACGGGTGCGCCTCGCAGAGGGGTGGTGGGGGAGCGGTAGGCTACGTCCGACGGCGTCGTGGTGTCGCCGACAGGTCGGCGATCGCCGGGTGACCCGCCCCGGTGTCGCCAGAGAAGACAAGGGGTCCTGATGGGCTTGTTCAAGAAGATCACCGACAGCGCCGTGGGCGCGGCGCAGAAGGCGATGCAGCAGCAGACGGACGCCGCCGAGAAGGCGGGATTGATGGACCCGGCCATCATCGGCGGGCCGTCGAACAAGCCGGTGGCCGACGACGACCCGATCTGGGAGCCGATCCAGGGTGTGTCGCTTGAGGCCTACGTCGAGGTCGGCAAGGAGGCCCAGGCCAAGGGTGTCACCGACGAGGCCGGGATGCTCGCCATCGCCGCCGAGAAGGGCTTCGAAGGGGCGGCGTTCAAGGCGGCGATGGACGGCTGGATCGCCCGCATGGGCCAGTCCCAGGCCGTCGGGCGCAAGGTGCGCAGTCTCATGGGCTACTGAGCCGATCGCGGGCAGGATGCGACGGCGACGCCACGTCCTGCCCGTGAAATCGTTCGGCGGAGCGGTGGCGGCGGCCTGGACACGCTGTGCGCTCGCTTGTCCGGCCGCCGAGCGCGACCCGCGGTGTCTCGTGAGGGGCTGGAGGCTCACAACTCACGTACGTGAGTTGTGAGCCTCCAACGTCGATCAGATGAGGTCGTGGCGGCTGTCGCTGGCTGCATCCTCCGGCCTCGCCATGGCTATGTCTCGCGCGTCCCCGACACCCTCGACGACGAGGCCCTCGTCGATCGCTCCATTCGCGGGCGAGTCGAATCCGTCGACGTTCCGCGGCTCCTCCGTCGCTGGGCACAGACCTAGGACGTCTTGGCTACCTTCGATCACCCGCACTTCACGCTGGTTCTCGCCGATCTCTCGGATCTGACCCAGGCCCGGCTGGACCGGTGCTTCGACGACCCGATCCCCAATCCGGGCCGCCCCGCCGAGGGGTGGGCTGGAGGCAAGGATGAGAGGTTCGGCGATGGCTGACGCCTACGACATCGCAGTTGACTTCATGGACATGACCGACGATCGGCGCCTGTGGGTGCGCGCCGAGGATGCGCGCGCCGGCTTCGTGGTCGAGGTCGGGCGATACGCGGTGGTGGGCGACGACGATGCCGACCCGAAGGTCGCCCGGATCGTGGAGATCAGCAGCGATGGCAACGTTCTCCTCGAGGTGCTCCCCGGCCCTGTGGAAGCACATCGGGACGTCCTCGCCCAGGCCTGACGGCGGCTCGGACTTCTACACCGCGAGCCAGTACAGGCCGGTCCTCCCGCCACCAAGTGAAGCCGCAGGTCAGGGCCAGGAACGGCGAAAGTCGCCCACCGCGAGTTCGACACCGATGCCTGCGCTCAGCCTCGACCAGCCGAGGGACGGTGCGTGTCACACCCGTTGCCCAGGGTCTATCGCATGGAACATCAGCGGGTCTGGCGAGGAATTGACGCTGGCCTCTTCCGCTTCACGACGACCGGTGGTCGTGGCCTTCACATGGCTCTGATGGCGGTGTTCGAGGACTCGGCTGTGACGGCACCCGCACTGGACATCGACCCACGTTCACGTGCAGTGCCGAGTGGAGTCGGTGGGGAGGCGCGCGGTGGGCAATCGAGTTCGCGCCCGGTCATGCGCGCGACACTGGGGGTGATGTCATCGAAGTTCGGGGTCGCCGCGTTCGTCTCCGAGGACGTGGAGGACGCGCACCGCCGCTGCCCGGCGGTGGATCCCGGCGAGTATGCGGCTTCGCGCGGGTTGACCCCGATGGGCTCGGTCCACGTGGCCACCGTTCGTTCCGTGCAGCCGGCCTGGCCCGACTACGTGTTCAACGTCGCTCGGGGCGTTCTGCCCGGCGGCCGCTTCGGCGTCCTCGAGCACGACCTCTACGAGATAGCCACGCACCCCTCCACCGGCATCCAGTACGGCGGTGAGTTCTACGGTTCGAGGTACAACGCGAGAGGGTCGAGAGGGTTCCTGAACACGCTCCTGCCGATCGAGCTGTCACACGACGAGCCGGCCGGCCCGTTCGCGGCGTCCGCCGTGTGGGTGCCGGCCACCTCGGCGAGTGTCCGCGTGCCGGAGGCCGCCCTGTGTCCGCGTCTGGTCGTGCGGCGGGCCGATCGGATGGGCCCGGTCGGCAACACCGATCTGGACGACGTCGGTCTGCCCGGGTTCAGGCTTGGCGGCCGTGTGGTACCCGATGACCTGTGCGCTTCGATCTTCGGTGGCCGCGTCGGCGAGGTGTTCCGGCGGATGCCGTGGCCCTTCGTCGAGGTGATCCTCACCCACGGCACACTGGGGGTGCGCTGCAATGGCTACCTCGCCACCGCAGACGCGCTCGACGCTCTGGCGGGCGCCGCGTCGTCGATCGCCGCCGGACTGAGCGATGTGTTCGTCGCCTACCACGCGCCCCGGTCCGTCGACACGGTCCTCGTGTCCGCCCTGGATGGGCCGCCCGACTGGGCGCCATGGTTCCCCCAACCCGGGCCGCTCTGGGCGAACACCTTCCGGTTCGCCGCGGACAAGTACGGGCTGGCACTCGAGGAACCGACCGATCTGCACCGCGCACTGCCGCATTTCCCGATGCCGGGTGTGACACAGGGGATCTTGCGGGGTGTGCTGCCCGGGGCAGGGGTGGACGGCCGTCTGGTGTTCAACGCGCAGGGTGGCGCCACCGAGGGGTCGATGCGGGTCGGCGTGGTGATCGCCGCTTCCCCCGGGGCAGGGGTGGACGGCCGTCTGGTGTCCACGTCGCTGGCACGCGCCTGTACGTCGAGCTTGTCGATGACGTCGCCGCCTGCTGGGACCTGCAACGCGCGGTCGAAGGCTTCGACGCCGGCGAGTTCTGCGCCGCCGCGCTCGGCGCCATCCGCTCCACGGTCGGATGAGCATTCGAGCACTGCACGCTGGAACTCAGTGAATGGGTCGCGGTTGGACTCATCACACCCGAGAACTGCGAGGAGCTCCTGCCGAGCCTTGCGGCAGTTCGCCAGGCCGGCCAACCGGTCACTGCGCCGGACGTCGTCCATTCCCTCCGCCTCGGCTTCAGGGATCAATCTGCCGGGCTACGCGCCGGGGGTTCGGGTTAGGCGGTCGAGTTGGCGATGGCGAGGGCCTTCGCTTCGTGCCTGCTTCGCTCTCACCGAGGTCGTGTTCGAAGGCGTCGAGGAGTTGAAGGAGCTCGTCGCTGATCCATTCCCGGTCGCGTCGGCGACCGACGCGAGTTGGCGCGAGCGCGCTGGTTTCCTGGAGGCGATTGAGTGCAGCACGCGCTGCTCCGCCCTACGCAAGGAAGTTCAGCGATCCTTTCGTGGCGCAGCGTCCACTTCTGACGGGTCTTATGTCGATCGACCCATCGCCCGGCCAGTCAATCTGGAAGAAGACCTGCCTTCTCCCAGAGCTGCGTTGCCTCGGGGGTCATCAAGTCCAGCTCTTCGCACAGAGCGCGGATCTTGGACAGAGAAGCAACCACCAGGTTGCGGTGCGCCGGGTTGTTCGTGAACGCCTCGTCGATCACGTACGGCGGAATGCCGTAGGTCTGGACGATGTGTTCGGGTGGCTGCATCATCAGGCTCGACAAGACTCCGAGAATGCCGGGCACAGACAGGCTCATCTCGGTTCGCTTCGCATCGCTGAGCTTGGGCACGTTCAGGCGGAGATACGATCGGGCGAACGCGACGTGTCTGGCCTCCTCGACGATGTGGATCTGAGAGATGCGTTGGATCAGGGGATGTCGATCGGATCGCTTCCGATGGCCCTCACGCTGCACGTAGTCGATCGGATCCTCTCCACCGAGCGCGTAGATGAAGAGCAGCTCCGGAAACGTGGTGCCGTACTCCGCCACTCTGGTGGTGGCCTGAATGAAATCGGCGTCCACGACGGGAACCGCCAGGCCGGTTCTGTTGACGAACTCCTGGAACATGAGGGAGTGGTGTGCCTCCTCGATGACCTCGTGGTAGGCGAACCGGTACTCCAACGAGTTGTGCGGTTGAGTGGCGGCGAAGCGAAGCAGACCGCGACTGAGGACGCCCTCGAATATCCGGCCGGTGTAGCAGAACCCGGCACTCATGTTGAGGCCGATACGAGAGCGCTTCTCCGGTGGTTGGGCCTGGTACCAATCGGTGGCCCCCAAGGGATGATCGTCGGGCAGCTGCCAGCGGGGGTCATCGGGATCGACCTGCATCTCGGGGTCATCCCAAGCGATGTCGCGGTAGGCCTCGTAGCGCCTGACCACCGATGCGGCACA
>CAYJLW010000059.1:18032-25208 GCA_964370965.1 uncultured Acidimicrobiia bacterium | reverse complement strand
CCCCCCCCCCCCCCCCCCCCCCCCACTTCGGTGGGAGGACCCGGTTCCGACCCACGCTCCTGGAGGTCGGGCTCTTCGCCCCCGGGTCCCGCGTCCCGGGGGCGGTCGCGGGAACGCGCCGGTACACTGACCGCGCCAGCGCCCGTTGGAAGAGGGGATTGTTCGTGTGCCTGGGCGTCCCTTGTCGCGTGGTTCGTGTCCTCGATGCCGAGGTCGCCTCCGCCGTCGTCGACGCCGGGGGAGTGCTGCGGGAGATCTCGACGATGCTCGTCGAGGGTGAGGTCGGCGTGGGGGACTGGGTGCTTGTTCACGTGGGTTTCGCCCTCTGCCGTGTGGAGGCCGAGGATGCGCGCGAGACCCTGGCCCTCCTCGAGGCAGTGGCCGGTGCCGCAGCGGACGGAGGCGGCGCGCCAAGGTGAGCCGCCCCGACACCGACCGGCTTCCCGAGGCGGCCCGCCCGCTCGCCACCCGCTTGCACGAACTGGCGGACGGCATCGGCGGGCATGTCCGGATCATGGAGATGTGCGGCGGGCACACCCACGCGATCTACCGGAGCGGCCTGCACGGCCTGCTGCCGGGGAACGTGGAGATGCTCCACGGGCCGGGCTGTCCCGTCTGCGTCCTGCCCACCGGGCGGATCGACGACGCCTGCTCCCTGGCCGCCGACCACGAGGTCGTCCTGTGTACCTACGGGGACGTGGCGCGGGTGCCGGGGACGAACGGTTCGCTGTTGACGGCCCGGGCCCGCGGGGCTGACGTGCGCGTCGTCTACTCCCCGCTCGACGCTCTCGACGTGGCCCAGGCGGAGACGGGGCGCGAGGTGGTGCTCTGCGCCGTCGGGTTCGAGACGACCGGGCCGCCGACGGCCGTCGCCGTCATCCAGGCCCAGGCCCGCGGCCTCGCCAACTTCTCGGTGTTCTCCAACCTTGTGCTCCTCGAGCCGGCGGTGCGCTGGCTCCTCGAGTCCGAGGACTCCCGGATCGACGCCTTCCTCGGCCCGGGCCACGTGAGCACGGTTGTCGGCCGCCGCGGGCACTGGTATGTGCCGGCGGACTACGCGAAGCCGGTCGTGGTTGCGGGCTTTGAGGCCCTCGACATCCTGGAGGCCCTCGTCATGATCCTGGCGCAGGTCGCCGAGGGGCGCTGCGAGGTCGAGAACCAGTACCGGCGGGCCGTCAGCGACGAGGGCAACCCCCAGGCCCTCGCCGTCCTGGAGCGGGTCTTCGAGCCGCGGGCGACCTTCGAGTGGCGGGGCATGGGTTGGATCCCCCACAGCGGGTACAAGCTGCGGCCCGAGTTCGCCGCTCTCGATGCCGAGGAGCGTTTCACCCTGGCCGGCCGGCGCGTCCCGGATCCGAAGGCGTGCCGCTGCGGGGAGATCCTGCGGGGAGCGAGGAAGCCTTGGGAATGCGGGGTCTTCGGGACGGCCTGCACGCCCGAGCACCCTGTCGGCACGTGCATGGTGTCCGCGGAGGGTGCCTGCGCGGCGCACTACCTGTACGGGCGTTTGCAGATTCCCGGGCGCGGGCGGCGCTATGGCGGTCCCAGGGTGGCCCGGTGAGAGGAGGAGGTCCTCGGGGAGCGGAGGACGCGGCGGGGTTCACGCTGCCGAGGACCGGGCACCACCGGCTGCTCGGTGACGTGGTGACGACAGCGCACGGCGCAGGCGGGAAGGCGACGGCCGGCCTCGTCGAGTCGGTCTTCCTCGATGCCTATGGGGGCGGGTCGTTGCGGGGCTTGGAGGACGCCGCGCTTCTGGATGTCGCCGGAGGGGCCCGCCTCGCCTTCACCCACGACGCCTTCGTCGTGCGCCCGCGGCGTTTCCCCGGCGGCTCGATCGGCACCCTGGCGGTGTGCGGCACGGTCAACGACCTCGCCGTGATGGGCGCCCGGGCGCGGTGGCTGTCGATAGCGTACGTCCTCGAGGAGGGGTTGGGCATGGACGAGTTGCGGGGGGTGGCGGCGGACGTGGCCGAGACGGCGGCCGCGGCGGGCGTCGAGATCGTTGCCGGGGACACGAAGGTCGTCGAGCGCGGCGCTGCCGACGGGCTCTACGTGACCACCTCGGGTATCGGTGTCGTCCCAGCGGGGACGCGCCTCGGCGTCGAGCTGGTCGTTCCCGGTGACCGTGTGCTCGTGTCCGGTCCCATGGGCGACCACGGCGTCGCCGTCATGGTCGCCCGGGGAGACCTGGGGCTCGAAGCGGACGTGACGTCGGACTGCGCTCCCCTCCACGACCTCGTCGGCGACCTCCTGGAAGCGGTCCCGGCGACGCGCTGGCTGCGCGACGCCACCCGGGGCGGCGTCGGGACGGTCTGTTGCGAGCTGGCCGCGTCTGCGGGTCTGGGCGTCGTCCTCGACGAGGCGGCCTTGCCGGTGCGCCCGGCCGTCCGGGCGGTCTGCGAGCTGCTCGGCATCGATCCCCTGTACGTGGCGAATGAGGGGAACGTCGTCGCCGTCGTCCCCGAGGAGTCGGTGCGCGACGCCCTCGCGGCCCTGCGGGCCCGCCCCGCCGGGGCGGGTGCCTGCGAGATCGGCGAGGTCGTCGCCGAGCCCCGGGGGGCGGTGGCCCTGGAGACGAGCTTCGGCGGTACCCGCCTGGTGGACATGCCCGCCGGCGACCTCCTCCCCAGGATCTGCTGAGCCCAGGGTGCCGACGGAGGTCTTCCCCCGCTCCGCCGGCGGAGCCGAGGGGTGCCGATGGAGCGCACGACGCAGTCGTGTCGCAGGTCGCCCTGTGACGCAGAGACCGAGGCGAGGCTGTCACCACGCTCTCCGGGGAACGCCCGGATGCGGGACGGGCCTGCGGATTCCGTTCCCGCGACGGAAGGATGGGACGCGAAACCCCCCGCTAGGATGCCCCTGGACGAGTAGGGCGTGGCCGGTCGCCCGAGAGGTTGCGAGCGGCGGCTACGAGAGGATCTCAGACGACGTCGAAGAGGGCTTCGAGGCACGATGCCTCAAAGGATGACGCTGTGCGGGGCAACGGGGAGGAGCAGAGCCCTGCGGCCGTTTTCGCGCGGTTGGGGAGCCAGGGGCGATGGGACGAGCTTGCGTCTGCTCTGGCCGCTGCTCTCGACGACTCCGAGGCTCGGGCCGACGCCGAAGCCTGCCTGCAGGACCTCCTCTCCCGGGGCGAGATCCGGGGTCTCTACGGGGGGCTGACTGCGGGCGGAGAACGGGCGGGGCAGGCGCGCCCGCTGGTGTTGTCGCTCTTCGAGGCCGATGCCGGCGTGCGGCTGTGGGACAGGCCGTCCTTCGAGTTGGAGACGCTGCGTCCCGCTGTCACGGAGTGCGGCGATCGCGTCGACCTGCAGCTCTGGTACAGCGCGATCACCGCGGAGCACTACCTCATGCAGCTCGACCTCAGCGCCTTCGCGGTGGCCCAGGCCGCGCTCCAGGGCGCCGAAGCGGGTGACGGGCGCTACTTCGCGCGTGTCTCCCGGGGACGGCTCTTGCGCATGCTCGCGATCGGGAGCCTCATCGCCGGTGCGGGCGGGAACGCCGAGGAGGTGGCGTCGCTGCGGGAGCGCGCAGTGGCGGAGTTTGTTGCGGTGGGCTGCGCGGAGGAGATCCTGGCCACGGACACCATCCTGGGCCTGGCTCGCGCGATGGTGCAGCGCGAGGACGCCGCCGAGTGCGCTGCGGCATTGGAGGAGTTGACCCGGCAGGCCCGGCAGATGGGCACTGACCGGGCGGCCAACGTCGTGCTGGCGGCGGCGTGGGTGTCGCTGCTCGCGTGGGACCCGAATGGGGTCAGGGCGGCCCTCGGGGAGATCGACACCGTCACGACGGGGTTGGCGCCGGTGCTCGCGGACATGCGTGACATGCTCGTCGCGTGCGTGCAGATAGTCGAGGAAGGCTCCGGGGGTTCCATCGCGTCCGAACTGCCGGACCTGGTCGCGCGGACGAGCCGCAGGTCCTTGCTCGTGGGAGGTGTGGCGATCTTCCTCGCCGGTCTCCTGCTGGACGTGGGGCTCTGGGAGCTTGCGGGCGAGGTCGTTCCTGACGAGATCCTGGGGGCGCCGCTCCCGGCCGTGAGCCACCTGGACGCCGCGACCGTGCGGGCGCGGCTCCGGGTCCTCCGGGAGCCTTGCGAGGAGGCCGTGGCCGCCTTTGAGAGCACCGTGGAATCCGGTGCGCGTTTCGGCAGCGAGCGCTCGCTGGCCGTGTCCCTGCTGCGCGGGGCGCGCGACTGCGAGCGGGTCGGTCTTGTCGATGCCGCGGGGCGGCTGCGGGCGAGGGGGCTGGCCGGCCTGCCCGAGGCAGGGCGGCGCACGGCTCGCGAGTCGTACTACGCCACGCCCTCCACTGCTGTCCACGCGGCGCCAGGGCGCTCCTCGGCCGATCTCAGGAGCGGAGAGTTGCTCGTGCTCGGGCCCGACGTACGCGTGCGGCGTTTCGGGCGTGAGATCCGCCCCCGGTCGACCAACGCCAAGTTCCTCGCCCTGCTGGCGGGCGAGAGACGCGCTGTGACGACGGAATGGATGGTGGAGTCGCTCTGGCCGAACGTCGCCCCTGACGTGGGCCGGGAGAGGCTGAACTCGCTCGTCTACCGGTTGCGCTGCCTGCTCGATCTCGACAGCGACGAACTCGTTCTCCGCGAGCGCCACGGCCTCGAGCTCGATCCGGGCACGACGTGGCGTGTCGACGCCCGCGACTTCGCGGACGCCCTCGGCGGCGACACGGAGGAGCGGCTCCGGTGCCTGGACCTGTACCGCGACGGGTATTGCAGACGGCAGTTCGCCTACGACGACGAGATCGCTGCCACCCGCTCACGCTTCGAAGGGCTCTGGATCCGTCTCGTGGGTTCCCTTCTCGCCGACGGTGCTCTGAGCAGGGACGAAGTCCTCGCTCGTGCTACGCGGCTCCGCATCGACATGGAACGTGTCCCGGGTTTCTGAGGTCGTCGCGAACCCGGGGCGGGGCGAGCGTCGCCGCTTGGGTGTCTCGGGTTCAGGGGGGACGAGCGCCGAAGCGTCAGCGTGGCGTCATAGGCCCCGTGTTCAATGACGCCGGGACTATGGATCCGCATCGATCGATGATCGACGGGGTTGGAGGCTTCTCTTGTACGGGCGCTTGGGAGCACGAACGTCGGGTTGTATGGCTGCTCCCGCCCCCGAACTCGACGAGGGCCCGGCGGCGTCGCCGTCGGGGATCCGGCGACACCTGCTCCACTTCGGTGTGCTCGTCCTGGTCGTCGGAGCCGGCACCGCTGCCGCTGCCCTGGCCTTCGCCGCTCCCGCCGAGGCCGAGGGCGGCAAGGCCTGGCTGCACTGTTGGGCACCGGCAGAATCGACGAGCGAGTGCCGCACGATCCTCGACAACCCGGACGTCATCCAGGGCCAGACGATCCACATCCTCGTGAAGTACAAGGTCTGCCGGGGCACCAGCATCGTGGGGACGCCGACGAACTGCCTCCTCGAAGACGTCAGCAACGGGCCGTACTACCTGGAGCTCAACCCCGCCTACGGCGAGGACAACGGGGGTGCCAACCAGACCTGGGACCTCCCATCGTCGTGCAACAGCCTCCCCACACCGGGCTGGGGCCAGGAGGAATCCTGCACCGGACAGCACTGGTTCGACGTCACGTACAACGGCGTGGGCACGCCCGAACCCCGCGGGTACGTGTGTTCGAGCGATACCGGTACGGACCCTTGCACCTACGGGCCGGACAGCGTGTTGCCCTACAACCTCGACGTCGGGGCGAACCGGGCGCCGGAGGTGGCGTACTTCTTCTGGTCGCCCTACGGGGACCCGGACGGGGTGCCCGGGGTGACGAGCTTCACGTTCGACGTGGAGGTGTGCGACCCGGACAGCACATGGGTGAAGGGCGCTCTCCTGGGCCAGTGCTGGCAGGACGGGCGGCCGAACCTCGACGGCGAGATCGACAGCGTGCAGATCGACTACAACGGCGACGGCACCTCGGACCACACGGAGGACACCACCGCGGACGGCGACGGCCACGTCCTGTTGTCCTTCACGCACACCTACACGGGGGCGGGTTCGGTGCAGCCGAAGGTACGCGTGAAGGACAACAGCGGGGATTGGTCTGGGTGGACGGTGTCCACGGACATCGGTGACAAGTGGCTGAGCACCGAGAACCGGGTGCCGGAGGTGGCGTACTTCTTCTGGTCGCCTTATGGGAGCCCGGACGGGGTGCCCGGGACGTCCTTCACGTTCGACGTGGAGGCCTGCGACCCGGACGGCACGTACCTGGCGAACATCTTCGGCGAGTGCGGGGTGTCGCCGGGGCGGCCGGACCGGGGGGGGCGGGTCACCGCCGTGGAGGTCGACTACTCCGGTGACGGTGTGGGCGACGCGACGGTGTCGGTCTCCGACGGCGACGGTGTCATGGAGCGGGGGGAGGTGTCCTTCACGCACGTCTACGGGGAGGCGGTGAACGTCACACCCCGGGTCCGGGTGCGCGACAACAGCGGGGAGTGGTCGCCCTGGACGGGCTCCACCCACATCGGGGACACCACGGTCCTCACGAACCGCCCGCCCCGGGTGGCGTCTTTCGAGTTCTCGCCGTGGGGGGACCCGGACGGGGCGCCGGGGGTGACGAGGTTCGGTTTCGAGGTGGAGGCGTGTGACCCGGACGGCGACTGGTACGTGCTCCTGGGCGACTGCCTCGCCGATCCTTTCGGGGCGGACCTGGGGGGGACCCTGGACCGGGTGGAGGTCGACTACGACGGTGACGGCGAGGCGGACGAGACCGCCGACGCCGACGCCGACGGGGACGGGCACCTGGCCCAGGCCGAGGTGTTCAGTCACACCTACGAGTCTGCGGGGCTGTTCACGCCGCGGGTGCGGGTCTTCGACGACCACGGGGCGTCTTCGGGGTGGGTGGGGTCGACGAACCCGTTGGACTGGGAGGTCCGGGTGGTGAACCGGGTGCCGTTGGTGGCGTATTTCTTCTGGTCGCCGTCGGGGCACCCGGACGGGGCGCCCGAGACGGAATTCACGTTCGACGTGGAGGCGTGTGACCCGGACGGGGGTTGGGCCCTGTTGTTGGTCGGCCTCGTCGACGAGTGCACCGCCGAGTTCGGCGCGGTCGACCGGGGGGGCCGTATCACCGACGTGCAGGTCGACTACTCCGGTGACGGTGTGGGCGACGAGACGGTGTCGGTCTCCGACGGCGACGGTGTCATGGAGCGGGGGGAGGTGTCCTTC
>CAYJLW010000059.1:0-17932 GCA_964370965.1 uncultured Acidimicrobiia bacterium | reverse complement strand
GTGGAGGTCGACTACGACGGTGACGGCGAGGCGGACGAGACCGCCGACGCCGACGACGACAACGGGCACCTGGACCTGCACGAAGTGTCCCTGACGCACCGGTACCCGGGCGCGGGCTCCTACACGCCCCGGATCCGTGTGCGGGACGACGCCGGGGAGTGGTCGGCGTGGCAGGCGGCCACGGGGCACGGGGCCACCCTCGAAGTCGCAGACAGCGCGCCCACGGCGACGATGAACTGGTGGTCGCCCTGTCACAACGTCCTCTCGGTCTGCGCGCCGGGGGGACCCGACGCCCCGGCGGGCACGGCGGTCACGCTCAACGCCACCGTGGGTCATCCCGACGCCTCGTTCGGGGCCCGCATCGACCGGGTCGAATGGGACTTCGACGACGGCACCTCCCACGACGTGGACGCCGTCGACGTGGGGCCCGGCGCCACGGTCGCCTCTCAGGGCCACACCTACAGGGTCGCCGGCCACTTCCAGCCCAGGGTGCGCTTCCGCGACGACGACGGCGACTGGAGCGCGTGGGACGCCTTCGACTTCGCGTTCGTCCCCGAGACCCTGGACGTCTACACCGACTTCGTCCGTCCGGAGATGGTGGCCTGGGAGCCCGCGACCGGAGCCCTGCCCGGCGTCGGGGTCGACGAGGTGCGCATGGGGGGCCGCGTCACGCTGGACGCCAAGGCCCACGTCTGCCGGGTCCTCTGCATCGGGGACTTCTGGACCCCGACGAGCACGGAACGCTTCGACGTGGAATGGCGCCTCAACGGCCCGGGCGCGACCACCTCCAAGATCACGTCATTCGACCTCCGCGGCCAGGGCGCCTTCGACCTCAGCGCCTCCTTCGGGGAGGGCTACGCCGAGGCGGGGGGCTACGTCCCCGCCGTGAGGTTCTGCGACGACGCCGAGACGGCGGCGAACTGCTCGAATTGGGACACCTACGACGTCGTGGGCGTCCCGCCCCTCCTCGACGTGTACGGCCCCAAGGCGGAGATGGGCTGGTGGCGGCCCTGCGAGGGGAGCCCGTCGTCGCCGGTGTGCATCGAGAGCAGCGTCTTCGGCGGCAACGACGGCACGGTTTTCGACGAGTTCACGTTGAGCGCGAAGTACCACGACCCCGACGGCGTGACGCTGGACACGCTGGAGTGGGACTTCGACGGGGACGGTTCGGTAGACGAGACCCAAGCTGTCCCGCGCACCACGACGCGGACGCCGAGTGGAGCGCCCGGCGCGTCGGTGCGGCACCGCTACGCGAACGCGGGGCGCTACACGCCCCGGGTGCGGGCCGTGTCCGCCGGCGGGGACAGGGGAGCGTGGGACTGCTGGGAGGACTGCGTGACGCGCAGCCTCGACGTCGCCCCCCCCCGGGTTTCGCTCGTGTCCGACTGCTGGGAGCCCGACAGCGCCGATCTCCTCGGCGTCTGCGGGGGCGGGCGGGACGACGTCGGGGTGCAGGACGCGGTGACGTTCAAGGCGGCGATGCACAACTGCGCCGGCCCCGTCTGCTGGGGCAACTACTTCACCCCCTCCACGGACAAGGTCGACCTCGTGGTGCGCACCAACGGCTCGCCCCACGGCGGCGCCGAACAACGCACGACCGTCGACCTCGCCGACTTCGGTACCAACACTTGGAGAGGCGCCGGGATCGGGGTTGCGGGGGCGTACGACGAGGCGGGGAGCTACTACCCCGAACTGCGCCTCTGCGACGTGGGGTCCACGGCGAACTGCACAGACTGGGACCGCTACAACCCCTGGCTCTCCCCGTTTCACGTGCCCCTCGACGTGGCCGGTCCCGAGACCTGGATGCGGCACTGGTACCGATGCCCCCTGCCCACGGGCATGCGCGACGGGAAGCTCCCCAACGGCCATGGGATCCCGGAGGGGATGAGCGACTTCCCCACGACGTGCCTTGAGTCGATCCCGGTGGTCGACACGCGGATGAACGTGCGTTTCACCGCCTACGGCGAGTACGGCGGCCGGCCCGTAGAGGCCTTCGAGTGGGACTGGGACGGCGACGGCGACGTGGACCGCACGACACCGGTGGGTGCTTCCACTCCCACGGTGGAGGACAACCGGATCCTCGACGTCGACGTCCACGACGTCCTCGAGGTGGACGTCTCGTTCCAGAACCGGCCGTGGCGCGTCGCCCAGGAGATCGTCAACTTCCCGACCCCCGGCTCCTACAGGCCGCGGGTCCGCGCCGTGGCGGAGAACGGCGGGCGCGGGGAATGGGACGCGAACGGGGACTTCCTCTGCTTCCTGGGCTGCGAGCTCCTCGTCGCCGAGGCCCTGCCGCGCATCGTGCTCCTCGATCCCAGCCAGGCGCCCATGGTCCACCCCGGGGCCCCGGCGAACTTCTACGCCCAGGTGCAGTCCACGGACGCCTCCCGTGTCGACACGATCGAGTGGCGCTTGCGGAACAAGGCCCGGGGCACGGTCGTCTGGGAGAAGACCCAGGCCGTGCGGGCGTCCGACGGGTTCCAGGCCCCCTGGAACGGCGAATGCCTCGCCTCGGCGGCCGACGACCTCTGCGGCACGGTCGTCTACTCCCCGGAGCTCCCCGACGAGGGGATCTTCGAGGTGCCCTCGGCCGAGAACCTGTTCCTGGAGGCCTTCGAGAGGTACGTGGTCGGGGGCAGGAGCTATCCCCGTCTGTTCCTCGAGGCCCGGGCCGGGACCGAGGACGGGAAGTGGTCGGGCTGGTTCCGCTACGGGCAGCCGCCACCGGAGGAGGGCCTGGACCCGCTGGACCCGGGCGGCGACTACACCCTGTGGGCCGAGAAGGGCGAGAGCCTCCGGGTCGTGCCCCACACCAACCTCTGCGACACGTGGGGAGCGAAGGCGCCCGTCACCCTGAACGACGACTTCACGGTCGACCTCGCGCTCGGCGAGTCCCTCGAGGACTACTCCGACGCCGCCACGAACCCGCTGGCGATCCCCCAGATCCCCTGCAAACGGTCGCTGGTCCCGGCGGTGGGCGGCGACTCGGTGCGCAACGACCACCGCTGGTGGGAGCGTTTCGAGTTCGACGGGCCCGTCGAGTGGATGAGTGTGCAGTTCGCCGCCGAAGCGGACCCCGAAGGAGACGGTATCCCGAACGTGTACCGCTCGCCGTGGTCCGACGCCGGCGGTGTGGGGGCCACGTCGTCCGGCCGGGACGAGGGAGCCACGCCAACGGCGCTCTTCGGCCCCTTGGGCTACTACGCGCGCGACGACGCTGACTGCCCGCAGCGGGCGGCCACCTCCGGGTGCGGGCAGTTGCCCGGGGACCGCATGTACCCGGCCACCCTGACGGCGGCCTTCAACACCGCGGAGGTGCCCGGCCTCGATGCCGACGTGGACACGCGCTTCCTGCACCTGTGGGCGCGGATCTGCGTGCGGGCCGCCGCCGAAGACGAGGTGCTCTGCCACGACCGGCTGCGCTCCACGATGGACGTCGAGGCCCTGCGGGTGGACATGCGCCCCAAGCTGGAGTCGTGGACGTCGAACCGCCCCCACGGCATCGTGGGCCTACTCGTGGACGGCACGGAGAAGATCGGCCTGAGCGCGGTGGACCCGACGATGCGGGGCTGGGCGGGGGTCGATCCGGCGAAGCAGGCCGTACGGGACGTCCCGTCGCCCCGCCAGCTCCTGGGGGGCGTGGCGGGCGATCCCGCCGCGGCCCAGAAGGTCCTGGCCCGCCTCGTCCAGTACTACGACCCGCACCGCTGCGACCCGGACCGGGTGGAGGCGTTCCCCCTCTACTGGAGCTGCCCGGTGCCGGCTGACAACGCCCTGGACGTGGTGGCCTTGCTGGACGTGATGCGCACCCTCGCCCTCGAGGACGACGTCCTGTGCGCAGCGGCCGAGGACTGGTGCGGGCTCCTGCGCGACTACATGGAGGAGCGGCTCTGCCCCTGGCTGGCGACCATGGACGACGTCCTCACCCACGTGCTCCCCGCGGTCGTGACGCTCCTGAAGGTCGGTTTCGCGGTGCTGTCCTACGTCTCCCCGTTCTCGAAGTGGGTCGACGTCGCAGTGACGGCGGCCATCGGCTACGTCATGGACGTGGTGCTGTCACCCGGCGTGCTGCCCAGCCGGGACACGCTCTGGGCAGTGGCGTTCAACGCCGCGTCGGTCGGCGTGAACAAGCGTCTCGCAGCGGGGGCGAGTTCGGCGACCGCTCTGAAGGCGGGTGCCGCTGCCGCCAAGCCGCGGCTGCTGCGGGTCCCGAACATGAGGGGACTCGCCACCCAGGCGGAGCTGGACAAGACCACGATGGGCCTGGGACGGCTCCTGGCGCCCCTGACGGAGGGGTGCGGGTCCCTGAGGGGGACGTCGTCGGACGTGTCCGAGCTCGCCGACGACACCGTGGGCGCGGCCCTGGTGCTCTCGGCCGTGGACAGGATCCTGCCGAAGCTCGGCATGAACCCGCACGACCTGTGGCGCACCGAGATCGGGCGCATCCCCGACGCCGTCCTCGACGTCGCCCGCCGCGCGGTGGCGCTCCCGGGCAGCGACACGGCGGGGCGGGCGGTCCAGCTCGTCTTCGACGAGATCGACGACCACGCGCTGGACGTGTCGCTCTTGGTCTCCGAAGACGTCCCCCGCTGGCGGGGCGACCTCGACGCCGCGCTCGCCCAGGACGACGCCGGCCTCCGGGCGGCGCTGGTGCCCCTCGTGGGCGACCTCCAGGGCGGGCTCGTGCAAGTGGAGGCCTTCGACGACGTCCTCGGCCGGGCCGAGCGCATCGCCGGCTGCCACACGGAGTGCCTCCGCTCCGACGTGGGCGCGATCGAGGCAGGCCTCGCCACGATGTCGGCCGCGCACCTCCGGGCGGCGGCCGAGAGGGTGCGAGACGTGCTGACTGCGGTCGCGGAGATAGGCGGGGAGATCGAGCCCCTCGTCCAGCTCTACCTCGCCGGAGTCGCCTACGACGGAACCGCCGGACGGGGCTACACCTTCAGCGCCGCCGGCCCCGACGTCGGCGACGCCCTCGGCGGGCCGGGCTCGCCGCGGGTGGCGGACTACGAGTGGGACCTCGACGGCGACTGCCCGCGCCGCGACCAGGGCGACCCGGTTGCCGTGGGAAGCAATTGCGTGGACGTCGCCGCCGGGCGGGAGTTCACGCACGTCTTCGACAGGCTCGTCGACGGCGACCAGCCCGCCGTGCGCTACACGTACGCCGACCCGTCGAACCCGCTGTCCAACGCCGACGGCGACGTCTCCATGGGCGACCGCCAGTTCAACGGCCTCTCGGACATGGTCGTGACCTGCCCGCGGCCCAGCTTCTCCTGGCCGTTCGGGGACGGCCGGGACGCCGTCCCCGAGGCCGGGCAGATCCTGGACTGCTACTCGCAGACCATGCGCACCGCCCACGTGGCGCCCCAGGCGCGTATGGGCTGGTGGGCCCCGTGCGTGGAGTTCCCGCTCCTGGGCTGCAGCGGGGTCGCCGGGGACGACGCCCGGGTCGGCGAGCCGGTCACCTTCCGGGCGTCCTACGTGGAGCCCGACGGCGCCCGGGGGGCGAAGGTCACGGAGGTGCAGTTCGACCCGGGCTGCCCCGGCTGCGCCGTGGAGTCGATCCCCGTCGACGACGACGACGACCGCGGGACGCTCACACCGTCCCACACCTACGACGCGCCGGGGCGCTACGTGCCCCGCGTGCGGGTGAAGTCCGAGGTAGCGGACGCCTCCGGCACCACGTCCGTGAAGTGGAGCGGGTGGGACACGCTCGTGAGCCCGCTCTGCGGCCTCGACGACTACGAGTGCCGCCTCGACGTGGGCGACGGCACCGCCCGGCCCACCGCGACCATGGGCTGGTGGACGCCCTGCAACAACCTCGGTGTCTTCGACCTCTGCGTGCCCGGCGCCCCCGACGGCCAGCCCGCCACGACGTTCACCTTCACGGCCGACGTGACGGCCCCGCCCGGGGCCGTCCTCGCCACGGTGGACTGGGACTTCGACGGCGACGGCACCGTCGACTCGGTCGAACCCGTGGCGCCGGGGTCGCCGTCGAGCCTGCGGGCCGACGCCGAGCACGCCTTCGGGGCCGAGGGGACGTGGGTGCCGCGTGTGCGGGCGACCACCGCGGGGGGAGCGACCGGGGACTGGCAGCCCCTGTACTGGCTGGGCGGCCTCTGGCCCCAGCCCGTGGAGCTCGACGCGGCGGCGGTCCCGGTGGCGGCGACCATGCAGTGGTGGTCCCCGTGCCACGAAGGTCCCGTCGGCGACGTCCTGGCCGCGCTCCTGCCCGCCGGTGCCCGCCCGGACATGGAGGTGGGCTGCGCGCCCGGGAGCCCGGACGGCGAGAGCGCCACCGAGTTCACCTTCACCGCCGACGTGAGCGCCGCTTCCGGCGTGGCCGTGGTGCGCTGGGACCTCGAAGGCGACGGATTCGGCGACGGCAGCCTCAGCGGCGCGGACCCCGACAACGACCCCGGGGACGGCGACGACGTCACCCAGGCGCTCGCCGGGACGCCGGTGAGCCACCGGGCGAGCACCGCCCGCGCCTACGGGGAGGCGGGCACGTGGCGGCCCAAGGTGCAGGCCGAGAGCGTCGCCGGGGACCGCAGCGGCTGGGAGCCGCGGCGCTTCCTCGGCATCGACGAGCTCCCCCTGGAGGTCGATCTCGACACCGTCGCCCCCACGGGTGACGTGCGCCTGTACGCGTGGGAGCCCTGCGCCGACCCCGTCACGGTCGCCGGCAACGGGGCCGGCATCGACGGCGTCGACTGTGTCCCCGTCGACGTCGACGGTGGCCCCGGCACGGAGTTCACGTTCACGGCCCAGCTTCCGAGCCCTCTGGCGGGCGACGCTCTCGAATGGGACTTCGACGGCGACGCGGACGCCGACGCCACCACGGGCGCCACGATCCTCGCCGCGCAGGGGGGCTGGGCGCGTGAGAGCCACGCCTACTCCGTCGAGTTCGCGGCGGGGAGGACGTCCTTCGAACCCGCGGTGCGCCTCGTGCGCAGCGGGGACCCCGGCCCCTGGGTCGCCCATCTCTCCGGGGGCGACGTGGACACCCTCGACGTCGTCGACCTCGCCGCCCGCATGCACGCCTTCTCACCCTGCTTCGGCGTCCCGGTGCCGTTCCTGGGCTCCGTGGGCTGCTTCTTCGGCGCTCCCGACGGCGACCGCCAGGAGACGTTCGCCTTCACAGCCGACGTCTACGCCGCCGGCGGTGTCGCGGCCGTGGAGTGGGACTTCGACGGCGACGGCGGCACCGACACGGCGGCGTCCGTAGCCGCCGATCCGGTCACCGGCGCCAGTCCGCAGCGACTCGACGGGGTCGAGGCACGGCACGTCTTCGGGGCGTTCGGGGCCTTCCGCCCGGGCGTGCGCGTCGTCGACGTCGACGGCCACGCTTCGGCCTGGGACGCCTACGACATAGGCGGGGTCACGGTTGTCCTGGACACCGACGACCCCACGAGGCTCTCCGGCTGGGCGCCCTGCGCCCCCTCCTCCGTCCCCGGGGCCGACTGCGACCTCACCCCGGCGAGCATCGACGGTGGCGCCAGCGAGCCGTTCACCGTCACGGCCGACCTCCACGCGGAGGCAGGCATCCAGCGGGTCGAGTGGGACTTCGACGGCGACTGTGCCGTTGCGGCGTCCGAGCCGGCGTGCGTCGACGACTCCGAGGAGATCGCCGGGGTTCCCCCGGAGCTCGTCGGCCACATCTCCCCACCGCACGTCTTCGGCGCCGCGGTGTCCGTGAAGCCCCAGGCCAGAGTGATCGACTCACACGGCGTCGCCGGGGCCTGGAAGAGGCGCACGGCCCTCGGCGGGCTCGTCGAGCCCACCCTGGACACCTCGCTCGCCTGGGCGCGCATGGGGTGGTTCGACCCGTGCCACGACGTCGAGATCGCGCAAGTCGGCCAATGCCTCCCGGGCGGACCAGACGGCACGACCTCCCAGGAGTTCACGTTCACGGCGACCGCCTACGTCGACCCCCTCCGCAACGGGGTCGGTGCCATCGAGTGGGACCTCGCCGGAGACGGCTTCGACGCGGACACCCCCGGGCCCGACGACTTCCGCGACGAGGTGCAGGGGCCCGCAAGCCCCGGTCCTGTGTCGGTGACCCGCACGACGGAGTTCACCTACGACGAGGCGGGGAGCTACGCCCCGAAGGTGCGCGCGGTGAGCAACGAGCCCCCCGGGACCGCCACCGGGTGGGCGGCGGCGCCCGACACCGTGGACGTGGTGTCCGGGGCGACCACCATGAACTGGTGGACGCCGTGCTTCACCAGGTTCGGCGTGTGCGCCCCGGGCGGCCCCGACGGCGGGCCCTCCGACGTGTTCACCTTCAGCGCCGACGTCGCCGCGGACGCCGGTGTCGCCGCCGTCCGCTGGGACTTCGACGGCGACGGCGCCTACAACGAGGCGGCGGGCGACACCACGACGACGGTGCCGGGTCTCCCCAGGGTGGCCCATGACGTGCAGGCAACTCACACTTACGGCGTCGAGGGCTCCTGGGCGCCTCGCGTGGCGGTCGTCGGCGCCGACGGGGCGGTGGGCGGATGGGCACACCTCGCGATGCGAGACTCCCTCGGGCTCTTCGACGTTCCCGTCTCGTTGGACACGAGAGCGGGGGTCGTCGAGCTCACGGGATGGACGCCGTGCCACGAGGTGGCGGCGGGCGTCTGCGGGCCCGGTGGAGCCGACGGCACGCCGGCGAACGAGTTCCGCTTCGAGGCGCGGGTCGAGGGCGAGGGCGGCGTGCAGGAGGTCCGCTGGGCGTTCCCGTCCCAGGGCGTCGCCCCGCAGACCGCCGACGTCGTGACGGCTGTGGCGCCAGTGGGCCAGGACACCTACCCGACGACCGCAGAGGTGTCCCAGACGCGTACGTTCCCGGAGCCGGGCACGTACGTGCCCCACGTCCAGGTCGTCACCGGCGCCGGCGACGTCTCGGCGTGGACCCCGAAGACCACCCTGGGGGTCACCACCACCCTGAGCGTCGCCGGGAACGCTGCAGAGATGCGATGGTGGTCACCCTGCTTCGAGCTCCCCCTCGTGGGCCTCTGTGCCTCCGGCGCCCCCGACGGGGAAGCCGAGGAGCCCTTCACCCTGCGGGCCGAGGTCTACGCGCACGCCGGGATCAAGCGGGTCGAGTGGGACGTCGACGGAGACGGCGTGGCCGAGGCGACGCTCCACGACGAGCGCGACGGCACGGAGACCCACCTCCCCGAGGTGTCCGCGGAGCACACCTACGGCGTCGCCGGTTCGTGGCAGCCCCAGGTGCGGGTCGTCGACACCGCCGACGAGCCGAGCCCCTGGGCGAAGCTCCGCGTCGGGCCAGTCGCCGTGGACCTCGACACGACGGCGCACAGGGTGAGCCTGGTCGGCTGGACCCCGTGCTACACGACCCTGGGCGTGTGCGCACCGGGCGCCCCGGACGGCACGCCCGGCAGCGAGTTCACTTTCAGGGCCGACGTCGGCTCCGACGCCGGGGTCGTCGCCGTGGAGTGGGACTTCGACGGGGACGGGAGGCCCGACGAGACCACCGCGGTCGGCCCCGTCGGCGGCGAGGCGCCCCGGACGGTGACCGGGGTCGAGGCCAGGCACACCTACGGCGCCGAGGTCTCCGTCACGCCGGCGGTCAGGGTCCGGGACGGCCTGGGGCGTCTCTCGGACTGGGAGCCGAGGCGGTTCGCCGGGCTCCTGCCGCTCGTTCTCGACACCCAGGCGGGCGTGGCGGCCCTGTCGTGGCGGCCCTGCGTGAGCCTCGTCGACGTCTGCCTGCCCGGCGAGCCCGACGGCACGCCCGAGACGGAGTTCGAGTTCAGCGCGCAAGTCAGTGCAGAGGCCGGCGTCGCC
Source organism: uncultured Acidimicrobiia bacterium (assembly GCA_964370965.1). Taxonomy (GTDB): domain Bacteria; phylum Actinomycetota; class Acidimicrobiia; order UBA2766; family UBA2766; genus CAYJLW01. The sequence goes on along the minus strand of CAYJLW010000059.1, from coordinate 8,134 downwards.
ACGATCGAGTGGGACTTCGAGGGCGACGGCACAGCCGAGCGTGTGACCCCCGTGGCGGCGGGCCAGCGCGAAGTCGCAGCATCGGAGGGCTACGCGTTCGGGGCGGCGGGGAGCTTCCGACCCAGGGTGCGAGGGGTCGACGTGAACGGGTTCGCGACGGCGTGGGCCGAGCAGACCGTCGCCGGCGTGCCCGTCACTCTCGAGACCGCAGCGCAGGGCACGACGATGCGGTGGTGGTCGCCGTGTCACGGCGTCCTCGGCCAGTGCACGTCCGGTTCCCCCGACGGAGCCGTGGGCGCCGAGTTCACGTTCACGGTGGACGCCCGGGCAGCGACGGACGTGGTGGCGGTCGTCTTCGACCCCCTCGGGGACACGGAGCCAGGCGGCGGCGACGCCGACGACGTCCGGGTGGACCTCCCGGTGCCGGCGAAGACGGTGCCGGGTGTGAGTGCCGCCTACGCGTACACGTCCCCGGGGGCCTACCACCCACGGGCGCGGGCAGTGACGAGCGACGGATCCGGAGGCGAGACGGCGGGCGCCTGGGCCACGGTCGCCGTGGCGGGTGTCCCCGTGGACCTGGACGTCGTGGCCACACGCGCCCGGATGGACTGGTGGACGCCGTGCCACAGGACCCTCGGGCTCTGCACGCCCGGCGCACCCGACGGGGGCGCATCCACGCAGTTCAACTTCCACGCCGACGTGACCGCCGTCGACGGGCTCGCCGAGGTGTGGTGGGACCTGCGGGGCGACGGGTTCGAGCGCGAGCATCTCGCGGACGACGACCAGGTCACGGCCGTCTCCGGCGCGCCCGTCGCCGAGAGGGTGACCAGCCTGCCCTTCGCCTACGGGACGTCCGGGGCGTGGCGACCGCGGGTGCGGGCCGCCACCGTCGGGGGCGCCCTGAGCGGCTGGGACGACCTCGGCGTCGATCTCGACACCACCTCGCGCACGGCGACCATGGGGTGGTGGAGTCCGTGCCACGAGACCCTGGGCGTGTGCGCGGTCGGAGGCCCCGACGGCGAGGCGGACACGGAGTTCCGATTCAGCGCCGACGTCCAGGCCGACGCCGGTGTCGCCGGGGTGCAGTGGGACTTCGACGGCGACGGCTTCGACCCGGCGGGCGGCCACGACGTCGAGGTCGCCTACGACGGGACCCGCACGAGCATCGCGGGTGTCACCGCGAGCCACGTCTACGGCACCGGCGGGACGTTCCAGCCGGGTGTGCGCACCGTGGACGCGGGCGGAGCCGTGAGCGCATGGGCGCGTGTCACGGTCCCCTTCGGTCCCCTCTCCGTGCCCGTCGACCTGGACGTGACCGGCACCGCCGGTGAGATGCACTGGTGGTCGCCCTGCCACGAGCCCGTGCCCCTGCTGGGTTGTGGGCCCGGTGCCCCGGACGGGGACGCCGACACGGAGTTCACGTTCACGGCCGACGTCGCCCATGAGAACGGGGTCGGGTCCGTGGATTGGGACTTCGACGGCGACGGCGTTGCAGACGTCACCGAGGCTGTGGAACCCGTCGAGGGGGCCGCGCCATCGCGGGTCGCGGGCGTGAACGCCACGCACGTGTACGGGGGCGAGGGGTCGTGGCGGCCCCAGGTCCGGGCCGTGGACCCCCAGGGCGCCCCCGGGCCGTGGGTCGCCAAGGACGTCCTGGGCGTGCCCGTGGACCTCGACACCATCTCCGTCCTGGCCGAGATGCAGTGGTGGGACCCCTGCCGGCGCGATGTCGTGTTCGGGTCGCTCTGCGTTCCCGGAGTGCCCGACGGCGACCCCGGCAGCGAGTTCAACTTCACCGCCGAGGTCTTCGCCGCGGACGGCATCGAGCGTGTCGAGTGGGACCTGCGCGGCGACGGCTTCGGCGACGAGGACCCGGACCCGGACGACGGCGACGACTTCACGGACGACCACTACGGCGGATACGAGACGCGGCCCTCCCGCGACACGGCCTCCGTGTCCTACAGCTACGGCGTGGCCGGGTCCTGGCAGCCCCTCGTACGGGTCGTCGACGTCGGCGGCGACACCAGCGGCTGGGGCCGCAAGGCGGTCGCCGGCGTGCCCGTGAGCCTCGACACGACCCCCGGGATCACACTGAGCTGGGCCCCCTGCGTCAACCTCGCGGGCTTCTGCAGCGTCGGGGCTCCCGACGGCGAGCCCGGCACCGAGTTCACGTTCACGGTGGACGCCCGCTCCGAAGAGCCCGTCGCCAAGGTGCTCTGGGACTTCGACGGCGACCGCGTGGCGGACGCGGAGACCGCCGTGGAGCCCCCCGCTGCGACCGTTGCCGGCGTCCGTGTCACGCACACCTACGCGGCAGCCCGGGTGTACCGGCCCCAGGCGAAGACACTGGGCGTCAACGGGGGCGAGCTCGCGGACTGGACCCCGCAGCTCGCCGGGGGCGTCTGGCCCCTCGACCTCGACGTCGCCGTGGCCGACAACGTCATGGGCTGGTGGTCGCCCTGCCACGAGACAGCGGGCGAGTGCGCCCCCGGCGCTCCCGACGGCGCTCCGGGCACGGCGTTCAGGTTCACCGCCGACGTCTCCGCTGCCGGCGGCGTGCGAGCGGTGGAATGGGACTTCGACGGCGACAACGGCGTCGACGCCGTCACTGACGTGGCGCCCGACCCGGGTACCGGGGAGTACCCCGTGCTCGTAGCGGGCGCCCAGGTGACCCACACCTACGACGACGAGGTGTCCGTGCAGCCTCAGGTGCGGGCCGTGGACGCGGCGACGGGCGAGCCCAACGCCTGGGCCCGGCTCCGCATCGGGGGTGTGGCAGTCGACCTGGACACGGTCTCCGTGCTGAGGGCCGCCCTCGACTTCACCCCCCGCGCAGGAGGGGACGTCGGCGACGACGGCGACGTGGGCACCCTCTTCACGTTCGACGCCTCCGGGTCCCGCGTCGACCAGGGACGCGTGGTCTCCGAGTACCGCTGGGACTTCGACGGCGACGGCACGGTCGATCGCGTCACGTCCGGGGCGACCACGGAGATGACCTACGGGGACGCCTTCCCCGAGCACCCGTCCGGCTTCGGTGAAGGGGCGTGGCCCGCCACCGTGACGGTCGTCGACGACCGGGGTGCCACCCACACCGACGGCGCCAAGGACCGGGTCACCGGCCTCCTCGACGTGGACGTCGACGTGGGCCCGCCGAGCGGCGGGGCCTGCGGCGACCCGGCCGCGGACGCCGACGGCGACGGCGTGCCCTGCGGATTCGACCTCGTCGACGGGGACACGGTCCCGTACCGGGAACGCCTGGCGCGGGTCTGGACCGAGAGGCCCGTCGTGCTCACGAACGAGTCCCTGGACGGGGCGTTCGCTGACCTGAACCTGCAACGGCGTGCCCTGTGGTCCCTGGAGTACTGGTCGGGTCGGCATGTGTTCCGCAACGTCGACGCCATGAGCGCGGGGCTCGCGAAGGGCGACACGGTCTTCAGCCTCTGGGTGAGCGGGGCGGTCGCGAGCGCTGCGAACGCGGCGTACGTGCGCGGGATCGGGCTCTGCGCCGCCGAGAGCGCCTCGTCGCTGTTCGGGTTCGTGTTCGCCTTCTGCCAGTACGAGATGGCCGTCGTCGACGGGGCGGTGTCTGACCGCTACCGGATCCGTACGACGACGTTCGCCGGAAGGACCGTCGGCTACGACGGTGTCGCCGTGCCGGGTGTGAGCCCGAACGTCAACGTCGAGGTGGGCTGACCCGCCGGAATCGTCACCGCGGCGTCATCGCCGTGGTGTTGGATTGCCGCATCAGGCTGTAGGAGGAGGTTGTCCATGGGAGCGGTTGTCGAAGCATTCCCTCCGGGAACGCGCCACGAGGAGGGAACGGTGGGCTTGCGGCGTCCCGGGGCCCTGGCGGTTCTCGTCGCCGCCCTGGTGGGGGCGGCCCTGCTCTTGTCGTCGCCGGCCGGAGCGGAGACGAAGTTCACCGTGAACGCCGTTGCCGGCCAGATGGATGTGGGCTACTCCGTGGCGGTGGACGGCGACACGGCTGTCATCGGGGCTCCCGGGCTGGCGGGCAGCGGGTCGGAAGGCGCCGCCTACGTGTTCGTCCGTGCGGCTGGCTCGTGGAGCGAGGTCGCCACGCTCACGGCGTCCGACCCGGCCGTCTGGAGCCACTTCGGCAGCGCTGTAGCGGTGTCGGGGAACAGGATCGCCGTGGGTGCTCCGGGGTGGAGCAGCTTCGCAGCGTACGTCTTCGAGGGGTCGGGCGCCTCGTGGGGCGAGACGGCGAGGCTGAGCGGTCCCGACGCGTACACCAGCCTCGGGTTCGGCGCCTCGGTGGCCCTCTCTGGAGGGACTCTGGTCGTGGGCGCCAGGGACGTCACCGTCGGCGGCCAGACTTCGGCGGGATCGGCCTACGTGTTCCAGGAGTCCGGGGGGTCCTGGGACAGGACGGCCACGCTCACGGCGGCCTCCCCCGTGCCCATGGGCTACTTCGGCTCCGCAGTGGCGGTCTCGGGCGACACGGTGGTCGTGGGCCACCCCGGGGACGCCCCCGCCTACGTGTACCAGGCGGGCTCGGCGCATGTCTTCCGGGCGTCGCAGGGGACCTGGAGCGAGCTGGCGTATCTCACGGCTCCCGGCGCGGCGTCCAACGCCGGCCTCGGCAGGAGCGTGGCCGTGGACGGCGCGACGGTGGTCGTCGGTGCCCCCGGGTGGAGCGGAGGCGGGGTCTGGGAGGAGGGCGCGGCGTACGTCTTCCGGGAGTCCGGGGGCTCCTGGAGTGGGCCGACGACGCTGACGGTGTCGGACCACCTGTTCCAGGGACGGGCAGGCACCGCCGTGGCGGTGTCGGCCGACAGGATCGCCGTGGGCGCACCCGCTTGGGGTGTCGCCCCGGGCGCGGCCTACGTGTTCGAGGGGTCGGGGGGCTCTTGGAGCGAGACGGGCAAGCTCGTGCCGTCGGACAACGAGACCGCGTATCCGTTCGGATGGGCGGTCGCGGCCGACCCCGGCGCACTCGTCGTGGGCGCCCCGAACACGAACACGGGGAGCTGGGCATATCCGGGATCGGCCTACGCCTACGACCTCTCCGTGCCCGGCGGTTGTGCAGATCCGGGAGCCGACGCAGACGGCGACGGCGTGGCGTGCGAGTGGGACCTGGTCGACGGCGACACCGCGTCCTACAGCGGTCACCTGGAGCGCCTCTGGAGCGAGGGGGCCGCCGTGCTCGCAGACGGGTCTCTCGACGGGGCCTTCGCAGACATGGACCTGCGCCGGCGCACCCTCTGGTCGTGGGAGTTCTGGGGCGGCAAGAACGTCTTCCGCAACGCCGACACGATCGGCCCCGGCGTCTCCAAGGGCGAGACGGTCTTCAACCTCTGGGTGAAGAAGGCCGTCACCATCGCCCCCGACGCGGCGTACGTGCAGGGCCTCGGGCTCTGCGCCACGGAAAGGCCCGGCACCCTGTTGGGCTTCGTGTTCGGCTTCTGCCAGTACGAGATGGCCGTTGTGGACGGGGCGGTGTCGGACCGCTACCGGATCCGCACGAGCTCGTTCGCCGGCCACGTGATCGGCTACGACGGCGCCACCGTGGCCGGTTCCAGCCCCGACGTCCACGTCCAGGGTCTGGTCGAGGAGTAGGCGGGCCTCAGGGCATGTCCCGGGTCCGGGGCGTCTCTGCGTGCAGCGTCGCCCGCAGGGTCGCTCCGAGGCGGAAGCGTCGAGCCGCGCCCTTCGCGATGTGCGGGGCCGGTTCCAGCCCAGCCGCCTGTGAGCAGGCACTGCACATTGACCCGCCGGGGGGTGTGCCATACCATCGACCCACGGGCGATGCCCGTCCGATCATCACAGAGAAACAGAGAGACGCGGCGGTTCCGCTTGGAAGGGCGGCGGAAGCCCCCCCGGCACCACGCCGGAGTCGCGGGGGCTGAGGCCGGTCACGGCCGAGGCGTAGCCATCGGCCGGGCAACGGGCGGATCCTGGGCGACCGACCGCCGGGAGGGAGTACGTCATGTCCTCCGGGCTGATCGCCGTGGCGGTGATCGTGGCTGTCGCCATGCTGGGGGCGGGTACCTGGCTGGGCCGCGTTCTCGCCGCGCGTGCGGGCACGGGGCGGGTGCGACTGGCCGAGGAGAGGGCTGTGTCCCTTGTCGCCACGGCCGAGGCCGACGTCGCCCGCATGCGCGCCCAGCTCGAGGCGGAGTCCGCCCGGGCGCTCGCCGAGGCCCGCGAACGGGCCGAGGCCGAGCTCGACCGTCGCCGCCGCGACGTGGAGCGCATCGAGGAGCGTGTGGCCCAGCTCGAGGAGACGCTGGAGGACCGCCGGCGGGGCGTCGACCGGCGGGAGGTGCAGCTCGCCGAGATCGAGGCGGAGACCGTGGCGCTCCGGCGCGAGCTGGGTGAGCAGGCCGCCCAAGGCCGCAGGCGGATGGAGGAGATCGCCGGCATGTCCGCCGCCGAGGCGAGCGACTCGTTGACCGCCGAGATCGAGGAGGACGCCAAGCGCGCCGCCATGCGCACCGTGAGAGAGGTCGAGCGCGAGGCCCGCGTGGAGGCCGAGGCCCGGGCCCGCAAGATCGTGAGCCTCGCCGTGCAGAGGATCGCCCAGGACGAGGCCGCCGACGCCACGGCGTCGGTCCTGTCCCTGCCCAACGAGGAGATGAAGGGGCGCATCATCGGCAAGGAGGGCCGCAACATCCGGTCCTTCGAGGCCGTCACGGGAGTGAACCTCGTGATCGACGACACTCCCGGGGCGGTGACGCTGTCCTGTTTCGACCCGGTGCGGCGCGAGATCGGCCGGCTCACGCTGGAGATGCTCGTCGCAGACGGCCGTATCCACCCCAGCCGCATCGAGGAGACCTACGAGAAGGCACGGGGGGACCTCGCCCAGCACGTGACGAGGGCGGGGGAGTGGGCGGTCCTGGACCTCGGGATCACCGACATGCACCCGGACCTCGTCGACCTGTTGGGGCGTCTCCGCTTCCGTACCAGCTACGGCCAGACCGTCCTGTTGCATCTCGTGGAATCGGCTCACGTGGCGGGCATCATGGCGGCGGAGCTCGGCATCGACGGGCACGTGGCCCGGCGGGGGACGCTCCTGCACGACATCGGCAAGGCCGTCTCCCACGAGGTCGAGGGCAGCCACGCCGTGATCGGCGCCGAGGTCGCACGTCGCCTACAGGAGTCCCCGGAGGTCTGCCACTGCATAGAGGCCCACCACGGGGAGGTCGAGGCCCGCACGATCGAGGCAGTCCTCACCCAGGCCGCCGACGCCGTCTCCGGTGGTCGCCCCGGCGCCCGGCGCGAGTCGCTGGAGGCGTACGTGAAGCGTCTCGAGCGCCTCGAGGGGATCTGTGAGTCCTTCCCGGGCGTCGAGAAGGCGTACGCCATGCAGGCCGGGAGGGACGTGCGGGTCATGGTGCGCCCGTCGGACGTCGACGACATCGGCGCCCAGGTCCTGGCTCGCGACGTCGCCAAGGCGATCGAGAGCGAACTCCAGTACCCCGGCCAGATCCGGATCACCGTCGTGCGTGAGTCGCGCACCACCGAATACGCGAGATGAACCGGAGAAACGGCAGGTGAAATCGGACGATATTCCCGAAACCGACGGTGGCCGGAAGGAAAACGGTGGGGAGCCACCGAAAGGGTAGGGGCCATCGGAGAAAGAGTTCGTGGGGATCGGGTCGCGCAATGCTGCGTAGCCGAGCGTGGGTGGACGCGGTCCCTCAGCATTGGGTGGAGGCCGGTTGAGCCAGCTTCTGAAGGTTTCGTCGAGGTCGAATCCGCACAGTGTCGCGGGCGCGATCGCCGGGATCCTGCGCGGGGCCGACGCCTGCGAGTTGCAGGTGGTCGGCGCCGGCGCTGTGAACCAGGCCGTGAAGGCACTCGCCATCGCGCGCACGTACCTCGTCGAGGACAACCTCGACATGGTGTGCGCGCCCTACTTCGCCGAGATCGAGATCGACGGCGACGCCCGCACGGCGATCCGCCTGGGTGTGCAGCGGGTGGCGCTCGGGGCGGCCCCGACGCGCCTGGCCGTGGCGGCCCCTGAGGCGCCCCGCCTCCGGGACTCCGTTCCTGAGACCGGGCTCTTCGACGAGGCGCCAGTCCGCGACCTCCGGGAGACCTAGGCGCCCCAACCACCCGAAGTGGGGGGGGGGGGGGGGCGGGGGGTTTGGGGGGGGCGGGCCCGGAT
>CAYJLW010000058.1:15229-25833 GCA_964370965.1 uncultured Acidimicrobiia bacterium | reverse complement strand
GGGGGGTCCCCGCCGGGGTGGCGGAGCAGCGCGAGCTGCGGAGCGGTGTGACAGGGGGGTGGGGGGTCCCCGCCGGGGTGGCGGAGCAGCGCGAGCTGCGGAGCGGTGTGACAGGCGGCGGTGTGGACGTCGTGGAGATCGACGGCCCGATCGACGCAGTGCAGCGCGACTTCCTGCGTGACGCTCTCGCCCGGGCGGAGGCCGAGCGGGCCGAGGTTCTCATGTTGCGGGTCAACAGCCCGGGCTCCCTGGGGGTTTCGAGTGTTGAGATCATGGAGATGGTGAGGCGTTCGCCTGTCCCGGTCGTCGTCTACGTGGGCCCCGCGGGGGCGGCCGCCCGGGGGGCGGGCGCCTTCCTCGCTGCCGCCGCCGGTCTCGCCATTGTGGCGCCGGGGGCCGAGATCGGCCCCCTTCTGCCCGACGACCTCGACGGGCCCCCGTTGACGGCGGGCGCTGCCCGGGCGCTGCTGCGCCGGCAAGCGTCGCGCCCGGCGGTGGCCGAGGCGTACGCCGGGGTGCGACACCGGTCCGTGAGCGGGCAAGCGGCCCGCCGGGCGGGGCTGGTGACGTTCGTGGCGCCGACCGTGGGGGACGCCGTGGTCGGCCTCGACGGTCGCTCGGCCGTCGTGGCGGGGGGCGGTGTCGTCCCCCTCGAGACCGCCGAGGTGCGCCGCGTCGAGACGGGCAGCGGCGAGCGTCCCCGCCGTGTGCCCTCGGTGAGCGTGCGTTTCGACAAGCTCACCGGGGCGAGAGGCTTCCTGCACAAGATCAACACCCCCACGTACGCCTACGTCCTCCTCGTCCTCGGCCTTGTCGCCATCGCCTTCGAGTTCTTCGCCGCCTCGGTGGGCATCGCCGGCGTGGTCGGGGCCGCTCTCGCGCTCATGTCGTTCCAGGCCATGGGGACGCTGCCTGTGCGCTGGTGGGCGGTGGCGCTCATCTGCGCCGGTCTCGTGGCCCTCTGCATCGACGTGGCGCTCGGCAATCTCGCTGTCCCGAGCGTCTTCGGCACGGCCTGCGTGCTCGCCGGTTCGATCTGGTTCACCGCCAGCGGCGTGTACCGCGTCCACTGGTACGCCGTCGTCCTCGTGGGCGGCGGGGTCGTCCTGTTCTTCGCGTTCGCGATGACCTCGGTGTCCCGGAGCAGGTTCTCCACGCCCACGATCGGCCGCGAGGTGCTGGTGGGTCGCCACGGCGTCGTGCGCAGCGCACTCGCGCCCGTGGGTCTCGTGGCCGTGGAGGGGGCGTTGTGGTCCGCCCGGGCGCATCGGGGCCGTATCGGGGAGGGCGAGCTGGTCACCGTCCGCGCCGTGGACGGCTTCGTCCTCGATGTCGATCCGGGGGCCCACGAAGGTGGAGAGGGCCCCGCGTAACCACGGGGAGCGACCGAGGACAGGGCTCCGAACGCTGTGCGCGCGCAAGGCGAATGTGCAGGTCGAGTGCGCGAAATTGCCCCTTGAGGAGTGCTCAAACTGCTTATATGGTTTTCCCACGATGAGAGTGGAACGGGCTCGGACCTTGGTGGGGCACAGCGTCGGGTACGGCGACGAGGCGCCGTGGCAACTCGACGCCTCGTGCCGCGGCCCGCAGGCGCATCTCTTCTTCCCGCCCAGCCAGGTCGAGCGCAAGGACGAGCGCGAACGGCGCGAGAGCAGGGCCAAGTCCATCTGCGGCGAGTGCCCTGTCCTGCGGGACTGCCTCGACTACGCGCTCACCATCCGGGAGCCGCACGGCATCTGGGGGGGCAAGACCGAGGCCGAGCGAAAGACCATGCTCGCCCGCACCGGTTGAGCGCCGCGCCGTCCCGTTCCCCAGCGCCGCGGAAGTTCCCCGCCGGTCGCGGCGTTGCCAGAAGGTGGCCGCGCTCGCGCTAGCTTGCATCCACCACCATGGTCGCTCAGAAACCTCTCTGGCATCTCTCCTGGAAGACCGTCGAGGTCGACGGCCGCGCCGCTCACTACGGCGAGGCGGGCACCGGCGCCCCCTTCGTCTTCCTGCACGGCTGGGGGCTGGGCGACCGCTCCTACAAGCGGGCCCTGAACCGCCTCGCCCGTCTCGGCCTACGGGTCGTGGCCCCGTCCCTGCCGGGTTTCGGCGGCACCGCCGACCTTCCCAAGGACGAGTTCACCCTCGAGGGTTACGCCCGCTGGGTGATCGCCTTCTGTGAGGCGGTGGGCATCCACGAGGACTTCTACCTCGCCGGTCACTCCTTCGGCGGCGGTGTCTCCATCCAGGTCGCCCACGACTTCCCCGACCGGGTGAGCTACCTGGTCCTGGTGAACTCCATCGGCGGCTCCGTGTGGAAGGACGGCGTGAAGTCCCTCGCCGAACGGCCACTCTGGGACTGGGGTCTCCACTTCCCCCGTGACATGCTCCCGGGCCGCCAGGTCACCCGGGTCATCCCGGTCATCGCCGAGGACGTCATCGGCAACCTCTTTCGCAACCCCCTGGCTCTGTGGCGTGTCGGCCAGATCGCCCGCAGCGCCGACCTGCGCGACGAGCTCGAGGCACTCAAGCAGCGGGGCCTCCCCGTCGTCGTCCTCTGGGGCAAGGAGGACAAGGTCCTCCCCGAGGCCTCTCTGGAGGCGATGGCAGAGGCGCTGGGAGGCGAGGCCGACGTCGTCGACGGCCGCCACTCCTGGCTCCTCGCCGATCCGGACTCCTTCGGCGAGGTCATGACCAACGTCATCGCCGTCGCCGAGTACGCCCGCCGGCGCAAGGAGCAGGAGGAAGCCGAGAAGGCCACCCGCCGCCGCAAGCGCCGCGCCCGGGCCTGAGCCCCGCAGCCTCCCCCGCATGGGTCCCGCGCACCGTTCCACGTCCGTGGGCTCAGGTCCAGGGGCATTTCCTGCCGAATCCTTCGGAAAGCCGCACAACCGCACGAAAGGTCACGGGATGCAGAAGTTGAGGGGACGCAGACGCCTCGCCGCCGGTGTGGTCGCAGGAGTCGTGGCAGTGGGCGGGCTCCTGCTCAGCGCGTCGCCCGTGCAGGCGGGCACGGGGGACGAGTCGCAGGGGCAGTCGAACGCGCTACGGCCCGCCCGATCCCGGGCCTGCGGTCGGCTGGTGCAGGGGGGCCCCCGCACGGCCGGCATCAGGCTGGGATGAACCCGGGGGGGACTCTCGCACCTCCACGAGCACACGGAGCTCCCCCTCCCGCCGCGTGATCCCGGCCCGATCGAGGGCCTCCAGGATCGGCAGTGCCCACTTCCGGGTCGTGCCCAGCGCCTCCCGGAGGGCGGACGCCGTCGCCGGGCCGGCGCCGAGGACCTCCCGCACCGTCCTCTCCACGGCTCCCCGGACGGCCGGTGTGGTGACGAACTCTCCGACGCGCTGGAGGCGGCCGTCGGCCAGCATGCGGTCCACGAGACGCGCCGAGGTGCCCGACGCGCTCGCCGCCTCCCGGGCGGTGAGGAGGCGGACGCCCGCGAGCTCGCAGGCGGTGGTCACGGCCGCGGCAGCCACTGCCGACTCCGAGGCGCGGGTGGCGCCTGCCCCCGGCGGCCAGACGAGGCCGTCGGCGACCTCGACGACGCCGTCGCGCTCCAGGGCGGCCACGACCGCCAGGGACGCCCCGTCTCCGGGCAGCGGCACCGGGCCGGGTGCGCCGGCGAGGCGCGCCCGCTCGGCGGCGAGGTGCTCAGGGCCGAAGACGAACTCGCCGAGACGCACCGTGGCGGCGGGCGACGGAGCGCCCACCGCCCGCACCATCTCGGCGGCGGCGAGCACTCCCCCGGCCTCGCCGAGGAGGTCGGCGGCGATCGCCGCGGCCCGCTCGTGCGGATCTGCCAGCGCCGCCGCGAGACGCCGCTCCCGGCCAGGAGGACCGAGGTCGCGGCCCGTGACGGCCAGGATGACCCCGCCGCCCATCGTGGACGTGTCGCTCTCGTCCCTGAGAACGAAACGGTCGCCGATCGCGACCGGGGCCGCGGGTCGGGGGAGGTGGAGGCGGCCGAAGTGTCCCCCGCCCGCGGCGGGGCCCAGGACCGAGAGGCGGGCGGGCATGGCGGCGGTGCCGACGTGGAGGTGGAACGCCCCCCGGCTCGCCGTCCGGCGGCGCCGGCCCCGCACCGGCCGCAGCCAGACCTGGAGGCGGCGCCCGGACTCCCACTGCGGTGTCGCCGCCGTGACGGCGTCGCCCCGGCGCAGGGACACGGCGCGTCCGAGCACGAGGTTCAGGGCTGTGCGCGTGCCCGGCTCGGCCACGGCGACCGCCTCGTCGTGGACGTGGACACCCCGGATGCGCGCCGGAACCCCGCCGGCGTCGACCTCGTCGCCGGCGGCGAGCGGGCCGCCCGTGAGCGTGCCCGTGACCACCGTGCCGGCGCCCTTGACCGTGAAGACCCGGTCGATCCAGAGCCGCGGCCTGGGGGTCGGGGACGGCGCGGCTCCGGCGGCGGCGCGACCGGCGGCGGCGTCGAGCGCGTCCCTGAGGCGCCCGTGGGTGGCGGCGTCCGTGGCCGCGGTCCGCACCACGGGGGCGCCCTCCAGGGACGTGCCCTCGAGCGCGATCTCCACCTCGAGCTCCCGCTCCTCGACGGTGGCGGCGTCCACCGTGTCGCACTTCGTGAGGGCGACCACGCCGTGGCGGACCCCCAGGACGTCGAGGATCTGCGTGTGCTCCTCTGTCTGGGGCATCCAGCCCTCGTCGGCGGCGACGCAGAGCACGACGAGGTCGAAGCCGCCCGTGCCCGCGAGCATGTTCTTCACGAACCGGGCGTGCCCGGGGACGTCGACGAAGCTCACCCGCCGCCCGGAGGGCAGGGTGAGGGAGGCGAAGCCGAGGTCGATCGTGAGACCCCGGCGGCGTTCCTCCTCCCAACGATCCGGGTCCGTGCCCGTGAGGAGGCGCACGATCGTGGACTTGCCGTGGTCGACGTGGCCGGCGGTCCCCACGATCACGTTCCCAGCCCCCCCGGGCGGGCGAGGGCGGCGAGAGCGTCGGCGAGGACGGCGTCCTCGTCCGGCGGGACGGAGCGCAGGTCGGCCACGATGCGGTCGCCGGTGGCGACGGCGACCACAGCCGGGTCGCCGCACCTGAGCCGCGCGAGGCCGTCCGCGACCCCGCCGGGCGCCAGGCAGGCGACACCCCTGCTCGGGATCGTCCTCCCAGGGGCGGCGCCGGCGCCGGCCACCGCATCCGTGGGCACGACAACGGCGCCAAGGTCGGCGGGGAGGCCGGCGGCAATGCGGGTCGCGCGTTCGGCGAGGGAGGCCTCGGGAGCGGTCGCCATCCGCCAGAAGGGGAGGTCCGCGGCGTCCCCGGAGAGGTAGGCGGCGGTGACGTCCTGGAGGAGGCCCGCCCGGACGCGGTCGAGGCGGAGCGCCCGGGCGAGCGGGTGGCGACGGCAGCGTGCCACGAGGTCACCGTCACCGCAGAGGATGCCCGCCTGGGGACCACCGAGGAGCTTGTCGCCGCTGAACGCGATGAGGGCGGCGCCTCCGGCGAGCCACTGGCGGGCGGCGGGCTCGGCGGCCAGCCAGGGCGGGGGCCCGCCCGGCAGCCAGGGGGTGGCGGTGTCGAGCAGGCCGGAGCCGAGGTCCGCCAGGAGAGGGACACCGGCTTCGGCGCACAGTGCCGCCAGGGCTTCCACCGTCACCTCGGCGGTGTGGCCGGTGACGACGTAGTTGCTCGGGTGCACCTTGAGGACCGCCCGGGCGACGTCGGCGGCGAGGGCCCTCCGGTAGTCGTCCGCGTGGGTGCGGTTCGTGGTGCCCACCTCGACGAGGCGGGCACCGGCGGCGGTGACGACGTCGGGTATGCGGAACCCGCCGCCGATCTCCACGAGTTCGCCACGGCTCACGACGACACCGCCGTTCTCGACGACGGCGGCGACGGCGAGAAGGACGGCGCCGGCGTTGTTGTTCACGACGAAAGCGTCCTCGCTGCCGGTGAGGACGGCGAAGGCCTGCTCCAGGTGGGTGAGGCGGCCGCCCCGCCGGCCGGCAGCGAGGTCGTACTCGAGGTCGACGGCGCCCGGGAGCACCCCGGCCCGGGCCTGCGGAGCCCGGCCCAGGTTCGTGTGTGCCAGCACGCCAGTGGCGTTGACGACGCTCCGCAGGGGAGCCGTCGCCTGCAGCCGGAAGCGCACGGCCGCGTCGAGGTCGCCGGGATCGGCGCCCGCCTCCAGGGAACGCCGGGCGTCCGCGATGACGGAACGGGCCGCGGCGACGGCGACCGGACGGGGCACGTCGCCGCCGGCACGCGCCGCCAGAGCGTCCACCTGGGGCAACTGCCGTCGTGCGTCGTCCATGTCCGTCTCCCCCGGCTCCCTCGGGCCGGAACCTACCGGAGAGGGGCGACCGGGGCCCTCGGCTCCGGTGCCGCCGCCGCCGAGCTGTCGCGCCGTCGAGCTGTCGAGCGTCCGAACGTGTCGGAACAGGCCGCGGAGTCCTTCTCCGCCCCGGTCCCCCCCACGGTATCCTGAGACGTGCTTCCGATCCTCGTTCTGGCCCTTGTCGTGTGGCCGTTCGTGGAGATCCTCGTCGCCCTGCAGGTCGCGAGCGCGGTGGGGATCCTGCCCACGGTCGGGGCCCTCGTGGCGCTCTCGTTCCTCGGCACCGTCCTGCTGCGCCGCCAGGGCACGTCGGCGATGGTCCGCGTACGGGCGGCGTGGCGTGCCGGACGTCTCCCCGCCCCGGAGTTCGTCGACGGCGCCGTGGGTGTGTCGGGTGCCGTCCTGCTCATGATCCCCGGGTTCGCGAGCGCGGTGGTGGGCCTCCTGCTGCTCCTCCCCCCCGTGCGCTTCGCCGTCCGGCGGGTCGCCCTCGGACGTATGGAACGCCGCCTCGTGGTCGTCCGCCGCCGCCGCCTGCGCACGCCTCGCGCCGAAGTCGTGACCGTCGATGCCGTCGCCCGCGGGGCGGGCGCCACGAGCGTCATCCGCCAGGACGACGACCTCGAGGACGAGTTCTTCGGCGACGCCCTTCCCACCGGACCGGTCGCGATCGTGCCCGACGTGCCCGGCGTCCCCCTCCCGCCGCCTCCGGACCGCCCGGCGGCGGCGCCCGGCCCCCCTGGTGTGGCGCCCGACCCGACCCCGGCCGCGCCTCCTGTGCCCGACGCGGACGACGCCGACGGCGAGGTACCCGACGAGGTGCCGCTCGCCGACGGCCCCGTCGACCTCGACATCCCCGACCGCCGTTTCCGGAAGCGCAGGGGCGGGGGCAAGTGATGAACGAGGTTCCCGTCCGGGACGCCGCCACCGTCATGATCGTGCGCGACGCTGCGGGCGGCCTAGAGGTGCTCATGGTGCGGCGCACGACGGCGGCGGTGTTCGCCGGGGGGGCGTTCGTCTTCCCCGGGGGGGTCCTCGACGCCGGGGACGCCGAGGAGGCCGCCGGCCTCGTGCGGGGTCTGTCCGCCGACGACGCGGCGGCTCTTGTGGGTTCCGACCTCGGCCTGGGCTTCTGGCTCGCCACCGTGCGCGAGGCTTTCGAGGAGGCCGGCGTCCTCCTCGCCTCCGGCGCCGCGGGCACCGCAGCGCTCGCCGTCCCTCCGGCGTCCGCTCGCCATGCCGTGCATGCCGGAGAGCTCGCCTTCGGTCGCCTGCTGCGCGACGTCGACGCCCACGTCGATGCGGGAGCGATCGATTACGTGGCCCGCTGGGTGACGCCTCCCGGGTCACCCCGGCGCTTCGACACCCGGTTCTTCCTTGCCGCCGCCCCGGAGAACCAGGAGCCTGTCCACGACGGCAAGGAGACCACCGAGGCGCTCTGGTTGCGGCCCCGCCGGGTCCTGGAGCGCTTCTCGGAGGGCGAGATCTCCCTCATGTTGCCCACGATCCGCAACGTGCAGTGGCTCGCCGGGTTCGCGTCCGTGGCAGAGGCACGGGCGGCGACGCGCGACCGGGCGGTGGAAACGGTGGCCCCGTTCGTGCGCAACACCGAAGACGGCGGTGTCGTCCTCGTCGTCGGCGACGACGAGCTCCCGGTCAATCCCGAGGCGTTGTGGGGGGCCCGAGCGGCCCCGCGAGCGGGGGATGCAGCCCGAGCGGCCCCGCGAGCGGGGGATGCAGCCCGAGCGGCCCCGGGTGCGGGGGACGGCGGCAGTGGCGGCGAGTGAGGCGGGCGCGCAGCCCGCGGTCCCGCTGGCGGCGCCGGGCGAGGTGCAGACCCTGACCGAGCGCGTGGAGCGCATCGTGGCTCCGAACGCCGACATGTTCACGGGCCCGGGGACGAACACGTACCTCGTCGGGGGTCCGAAGGGCCCGCTCCTCGTGGTCGATCCCGGGCCTGACGACAGCGTCCACATAGACGCGGTGAGACGGGCCGTGGGCGGCCGCGACGTCGTGGGCGTCGTCGTCACCCACCACCATCCTGACCACGCTCCGGCGGCGCGGGCCCTTGCCGACGGATACGGCGCCCCCGTCTTCGGCTACGCCCCCACCGGCGGTTTCACGCCCGACAAGCGCCTCGTCGACGGCGCCGTGGTCGTGGCCGGGAACGCCCGCCTGCGTGCCGTCCACACGCCCGGTCACGCCTCGGACCACCTCTGCCTGCTGATGCAGGCCGAGGGGTCGCTCTTCACGGGCGACCACGTGATGGCGGGGTCCACGGTCGTGATCAGCCCGCCCGACGGCGACATGGGCGCCTATCTCGCCTCCCTGGAACGGCTCCTGCGCCTCGACCTCCGGTGGCTCTACCCCGGCCACGGCCCGGTCATCGAACACCCGGAGGCGTACGTCGCCGAGTACCTCGCCCACCGCCGCATGCGCGAGGACCAGGTGCTGGACGCCCTGGCGGCGGGATGCGACACGGTTTCCGACGTCGTCGCCCGCGTGTACGTGGACGTGGCCGAGGTTCTCCACCCCGTCGCCGCCCACTCCGTGCTCGCCCACCTCCTCCTCCTGCAGGAGAAGGGACGGGCAGCGTCCGCGGGGGACGGCGGCCCCGACGGCACCTGGCGCTTGCTGGAGTAAGCATTGTGCTTGCCCTTCCTGGTACCGTGAGCGCGAGCGCACTCACGACAGGTGAGGCCCAACAGGTGAGGGCAGCGGTTGTGGATCCGGGACACGCCGAACGCGACGCACGAGCCGAGTCCGTCGTCGGGCGTCTCGGCGGGGCCCGCTTCCTCGTCTCCCTCGCACTCACCGGGGCGGTGGCCGCCCTGGCACTCGCCGACACGGGCCCGAGCCCCCTCGACTACCTGAAACTCCTCCTCACCGCGCCCGTCGTCCTCTGGGCGGGCCTCCCGATCTACCGTGACGCCCGGGCGGCCGTGCTCCGGCACCACCTCAGCATCGACGTCCTTGTCACAGTGGCCGTGGCCGTGAGCTTCGCCGGCTCTCTGGCGGCCCTCGCCCTCGGTCGGGCGGGGTTCTTCTCCTCGACGGCGAGCATCGTCACGGTCTTCCTGGCCGTGCGGGGGATCGACGCCGAGCTGGCCGGCTGGGCCGAGGGCTGTGCCCCCGACGCCAACCCCCAGGTCCGCCTCGGCAGCGGCGCCGCGCGGGCTCTCGTTCCGCTCGCCCTCGCCGTGGCCGCCGCCACCTTCCTGGGCTGGATGCTCGCCGGCCACGAGCACCGGGCGCTGGAGGCCGCCGTGGCCGCCCTCGTCGTCACCACCCCGGCGGCGCTGGCGTTCGGCGTGCCCGCCGCCCAGCACGCCGGTCTCGCCCGCCTCGCCGACCTCGGTCTCCACGTCGACGCCGGCACCCTCGAGGACGTCGCAAGCTGCGACGAGGTGGTCGTCGACCTCACCCGGGTCACGACGGGCTCCTACCGGGTCGTGAACGTCTGCCGGGCCGAGGGCGCCGGCCGCCGCGAGCTCCTCGCCCTGGCGGCGTCGGCCGCCCAGGCTTGGGACCACCCGGCGGCAATGTGCCTCGGGCGACTTACGGGCCTCGACGTCGTCGCCCCTTTCGCCGTCCGGGTGGACGCCGACCTCGGCGTGAGCGGCACCGTGGCGGGCACGCCGGTGGTCGTGGGCCGCTGCGAGCTGCTCGCCCGGGAGGGCATCCCTGAGTCCTCCTGGCTGGAATCGGAGGCGTCCCGGATCGCCGCCGAGGGAGGTCTGGCCATCTGGGTAGCCGCCGAGGGCCGGGCCAAGGGTGTCCTGGACCTGCGTGCCGAGGTCCTGCCCGAGGCGAGGGACGCCGTGGACACGCTGCGCAAGGCCGACCTCGACGTGGTCCTCGCGGCGGCCGAGTCCGCCCCCGGGGCCGTTGCCGTGGCCCGGCGGGTCGGGATCGAGAAGGTGGTGGCCCGCGGCGGCGACTCCCGGGAACCGGCCGTCTTGGCGGGGCGCCGGTCCCCGTGTCGCGGCGGAGGCGGCGAGAGCACCTTCGTCCCCCTGCCGGTTGAGGACCTCCGCACCGCGGCCGCCGCCGTGCGTCTCGCCCGCCGCACACTCCGTGTGCGGCGGCGCTCGCTCGCCTGGGCGTTCTCCTACAACGCGGTCGCCCTCCCGCTCGCCGCTTCCGGGATCCTGCAGCCGCCCGTGGCGGTCCTGGCCACCGTGGGGGCCTCCTTCGTGCCGCTCTTCGCAGCCTCACGTCTCCGCCGCTGTGCCGGTCACATGAGGCCGGTCACATGAGGCCGGTCACGTAGGGCCGGTCACGTAGGGCCGGTCACGTAGGGCCGGTCACGTAGGGCCGGTCACG
>CAYJLW010000058.1:0-15129 GCA_964370965.1 uncultured Acidimicrobiia bacterium | reverse complement strand
ACGTAGGGCCGGTCACGTAGGGCCGGTCACGTAGGGCCGGTCACGTAGGGCCGGTGACACCACCGTGAGTGACCGGCGGTCCGGGGACTAGTTTCGGGCGCAGCGCCGACGAAGCGCATCCCGCGACGTCCAGGGGGGCAACTCCATGTCCGACTACCAGCTCATCATCGATGGCGAGGCCTGTGAGGCCGCCTCGGGCGAGACGTTCGAGACCACGAACCCGGCGAACGGCGAGAAGATCGCCGACGTCGCCAAGGCCGGAAAAGAGGACGCCGTGCGGGCCATCGAGGCCGCCCGCCGTGCCTTCGACGAAGGCCCCTGGCCCAGGATGTCGGGCAAGGAGCGGGCCGAGGTCGTGCGCAAGGTGGGCGAGCTCCTGCAGGCCCGCATGATGGACTTCGCCACGCTCGAGGCCCGGGATTCCGGGGGCACGATCCGCAAGGGGATCATGGCGGACGTGGGGTCCTCGGTGGGGACCTTCGCGCAGTTCGCCGAGTACGCCGAGACCGTGCCCGACATCGAGCCCCTGCCGGACTTCAAGATGATGGGCATGGTCCTGCCCTCGGAGAACTACGTTCAACGGGAACCAATCGGGGTCTGCGGCCAGATCACCCCCTGGAACTTCCCGCTCGTGATGGCCTCCTGGAAGATCGCCCCGGCGATCGCGGCGGGCAACGCCGTCGTCGTGAAGCCCGCCTCCCTCACGAGCCTCACGACACTCGAGCTCGGCAAGCTCTGCCTGGAGGCCGGCGTGCCCGCCGGCGTCGTGAACGTCGTGGCGGGCCCGGGCGCCGTCGTGGGCGAGGAGATCGCCTCGCACCCGCTCATCGACAAGGTGGCCTTCACGGGTTCCACCGAGGTGGGCCGGCGCGTCATGCAGCTCGCTTCGGGCACGATCAAGAAGACCACGCTGGAGCTCGGCGGCAAGTCGGCGGCTCTCGTCACCGACGACGCCAGTCTCGATCTCGCGTCCAGCGGTGTGCTGTGGGGGACGTTCATGCACGCCGGACAGGTCTGTGAGTCGGGCACGCGGGCGCTCGTGTACGAGTCCGTCTACGACGAGTTCATCGAGCGCCTCGTGGAGAAGGCGTCCAAGATCGTCGTGGGTGACCCCCTCGACCAGGCCACGGACATCGGCCCCCTCGTCTCCATGGCCCAGCGCGACACTGTGGAGCGCTACGTCGCCTCCGGTCGGGAGCAGGGCGCCAAGGTCGTCATCGGCGGGAAGCGTCCCGACGGCGAGCAGTTCGCCCACGGCGCCTACTACGAGCCCACGATCTTCGTCGACGTCGACAACTCCATGAAGATCGCCCAGGAGGAGATCTTCGGCCCCGTGCTCTCCGTGATCAAGGTCCGCGACGACGAAGAAGCCGTGAAGGTGGCGAACGACTCGATCTACGGTCTCGCCGGCGCGGTGTGGTGCCAGGACCTCGAGCGGGCCAAGGGCCTCGCGGAGCGGATGCGCACGGGGACCGTCTGGATCAACGAGCACCACCTCCTCAGCCCCGAGTTCCCCTTCGGGGGCTACAAGCAGTCCGGCATCGGTCGCGAGATGGGCGCCATGGGTTACAACGAGTACCGCGAGGTGAAGCGGATCCACGTCGACAAGGTCGGCAACGACCCCAAGGCCCACCTCGGCTTCAGCCTCGTCCTCTCCCAAGTCTGATTCTCAGAGGGGGGACTGCGTCCCCCCTCTGGCTCCCCCCTCGGAGCCCGACTCCGCGCCGAAGCCGGGGCAGCACACGAGCCGACCGAGCCGTTCGGGTGCTGGATGGAACGTCTGCGTTACGTTCTGCACGCGAACGGCTCGTCAGGGGGCCCGCGACGAGAACGGGGTGGGAGGACTGGGTCATCGCGGCCCTGGACGCGGGGGCTTGAGCACCGCCCCGTAGCCGTTTCCCAACACCGGCGCTCCCGTGGGGGTAGCGTTCGGGCATGCGAGTCGAGGCCACGCCGGAAGCCGCCGAGGTCGTGGAGCGGGTGAAGGTCGAGCGCAGCGGGCGGCTCACGATCACGCTCGGCAACGGGTGTTGCGAGTCGACGGCGCCCTACCTGTACGAGAACCACTACGCGGGCCCCGACGCCGAGGCGGTGGGCGAGGTGGTCGGCGTCGAGGTGCTGGCGCCGGCGTGGCTGCGCGACCTCTACCCCGACGAGACCCTCGTGATCGCCGTGGAGAGGATGGCCTGTGCCGACAGCTTCAGCCTGGAGAGCGACCTCGGGTGCCGTTTCACCCTCAGGCGACCCGACTGAGACGGCGGGTCGAGCAGGCTCGGGCATCTGGCGTCAGTATGTGCGGCGGCGACCCGCCGTGGAAGAGTTGTTTGGACATCGTCCGAACTCAGAGCTAGTCTAGACTGCATCCGACAGACGGTCGGGGAAGGGAGACCCACAATGGCAGAGCTTGCGGGCAGCAAGACCCACGAGAACCTGAAGGCAGCCTTCGCCGGCGAGTCCCAGGCGAACCGCCGCTACCTCTACTTCGCCCAGAAGGCCGACGTCGAGGGCTACCCGGATGTCGCCATGCTCTTCCGCTCCGTGGCGGACGGCGAGACCGGCCACGCCTTCGGACACTTCGACTTCCTCGCCGAGGTGGGCGACCCCGTCACGGACGTCCCGGTGGGCGAGACGTCCCAGAACCTGAAGTCGGCCATCGAGGGCGAGACCTACGAGTACACCGAGATGTACCCCGGCTTCGCCCGCACGGCCCGCGAGGAGGGCTTCGACAAGATCGCCGACTGGATGGAGACCCTGGCCCGGGCCGAGAAGTCCCACGCCGGCCGTTTCACCCAGGGCCTGGAGTCGGTCAGCTGACCGAGTTGTCTGCTCCGCGCCTGGCGGCGCTCCGCGTGCCGGCGGGGACCCCACCCCCGCCGGCCGGGCCCCGGCCTTGGCGCCCCGCCGCTCCCACAGTGAGGTGCGCAGTGTCCACTACCTACGACTTCGGTGATCCCCGGTACCTGGACCTCGCTGACACGCGCGAGGAACTCGACCGGGTCTTCGACCTCTGCCACGGCTGCCGCCTCTGCTTCGACCTCTGTCCCTCTTTCGGTTCCCTGTTCAAGCTCGTGGACGAGAAGACGGACGGCATGGCCGTCCACCTTTCCCCCGATGACCAGGACCGCGTCGTCGACGAGTGCTACCAGTGCAAGCTCTGCTACCTGAAGTGCCCCTACATCCCCCCGCACGACTGGCAGCTCGACTTCCCACGTCTCATGCTGCGCGGGCTCGCCGCCCGCACCGGGGGCAAACCGGCCGGCCTCGGCCAGCGCCTCCTCGCCGCCACGGACTGCGCCGGGCGCATGGCCACGGCCACGTCCGGGATCGCCAACGCGTCCCTGAAGCCCGGCGGGGTCCCCCGGCGGGTGATGCAGAAGGCGGTGGGCATCTCGTCCCAGCGCCTCCTGCCGCCCTATGCGAAGCAGCGCTTCACGACCTGGTGGAAGAAGACCGGCCGTCAGGAGCCCGTGTCCGAGATCCCCGTGGCAGGAGCGGCCGCGACGGAAGCCGCTCCCGCGACCCGGCCCGGTTTCCTGGAGCCCACCGAGGACGAGCTCGCCGCCGCCCGCCCCGGCGCCCCGGGGGGCGTCCAGGTGAGTGGGCCCGAGACCGGTTCGCTCGCCCGGGCGGAGTCCGGGGCGCCGCCCACCCACGACCTTGTGATCTTCCCCACGTGCCTCGTGGAGTACCAGGACCCTGACGTCGGCAAGGCCACCGTGCGCGTGTTGCGCCGCAACGGGTGCGACGTCGACTGTGCCACGGGGGCGCGTTGCTGCGGCATGCCCTCCCTCGACGGGGGGGACGTGAAGGGGTTCCTGGAAAAGGCCGCCCACAACGTGGCCGAGCTCCTGCCCGCCGTGCGGGAGGGCCGCAAGGTCATCGTCGCCCAGCCCACCTGCGCGTACGTGCTGCGCAACGAGTACCCCGAGTACCTGGGCACCCCCGAGGCTCGCGAGGTGGGGGCGGCGGTCATGGACCCCGCCGAGTACCTCCTCGCCCTGCGCGAGGCTGCCGAGCTCGACACCGACTTCCCGGTGTCGCTGGGCACGGTGGGCTACCACGCCGCCTGCCACATGCGGGCACAGGGCCAGGGCTACAAGGGCCGCGACCTCCTCCGACTCGTCCCCGGCACCACGGTGAAGATGGCCGAGGGCTGCACGGGCATCGACGGCACCTGGGGGTACCGGGCGGAGAACTACGAGATGGCCAAGGAGGTCATCGCCCCCACCGCAGCCCGGCTGCGCGATGCCGAAGCGGACGTCCTCGTGGGCGACTGCCACCTCTCGAACTGGGCTCTCGCCGAGGAGGACCTCCCCCGGCCCGTCCACCCCATGCAGGCCCTCGCCCGCGCCTACGGAATCCCAGAGGAGTGAGAGGAATGAACAAGATCGCACCCGCGGACGTTCTCGACCTCGTTCAGTACGAGAAGCGCCGCGACGAGGCGCAGGCGTCCGCGATGGCGGCCCGCAAGGCGAGGCGTGCGGGCGTGGGCCCCTTCGTGAGCGTCGCGTTCGAGAACCGTGAGACCGTCCTGTACCAGATCCAGGAGATGTGCCGTGTGGAGCGCATCGTCGACGACGACCGGATCCGCTTCGAGGTCGACACCTACAACGAGCTCGTGCCCGGCCCCGGGGAGCTCAAGGCCACCCTCTTCATCGAGCTCACCTCAGACGAGCTCGTCCGCAAGTGGCTCCCGAAGTTCCTCGGCATCGAGTCGGCCGTCTCCCTGGAGATCGCCGGGGCCGGGTCGTGCCGGGCCAAGGGCGAGGAGGGCCGCTCCAAGGAGGACGTCACCTCCACCGTGCACTACCTCACGTTCCCCCTGACGAGCGCCCAGGCCGATGCTGTGCGCGCCGGAGCGCGGTGCCGGCTCACCGTGGGCCTCCCCGACTACGACAACACCGCCGACGTGGCGCCCGAGACGGTCGCCGCCCTCGGCGCGGATCTCACCGAGGGCTGAGGCCGAATGGCGGCCTGGGACCTGCCCGAAGACGACCCCGACTACGGGGACGACGACGTCCGGCGCATGCGACGGCTCCGCCTCGTCGTCGCCGTCGTGGCCGCGCTCGTCATAGCGGCCCTCGTCCTCGAGGTCGTCTCGCTCGTGCTGTAACCCCCGGGGGTATCCGGTCGGCGCCCCCCCGGGGGGGTCACCGGCCCCGTGGCGCAGCGACCCGTGTCGCAGGCCGGGTGGGACCCAGGCCTCTTGCTCCGCGGAGCCCGCTGCTTACAATGGGCGGCGCCGGAGTTCCTCGGCGAGCGAAAGGTTGGCGTTGTCGGACATGCACTCCTCGCGCGGGAGTGGGGGCGGAGGGGACCTAGGTGTCCCCCCGGAGGCCACCGACGATCCGCCCGCCGTGAACCCGCGCGCGGACAGGGGTCCCCATAGCCCCGTGGTCGCCCTCGTCCTCGCTTCCGCGAACACCGACGAGGCCGAGGAGGGCGTGTTGAGCTTCCTGCTCGCGGGCAGGTACCCGGAGGCCCGGCTCGCCGGCCGGGACTCCGCTGACGAGACACTCCCGCTCGTGGCCCGACTCGCCGCCGCGGACTGCGCCGCCCGCGCCGGGCGGAGCGAGTTCTCCACCCTGGAACGCCTCGCCGCCGCCCTCAGGACGGGCGACGATCCCCGGGGGTGGCGCCACTGGCTCGCCGCGATCCACGCCGAGCACTTCCTCTGGCGGGGCGACTTCACGGCGCTCGCCGTCGCCGTCGCCGCCCACTGCGAGTTCGCCGGGGAACCCGAAGGTCCGTTGACGCGCCTCGCCCGGGCCCGCCTGCGACGCATAGCAGCGTTCGCCTCGTTGTACGGCCACGAGTCCCAGCGGGAAACGGCCGAGGCGCTCCGGGCGGAGGCGTTGGCGGACCTGCGTGCCCTCGACGCCCGTGAGGAGGAGCTCGTCACGGAGGGGCTGTTCACGTTCATCGACCTCCTCCACAACTTCGAGTCGACGGAGGCGGGCACGGCCCGGCTCGAGTCGATCGCACAGGGGCTCGACGGGCTGGACTCCGACCGGGCCGGGATCGCCTGGTTCGGGCTCGGGTTCCTGGCCCTGTACCTCGGCGACCTCGACAGCGCCCGGTCGTGCGGCGCCCGCTGCGGTGCCGCGATGCCGCGCCTGCCGCCGCCGCTCGCGTCCATGATCGACATCCTCATGGCGACGTGCGACCTCTGCGAGTCCGGGTCCGACGACGCCGTCCTCGACCGACTCCTGCGCGCAGCCGACGACATGTCCGTGGGTGTCGCGCAAGGGGCCGGGCTCCTCCTCGGGGTGGCGTCCTTCCTCCTCGACCACGGCCTCGCCGCCGCCGCTGCTCGCGTCATCCGGGGCTCCGCCCAGAACGTCTCGGTCACCCTCCAGGGGAGCCTCGACCTCCGTGAGGTCGCCGGACGCCTGCGGGTGGCCGAGAGCCCCTCGCCCGAGAACGTGGCAGTCCTCACCGAGGCCCTCCAGGCACGTTCCCTTTCCGGGAGTCCGCGACGCGCGGGCTGGGCGGCGCTGCGGGCCGCCCGCACCTGCGAGTACGCCGGGTTGCCGGCCGAGGCCGCCCGCCTCCGCGAGTGGGGCCGGGGGTTCCTGCCCGGCGACGAGGACGCCTGGCTGTCCGTCGAGCGTTGGGCCGTGGAGCCCGTGCCCGTGGCGCGCCGGGCGCGCGTGCTGCGGCTCCTCTCCCCCGACGTGATCCTGGAGCGCCCCGGCCACTTGCAGCGTCTCCCGGACATGGCGGCGCGCCTCGCCGCCCTCCTGGTCGCGGAGCAGCGCCCCCTCACGGTCGACCGGGTGGTGGACTTCCTCTGGCCGGAGGCGGACATGGTGACGGGCAAGAACCGTCTCGGCGTCCTCGTCCACCGCAT
Organism: uncultured Acidimicrobiia bacterium; assembly: GCA_964370965.1. Lineage (GTDB taxonomy): Bacteria > Actinomycetota > Acidimicrobiia > UBA2766 > UBA2766 > CAYJLW01. The sequence continues at coordinate 8,276 of CAYJLW010000058.1, read as the reverse complement.
CCGGCGCCAGTGCGGGCTCGAGAAGGACGAGCTCTTCGTGCGCGACGACAACGCCGTGCGTCTCGAGCCGGGGTCCCGCTGGTCCGTCGACGTCTGGGAGTTCCTGGACCTGTCCCAGGGCTCTGCGCCCGACCGCCTCCTGGCCCTGCAGCGGTACTCCTCGCCCTTCGCGGCCCGTCAGCTCGCCTACGAGGACGAGTTGGACGACGTCAGGGAGCGCCTCCAGGGGCGTTGGAAGGAGCTCGCCGGGGCCGCCCTGCGGGCCGGCGAGGTCGACCGCTGGTGGCTGCTCGACCGGGCGGCGGCCCTGGGCGTCGACCTCGGCTCCGACGCGACAGGCTGAGACCGGGGGCGGGCCGCCGGCGCCCGAGGTGCGTGCGGCCGCGGACACGCGCGGCCCGACCGCGCTAAACGGAAGGTAAACGCGTCTCTGTTATTCGTTGTTCCTCAAGCGGGAGCAGCGGAGGTTCAGAGCCATGAGGGGCGCCGGGGGAACGGTTTCAATCGTCATTCCCATGTTTCGGGAAGAGACGCGCATCGACGCGGCCACGGCGCGGCTGCGCGGGCAATTCGGCCCGGACGGGCCCGAGGTCGTCTTCGTGGACGACGGCAGCGATGACGGCACCGTCGCCGTGCTGGAGGCGGCGCTCGCGGACGTGACGTTCCCGCACAGGGTGATCTGCCTGGGGCGCAACGCCGGCAAGGGCGCCGCCGTGCGCGCCGGGGTCCTGGCGGCCCGGGGGGAGGTCGTCGCCTTCGTGGACGCGGACCTCTCCTCGGGTCCCGAAGACGTCCTGGCGGTGACGGACGCCCTGGACGCCTCAGGCGCCGACGTGGCGATCGGGAGCCGGGCGTGCCCCGGCAGCGACGTCGTCCACGCCCAGCCCCTGTCCCGCCGGCTCGCATCGCGGGCGTTCAACCTCGCTGTGCGGGGCATGGGGCTCTGTGAGGTCCGGGACTCCCAGTGCGGCCTGAAGGCGTTCACGCGACGGGCGGCGAGTCTCTTGTTCTCCCCCCTGCAGACGCAGGGGTTCGCGTTCGACCTCGAGCTCCTCTACCGGGCCCGCCGCGCCGGCCTCAGGGTGGTCGAGGTGGGCGTCACCTGGGCGCACCGGGGCGACAGCACCGTGCGCCCGGCGTCCGACGGGTTCCGCATGCTGGCCGACGCCGTGAGGATCAGACGCCTGGTGCCTCGCGAAGGGATCGGGGAGGTGCCCGTGCTGTCCGGCGCGGTGCCGGGCTACGAGGGAGAGGTGCTGCTGCCGTGAACAGGTCCCGTCTTCTCACCCTCGCACTCTGGATCCTCGCCGGTCTCGCCGGTCTCGCCGGTCTCGCCGGCGTGATCGGTCTCGGCGACCGGGCGGCTGCCACCACCCCTGCCCCGTCGTTCGGCGCCGACTCGTTCCTCGGCGTGGCGCCCTTCACCGTCACCTTCGACGCGGGCGCCTCGCCGGGGACGATCACCGAGTACCGCTGGGACTTCGACGGCGACGGCACCGTGGACGCCGCGACCACGGCGCCGACGGCGGCGTACGAGTACACCCGGCCGGGGACGTTCGCCCCCCGGCTCGGCGTCACCTACGAGGACGCCACCACCGCCGGCCCCGTCGCCGGGTCGCTTCCGGTCGTGGTGATGGACGCCTCGCGGCCCTCGGCCGTGGGCGGCACGGCCACGGCGCCCGGCTCCGAGTCGCGTCCCGAGCTGGGCCCGTTCCGCTTCGGCGTGGCGGCATGGAAGTGGAAGATCGGCGTCGCCGAGCTCTACTCCGGGCTCCTCACGGTGAAGGACCCGGAGCGGGGGATCGAAGGTGTCGCCCTCATGATCACCATGAGCGGCCAGGTGGAGGCCTGGGGGGACAACGGCGTGTCGGCGCCCGCCGCCTTCTTCGGCGTCGCGGACGGCAAGTTCCGTGTGATGCCCATGCGGTGGCGGGTGGACGACCTCAGCGGACGCGCACCGTTCGACACGCCGGACCGCATCGAGCTCACCTTCCCCGCCCTGGGCGGGCACACGATCTCGAAGTCGGCGTCCTGGGACGGCGGGGACGTCTTCGTGGTCCCGGGCAAGTACCTCGGCCAGAGCTTCGTCTTCCACGTCTTCCGCCAGGTCGTGAGCCTCTTCGGCGCCCTCGCGGACAAGCTCGGCCTTCTCCACGGCATGGGGGCGAACCTCTCGCCCCTGAACACGCGGGACTTCGCCCACGAGGTGAGCGCCACGCTGGCGGTGATGGCGACCCGGGCCCTGTTCACGTCCGGGACGCTGCTGCCCTCCGTCGCCGACGTCGCCCGCGCCCTGGACCGCCTCGACGGCACCGACGGGGCGGGCACCACCTACCGCCTCGACCCCCTACCCGGCGAGGGGGGCGCCGCCCAGCCCATCGTGCGCAAGGACCCCGTCGACCCCCGGATCCTGCACCTCGACTTCGACCTGAACGTGACGAAGCGGGTGCGGGTGCCCGTGGCGATCCCGATGCCCGTCCCCGGCCAGGAGCCGGTGACGGTGACGACAGACCTCGACGTGGGCTTCGACGGCCGCCTCTCGCTGCAGTACGGGCCGGCGGGCACGCCGGGGGCGGAGCTGCGGGTCAACGCCAACGACACGCGTCTCGTCTTCTTCGGGCGGGTCCTGCCCCTGGAGGGGGGCGGGCGCATCCCCCTCGGGCTCCTCGACGTCACCTACTCGGGGTCGGCGAGCTTCGCCCTCGCCTTCGGGATCCTCTTCGACGACCCCTCCGGCGAGGTCGGCCTCGGCCAGATCCAGGGTGCCCGCACCGTCGAGGAGCTCTCCCAGCTCCTCCGGGTCGACTTCGCGAACGCCACCGCGCTCGACGACGAAGGCCACGAGGTGGACGTGCCCGACGCCTCCCTGGCGTTCTCCCTCGGGGCGGACCTGGGCGGCGCCCCCCTGCGCGGGGCCACCATCGGCCTCGACGTGGGCGACGTCACCGACTACCTCTCCCTCACCCGGGCGGAGGCCGTGAAGCCGCTCGAGAACCTCTTCAAGCCGAAGCCCGAGGGCGCCCTCACGGTGGACTTCGGGGACCTGGGCGACCTGGTGCGCTTCGATCCCATGGCGCTCCTGCAGATGCTGGACCGCTTCTTGCAGGGCCTCTCGGCCACGACGAGCGCGGGGGACGTGCAGATCCCGCTCGTCTCCGAGCATGCCGCCGACGTCGCCGCGGTCGCCGGGGACGTGAAGGGTCTCGTCACGCGCCTCGGCGACGGGATCCTCGCCTGCGGCCGGGAGCCCACCTCGCCGCCCAGTGGGGGGTGGCCCCGCGAGGCGAACGGCCTCGTGTACTGCCAGCTCCTCACGTCCGCCCCGGACACCGACCCGGACACGCCGGACCCGGTGTTCCGGGACTACACACCCCGGGTCGACCCGGCATTCGGGCTCCTCCTCGACGCGCCCGCGGACGCCGCCGGGCCGTCCCCGACCGGGCACATGAGGATCATGGGCGACTTCACCCGCCACGGCTACCCGGTGGTCGCCGTGGACTGGACGGAGGACGCCACTGCCGGCGACGGCTCCACGACGACGACGACGCACACCACCGAGGCGCGCCTCGTCTCGGCCGACGACCTCGTGGCCCGCCTCGCCGACCTCGCCTCCCTGCGCGCCACCGGGGTGCGCTTCGACGCCTCCACGCGCTCGGTGAGCTTCCCGCTCGCGATCGAGACCGACCCCGCTCCCGCCCAGGCCGAGGTCGCGCTCTCGGACGAGTTCCGCGGGCGCCTCGGCATCGACAGCATCGACCTCGGCGTCGAGGCCGGGGCCTCCATCGACCTCGGGCGCACCGAGGTGAACCTGGAGCTGGGGATGCTCCTCGTGGACGACGTCACGAGGATCCGCAAGGCGGACGCCGCCGACGGCGCCGCCCGCTACGGCGCCGGCGACCTGGACCGCTTCTGGGTGCGGGTGCCCGAGGGGAAGGCCGCCCTGCAGGTCGCCGGCCTCGACGGCTCCGTCGACATCGAGGGGACGGCCCGCCTCGGCCTCCTCTCCGCCGGGGTGGCGGCCCTGCCCGGGCGCGACCACACCGTAGAGGTGAGCAGCGGTGACCGGCCCGCCGTGCGCATGGACCTCGACCCCTCCGCCGTGTACCCCGACGGCCTCCAAGTGCGCCGCGGGGACGACTGGGACTCCCCGGCGGTGCTCGACGGCGCCATCCTGATCTCGGACCTCGTGGAGCGGGCGGGCGACGTGGTGCGCGCCGAGTGCAACCTCGGGATGAGCGGGGGCCTGCAGGCGGCCGCCGGGCTCGTTTCGGCGGGCAGCCTCCTCTCGGGCGAGCTCCTCATCGAGTGGCCACAGGTCTTCACGCCCCGTGCCGACGGCGGGGGGCACTGCCCGAGCCCGAACTGGGGCGGGTTCCGCATGCAGGCGGGCGAGGGCGCCGCCGGGCTGTCGGCGTTCGGGTTCAACCTCCCCGCCGCCATCCGCCTCGTGCTCCAGAAGCTCCTCGACGTCACGTACGAGAAGCTGCAGGCGCAGGGCGCGGAGCGCCAGATCCCCGTGCTCGGCCTGCGTGTCGCGGACGCCCTCGCCTACGTGCGCACGACCCGCACCCGCCTCGGCCTCCTCGACCAGCCCGGGCGGGAGCCCGGCGTGGTGCGCTGCCGGATCGGCGCCCAGGGGGAGCTCTCGGCCCGCCTGCTGCGCCCGAAGGCGGGCGACCGCGTGGAGTGCAAGGCGTTCGCGACGGCCGGCGTGCCGGCGAGCGTGGCGTGGACGGTCGTCGGCGGCGAGCGGCTCGCCGGGGCCGCCGACCTCGCCACCACCGACCCGGGCGCCCCCGGGGTGTTCGCGTTCGACGTCACCGACCCGGAGGGGTTCACCGTGACGGCCGAGGTCACCTTCGCGGACGTGAGCGACGTGGTGCTCGCCGACTACCCGGCCGTGGAGGCGGCGGAGTCCCTCGCCGACGTCCTCAACACCCTCTACTACGTCTTCGTCGACGGGGACCGCAACCCGCTGCACGTCACGTTCAACGAGGACGGCACGATCGACTTCGACCTCGACCTCGGCATCTGCACGAGCGACTACGGGAGCCGGTGCCGTGACGAGCCCCTCCCCGTGCAGCTCGCCACCGGGTCCTTCCTGGGCGGGAACCAGCCCAACGCCCAGATGTCCATGCCGCTCGTGCAGTCGAGCACCGACGCCGGCCTGCGGGCGAGCTACGACCTCGGGCTCCGGCTCTCGGGGCGCGTCGACATGACCAACGACCCCAACGACCCGGCGAGTTCCGGGATCCGCATCGACCGGGACTCGGGCCTCAGGGGCGAGTTCAAGCTCACGGGCAGCATCGACTTCCGCGCCCGCCTCGGGCCCTTCGAGGTCCGCGTGGGCGACAGCGGCGGCGACTACGCCACGTTGCGGGGCGGCCTCGGCCTCGACGTGGGCTACACGGGCGCCGACCCCGGCGACGCCGACGGGCGCGTGACCCTGAACGAGTACCTCTCGCACCTCGGCGTCGACCTGCGCCCCGCCCAGGGGGCGCCGTTCATGTGCGGCACCTTCGACCCGGACAACAACCCCGCGACCGAGAACGGCTTCGTGGGCGAGGGCGACGTGTGCGGCAACGTCCCCGTGAGCCTCAACGGGGTGCTCCTCGGCGTCGCCGCCTTCCGCGTCTACAACCTCGGGGCCCTCGTCTCGGGCGGGGCGCCCGGGCCGCTCCCGGACTCCTACGACAACGCCGCCTTCTACCTCCCCACGGACATCTTCGACTCCCTGATGCGCAACATCCTGAACGTGGACTTCTACGACGGGCTCGTCCGCCTGCTCACGCTCGTGCAGGAGTACGCCCGGACGCACGGCGACGTCGAGATTCCCATCATCGGGGGCCGCTTCGCCGACCTCGTGGAGTTCCTCGAGAACGTGAAGAACACGATGGTGCGCCTGAAGCCGCTCGTGATGTCCCTGGTCCTGGGCGACTTCACCGTGGGCCAGGTCACGACCTGCGTGCAGACCGTGCTCACCGACATCCTGGGCCCGGCCGCCTACGCCCTCCCCGGCGGGCAGGCCTGCCTGGGCCTCTTCGGGGACTCCCGCGGCATCGGGATCCTGAAGAAGCTCGTGGCCGGGGGCAGCGAGGACGACGCCGCCACCTTCGTGGAGGTCACCGCCCTGTGCCGCGACAACCCCGAGGCCCCCGTGGTCGCCTGCGCCCCCGAGGACCCGTACGGGAAGCTCTACGACATCAAGCTCCGCCTCAAGATGGGGTCGCCCGGCACCTACGACGTGCGGGCCCCGGCGTTCGACCTCGGCTTCCCCGGCCTCGCCGTACACACCAGGGGCGAGTTCCGGGGCGGCGCCCGGATCTCCTGGGAGGCGAACCTGGCCTTCGGCATCAACATGGAGAGCGGCTTCTACATCGACTCCGACGGCACCTCGCCCCTGTTCGCCGCCGACGCCGTCATCACCCCGCCCGACGAGGTCGCCGTCGAGCTGGGGTACTTCCAAGGCAAGCTCTACACGGACTGCTCCAACGGCATGCGCAACGAGGCCGTCGTGGCGTTCTCGGTCACGCCCCCCGCGGGCGTCCTGAGCGGCGACCGCCTCCTCAGCGGCCTCGCCGCATCCCAGATCCGCCTCGATGCCGACGCCGAGGCGCACATGCGCTTCGACACGGGTGTGAACGCGGGCGAGGCCGCCCAGGAGTTCCCGTCGGTGCAGGGCCGCATCGACGTGAGCTTCGACGACGTCGCGGCGGGCTGGGGCAGCGGCCCGGGCGACTACGCAGACCCGGACCTGATCATGGTGAGCGAACTCAAGCTCGACGTGGGCGCCTTCATCGCCCGCACGGTGAGACCAATGCTCGTCGGAGCTGGGGAGACGTTGAAGGGCATCTACGACACCGCCCAGGGGATCAAAGGAATCATGGATGCCGGAGTGCCCGTGTGGACGTGGATCCACGAGATGTTCAACTCCGGCCAGCCGTACCGGATCCGTGACCTGGCTCGGGACCTGGGAGGAGACCTGTCGTGGCTGGAGACGATCGAGAAGTTCATCGCCGTGTCGGACGTCCTGAAGGGAGGGGGATCCGTGATCGACCTCGGTATCGCGGACCTCGGGACGTTCCGTCTCGAGGGCAAGAACCTGCAGGAGGCTCCCAGCGCGGTGGGCCCCCCGGACAGTGACGGGGGGGCATCGGGGGACGCGACAGCGGTCACGCCGGTCACACCACCGGCGGCACCACCGGAAGCGTTCGCGACGGCGGGCCTGACCGCCGAGCTGGCGCACCTGGGGTCGTCCATTCCCGCCTCTGAGGCGGGCGTCTCCTTTCCGTTCCTTGCCGCCGCAGACGCCGACCCCCTGGCAGGTGTGAAGGAGCTCGTGCAGGGCTTCATGTTCGGTCGGGACGTGCGTCTCGTGGAGTTCGACACAGGCACCCACGAAGCCAAGCTGGATCTCGCCTTCAACCTGGCGGACTGGCGGGTGGGCAGCATCCCAGTGCCGTTCGTCGGCGCGGCGACGGAGGGAGTGATCAGGGCTGTCGCGAAGACCGCGGGCGAAGCGGTGGAATGGCTCCTCATCCCGCTCGAAGGCGTTGTCCGGGCCATCTTCGGGCTGCCGCCGACGCCGAACAAGGGTTGGGCTTGGGACGTCGGCCATGGCGTCAGAGACGGTGTGGAGCAGTTCTTGACCAAAGCCGCGGTGCCGGGCTTCGGCCTCGAGTTGCGGACCGAGTTGGCCCTGCTCATGCGGGGGCGCCTGCGGCTGGGATACGACACGAAAGGGATCCGTGAAGCCAGGAGCGGGGTGCCTGGAGCTTCGGTCATGAGCGGCTTGTACTTGCACGACGGCGACGCGGCGGGCCGGGACGCCCCCGAGGCGGAGGTGTCGGTCGGAGGCGGGCTCTACGGCGGCGTGTACTTCTCGGCAGTCCTCGCCAGAGCTGGGGCCGGGCTGCGCGGGGCCTTCGGAGTTCGCAAGGAGATCGACTTCGACGACCCCGACGGCGACGGTCTCGTGCGCTGGGAGGAGTTCAACCGCCTTTGCAGCGTCCGCTCGCGGACGGCGACAGCAGGATGGTTGCTCCAACTCGTGGGCTACCTGGACGTGGTGTTCCTCGGTCGCCACGAGATCTTCCTGGATCTTCTCGGCGGGACCTGGGCCGTCGACGGCGACGAGGAGTGCTTCAGCCTTCCGTTCCTGAGCGGGTCCACGGCCGCTGTTGCCGCCGCGACGTCGATCCCACCCGTGGGCGGCGCCCCCCTCGGCGGTGACGGGGCCGGGGTGGCGAGCAGCGGCTGTGCCTGGCCGAACATGG
>CAYJLW010000057.1:0-25856 GCA_964370965.1 uncultured Acidimicrobiia bacterium | reverse complement strand
CCGGGGGGACAGGAACCGACGGGGCCGGGGGGACAGGAACCGACGGGGCCGGGGGGACAGGAACCGACGGGGCCGGGGGCGGCGGCGGGGAGGGCCTCTGAACGTCGCTCGACGCCCCGATCCGGCAGAGCACGGTCCCCACGGGCACGGTCTCGCCCTCGGCGACGAGGATCTCGGTGAGCACACCGCTGAAGGCCGAGGGCACCTCGGAGTCGACCTTGTCGGTGGACACCTCGAAGAGGAGCTCGTCCTCGGCCACGGCCTCCCCCACACGCTTCAGCCACCGCGTGATCGTGCCTTCGGTGACGGACTCGCCGAGCTGGGGCATGGTGACTTCGCTCAGTGCAATCAGCTCCCTTGGCGCTCGATCTCGACACCCTGGCCGAGGGCCGAACCTGCGCGTCCACGCTAGCGAACCCTGCGGCCCGTGACCCCAAACTCCCGCCGCCCACTCCCCCCGCCCCGCCCCGCGGCCAAAGTGATGCCGATGTCCCGGAATGCCGGGAGAACAGCATCAGTTCAGGAACGCCCGCCGGCCAAAGTGATGCCGATGTCCCGGGATACCGGGAGAACGGCATCAGATTCCCCGTGTGTGATGGGTCCACCGGATGGAGCCGACGGGTCCCTACGGTCGAAGCCCGGGCTCCGCGCTGCGCAACCGGATCGTGGCTCGCCGAGCGACGGGGGCCGAAGGGGCCATCCGTGGGGGACGGCGTCGATCGAAGCAGTCAGTACCTCGCCAGATCCCGGACCGCGGCGACGACGTCGGCAACCTGGGGGATCCAGGCGTCCTCCAGGGGCGGGGAGAACGGGTGCGGGGCGTGCGGGGCGGTGAGGCGGCGCACAGGGGCGTCGAGGTGGCCGAAGGCCTTCTCCCCAACGAGCGCGGCCACCTCCGAGGAGATCGAGGCGAATGCGTTCGTCTCCTGCAGGACGAGCGCCCGGGAGGTCCTCTCCACCGAAGTCAGGACGGTCTCCTCGTCCAGCGGGTACAGCGAACGCAGGTCGACGACCTCGCAGTCGATGCCCTCGGCGGCGAGGTCCCCGGCGGCGCGGAGGGCCGTCCAGACCATGGCACCGTAGGTGACGATCGTGACATCTGCCCCGACACGCTTCACGTCAGCGACGCCGACGGGGACGATGTAGTCGTTACGGGGCAGGCGGTCTTTGACGCGCCGGTAGAGGAGCTTGTGCTCCAGGAAGAGCACCGGGTTGTCGTCGCGGATCGCCGCCTTCAGGAGGCCCTTCGCCTCATAGGCGGTCGACGGCTCCACGACCTTGAGACCGGGTGTGTGGGCAAACCAGGCCTCGGGGTTGATGGAGTGGAAGGGCCCCGCCCGCACCCCCCCGCCCACCGGGCCGCGCACCACGAGGGGGACGGCGACACCGGTGCGGTAGTGCATCTTCGCCGCCTCCATCGTGAGCTGGTCGAAGCCGTTCACGATGAAGTCCATGTATTGCATCTCCGCCACGGGGCGCATCCCCTGGATCGCCATTCCCACGGCGGCACCCACGATGGCGTTCTCCCCGATGGGGAAGTCGATGACCCGGCCGGGGCCGAAGCGCTCCAGGAATCCCTTCGTGACCTTGAAGGCACCCCCGTAGACGGCGACGTCCTCGCCCAGGACGACGACGCCCGGGTCGGCCTCCATCTCCTCGGCGAGCGCCTCGGCAATGGCATCGAGGAAGGTGACCTCGGCCGTGTCGGCGACGTCCCTCGGGGCGGAGACCCGGATCTCTCGGCTGGATTCCGCAGTCCGGGACGCACGGCGGCCCGACGCGTCAGGGCCGGTTCCGCCGGCCCGGGACGGCCATGCGACGGATGGCGGCCCAGGTGGGGGGTCCGAAGGGGGAGCGTGCTCCCCCCTCGCTGGTTCAGCGGTAGACACCGTCGTCCACCCCCTCGGGATCCGGCAGCGGGGAGTCGTCGCCGAAGCGCACGGCGTCGCGCAACTCCCTGGTGATGCGGGCCTCGGTCTCTGACTTCGCCTCCTCGCTCAGGAGCCCCTGGGCGACGAGGTAGGCCTCGTAGCGGGCGAGGGGGTCGCGAGCGAGCCAGTACTCCTTCAACTCCTCGGGGACGTAGTCGCCGCCGTCGTGACCGGCATGGCCGTAGACCCGGTAGGTGAGCGCCTCCACGAGTGTGGGGCCGCCCCCGTCGCGGGCCCGCCGCAGCGCCTCGCTTACCACGGCGTAGACCTCGAGGACGTCGTTGCCGTCGACGACGAGGCCCGGGATCCCGTACGCGACGGCCCGGTCTGCGACCGTGGCGCAGTGGAACGACTGCGAGTTCGGCGTCGAGTAGGCGAACTGGTTGTTCTCGACGACGAAGACGGCGGGCACCATCAGCACGGCTGCCGCGTTCAGAACCTCGTGCCAGGTCCCGTTGCCGCTGGCGCCCTCCCCGCAGAATCCCAGCGCCGCCCGTCGCTCACCCCGGAGCTTGAAGGCGAGGGCGGAACCGAGCACCAGCGGGTAGGCGTCGGGGAGATGACTCACGACGTTCAGGATCCCGAGGGAGAGGTCGCTCATGTGCGTGTTGGCGTCCTTGCCCCGTGAGGGGCCGGTCGCCTTCCCGAAGTGGTGGGCCATGATCCGCCGGGCGGTCATGCCGCGCGGGATCTGGATGAGGAGGTCGCGGTGTGTGCCGCCCACGACGTCCTTGGGGTCCGTGGCGTAGGACGCCCCGATCGTGGTGGCCTCCTGGCCCCGGCCGAGGTACACGGCCCCCGGAACACGCCCCTGGCGGTAGAGGGTGTAGAGGCGTTCCTCGATGCTGCGCCCGAGGCGCAGGTAGTAGTAGAGCGCCATGAGGTCCTGGGCGGAGAGACCGTGGGGGACGCCCCGGGCACCTGCGGGAGGCACGGCCTCGCCCGGATCGGGGACCGGCAGGGACCGCACCCCACCCGGCGGGGGAACCGGCTCCGGCACCGGGGAGGATGCCGCGCCACGGCGCACCTCAGCCATGGAGGGGCCTCCCCGCGAGGGCCATCGCGGTCTCCCCCACGATCTCTGACAGGGTGGGGTGCGGATGGACGAGGCGGGCGAGGTCGGCGGCCGTGGCCTCCCAGTTCAGCGCCAGGTAGCCCTCCACGAGACCCTCGGTCGCCCACGGGCCCACCATGTGGACGCCCAGGAGCTCGCCCGTGGCGTCGTCGGAGATCATCTTCACCATGCCACGGGTCTCGCCCAGGATGACCGCCCGGCCGTTGGCGGCGTACTGGCTGCGCGCCACGGCGACGTCGTGGCCGGCGGCGCGGGCCGCTTCCTCGGTCATGCCACAGAAGGCGACCTCGGGGTGGCAGTAGATCCCCCAGGGCACCTTGGCGTACTGGACGGGTTCGGGATCCTGCCCGAGGACGTCGCGCACGGCGACCATGCCCTCGGCGAAGGCGACATGGGCGAGCGCCGGGGTGTCCACACAGTCCCCGACCGCCCAGACTCCGGCGACGTTCGTGCGCATCGTCGCACGGTCGACGGAGACGAAACCGCTCTCGTCGACCGACACGCCGCACTCGGCGAGTCCGGAGTCCTCCGTGCGGGGACGCCGGCCCACGGCGACGAGGACGAGCTCGACGTCGACCTCGAGGCCCTCGCCGCCGTGGACGAAGGCGAGCGTCTCGGCGCCGTTCCCGGAGGGCCGGTGACCCGTGATCCGGGCGCCCGTACGGACGTCGACGCCCCGCTTCTTCAGCTCCCGGTGGGCGACGGCGGCGACCTCGGCGTCGACTCCGGGCAGGATGCCGTCGAGGGCTTCGAGGAGGAACACCTGCACGCCCACGTCCGCGAAGCAGGAGGCGAACTCGCAGCCGATCGCCCCGGCGCCCACGATGGCGACGCTGTCGGGGAGCGCGTCGAGGAAGAGCGCCGCGTCGCTGGAGACCACGACGCCGCCGAAGTCGAATCCGGGGATCGTGCGGGGCACGGACCCGGCGGCCACGACGACCGCGGCGGCCTCGATCGTGGCGGGGCCGCCGGCGCTGCCGCTGCCCCCGGGCGGAGGTTCCACCGTGACGGCGGTAGGCGAGGCGAGGCGGCCGTGGCCGTGGTGGACGTCGACCCCACGGTGTTTCTGGGGGCCGCCGAGGCCCTTCCCGCGCCTTTTCCCGACGCGCCCGTGGGGGGTGACGGCCGCCGCCCTGTCGTGGCGGGGCACGCCCGCCTCTACACCGAACTCCTTGGCCCCCATCACGGTGCGGTACACCTCGGCCGTCTGGAGGAGTTCCTTGGCCGGGATGCAGCCCCGGTTCAGGCAGGTGCCGCCCACCGTGTCGCGTTCCACGAGGGCCACACGTAGGCCCGCCCCGGCGCCGTACAGGGCGGCGGCGTAGCCCCCCGGTCCGCCTCCGATGACTGCGAGGTCGTAGGTCTCCGGCACGCGCTCTCCTCCGTGGTCCGAACCGCCCCTGCGGCCATCTTAGGGTCGGGTCGCGCCGCCTCCGCCCGTCGCCCTGGGGGTTCACGAGGAGGTGCGAACGGTGTTCGCGTGCAGGATGTAACGGTGACGTTACGTTCTGCACGCGAACAGGCCCGGGAGGCGGAGCCGGCCAGGCCGGTTCGGTGACCCCACCCGGCCAGACGCTGGACCGGCCCCGGCGGGCGCGGGCAAACTGGGACGGTGCCGACCCGCTGGTTGATCCTCGCCGCCCTCGTCACAGGCCTGGCGATCCTCCTCGCCGGAACCGTGTACTTCCTCCTCCTGGCCAGGGGCGGGTGAGCCCACCGGGAGGAGATGGACCCGGGCCCACCGGGGCAATAGAGTGGGGCGACCACAGTCGCACGGGGAGCTCGGCCGGGACCGGGCTGAGAGGCGGGCGAGGGGCCCGCGACCCGTAGAACCTGTTGGGATAATGCCCGCGCAGGGAGCCGAGATGTCTCACGAACAGGCCACCACCGACCCTCTCGTCGTCGCCGGACGCCGCTTCGGGTCCCGTCTTCTCGTGGGCACTGGCAAGTTCCCCTCGCACGCCGTGATGGCCAAGGCCGTGGCGGCGTCCGGGGCCGAGATCGTCACCGTCGCCTTGAGACGCGTTGACCCCTCGCCCGACGAGGGCGCCGACATCCTCGACTTCGTCGACACTGCCCGCTGCCTCCTGCTCCCCAACACGTCCGGGGCAACCGACGCCGCCGAGGCCGTGCGCATCGCCCGTCTCGCCCGCGCCGCCGGCCTCCCGGACTGGGTGAAGCTCGAGGTCACGCCCGACCCCCGGTACCTCCTGCCCGAGCCCGTCGAGACCCTGCGGGCAGCCGAGATGCTCGTCGCCGACGGCTTCACGGTCCTGCCCTACATGGGCGCCGACCCCGCCCTGGCCCGCCGTCTCGAGGATGCCGGCTGCGCCACGCTCATGCCCCTGGGGTCCTGGATCGGCTCGAACCAGGGCGTCCGCGCACGAGACGCCATCGGCATAATCGTCGAGCAGGCGAACGTGCCCGTCGTCGTGGACGCCGGCCTCGGCGCCCCCTCCCACGCCGCCGAGGCCATGGAGTTGGGGGCCGACGCCGTCCTCGTGAACACGGCGATCGCCACCGCCGAGGACCCGGTGGCGATGGCAGAGGCCTTCGCCGCCGCCGTCACCGCCGGGCGTCTCGCCCGCAACGCCGGCCTCCCCGGCGCCGCCACCTCCGCCCGGGCCTCCAGCCCGCTGACGGGGTTCCTTTCCCAGGGGGGGGACTCCGGCCCCCCGCCCCGATGAACGCCACCCCGGCCCCCACCGCCACCACCGACGACCTGGAAGCGCTCGCCGGGCGGGCACGGGAGCTCACATTGGCGCGCTTCGGGCGCACCGTGCACCTCTTCGCCCCCCTCTACCTCTCCAGCGAGTGCGTCTCGACATGCACGTACTGCGGGTTCTCGGCGGGGAACGCCGGCATCGTGCGGCGCACCCTGAGCCCGGACGAGGCGCTCGCCGAGGCCACCATCCTCGCCCGGCGGGGCTTGCGCCATCTCCTGCTCGTGAGCGGGGAACACCCCCGGATCGTGTCCCGCGACTACCTCTGCCGGGTCGTGGAGGCGCTCGCCCCCGGGGTCCCGCAGCTCTCCCTGGAGGTGCAAACGTGGGACACGCCCACGTACCGGCGCTTCCTGGACGCCGGCTGCGACGGGATCGTCGTCTACCAGGAGACCTACGACCGGGAGGTGTACGCCGCCACGCACCTGAAGGGACGCAAACGCAACTACGACCGGCGCCTCGCCGCACCCGCTGAGGCCGCGGAGGCGGGCATGCGCCGCGTCGGTCTCGGCGTCCTCCTCGGCCTCGCCCCGGACTGGCGGGCCGACGTCGAAGCGCTCGTCGCCCACGCCCGGGATCTGCAGCGGCGCTACTGGCGCACGGAGCTCACGGTCTCCCTCCCCCGGCTCCGTCCCTGCGCCGGCGGTATCGGCCCCCGGGCCCAGGTGAGCGACCGGGAGTTCGTGGAGGCGCTCTGCCGCATCCGCCTCGCCCTGCCCGAAGCGGGCATCGTGCTCTCGACGCGGGAGTCACCGACACTGCGCGACGGCCTCGCCCGCATCTGCGTCACGCACATGTCCGCCGGTTCGGCCACAGAACCGGGCGGCTACTCAGAGCCCCGGGGAGCCGAGCCGCAGTTCGAGATCGACGACCGCCGCAGCCCCGCCGAGGTGGCGTCCGTACTACGCTCCACGGGCCTCGACCCGGTGTGGCAGGACTGGCTCCGCGCCCGAGCGGGGGTCGATCCGGCCCGCTCGTCGGGTCAGGTGGCCTCGTCGAGGATTACGTCGACCTTCCCGGACGTGAGGTCGCCCCAGTCGTAGAGGCTCACGGCCGGGTCCGCGACGGGCGCGGGACCGACGCGCAGGTCAGCTCCAGGGGTCGCGGCGTCGCCGACCGTGTAGCGGTCCTGGCAGAAGTCCACCATGGGGGGCTCGTCCGGCGGGTTCAGGCACATCTGGAACGCGGGCCTCACGAACACGGCGCCAGGGCCGGCGAGGATCACACCCTTGCCCACAACAAGGCCGATGCGGGTGTGCTTCACGGTCTCGCCCACGGTGTGCTGCACGAAGACGACGCCGAGTTGGATGGTGTTGAAGATCACGCCGAGGCGCAGCGTGGCGCGAATGGTGGCCGGCTCGCCGGTCGCAGCGGAGGGCTGCACCTGGTAGGTGGCGTCGATCTCCGCGGTCTTGATCGTCCCCGGTGTGGCCGTGGTGTCGTCGGGGTCGTAGTCGGCCGTGACGGCGTCCCCGTCGGCGTCCGCGACGGTGAGCGCCCCGGCCGGGGGTGCTGCGCCGAGGCCGAGGACGAGCGCCCCGGCGAGGACGGTCGTATGCAGAAGTCGATGCCGCCGCATCCTTGTTCCTCCCCAGAAGGTCCAAGCTGCGGACGGGAGATCCGCCCACTGTCAGGACTGCTTCGACGCCAGGGGGCCGAGACCCTGCGGCCGGGGTCCGCCCGTCGGCGATTCCCGCTTCGGTCCCGGGGAGGCGCCGTGGCACAGGGCCGGGAGGTGGGTGCCGATGCGGGCACGTGTGGCCGCGGATGCCCCGCGGACACCGGGCCGTCAGCGGCGGCGGCTGCGGATGCGGCTGCGGATGCGGCGGGGCAGCCGCTTGCGGACGATGCGGCAAACCGTGCGCCGGCGCACCTTGCGGCAACGCAGGTTGGGCGGGGCGGGGGCGGGGGCGGGGGCGGGGGCGGCGACGGCTCCGGCGGATCGGGCGGGTCCGGCGGGTCCGGCTCGTCGGGCGGGGGCCGCGGCGGCGGGGGCGGCGGGGGCGGCGGGGGCGGCGGGGGCGGCGGGGGCGGATCGGGCGGGTCCGGCGGCGGCGCAGGGGCGCCCACGGCGGCCCTGACGGCGCCGTCGGCGTTCAGGCGGCCACCGCTCACGGTGGCGCCGGCGAGGTCTGCCTGCGGGTCGACGTTGCCCATGAGGGTCGCCTTGATCGCGGCGGGCGTCGCCCCCGGGACCGCGCCCGCGACGAGAGCGGAGGCACCGGAGACGTGGGGCGCCGCCATCGAGGTTCCCGAGTAGTACCCGTAGGTGTTGCCCGGCAGCGTGGAGTAGATGCTCACGCCGGGGGCGCCCAGGTCCACGTTCGTGGCTCCGTAGTTGGAGAACGACGCCCTCGTCCCGTTGCCGGCGACGGCGGCCACCGAGACCAGGTTCGTGGAGTTGTACGCGGCCGGGTAGAACGGCGTGACGTCGACGTCGATCCCCGAGTTCCCTGCCGCGGCGACGAAGACGACGCCGGCGGCGCCGGCCGCGTTGATCGCCGCCAAGAGGGCGCTGGAGTAGCCGCCGCCGCCCCAGGAGGCGTTGATCACCTTGGCGCCCTTCGCCACGGCGTAGTTGATCGCCTTGATGGCGTTCGAGGTGGAGCCGCCGGAGGGGCCGAGGAACTTCACCGGCATGATGCGGGCGTTCCAGTCCACCCCGGTCACGCCCACGCCATTGTTGGAGGCCGCCCCTATGGTGCCCGAGACATGGGTGCCGTGGGAGTCCGACGACCCGTCGTACACCGAGGCGTCGTTGTAGTGGAAGTCCCAGCCGTTCACGTCGTCGACGAGGAGGTTGGCGTCGTCGTCGATGCCGTTCCCGGGGACCTCGCCCGGGTTCGTCCAGATCCGCCCGGCGAGGTCGGGGTGGCTCACGTCGACCCCGGTGTCGACGACGGCGACCGTCACGGACGCGGAACCCTGGGCCACGTCCCAGGCGGACGCGGCGTCGACGTCGACGTCGTTGCCCTGCTCCAGGCCCCACTCGCTCGCATAGCCGGGGTCGTTGGGGGTCGTGGCCACGTGCCACATCTCGCGGTCGAGCTCGACGTCACGGGGGGCGGTGACGTCGTCGAGACGGGCCTCCGCCTGGCGCTCCGTGAGCGGGTCGTCGGTCGTGACATCCACCCAGCCGGCCATGAGGGGCTCGACGGTCACGGCGTCCACGTCCTGGAGCGCCGCGGCCTTCTCGCCGGGGCTCGCCGCCGGGTCGAGCTTCACGAGGATGTGGTCGGACTCCGGTTCGGCAGCACGGGAGGGCGAGCTCACCAGGAACGCCAGGTCGCCTGCGACGAGCGCCAACATGACACCGGCGGCACAGATGCGATAGCGGAGACTCCGAGTTCCCAGCACTGTCCTACTCCTGCCTCCTGGCCTGCCCACCCTCCATATCGGCCCCGGGGCCCACAAAACCACAGTCCCCGCGGCGCATTTGTGGGAAGCAGACCCCCATTAGGCCATCCATTAGGCCAGGACGTGGTTCGCCTCGTGTATGGCCCCTCACCCTGGGGGCGGCCCCCGGAACTCCGCAGTGCCGATCCAGGTGCCTCAGTGGCTGTGGTCGTGGTGACGGCCGGTGACCACGGAATCCTCGGGGTGGTCGTGGGGGACGGCGGCGCGGCCCACCTCGCCCTCGAAACCGGGGAGGGCGACGCGGTGCACGCAGAGGTCGCAATTCATGCGGGCGTCACCGCCCACGGCCTCCGCATAGCGCTCCGCCACGACGTCGAGGAGACGGTCGTCGTCGCCCAAGAGCCCCGCCACGGTGACGGCGACATCAGGGTGGGCAGCGGCGAAGGCCGCGGCGTCCTCGTGGATGCGTCGCACGAGGACGCCGTCGAAGAGGTAGTACGGCGCCACGACGACCCGGCGGGCACCGAGGGCGGCGCAGCGGGTGAGGGCGGCGGGCAGCAGGGGGCCGGTGATGCCGGAGAAGGCCGCCTCCACCCACCCGTAGCCCCGGCCCTCCCACAGGAGGCGGGCGACCTTGAAAAGGTCGCTGTTGGCGTCAGGGTCCGAGGAGCCCCTACCCACGACCACGACCGCCGTGTCCCCGCGGGGAGCGTCGCCGGCGACTGCGTCCACGCGCTCGGCGAGAACGGCGAGCACGTCCGGGTGGAGGTCGAGCTGGCGGCCGTAGGTGAAGGTGACACCGGGGTGGCGGAGACGCTCCCGGGCAAGGGCCGCCGGCACGTCGTCCTTCGTGTGGCCCGCCCCCAGGAGCATGAGAGGGACGGCGACGACGTGGTCGTGGCCGGCGGCGACGAGACCGGCGGTGGCGTCGGCGATCGGGGGGGGCGCCAGCTCGAGGAAGCCCGCCGCCACAGAGAGCCCCGGGTGACGACCGGCGAAGCGGGCGGCGAACCGCCGGGCGGCCTCGGCCCCCTCAGGGGCGCGGCTCCCGTGCGTGACGAGGAGAAGAGCAGGACGTGGCACGGCCGAGACCCTATACGAGGGAGCTCCGCCCCCTCGCATGGAGGCCGCCACGGGGTCCGCCTCAGGAGGAGGTTGTCCGAGGGGCGACGCCAGTCCCCTCTCGAGAAAGACGCAGGAGGGCGTTGAGGGCGGCGACGGCGGCCGCCGAGCCCCCCTTCTCGCCCCGGTTCGAGATCGCCGGCAGGCCGCTGGCCCGCAGGGCGGCCTTCGCATCGACGGCCCCCACGAAGCCGACGGGAAGACCGACGACGAACGCCGGAGCGGCGTCGAGGGTGAGGAGCTCGGCCAGGGCCGTGGGAGCGCATCCGATCACGTGGACGGCACCGGGACCGGTCTCCTCGACAGCGAGGCGGACCGCGGCGGCCGAACGGGTGACACCGGCGGCGGCGGCGAGGTCGGGGACCCGGGGATCGGCGATCCACGTGCGGGCGCGACCCCCGGTGACGCCGGCGGCCACCATGGCGACGTCGGCGACGACCGGGGCCCCGCCGGCGAGCGCTGCGAGCCCGGCCGCCACAGCCTCCTCGGAGCACACCACGTCCGAGGCGAGCTCGAGATCCGCCGTGGCATGCACGATGCGGGAGACGACGGCCCGCGGCCCCGGCGCCAGGTGCGACAGGTCCGTGCGCGCCGAGAGGATCCGCATGGACTCCGCCTCGATCGGATGTACCTCGCTCACGGCGCTCCCTCCGGGGCGATCGCGTCTGTCGGGCAGATCTCGGTGCAGGCCCAACAAGCGCTGCAGCGGCCGGGATCCACGGTGAGGCGGCGGTCGCCCCATCCCCCGCTCCCAGGGCCGCTCAGGCCCCACCCCCCGCTCCCAGGGCCGCTCAGGCCCTGCACGCTCACGGCGCCCGGCGGGCATGTGAGGACGCAGGCGCCGCAACGGATGCAGGCGGCCTGGTCGACGGCGAACGCCACGGTGCTCACGTGGCGTAGCCCCGGGGAGTCACCATGCGTCCGGCGAGGATCGTCGTCCTGGAGGACCCCACGATCACGGTCGTCGTCATCCCCGCGAGCGCCGGATCGAGCTCGGCGAGAGTGGTGAGGACGACGTCCTCCCCGGGACGGCTCGCGTCCGTGACCATGCCCACGGGCGTGTCGGGAGCGCGCTCCCCGGCCAGGATCTCCACGGCCCGGCCGAGCTGCCAGTCCCGGCCGCGACTCCGGGGGTTGTAGAGGGCGACGACGAAGTCGGCCTCAGCGGCCGCGCGGAGGCGGGCCTCGATCACGTCCCACGGGGTGAGGAGGTCCGAGAGGCTCACGGTGCAGAAGTCGTGGCCCAACGGGGCGCCGAGGCGGGCAGCGGCGGCCTGCGCCGCCGTGATCCCCGGGACGACGTCGACCGTGAGGCCGTCAGGGGCGACCTCGAGGGCGACGGAAGCCATGGCGTACACGCCGGCGTCTCCCGAGGACACGAGCGCCACCCGCCGCCCGGCGGCCGCCGCGCCGACGGCGTCCCGCGCGCGGGCGACCTCGTCGCCCAGCGGGCTCGGCCTCACGTCCTGGCCGAGGCGCAGCAGCGGGGCAACCTGCTCCACGTACGCCCGGTACCCGATCACGACGTCCGCTTCGCGCACGGCCCGGCGCGCGGCGGGGGCCAGCAATGCCGGGTCGCCGGGGCCCAGCCCCACGATCGCGAGGTGCCCCCGCCCGGCGGTGCTCTGCCCGCACCCGCCGCTCCCGGGAACATCGGACGGGACCTCCGGGCGGCGCGGGGGCTCCCGGCGGGCTACGGCAACCGTGACCCGCGGACGGACGGCCTTGGGCCTCTCCAGCACCGACGCTCCCGCGGCGAGGAGGGCGGCGGCCTCGGCCACGCTGGGTGTGCCCACGGCCGCCGCCACGGCCTCGCTCGGGTTCGGGACCGCCACGGCGGCGAGCTCCTCCGCCGCGTAGCCGAGGACGGGAAGGCCGAGGCGGCCGGCGGCCTCGGCGACCGACGGCTGGACCGCCTTGCGGTCGAGGGTCGCCAGGACGGCGATCTTCCACGGGGCGGGAACGGCCTCGGTGACAGCGGCCACGATCTCGTCCGCCGGGACATCGGTGGAACAGCCCACCCCCACGACGAGGTCGGCGGGCGCCTCCGACGCCGTCGTGATCACGGGCTCAGCTCCGATGAGAGCGCCCACGCGGGCGGCGAGGCCGTTGGCGCCCCCCTCGTGGCCGCCGCTGAGGGCGACGGCGAAGCGGCCGGCGTCGTCCACCGTGACGATCCCCGGATCGACGTCCTTGCCCGCCAGGAGCGGTGCCGCGAGGCGGACGGCTATGCCGGTGGCGCACACGAGGAGGAACTGGCCCGCCTCCTCCCAGCGGGACGGGACGACCTCGCCCAGCGCGCGGCCGTCGAAGTCGCCGTCGAGAGCGGCGGCGAGGTGCCGGGCGAGTGCCTTGCCCGCCTCGGAGGCGCCGGCGACCACGATCACAGGGCGTCCCCCCGCTCCGCGCTCACGACGAGAACGGGATTGAGCGCCTCCAGGCGGTGACCGCCCCCGAGGGGCACCACCCGACTCACGGACACGAGCGTGGCCTCCGTGGTGTAGCCGGCGAGGGCGGCCTCGACGGCGCCGAGGAGGTCGACCCGGGCCAGGGTGGCCACGACCCGGCGCGGCCTCCGGACGGCGGCCGCCCCCATCACCCCGGGCCCGCCCCCGCCGCAGAACACGAGATCCGGGTCGGGGAGGCCCTCCAGGGCGCCGGGCGCCTCCCCCTCCACGAGGGTCACGCCCGCCCCGGTGAGGTTGCCGCCACGCGTCCCCGCGACCGCACCCGGATGCAAGGCGACACCGGCGCCGATCGCGTTGTCCCGGATGCGTCCGCAGTCCTCGGGGTTGCGCTCCACGGAGTACACGCCGGCTCCCAGGGCGGCCGCCTCGATGCCCACCGACCCGCTGCCGGCGCCCACGTCCCAGAGCACCGCCCCGGGCCAGGGGCCGAGGCGGGCCAGGACCACCGCCCGCACCTCGGAGCGGGTGAGCATGCCCGCCCGATGGGCGTAGCGGCCGTCGGGCAGTCCCCAGGTGCGCCCCACGGGGCCCACGCCGGGTTCCCGCCAGCACACGACGACGTTCGGTTCCGGCCAGTCCTGCCCCAGGACCTCGGCGCCGCCCACCGCCGAGACCTCGTCCGCGGCGCCGAGGCGGGCGAAGACGGCCGCCGAGAGGCCAGCGGCGGCCACGGCGGGGGCGAGCACACCGGGCGGGGCGTCCGGGGACGTGAGCACGGCGGACTTGGCGGAGCGGGCGACAAGGCCCAGGGCGTCCCCGAGCGGCCGGCCGTGCAGGGACACGACCACGGCGTCGTCCCAGGGGAGGCCGAGGCGGGCGAAGGCGAGCGACACGGACGACGCCACGGGGTGCACGTCGAGGCGCTCCCGGCCGAAGCGCTCCGCGAGGCGGCGCACGATCCCGAAGAACCCCGGGTCCCCAGAGGCCACCACGGCGGCATCCCTCTGGAGGCCGGCGATCTCGTCGAGGACGGCGTCGAGGTCGCCGCCCAGCGGCCGGCAGCCAGGGAGAGCGCCGGCGTTGCGGGGGGCGGCCCAGACCGCTCGTCCGGCGGTGAGCGCCGCCGTGTCGGGATGGCCGGCGCCGATCACCCTGATCCGCACCACCGGGTCCCCTGCCGCCGGGTTCTCAGGCACCCCAGCGCACCCCCTCACCCGCGACCACGAGGTGGCCGGCGAAATCCACCATGACGACGCCCACGCGGAGGCGGCCGCCGGCGTGGGCGCCGAGGTTGTCCCGCACCCGGGCGACGAGGCGGGCGAAGAGGGCCGTGTCACCCGCAGCCTGGGCCATCTCGAAGGCGTGGCGGGCGGTGTTCGCCTCCCGGATCCCGGCCGCGAGCGCGTCGGGACAGCCCGCCTCGGCGGCGAGGGCGGCGAGGACGTCCACGTCGACACGAGAGCGGGTGTAGTGGGTCATCATCACACCGGCGGCGAGCTTCGTGAGCTTGCCCATCATGGCCACGAAGGTCGCCGCCTGCATCCCCGCCCGGGCGCAGTGGCGCAGGGCGAAGCCGGTGAAGTCCCCTACCTCCACGAAGGCGGCGCCGTCGTGCCACGGCATCGCCGCCATGGCGGCGGCCTCGGTGCGTCCGCCGGTGCTGAGCACCATCTCCGTGAGCCCCTGGGCGGCGGCGACGTCGATCGCCTGCGCGACGGACGCCCGGTAGGCGGCGGTGGAGAAGGGCCGCACGATCCCGGTCGTCCCCAGGATCGAGATCCCGCCCACTATGCCGAGGCGACCGTTGGTCGTCCGCCTCGCCATGTCCTCGCCGCCCGGGACACTGATCGTGACCTCCCGACCGGCCCCCGGAGCAGCGGGCCCGGCCGCGGCGGCCTCGGCGACTGCCCCGCGGATCATGGCCTCGGGGACGGGGTTCACCGCCGGGGCCCCCACGGGGAGGCCGAGGCCCGGCTTCGTGACCGTGCCCACGCCCTCGCCGCCCCGCAGGACGACGTCGCCGCCGCGCAGCAGCCGGACCCGGGCCGTGAGGTGGGCGCCGTGGGTGGCGTCAGGGTCGTCGCCGGCATCCTTGACCACGACGGCCTCCGCCCAGCCCTCGCCGACCTCACAACGCTCCACGGGGAAGCTCACCCGACGCCCGCTGGGGAGCCCCACCTCGACGTCCGGAACAGGGATCCCGCTCAGGAGAGCGGCGGCAGCGGCCTTGGCAGCGGCGGACGCGCAGGTTCCGGTCGTCCAGCCCGTACGGAGACCCTGGGTGATCCGGCGCATCGACGCCGGCAGGGACGGCTCGTGTAGGCGTCGGGGCTCAGCCACGGCGGCGGAACCGGTGGGCGAACGCCGGGTCATAGAGGTGCGAGCGGGTGCCGGCGGCATCGAGGCCGGGACCCACGAGGACGAGCACCTGGGTGCGCAGGCCCGAGTCCCCCAAGGTCCCGGCGAGCTCGTCGAGGCGGCAGCGCAGCACCTGCTCGTCCTCCCAGGACGCCCGGTAGACGGCGACTGCGGGGGTGCCGGGGGGATAGTGCGAGAGGAGCTCGTCCTGCAGGCGCTGCGGGTGCGCCGCCGAGAGGAAGACCGCCATCGTGGAGCCGTGCGCCGCCCAGGACGCCAGATCCTCGCCGGGGGGCATGGGCGTGCGCCCGGCGATGCGCGTCAGGACCACGGACTGCGTGACCTCGGGGACAGTGAGCTCCCGGCCGAGGGCGGCAGCCGCCGCGCCGACGGACGTGACCCCGGGGACGATCTCATACGGGATGCCCGCAGTGACGAGGAAGTCGATCTGCTCGTTGATCGCCCCATAGACGAACGGATCCCCGGACTGGACGCGGGCGACGAGCCGGCTGGCGTCCGCGGCGGCGGCGTAGACGTCGCACACGTCCTCGAGTGTCATCCGGGACGAGTCGTGAACCGTGGCGTCGGGCGCGGTGTGGGCGAGGACATCAGGATGCACGAGTGACGCCGCCCAGATCACGGTGTCGGCGGCGGCGATGGCCCGCGCCCCCCGGAACGTGAGGAGGTCCGCGGCACCCGGACCGGCGCCCACGAACGTGACGGTGGGGAACTCGGCGCCGCTCACGCGGCTCCCGGAGGCCTGTTCCGGCCCACCATCAGAGTCGAGAAGTACTCGGCGGGCGCGGCGGGGACGTCCGGGCCGGCGAGGAGGCGCTCGCCCGGGAGGCCGAGGTCGGCGCCCAACACGGCCTCGTCGAGACGGCCGCACTCCGCGACTGCGTGGCGCACGTCGGCGAGGCGCCGGCCCACCTTGTAGGCGACGACGGTGTCGAAGCCGGAGAGGGCCCCACGCAGGCCGGGAAGGCCGGGCAGCGCCGGGACGAGAGCGAGGGTCTCGTCGCCGGTGACAAGGGGCCGCCCCGCGCGGGCGGCGAGCTCCTGCAGGGCCGTCACCCCAGGCACCGTCTCGACCACGACGTCGGGGCGCAGGGCCGCCAGGGTGCGGGCCACGGGCGTGAACGTGGAGTACACGTTCGGGTCCCCGAGCGTCACGAAGGCCGCCCTCGCCCCGCCCCCCTCGGGCAGGACCGCCGAGACCGCCTCCGCGGCGGCCCGCCAGTGCGATTCCGTGCGGGCGGGGTCGGCGGTCATGGCGAACGTGAGCCGCCGCACGCGCCCGGCGTCCTCGAGCGAACCGAGGAGCCCGGCCCGCCGCAGGACGGCCTCGGCCCGGCCCTCCGGGGCGCCCGGCGCCACAGGCAGGAACACGGCGTCCGCCTCCCCCACGACGCGGACAGCGCGCAGGGTGAGAAGTTCGGGGTCACCGGGGCCGACTCCGACCCCGTACAGCGTGGGAGCCATCCCGCCAACGGTAGCGGGGGGGCGCCTTTCACATGGCTCCGCGCCTGGCGGCGCTCCGCGTGCCCGTGGGGCCCCCACCCCACCGGCCCCGCGACACGCACCCTCGCACCCCCCCCGGACCAGAACCTCAGGAGCCGTCGCGGGGCCCTGGGGCCCCCACCCCACCGGCCCCGCGACACGCACCCTCGCACCCCCCCGGGTCAGGACCCCCGGGGCGGGGCAGACCGAGCGTCAGCCTTCGGGCGAGTCGACCCGCTTGATGCCGCGCTCGTAGGCGTAGCGGGTGAGGTCGGCGCGGCGCCGCCGGCCGGTCTTGCCCCGGATGCGGTCGAGGTGCGACGAGACGGTGGCCGGGCTGATACGGAGTTGGCGGGCTATGTCCTTGTCGGTCTCACCCTCGGCGACGAGCTCGAGTATCTCCCGCTCCCGCTCGCTGAGGGCGGACTCGTCGGCCCGGCCCCGGGCATCCTGCAGGAGGTAGGCGGCCAGCGTGGGAGAGACGTGGATGCCCCCGCCCACGGCGGTGCGGATGGCGGCGGCGACCTCCGTGGCGTCGGCGCTCTTGCTCACGTACCCGGCGGCCCCGGCGGCGATCGCGTCGAGGACGTCGTCGCGCTGACTCGACGCCGAGATCACGAGGACCGTGAGGCCCCGCGCCCGGATGTGCGCGACGGCACCGGCCCCGGAGAGGCCGGGCATGCCGAGGTCGAGGAGGACGAGATCGGCGGGCACGGCCGCGGCGTCGAGCTCCTCGACAGAGGACACCGACACGGCGAGCTCCATGTCGCCTGCCGCCGCCACGAGCGTGTCGAGGCCGTGGCGGTAGAGGGGATGGTCGTCGACGACGGCGATACGGATCAACTGAGCACTCCCGAGGCCCCGGAGCGCTCCCTCGCGCCCCGTCCCGGACAGGAAGGCTATCCGGCGCCCCGCCGGGCCGCCGTCGCCACGAAGCGGGCGGCGGGGCGGGGGTCGGCGGCGACGTGGAGGTGGAGGTAGGACGCGGCGAGCGTGCCCGTGGCGTGTCCGTCGGGACGGACGCCCGCCCGGCCCGCCAGCTCCCAGAGAGGCTGCGCGACCCCTCCGAGGGGGACGACGTCGGTGTAGTGGAACTCGTGGCCGCGGGCCCGTTCCCCGCGGCCGGCGAGCGGCGAGGACATGAGGGCCCGGGCCTCCCGGTATCCGAGGTGGAGGCGCTCGCCCATCTCGGCGGCGAGCGGGAGCACGCCGCACATGTCGCGGCCGTCGAGGGAACGGCACAGGTACAGGAGGCCGCCGCACTCCGCCCACGTCACGGTGCCGCCGCCCACCGCCGCCACCACCGCGTCGCGCAGGGGCTCGTTGGCAGCGAGGTCCGCCGCGTACACCTCGGGGAAGCCGCCCCCGAGGTAGAGGCCCGCCACACCCTCTGGCAGCGCGGCGTCCACGGTGGGGTCGAACTGGACCAGTTCCGCGCCGCACGCGGTGAGCACCTCGAGGTTCTCCGGGTAGTAGAAGCTGAATGCCCGGCCGGCGGCCACCCCCACACGCACGGGCCGGGGCGGTGCCGTGAGGTTGCCGCCGTCATCGCCCTCCCGGGCCCCCGTCACCGCCTCCTCCGGGGACCAAGGCCGGCCCACCAGGGGCAGGACCGCGGCGGCCGTCTCCGCTACAGCGGTCACGTCCACCGCCGCCTCGATCGCCGTGGCGAGACGCTCCAGGGCGCGTCCCACGGCGACGGGATCCTCGACGACGGGCACGAGGCCGAGGTGACGCTCACGGAAGGCGAAGGCCTCGTCCTCCCGCAGGCAACCCAGGACGGGCACGTCGACACCGGCGAGCGCCTCGCCAAGGAGATCGGCGTGGCTAGGGGAGCCCACCCGGTTCAGGACGACCCCGGCCAGGGACACGCCCGGGTCGTAGTCGCGGTACCCGGCGACGAGCGCCGCCACGCTGCGCGACATCGCCGAGGCGTCCACGACGAGGATGACGGGCGCGGCGAGGAGCTTGGCCACATGCGCCGTGGACGCCGTCTCGCCCTCGCCGCCGGCGCCGTCGTAAAGCCCCATGACGCCCTCGACGACGGCGACGTCGCAGCCGGCGGCGCCGTGCAGGAACAGGGGGAGGACGGCGTCGGAGCCGGAGATCCAGGCGTCCAGGTTGCGCCCTGGCCGCCCCGTCGCCAGCCGGTGGTACGAGGGATCGATGAAGTCCGGGCCCGCCTTGAACGCGGCGACCTTCCGGCCCCGACGCCGCAGCGCCGCCATGAGCCCGGTGGCGACGGTCGTCTTGCCGGCACCGGAGTGGGTCCCGGCGACGACGAGCCTGGGGACCCGCATCAGTACTCGATGCCCTTCTTCGCCTTGATGCCGGCGTCGTAGGCGTGCTTCACCTTGCGCATCTCGGTCACCGTGTCGGCCACGTCGACGAGCGCCGAGGGGGCCCCCCGGCCCGTGGCGACCACGTTCGTGCGGGGCGGGCGGTCCCGGATGGCGCCCACCACGGCGGCAACGTCCAGCCACCCGTAGTTCAGCGGGTACGTGATCTCCTCCAGGACGACGAGGTCGTAGTCGCCGGACGCGAGGCGCCGGGAGGCGACGTCCCAGCCGTGGCGGGCCAGGGCGGCGGACTCCTCGAGGTCCCCGGACTCCCAGGTGAAGCCGTCGCCGGCCGTCACCCACTCGACGCCGAGCTGCCCGGCGATCTTGCGCTCGCCCGTCTGCCACTTGGCCGACTTCACGAACTGCACGACCACCACCCGCCAGCCGCGGGCGGCGGCCCTCACCACGACGCCCATCGCGGCGGACGTCTTGCCCTTGCCGTCGCCGGTGTTCACGAGGACGAGGGACTCGGCGCGGCGCGTGGCGCGGGCGCGATGGGGGGGAGGGGGCTCCGCGGGGCGGGCGGCGTCGGGCACGGCGCCCACACTAGAGAAAGCCGCCGACGACGGTCAGCGGCCGTCCGAGGCTTCGGGGGCCGAGGGCGTCCGGGCCCCGCCCCGCCCCGCCCCGCCCGGAGACCGGTGTGCGAGCCGCCGAGGTCGGCGTCCACATAGAAACGGGGATTCGCTCATGCGCGGGGCCGGAGCGCCCGATCACAACATCGTGCTGGGTTGCATCGCCCTCCGCCGACACCGCAGCGACGACGACGGCTTCACGCTCGCCGAGCTCGCCGTCGCCCTCCTGATCACCGCGCTCCTCATCGCCATGGCCGCCCCCACCTTCTTCCGGGCCCGCAACACCGCCCGCGACTCGGCCGCCAAGCAGGCGATCCGGAGGACGGCGACCCTGGCGCAGGGTGTGCGCTCCACGGAGGGAGCGTACCCGTCGGACCCCGCCGTCCTCGCCGCGGAGGAACCCGGGTACAGGTTCACGACGGCGGCCTCCACCGGCCCCCGTGTGGTGTCCATCTCGGGATCCCAGGACGCCTTCGCTGCGGTCGTCCTCTCCGAGAGCGGCACCTGCTGGGAGGGGGCCATGACCGGCGACGGTCTCGCCTACGCCAAGGTCGAGGGGGGAAGCTGCGGAGCCGACGGCGGTCTCCTCTACCGGGCGGCGCTCAAGAAGGGCGACTACTCGCAGTGGGTGCTCGCCATGGGGAAGAACTTCGAGATGCGCGACGGCCTCTTCGTCCTGGGACGGCGCAACGGCAAGGCCGTCTCCGGGGAGAACCGGACCTTCAGCGGCGACCCGACGTGGCGGGACTACACGCTGGGCACGTCCGTCGACCTCCGTCAAGGCCCGGGTCTCGGCCTCTACTTCCGGGCCACGAACCCGAAGGCGGTGAACGGCTACGTCTTCCAGTTCGAGCCGAACACCAACGCCGCCAAGGGCGGCTCCTTCGTCATGCGCAAGGTCGTCAACGGTCGTCAGCAGGCGCCCTTCGCCAGCATCCTCGCCCGCGCCACCCCGGCGGCAAAGAACGGCAAGTTCGACTGGTACGGCGGTCCCCGCCAGGTCGACGTCAGGGTGAAAGGGAACACCTTCACGGCATCCGTCGACGGTGCAGACGTCCTCACGGCCAAGGAGTCCAGTTTCGCCCAGGGAGAGGTGGGCCTGCGGAGCTGGGGGAAGAGCGTCGCCGAGTTCGCCGGCGTCGAGGTGCATTCGCAGTGACCGTCACCACGCAGGAGGCCCCGTGAACAGGTTCACCGCCCGGCTGCTGCTGGCCTGCGCCGTCGCGTTCGTGGTCTGGCAACTCCTCGACCTCCCGGGCCCCGGCCTCGCCGTCGCTGTCCCTCTCCTCGCCGTGCAGCTCGCCGGCGCCCTCCTCTTCGACCTCTGCTACCCACTCGCCCGCGCCGGTCGGGCGCCGGCAGCGACAGGCACACCCGGTCCGGGGCCCGGCCCGTCGGGGACCCCGTCGGTCACCGTGGTCGTGATCGCCACGGACGAGCCCGAAGACATGGTGCTCACCGCCCTCGCCCTCGCGCAGGCCGCGGGGCCCGTGGTGCTCGCCGACCTCGACGGCCGCCACGCCGACACCGCCCGGGACCTCGGCGTCGCCTGCGTCGCAGACGACGTCCCCCAGCACGCCCTCGACCGGGCCCTGGGCGCGGTCGCCACCGACGCCGTGATGGCGGTGCGCGCCCGCAGCGTCGTCGTCCCCGAAGCCGTCCGGGCCGCGGCGGCCCACCTCGGTGAGGGCGTGGGCTGGGTCACGGGCCACACGCACGTCTACAACGACGACGCCTTCAGCCCCCACCCCGACCAGCCGCTGCAGGCTGTCCTGCGCGACGGCGCCCGCCGCCGCGGGGCCGCCATATGGGAGCAGGACGCCACGATCCTGCGCACGTCGGCGGCCCGGGACGCCGGCGGCCTCGACCTCGCGCGGCCCGCAGGCGGCGTCCTGCGCGGGATGGCCCGCCAGGGCTGGCAAGGCGCGCTCTACGACGGGAACGTGGCCGTGACCGCCGCCCCCGAGGACGCCGCCACCTTCTGGCGGGTGCGCCTCGACGAGCAACGGGCCGAGGTGAGCGACCTCGCCGACGCCCTCCGGCGCCGGGACACGCCCGCCCGCCTCGCCTGCCTCGCCGTCCTGGGCCACGCCCTGCGCGGCTGGCTGGCGGCGGTCTGGCTGCTGGCCCCCGCGGCCGTAGCCGCCACAGGCGCGTCCCCCACGGGACGCACCCCCTGGCTGTGGGCGCTGCTCCTCGCCGCCCTCGCCACCTTCCGCTGGGCGTTGAGCGCCGACCTCGTCGCCAACCCCCTGCGCCCGCTCCGAGCGGGCCTGGCGTCCGTCTACGAGATGCCCGGCTCCCTGAGCGCCACGGGGGCGCTGTTCCACCGCCACGGCACCGCCCTGGGCACGACGTCGCGGGGAACCGTCGTGCCCGCCCGCCTGCTGGTCTGGTCCGCCCTCCTCGTCGCCGCCGCCGCCGTCCTCGGCGTCCTCGAGCGCGCCGGGCGCGTCGCCGTGGGCAGCGACGGTCTGCAGTGGTGGGGGGTGGGCGCCAGCATCGCGGTCGTGGCCGTCCTCGTGGCGGCGATCGTCCGCTCGCAAGCGCTGCGTCGCTCCGGCCGCAGCAGCTACCGGTTCCGACTCCGCCTCGACGCCGTCCTGGAGCCCGGAGGGCACGCCGGCGGCGGCCCAGCATATGCCACGCGGGACCTCTCCGCCGGTGGACTCCGCCTGCGCGGCCCCGGCCCCGCCCCGGACAACGCCGCCGCCGTCGCAGGCACGGTGAAGATGCCCGGCGGCGAGACGATCCGCTTCAAAGGCCACACCACGCACGCCAGACAGGACGGCGAGCGCTGCGAGTTCGGCGTCCGCCTGGACATGCCCGCCCCGGAACGGGCGGCCTGGACGAGGGCCCTCTTCACGACCTGCGCCGGGGGGGCGTCCCTCCCCGCAGCGGGAGACCCCCACGCCACGACTTAGCCCCGCGCCCGGCGCCGTCCGCCCGGCGCGGACCCTGCCTACGATCGCGACATGGACGTCATGCTCAGCACCGGCGACGCCGCCAAGGTGCTCCAGACGAGCGCGTCCCGGGTCGCCCGGGCCGTGCGCTCGGGTCTCGTCCCCGGCGAACGCCGGGGCAACCGCACCCTGGTGTCCCACGACGCCGTCACCAGCCTGGCGTCGTTGTGGGGGCTGGCGCCCCGCCACCGCGAGCTCACCCGCCAGGAGCTCTTCGTCCTCACGGTGCTACGACTGCGCCCCCTCGGTGTCCGATCTGCCGGCGCCGTCGCCCGCGCCGCCGGAGTGAGCCCGGCCACGGCCGCCCGCGCCCTCCTGCGCCTGCAGCAGGCCGGCCTCGTGGAACGGGCGGCTCTGGTCCTCCCCGGGAGGCGGAGCGGGGGCGCGCGCGTGTGGCGGGCCCGCATCGACGCCGGCCCCTGGCAGCAGGTGGAGCCGCTGCTGCGTCGGGTCGTCCTCCCGGGCCGGGCCGGCCAGACCGGCGGCCTCGACGCCGTCCGCGCCCGGGTCGCGGGGATCCTCTCCGCGGCGGCCGAGAAGGTCGCCCCGGCCCCCCCGCCCCCACCACCGCCCGAGGGCAAGGGCGCCGTGCGTGACGCCGTCGCCGCCGTCACCCGGGTGCTCACCGGCAGGGCGACGCTGCGGGACTACTTCGACCTGGAATCCCTCGACGGCAGCGGCGTCCCCGTCGAGGTCGCCCTCGCCGCCGTCATCCGCAGATCGGCCGCCGCGGACCCGACCGGGATCGCAGACCGCGTCGTGCGCGCGCTGGGCGACCTTGACGGCGTTCCCGAGGACGCGTCTCTGCCGGTCACGAGGGCGGACGTGGCGACGTACTGGGCAAGACGCCTGCCCGAGGTCGTGTCGCACCTCGGCATCGGCTGAGCGGTCCCCGGGCTCCCGGGAGCGGGACACCCGGGGTTGGCGAAG
The DNA here is from genome assembly GCA_964370965.1 of uncultured Acidimicrobiia bacterium. GTDB lineage: Bacteria > Actinomycetota > Acidimicrobiia > UBA2766 > UBA2766 > CAYJLW01. The sequence goes on along the minus strand of CAYJLW010000057.1, from coordinate 2,572 downwards.
TCCTGGGCGCTCGGGAGGAGCGGGCCCCCGCCACGTAGTCTCCCGGGATGGATCCGCTCACAGTGCTCGCCGAGTGCGTCTGCCTGGAGCCCGACGCCGACAGCGCCGATCTCGACGCCCGCCTGCGGCACCTCTTCCCGGACGACGACCTCGTGGCCGCGGCGGCCACGATCGCCGCCGAGGCGCACGCCCGGCACCGGCGGGCCGAGGGGACGCCCTACATTGTCCACCCGCTACGCGTCGCTCTCACGGTCGCCCGCCGAGGAGAACCGCCGGAACTCGTGGCGGCGGCGCTCTGCCACGACGTCCTCGAGGATGCCCCCCGCTTCGCCCCCGGGGTGTACCGCCTCGGCCCCGCGGTGAGCGACCTCGTCGAGATCCTCACCGAGGACTGGGACGAGGACTACTTCGCCCGCATCGCCTCCGCCGGCCGGGCCGCCGCCGTGGTCAAGCTCGCCGACCGCATCGACAACGTCCGCTTCCTGCACCGGGTGGACAGCTTCAAGCACGCCCGCTACCTGGGTGAGACCCGCCGGGAGTTCCCGCCGATCGCGGCGGTGGCCGCGGCACCCGACCTCGCCGACGCCCTCTGGGCCATCGTCGCCTGGCAAGAGCAGAACCCGCCGCGCATTGGGTGAGATCACGCTCTTCATCGGTGGGATTCGATCCGGCAAGTCCGCCGCCGCCGTGTGCGCGGCCCGGGCCCACGGCGACGACGTCGTGGTGATCGCCACCGGGGCCCCGTCGGACCCGGAGATGGCCGCCCGCATAGAGGCCCACCGGGCGCAACGCCCCGCGGCGTGGGAGACGGTGGAGACGGCCGACGTTCCCGGCGCCGTCGCCGCCGCCCCCCCGGGCGCCCTCGTCCTCGTAGACGGCCTCGGTGGCTGGGCGGCGGGACTGCTGCAGGTGCCCGAAGACGGCGGGGGCACGGCGGGCGGGGGGTCCGGAGCCGGGGCCCTGCTCGTGGCGGTCCTCACTGCCCGGCCCGGCCCGGCGTTGGTAGTCACCGACGAGGTCGGCCTCTCCCTCGTCCCGCAAACGGAGGCGGGCCGGCGCTTCACGGATGTCCTCGGTGACGTCAACCAGACCGTGGCGGCGGCGGCGGCGTCCGTCCGCTTCTACGTGGCGGGGAGGTGTCTCGAGCTGTGAGACGCATCCGGGACGTCGCCGGGGCCCTCACACCCCGGCACTGGTTCCTGCTCTGGGTCCTGGGGGCGGCGAGCTTCTTCGAGGGCTACGACCTCGACATCGTCACGGTCGCCCTCCCCCAGATCCGGGAGACCTTCGGCCTCACGCAGGCGACCGCCTCGATCTGGCTGAGCGTCCTCTACCTCGGGGCCCTGCCCGCCCTTTTCGTGAGCCGCTGGGCGGACCGGCTCGGGCGGCGGCGAGTCCTGCTCTTCTCGCTCACGTGCTACACGGTCGCCACCGGCCTCACGGCGTTCACGCCCGACATCGCCACCTATGCCGCCGCTCAGTTCGTCGCCCGCCTCTTCCTCAACGCCGAGACCGCGATCGTCTGGACGATGGTCGCCGAGGAACTTCCCGCCGACAGCAGGGGCTTCGGTTTCGGATGGTTGGCGATGCTCACCGCGCTCGGGGCGGGCATGTCCGCCATCCTCTACGCGGTCGCCTTCCACCCCAACAACCTGTCGTGGCGGTGGCTCTACGTCGTGGGGATCCCGCCCCTCCTTGCGATCACGTTCCTGCGCCGGCGCCTCCCCGAGAGCCGCCGCTTCGAAGCCGCCCGGGCGGACGGCCGTCTCGCCCGGCACTGGCACGAGATCGTGCGGGCACCCCACCGGCGCTGGCTCTTCCTGGTGTGCCTCACCGCCTTCCTGGGCGCCCTCGCCACCCAGATCGGGGTGTTCACCATCGACTTCATGCAGACCGAGCGGGGGCTCTCGGTGGCGGCCTCGAACCTCATCCTCGTCGCCGCCGGCCTCCCCGGCATCCCCGTGTTCCTCTTCGCCGGGACGCTCAGCGACCACTACGGGCGCAAGATCGTGGGATGTTCCTTCTCCGTCCTCGGGTTCCTGGGCGCCATCGGGTTCTTCTTCGGACCCGCCCACCCGGCCTCGCTGTGGGCGTTCCTGGCCCTCACGTTCATCGGCCAGATGGGAGCCTGGCCCACGCTGGGCGCATACGGCACGGAGTTGTTCCCCACGGCGCTGCGTTCACAGGCGGGCGCCTGGGCGACGGTGTTCCGGGTCACCGGCCAGTTCGTGAGCTTCCAGGTGGGGGCGCTGCTCATCACAGCGCTCCACGGCCTCCCCCGCACCGCCCTCGTCCTCGGCGCCGGCCCCCTCGTCACGGTCTTCGTCTTCGCTCTCTTCTTCCCGGCCACCCACGGCCGCGAACTCGAGGACATCACCGACGACCACGCCCCCCTCCCCCCGATCTGACACTGAGCGACCCGGCGCGGCCTGGAGCCGGCCGGAGCCCGGAGCCAGCCGGAGCCCGGCCCCGGCGGGAGCCCGGGCCATTTGGCGGCGACGCGGACTACGGCGGTGGCGCCGTCGACGCCGCAGGTGATGTCGATCCGCGCCTTCGGCGAGGCGTGCAGCAC
>CAYJLW010000056.1:0-26480 GCA_964370965.1 uncultured Acidimicrobiia bacterium | reverse complement strand
CCCCCCCCCCCCCCCCCCCCCCCCCCCCCCCCCCCCCCCCCCCCCCCCCCGCTAGCTAGGTGAAGGCGGCGAGGACGGCGTCGACGTGGGCGTCGGTGTGGGTGGCCATGGGGCAGAGGCGGATGCGGGCCGTGCCGGGGGGGACGGACGGGGGCCGGATCGGGGGGGCGAAGACCCCCCGATCCCGGATGCGCGCCCCGAGGGCGAGGGCGTCCGCGGCCTTGCCCACTACCACGGGAACGACGGCGGCGGCAGGCTCCCACACGTCGTAGCCGAGGTCGCGGAGTCCCGCAGCGAGGCGGCGGGCGTGGGCCAGGACGCGTCCGGCCCGCTCCGGCTCGGCCTCGAGGACGTCGAGGGCGGCGAGCGTGGCGGCGACGGACGCCGGGGCGGGGGCCGTGTCGAACACGAAGGTGCGCGCCCGGTTGCGCAGCCAGTCGCACAGGTCGGCGGAACCGGCGACGTAGCCGCCGGCGGAGCCGAGCGCCTTGGAGCAGGTGCCCACGATGGCGTCCACGCGTCCTTCGAGGCCGGCGGCGGCCACGGCGCCCCGGCCGGCGGGCCCCAGGACCCCGGTGGCGTGCGCCTCGTCCACGACCAGGAAGGCCCCGGTGGACTCCGCCACGGCCACGAGGTCCGCCAGGGGGGCCACGTCGCCGTCCATGGAGAACACCGAGTCCGTGACGACGAGCACCCGCCCCGACCCCGTGGCGGCCACCTCGGCGACGAGGCGGGCGGCGTGGGCGGCGTCGCCGTGGCGGTACACCTCGACCCGGGCGCCCGAGAGGCGGCAGCCGTCGATGATGGAGGCGTGGTTCAGGGCGTCGGAGACGACGGCGTCCCCCGGGCCCACGAGCGCGGAGATCGTGCCCACGTTGGCGAGGTACCCCGAGGAGAACAGCAGGCAGTCCGCGGCGCCCTCGAAGGCGGCGAGCCGGGCCTCGGCCTCCGCGTGCAGGGACGTCGAGCCCGAGACGAGCCGGGACCCTCCCGAGCCCGCCCCCCACTCTTTGGCCGCCAGGGCAGCGGCGTGGGCGAGGCGCGGGTCCCCGGCGAGGCCGAGGTAGTTGTTGGAGCACATGAGGACGTGCTCGGCGCCGTCGATCACGACCGTGGGGCCGGGGGGGGAGTCCACCACGGTGAGGTGTCGGCGGAGGTCCGCCTCCGCGAGGTCGTCCAGGTGGGCGGCGAAGTCCCAGGCGCCCGTCACGGTGCTCAGAGCTCCGCGACGGCGGTCTCGGTGGCATCCGCGAGGAGGCCGATCTCGTCCTCGGTGATCGACAGCGGCGGCATCCAGACCACGACCGGGCCGAGGGGGCGCAGGATCACGCCGAGGTCCCGCACCCGGGCGCACACGTCGGCGGCGGGCAGCTCACGCCCGCCGGCGGCGGGGTCGAGCTCGATGCCCACCATGTAGCCCCGGCGGCGGACGTCGACGACGGCGTCGAGCTTGGCGATGCGCTCCAGACGCTCCGCCAGCAGGGGTTCCCGCTCCCGCACCCGTTCCAGCGTGCGTTCCTCGGCGAAGACCCCCAGGTTCGCCGTGCAGGCCGCCGCCGCCAGCGGGTTCCCCGAGTAGGTGTGGCCGTGGAAGAAGTGCCTGTAGTCCGTGGTGCGCCCCAGGAACGCCTCGTAGAGCGTCTCGGTGGTGACCGTGGCCGACATGGGCAGGTACCCGCCGGTGATCCCCTTGCCCACGCAGAGGACGTCGGGGGTGACGCCTTCGAGGTCGCAGGCGAACATCGCCCCTGTGCGCCCGAATCCGGTGGCGACCTCGTCACAGACCAAGAGGACGTCGTAGCGGTCGCAGAGGTCGCGCACACCCCGCACGTAGCCGTCCGGGAACGTGATCATCCCGGCCGCCCCCTGTACGAGGGGTTCGATCACGACCGCGCAGATCTCCTCGGCATGGGCGGCGAGCTGTGTCTCGACGCCGGCGAGGAGATCCGCGAGGGGCCGGGCGGGGAGGTTCGTGGGCGCCCGGTGGCACCCGAAGAGGAGCGGGCCGAACGCGGCGTGGAACATGTCGATGCCGCCCACGGAGACGGCCCCGAGCGTGTCGCCGTGGTACGCCTCGTCGAGGGCGAGGAACGTCCGTTTCGTGGAGACGCCTCGGTGCTGCCAGTACTGGTAGGCCATCTTGAGGGCCACCTCGACGGCGGCGGCCCCGTTCTCGGAGAAGAACGTCCGGGTGAGACCCGGCGGCACCACGTCGAGCAGAGCCGACGCTGCGTCGACCACGGCTGTGTTCGTGAGGCCGAGGAGCGAGGAGTGCGCCACCCGGTCGAGCTGTGAGCGCACGGCGGCGTCGATCCGGGGGTGGCGGTGGCCGTGGACGTTGCACCACAGCGACGACACGCCGTCGAGGTAGCGGCGGCCGTCGGTGTCGACGAGGTAGTTCCCCTCGGCGGCGGCGACCACGACCGGGTCGCTCGCAGTCCAGTCCTGCATCTGGGTGAAGGGGTGCCAGATGGAGCGGCGGTCGCGTTCGGCGTACCCTGCCGTGGGTTCGGACATCCGGAGGATCGTAGCCCCCATGACCCGCAGACTCACCATCCCCCTCGACGAGCCGCTCGGCGGCGTCGAGGCGCTGCCGGCGCTCCTGGACGAGGCCGGGGATCCACGATGGTGCCTCGTCCTGGCGCCCGGGGCGGGGGCGTCCATGACAGGCGAGGTTCTCGCCCAGGTCGCCCGTGAAGTCGCCGCCGGGGGGGTCCGGGTCGTGCGCTTCGACTTCCCCTACACGGTGCGGGCCAAGAAGGCCCCCGACCGCCCGGCGGTGCTCGCCGGCGCCTGGCGGGCCGTCCTCGACCACGTCCGGGCGAAGCCCTCGGCCCCGCGTCTCGCGATCGGCGGGAAGTCCATGGGCGGACGGTACGCCACGATGCTGGCCGCCGAGGCCCCCGGCGCCGCCGCCGCCTGCGTCCTGTACGGGTACCCGCTGCATCCCCCCGGCAAGCCCGAGAAGCTGCGCGACGCCCACCTCTACGACGTCCACGTCCCCTGCCTCTTCTTCGGCGGCACCAGGGACGCGCTCGCCCGCGCCGACCTGTTGACGGACGTCGTGGCCCGGATGGGCGCGGCCGCCCGCCTCGTGGGCGTCCCCGACGCCGACCACGACTTCCGGGCGCCCAAGCGCACCGGGCGTACCCGGGAGGAGATCGTCGCCGAGATGGCCGAGGAGACTGTGAGATGGCTGACGAATCTGTCCTGAGCGTCGCCTCCGGGCCCCCCCTGCTGGGGGCGGTGCGTGCCGACGGGGCCAAGAACTCCGCTCTCAAGCTCCTCGCCGCAGCCCTTCTCGCCCCGGGTCGCACCACGCTCACGAACGTCCCCGAGGTGAGCGACGTGGGGATCATGGTCGCGGTCCTCCAGGGCATGGGGGTCACGGCGGTCGTGGAGGGCGAGACCGTCGTCCTCGACGTCCCGGAGGAGATCGCCCCGGTCGCCCCCTACGAGCTCACGTCGAAGTTCCGGGCGGGCATCGTCGTCCTCGGGGCGCTCCTCGCCCGCTGCCGCCGGGCGCGTGTCGCCATGCCGGGCGGCGACGACCTCGGCTCGCGCAAGCTCGACATGCACATGCGCGGCCTGGGCGAGATGGGCGTGGCGTTCGAGACCCACCACGGCGACCTCGTGGCCGAGGCCCCCGACATGCGCGGCGCGTCCCTCACGTTGGAGTTCCCGAGTGTGGGGGCCACCGAGAACCTCCTCCTCGCCGCCGTCGGCGCCAAGGGGGTCACGGAGATCGACAACGCCGCCCGCGAGCCCGAGATCGCCGACCTCGCCACGATGCTCACCGGGATGGGGGCCGTGATCGAAGGCACGGGGACGTCCACGCTGCGCATCGAAGGGGGCCACCCGCTGCACGCGGCCGCCCACGCCGTCGTGCCCGACCGCATCGAGGCCGGCACCTATCTCGTCGCCGGGGCGATCGGCGGCGGCGACGTCACCGTCACCGACGTCCGCCCGGGTGATCTCGCCCTGTTGCTCGACAAGCTCGCCCAGGCGGGCTGTGAGGTGGACGCCGGTGACGACCGGGTGCGGGTCCGCCGCGACGGCCCCCTGCGGGCCACGGACGTCGTCACGCTGCCGTACCCGGGCTTCCCCACGGACCTCCAACCCCAGATGGTGGCCCTCCTCAGTCTCGCCTCGGGGACGTCGATAGTGACCGAGAACGTGTACGACGGCCGCTTCCAGTACGTGGCCGAGTTGAGCCGTCTCGGCGCCGACGTCCGGGCCGAGGGTCGTCACGCCGTCGTGCGGGGAGTCGACCGCTTGGAGGGGGCCCCCGTGAACGCCCCGGACCTACGGGCGGGCGCCGCCCTCGTGTGCGCCGGCCTCGTCGCCGACGGCGTCACCCGCATCACCGGTGTTCACCATCTCGACCGGGGGTACGCCCACCTCGTGGGCAAGCTCCGCTCCCTGGGCGCCGACATCACACGGTCCTGAGCTGGGCGTGTGCCGTGTTCACCGACCGCGGGGAGTGATATCGTCCGAGGCGATGACCGACCCGCTCGACGAAAGCCGCGTCCGCGACATAGTGCGCGACGAGATCGCAGACCAGCACTCGGCGATGTGGCGCGAGATGCTCGAGATGATCGGTGCCCCCACGGACGTCCTCCTGGTCTCCCTCAACCGTCAGGTCGGCGAGGTCCGGGGTGAGCTGGCCTCGCATCGGGAGATCCTGGTCTCGTTGAGACGCGATGTCGCCGACCACGGCCGCATCCTCGCCGACCACGGCCGCATCCTCGCCGACCACAGCCGCATCCTCGCCGACCACGGCGGCATCCTCGCCGACCACGGCGGCATCCTGGCCGACCACACCCGGATGTTCGAGGCGCAGGGGCAGGTTCTGGCCGACCAGGGCCGCATCCTCGCCGATCACACCCGGCTGCTCGAGGAGATCCTGCGTCGGCTCGACGACCGCTGACCCAGGGTCTGGACCGGGCGCTCCTATCGTGGGGGCGTGCTCGCCCGCCTCCTGACCGCTGCAGCCGTCGCCTTGCTCGCCGCCCCGCTCTCCCCGGCGGCCGCCGCCCCCCGGGAGGGCCCTGAACTGCTGGCGGAGGGGCCGTTGCGCTTCGTCCCCGGGAAGGGGTCCGTGCTGCGCGTCGACGGCGCCGGATACCGGGGGACCGTCGAGGTGGAGGCCCGCCGCGACGGACTCTTCGTCGTGGACCACGTCGGCCTCGAGGACTACGTGAAGGGGGTCGCCGAGATGCCCGACGACTGGCCGAAGGCGGCCCTGGAGGCCCAGGCGATCGCCGCCCGCACCTACGCCGCCCGCTACGTGGCCGAGCGCGACCGGCCCGCCGGCCCCGGAGACGCCGACATCTGCGGCACCCAGGCCTGCCAGGTGTACCGCGGCGCCGGCGCTGAGGACACCGGGGAACGGCGGCGCTGGGTGCAGGCCGTGGACGCCACACGCGGCATGGTTCTCACGAGCGGGGGCCGGCCCGTCCTCGCCCGCTACCACTCCGCGTCCGGGGGGCGCACGGAGGACAACTCCGACGTCTTCGGGGACGACCTCCCGTACCTGCGCGGCGTCCGCTCCCCCGGGGAGGATGACGCCCCTCTGCACCGCTGGACGGCCACGTTCACCCTGGAGGACCTCGGGCGCATCCTCGTGTCCGCCGGGATGGGGTTGGAGGGGACGCCCACTGACGTGCGCTTCGAGGACACCCGCGCCGGCTCGGGACCCGACTTCGTCGTCGTGTCCGTGGGTGACGTCGAGACCCGCCTCGGGGCCCGGGCGTTCGGGTCGGACGTGAACGAGCGGGCGCCCCGGCTCTTCCCCGACCGCTACCCGGGCAGGGTCGCCGACGGCCGTCGCATGCCCCTCACGCTGCCCTCCAACCGTTTCCGCGTCGACGTCGACCCGGCGGACGGCAAGGTCACCGTCCGGGGGCGTGGCTTCGGCCATGGCGTGGGCATGTCGCAGTACGGGGCGCGGGCTCTCGCCCGGCGGGGCTGGAGTGCCCGGCGCATCCTCTCCCGCTACTACGGCGGCCTCGAGCCGGTGAGCGTCGAGGAGCCCGATCGCCTCCGGGTGTCGGTGCGCACCGACGCCGCCTCCGTGACGATCGGGGCGTCGGGGGAGTTCCGCATCGAGGACGCCGCCGGCGCCCTCGTCGTCCCGAACGCCCTCTCCACGTGGCGTGTGACCCCGGACACCGGGAGCGTCCTGAAGCTGTCCGGTCCGGCCGGGGCGGCCGGCCAGCTCGCCGTCACCGGCTTCACGGTGCCGCTGCGGGCGCTCTCGGGGAAGCGGATCCCGGTCGAGTTCGTGCTCTCGAAGCCGGCGAAGGTGACGGTCATCCTCAGCGGCGGTCGGGCGGTCGCCGGCCCCGGGGTGCTCGACGCCGGTGTGCACCGGCTGCAGATCCCGGGGCGGAGCCCCGGCTCGTACACCATCCGGGTGGAAGCCGACGACGGCGAGCGCCGCGTCCGCAGTCGCCCCCTCGGCGTCGGTGTCGACAAGGCCGTCGCCGGCCCCAGCGCCCGGGGCCTCCTCGGGGCCGTGGTCGTGGGCGGCGTCCTCCTCGTCGGGTCCCTCCGGGCACGCCGGCGCCGCCCGAGGCGCTCCGCCCACTGCTAAGGGGTCGGCGGCGCCCGTGACCGTGTGCGACAGGCACACCGGCGCGGACCGATGCCCCGACGTGGGCTGCCTCAGAGCGATTCGCCGGCGGAGGCCCAGCGCGCCACGGAACGACGAAACCGCTGGAAGTCCCCGAGCCTCGTCTGGAGGAGATCGAGGACGCGCTCCTCGTCCACGGATGCGTACCCGTGCACGAGGAGGTTGCGGAACCTCGCCAGATCGCTCAGGTCCCGTGCAAGGACCTCGTCCAGTACGCCGTGCTCGGAGAGGGCTGCGAAGGCCTCCGCGTACGTGCCCGGCCGGGGCCATCCGCTGAGGGCGACTACGTGTTCTGCGAGGTCGATGCACGCCTCGGCACCGACGACCATGTCGTACTTGACGCCGCTGCGGAGCCCGGGGTCGCCACGGACCTCGTCGATCCTGTCGCGAAGGGCGTGCAGGCGCCGCTCCGCTTCCTCGACGCGCTCGAGGAGGGTCTGGACGCGGCTCAGGTCAGGCATCGGCCATCCGCCGAATGGACGCCGCCACGAACCGCCTGTCGTGCACGTCGAAGTCGGCGAACATGCGCAGCATGAGCGACTCCCATCCGGCGCGTTCGGGGGGCCGGGGGTCGTACACGAGCCGCCCGCCCGTCAGGACCCGGCCGACGAGCCAGAGAGGGGAGTCGTCGAGGACCACGACGTCCGCCTCTCGGCCGAGGCGCCTCGTGAGGTCGTAGGCGACCTCGGCGGCGAGACCCGGGTCGTGGTCCGGGGGCGAGGGATCCTCTCCCCGGGCCAGGGCCACGTCGACGTCGCTCGCTCCGGTGGCCCCGCCTGCGGCGTGTGAGCCGAACAGCCAGGCCGCCAGCACCGGGGACCCGCCGAGCACGTCCCGACAGGCGGCGGCGACGTCGCCCGGTAGGCGGCTGCGTCCCTCGGCTGCAACCTCCGACGGTGCCCCGTCCTTGTCCGTGTCGGCGCGGGTCATGACGGGATGATACGGGCGTGCCGGCGGATCGTGGTCGTCTCCGCCGGCGGGTCCCCGTCAGCCCCGGGGCCTCGGTGGCCAAGCCGTGGTGCAGTCGCGCGATCACGGATTAGCCTTGGGCCAGTCCTCACCGAAGGGAACCCCGTGGACGACCCGTCCGACGTGCCGCGAGACGACCGACCCGCCACCGCCACCGCCGACCGGGGCGCGCTCGAGGCGCAGGTGACCGAGGTGATAGAGCTCATCCGGCCCGCCCTGCAGATGGACGGCGGCGACATCTCCCTCGTGGCCATCGACGACGACCTCAACGTCCAAGTCGCTCTCGCCGGCGCCTGCGTGGGCTGCCCCGCCTCCGTCGCCACCCTCAAGGCCGGCGTGGAACGCATCATCAAGGACCGCGTCCCCGAGGTCAACGAAGTCCTCTCGGTGTAGGGGGAGGGTGCGTCCGGGGCGACGAAGGGCGGATGTCGCTGTCGGCGAGTGGCGCAGAGTCGGTCGTGCTCCGCGAGTTGCGCCGATGACCGCCTCGATCGGAAAGCGCCCGAGGACGCGAGAGCGGCCGTTGCGGGCGAGCGTCACTCGTCCTCATGGCGACATCGTGACGCCGATCTCCTGGAGCCCGGATCCGCCTACACCCAGCAGGCCAGCACTCGGGCCATCGCGTGACAGAACTCCTCCCACCGTTGTTGCGACACGGTGCCCGCTCTGGCCACGAGGAGCTCCAGTGGAAGCTGCTGCGCGTTGTCCAGGCTCGCCACGGATCCCTCCCGCACTCCCTCGGCGTCACCGAGGCGGACCTCGGTGGACAGCCCCCGGACGGTGGTGGTGACGGGAGCCACGAGCACGCGCCTCAGCCGCGGGGCCACTGATGCCCGAGTGAGAACGACAACCGGGCGGACCTTGTCGAGGTCTGCCCACCAGACTTGTCTGTGGCTGACCCCCTTCATCAGCGACGCCGGCGCGACTCGCGGGCCAGGCGGAGGACCTCCGGGGGCACCTCTCCTTCGTAGGGCAGGATCGGCCCCGGAGGTGCGTCCCAAGCCAGGTCGGGGTCCTCCTCGTAGGGGTGGGCAGCCAGTGCTGCCGCCTCTCGCTCGCTCTCGACCTCCCGGCAGAGCGCAGCCAGCGCTCGGTCGAGCAGCCTGCTCGGAGGCAGGTCCAAGAGATGCTGGGCATCCGCGAGGCGACTCGCGTCCACCGTGGTCGATATCCGCACACGTGGCATGCCACATACCATAGCCAAGTTCCGGGATACCCTCACCGGCCGGAAGTCAGGAGTCTGCCTCACGCGCATGACCCCACCTGACCCCGAGCGTCGACGCACAGAGCGCCGATGCTCGGCGCGCCGATGCTCGGCGCGCCGGCACATCCAGCCGGCGGAACCTCGGTCCCTTGCAGCCGGCGAGCGACAGCATCGCTTCGCCGGGGAAGGAGCCCGCCACGGCGGGGGCTGTCCAAGGGGCCCGCACACGGGGCACAATCCCCGGAGGCGTCAGGGCCCGGACGAAGGGAACCATGTCAGCGGAAGGAGTCCGTTCCGGCGGCAACGACAGCGGCTACCGGCGTCGCATGGCCCGGGGTGCTGCGGCGGGTGTGCTGGGCCTCGCCGCCGGGAGGGCAGCGTCCTTCGTCACCGTCCCGGTCTTCCTCCATCTGCTCGGCGTTCGGCTCTACGGAGTGTGGGTTGTGGCCACGGTGTTGATCGGCAGTCAGGGGCTTCTCGACCTGGGCATGGCCACGGCCACCGTGAAACACATGGCGGAGGCCCACGAGCTCGACAGTCGGCGGGCGGCCCGGGGCATCTTGGTGACGAGCTTCGTCGTCTACGCGGTGCTGTCGGCGGCCTTCGCATTGCTCGTGGCGGTGCTTCTGCCCCACATCCCCGGTTGGCTCGCGGTGCCGCCGGAGCTGGGATCGCGGGCGCGGGTACTCCTCGCAGGTGCGATTCCCTTGTACGCGATCTCGAACGTCGGAATCGTCCTCAGTTCCGCTCTCCAGGGGCTGCAACGGCTCGGATCTTTGAACGCGGCACTCGTCGCGTCCCAAGTTCCGTTTGTCGCCTGTGCCCTGATCCTCCGGTGGGCGGGGTGGGAACCCGAGCGGGTCGTCGTGGGGTCCTTCGGAGCTCTGTACGTGACGCAGGTGATCCTCTATCTGCCCCTGGTCCTGCGCAGGCTGCCGAGGGGTGACGCCGACGCCCACGTTCGACTCCGGGCGGTGCTTGCATTCGGCCTCCGAACGCAGCTGATCGCATCCGCCGACTTCGCTGTGCTCCAACTCCCCCGACTCGTGGCCGGGATCGCCTTCGGGGCGGCAGCGGCGGGGCGTCTCGACCTGGCCATGCGGCTGCCCCAACTCGCCGCTGCCGTGGTCCTCCCGCTACTTCCCCCTCTCATGCCCGCCACGACCAGACTGCGACTGCGAGGCGACAGAGCGGGAATACGGCGGCTGCACCATCTCTCCGGTACGTACGCTGCCGTGGTGGCGCTGCCGGCGTTCGCTGCCCTGGTTGTGTGGGGTTCTCGTTTCCTCGTCTGGTGGGTCGGCCCCGCTGGCTCCGGCTTGGGATCGATGATCCTGTGGCTTTCCATTGGGTTCCTCTTCCACGCGCTCACGGGTCCGGGCACAGCGATCGCCCTCGGTGACGATCGAGCCGACATCGTCCTCAAGTACAAGGGAGTGCTCTTGGTTGTGGTCGTGCCTGGCGTTCTCGGCATCGGAGCCGCGTTCGGGAACGTGGGAACGGCTGCCGGAATCGCGACGACACTCGTCGCCGGGAGCTGTTACCTCTTTGCCAGCCTCCCGAGCCTCTGGAGCGGCAACCCTGCGGATGGCTTCCGTCCCGTTCTGGGGCCGCTGCTGGCACTCGCCCTGGCATCGTCGGCCGGCGCGGCACTCGCCGGCCTCGCAGCGAAGGTCTTTGACGCTGCTCCTGTTCCCGTTGCGATTTGGCTGTCCTTGCCGGCCTACGCCGCCGTCCTCATCTGTGGACGCGTCGTGAATCTCTCTGACCTGAGATCGCTCCGTTAGCCGCGTGGACTGCCATGGAAGGGAGTGCCGCCGGCCGGGGCACCGTCGTCAAAGGGAGACCGAGACGCCGAGCGTGGCAGCTCGTTCTTGAACGTGCCTGGCGGCGTCCCCGAAGCCGAGCGCGCTCACGAGCTGAGCGAGCCTGTGGAAGTACGTGTGCTGGCGGAGGACACGCTCACGCGCTCCGCGTATGAACGGCAGGCGCTCTTCCGGTCGGCGCGTGAAATGCTCCAAGAGGGCGCGCATCTCGGTTCCGTTCCGGGCCATGGGCACCTCGTCTTCGGTGAAGAACCCCTCCTCGTAGATGCCGCCTACCGGATCGGTGATCGTGAAACCTCCCGCCAGCGGCACCTTGTAGATCCTTTCCACGATCTCCACGCCGTACAGGCGCGAGTGAGGCTCGTGGATGCAGGGCATCACCGTGGCGGACTTCGTGAAGCGGTTGAGCCGCTCTTGGCTGATCCGCTCGGCGGTGGCAACGCCATGCGGCCAGCCACGGCCGACGATGCTTGTGTGGAAGTCATGGACGTGGTCGAGCAGGTACTCGTGCAGCCCGGGTGCCTTGTAGGGCCAGTACCCGCCGACGTAGCCGATGTCGCAGGCCAAGTCCGCGGCCGTGCCTTCGTCCCGGAACACCTGGGTGTCACCGGCAGAGGGCAGGGAGATGACCTCACGGCCTTCGGCCGTTCTCCACTGCCACCACCCGCGCTCTATCCCGCCGGGCGTCGAATGGTGAAAGAGAATCTGGGGGTTGAGGCGGCGCACCCACCTGATGTGCGAGCGCTTCGTCCGATACCCGTTTCGCGCCAGTGCCGGGAAGGCGATCGGGTCGGCCCACTGGTCTACGGCCATGGCGACGCGCGTTTCCCCTCGTCGCACCCGCCCAGGTACGCGGTGTCGAAACCGTACGTCGGCGATGTAGACGTCGGGCCGGAACTCCTCGAAGACCGCATCGACGTCACCTTGCCCGTCCCAGATCAGGAATGACCAGCCGAGGGCACGGGCGGCATTCGCCCATCCCTCTGCGATGTACCCGCCCGCCTCCGATGCGCCTGGTCTGACTATGCGCACGGCGCCTCCCCGAGGGTCCCGAGTGATTCCCCGGCTCCCTGGGCGGTGACGCTCCCGGCCGTCGACGACCGTCGAGGGGGCCCGTGCCGTCGTGCCGCCACGCCTCCCCCAAGGAATCGAAGCGTCCATCTGATCGTCCATGCTCCGTAGAGAAGAACGTACATGGACGGCCTCGCCCATGTGCTTCCGGACTGCCAGGCGCGGAGCAGGTGCTTCCGGTTGCGCCAGTGGATGGCCGCCACGCTCGTGGAGCCCCCCACCCATCGGATCCGCCGCCACAACGGATACCCGCTGGCGCCGGCGCGGTGCACGATACCGGCGTTGGGGACGACGACGGCGGTCTTCCCCGCTCTGCTCATCTTCAGAGCCAAGTCCACCTCTTCGTACATCGCCGGGGAGAGCGCCTCGTCGACGCCGCCCACGGAGTGCCACACCCCCCTGGGCACCGCGAACGCCTCCCCCGACACCGCGAACACGGCCGTCGGGGGGACGGGTCTTCCGTCGCGCACTGGGTGCATTGTCTCTGTCCGCCAGTGTTGGCCCCTTGTCCCCGCGAGTCCCACCCCGGCGGCGCAGGCGGCTTCCGTCAGGGACGTGAGTGTGCCCTTGGTCAGGACCACGTCCTCGTTCAGGAAGCAGAGGGTCCGGCCACGGGCGAGTCCGGCCGCGATGTTCCAGCCTCGGGCGACGCCGACGTTGACGGGGGCAGTCAACAGGACGTCGACGCGGGCATGCGAGCGGAGTCCGGCGCAGAGGGCTTCGTCCCACCCGTTGCAGAGCACGAGGACCTCGATGTCCGGGACGCCCCCAGCGAGGGCGAGCTGATCGAGCAAATGGAAGACGTTGCGGTCGCGCTTCTGTCCGGGGGGCCACGCGAGGACGACTGCGCTCACTTCGGGCACCCGATCGGGGGGGCGGCGGTCAAGCGCGACAGACGCCGTTGGCTCCGTGTCGGTGTGTCTGCGTCGGGAACCGACACCGCGTCGCATCGCGATCATGACTTCCGTGTGCGAGCGACCACGCGCGCCGCTCCGCGATGCGCGAGGAGCGCCGGATAGGTCAACGCCGACGCCGCCAGCTCCCTCGGCCTTCCCGTGGGCTGCCCGAAGACGAGGGCATCGGAATGCCAGCTCTCAGTCCCGAAGGACGACCGCAGGTACCTTCCGCGAACCGCGTACGTGGCCAGAGAGTGGGGCCTCCACCCTGCTCTCTCGAATAGGCGGCGCCAGTAGCCGTTGGGCTCCAGCGTGACGTGTGTCGGGTCGTGGTCCGACTTGTTGACGATGGCCAGGACGCACCGCGCGTGGCGGCGAACGGACCTGCACATCTCGAGGGCATCCGCCGGACTGAGATGCTCCATGAGGTTGGCAGCCACGGCGAGGTCGTAGACGGGCAGGTCGTCCAGGGATCCCGGCTGCGCCACGTCGCGGAGGAGCACTCGGTCTGCGACCGGCGAACCCGCGACACAGGCCGGGGAGGCATCGACTCCGTCGGTCTCGAAGCCCCGCTCGCCGAGTTCCGCCACCAGGAATCCATAGGCGCAACCCACGTCCAGCACCGCTGCCCCCGGGCGGCAGAGGAGTGCGACCATGTCTGCGAGGGTCCACACGAGCGGCTGTTCCACCCGGCCCAGGACCGTGTGGTGTGCCAACATCGTGTGGGCGTAGTTGGATCTGGCGAAGTACTCGTCGTCGTAGGTCACTCGAACCCTTCGTGCGGTGCGTGAACCGGGTGCGGAGCCCGCATCGACGGTAGCACCCGGCATCCGGAGGCGGGGCGAAGCCCTTGTCGGGCCCGGCGCGCGTATCTTGGAGGCGTCCTGTGCCCTTGGTCCTCCACCGAGGAGGCGCCTTCCATGCCAGACCACGAGCGGGACGACAACGACGCAGCCCGCTCCCTGAGTGAGGGGATTCCCTTCGACTACAGGGCGATGAAGGAGGCCCAGGCGACCTTCCCGGGGGTCGGCTACATCGAGATTCCCACGTCGTGGCGGGAGTTGGATCCTCCCCGCGGCAAGTCCGCGGAGCTGTTGCGGGACTGGGTCGCCGCCCGGTCGTCCGTGCTGGACGTAGGGGGCGGCGACAGGCTGTACGAACGGGTTCTCAGGGGTCTCGGCTTCACCGGAACATACGAGTCTGTGGACGTGGACCGCTCACGCCAACGCGACTATGCGAGCCTGGACGAGGTCGATCGTCGTTTCGACGCCATCCTCTGCCTCGAGACCCTCGAACACCTCCCGCTCGCCCAGGTGTTCCACCACCTGTGCAGGTCGCGGCAGCTCATCGTCCCCGGAGGGGTCTTCGTGTTCTCCACGCCGAACGCCCGACACCCCATCCAGGTGTGGGCATCGGACGTGACCCATGTCCGGCCGCTCCCGTACCCCGACCTGTACGGCCTGATCAGGATTTCCGGATTCGGCCGCGTCGAGATGTACCGCCAGTACGTCGTCTCCAGCCGAAAGAGAGCCCTCATCCGCCCCCTGACACGGGCTCTGGCTCGCATCCTCGAGGTGGACCATGCCCAAGGGATCATCGGGTGTGCGTGGAGACCGTAGGGTGAAGAGTGGCCTCGACCGGGGAGCGACGGAAACGGCGGGACAGAGGTGACTAGTTTCGTCACGCCCTCCGCCCCTCCGACCCGGATGACGCGCCTTCTCCCTTTGGCAGCCGTCGCTCTGGCCGGTCTTCTTGGCGGTGCTCTCGCCTTTGAGCCCGCCGTCGCCATTGCCGCTGTCGTCCTGTCCGTCCTCGCTCTCATCTGCTCGCGCTCGCCGTTGGCGAGCTACTTCGCGGTCGCCTTCTCGCTGGGTCTCGTCGGCTCCCAGCTCTCCGTGTCTGTTCTGGGGCTGCAGATCCGGGTGGCCGACGTCGTCGGAGCGGTGGCCGTGTCCGCAGTCCTGGCGAGACGGTATGTGACCAGGCTGCGCCCCGGCTCGCCGGCCCGTCGGGTCGTTGCCTGGACTTGTGCGGCAGTGTTCACCGCCGCCTTGTTGGGGGGCCTGACGGCGAATCCATGGTCCCAGGTGAGGGCCGACCTCTATGTGGCCGCGTTCTTCGTCGTCGGTTGGCTCGTAACCACCGAAGTCGCGGAGAGCGCCACCATGCGCCACAGGTTCGTGGCGATCATGATGGTCATGCTCTGCGCCGTCGCAGCGAAGGAGCTGGTTCTGGCGTCCCTCCACATTCCGCTCGCCGGCCCTGGGAGTCTCCTCCAGGCGTGGAGCTTCCCGTCTTCGGGGGGATGGCGGACCATCCTCGTGGGGGGGGACACGTTTCTCGTGATCGGGCCGGGGTTTCTCGCCGGGGCCATGGGACGAGAAAGGCAGAACTGGCCTGCGCTCTTGGCCGTGTCGGGCTTGTGCCTGGTGGCGATTCTGCAGACGGGCACGCGAACGGCGCTCGCGGGTTCGGCGCTCGGCCTCTGTGTAGGCATGATCGTGGCCAGGACAGGCGGCCGTCGACGGGCCGCCCGGGGCGAAGTCCGCGGGGGGAAGAGGGGGCTCTGGCCTGTCGGGGTGATCGCCGTGGCATCCCTCCTTCTCGTCGGAGGTTGGCAGGGGGGGGTGGAAACGGGTCTGGCGCGCCTGGGCACACGGTACGGTCGCTCTGGTACGGAGAGCTCTCTTCTGTTCCGCGCGACGGAGATCAAGGCCGCCCTCGCGAGCCTGGGCGGGGGCACGAAGGCCACCGGGAGGGGTCTGGGTGCCGGCTACGTGGACCCCTACGGGCAGTTGGGGCGCTTCGACCCGGGAGGCAAGCCGGTGACCGTCTGGAGCCACAACGTGGTGGTCTGGCTTCTCCTCAAGATCGGCGTGATCGGCCTCGCCGGGTTCTTGCTCCTGTTTGTCGCGTTGGCACCAGGTGTCGTGCGCGGCGGCCTTGACGCGACCGGCGCCGGGGCCGCGACTGCCTTGCTGGTCCTCCTCGCCGTCTCCCAGGCAATCAACCGCGTTGCCTCGCCCGAAGGGATGTTTCTCCTGGCTGCGCTCCTCGTCCTCATCCTGGAGGCGCCTGCCTCGAAAGGCCCGGAACGTGAGAATCGGCTTCCTGAGCTATTGCGACCCTGACGCCGACGGCGCCGGCGGAGGCGAGCTCTGCTCCCGCGAGCTCCTCGTCTGTGGGAAGGCGCGCGGTCACGACATCGCGGTTGTCGCCCTGTGGCCGCACCCGGTTGTCCCGCGTCTGGACGTGGCAGGAATCGACGATTGGGTCTTGGTCGACATGTACAACCTTCCGCGCCGTCAGGCGCGCCTCGACCAAAAGCTCCTCGGCAGGCTCCCCTTCACCGCGCAACGGCGCTACCAGGAGTTGCGCCGCTGCGCCCTCGAGAGGCGATATGTCCACGTCGACAACGCCTACGTTGACACCTGTGACAGGCCCTACCTCGCTTGCGGTGGCCACATGGCGTTCACACGCTGCCCGTTTCCCGGCCGCTCCCGTTGCTTCCGCCTGCGCACCAGGGGCATCTACGAGCGTGCGCTCGCCTGCTTCTTCGTGAGTCCCATGCACGCGGAGATCGTGCAGCGGCTCCAGCCCGGCGCACGCGGAAAGGCGCGGTTGTTGCGTCCCACGCTGGATCCTGAGCCGTTTCTCCGGCAGCGCAGGTCCGTGGCAGAACGCGAGATCGAATGGCTGGCGGCGGGGGCCATGACGACGGCAAAGGGGGCCGATCTCCTGGACGTGGGGCCTGGCCTCACGCTCGTCTCGCAAAGACCCGGGCAGACGTGCCCGGCCGGGTCCCGTGTCGTGTTCGGAGTCCCCCACGAGGAGATGCCCTCCTATTTCGGCAACGCGAAGCGGTTCGTCTTCCGACCGCGCTGGCCGGAGCCGTTCGGCCGCACCGCCGCGGAAGCCGCACTCTCAGGGTGTGAGCTGCACCTGGACGGTCGTGTGGGGGCACTCTCGTACGAAGTCGACCTGTCGACGTCGGGACTCTACGAGGGGGCCGCGGCGGAGTTCTGGGAGCAGGTTGAGGGCATCCTCGGTGGGGCGACGTGAGGGTTTGCATCGACGCCAGAAGGGCGACCTGGAACGGATCGAGTGGCGTGGGCACCTATGCCAGTTCCCTGGTGCGGGACATCCGCCGTCTTCCCGGAGCGGAGAGCTCGCTACGCGTCCTCACCCGTTCCCGGCTCGTCGACATGTCGTCGCCTTCTCCCCATGCTGGGGCCCGGGTGCTGCGCTGGGCGGGCAAGTCAGTGAGCGACTTCCTGGAGGTCCCGGTCGCCGCGAGAGGCTGCGACGTGCTTCACGCGCTGTACGTCGAGGGCCCGGCAAACAGCCGCAGCGTCGTCACCGTCCACGATCTCGTTGTCCTCGACCGGGACCTCAGGTCCGGTTCTGGCCGCTACTACGCGTGGCGTACGAAGGCCGCGGTCCGACGTGCGGGCGCCGTCATCTGCCCGTCCGAGACTGTGGCGAGGGACGTCAGGGATGTGCTCGGCCGGGACGCAGGGGTGAACGTCGTCCATCTCGGCACAGACGCCCCGCCTGTGGATTCTGACTCAGCCGCCAGATCGGAGTCCCGGCGACGGTACTTCGTCTACAGCGGTGGCGCGAACGCCAGGAAGAACCTCGGTGTGCTCCGCCAGGCGTGGCAGAGGGCTCACCGCGCCGGATGTGAGCTCCTGGTCACAGGAGGCACGCCCTGGGAGGATCTCGACGCCGGCATCCGCTACGTCGGGCGGCTCGCCCGGTCGGACCTCTGGCGGCTCTACAGCGAAGCCGTCGGAATCGTCTACCCGTCTCTGGAAGAGGGGTTCGGACTCCCCGTAGTCGAAGGGGTTGCCTTGGCGAAGCCTGTGGTCTGTGGGCCCGTGGGGATCGTGCCCGAGCTCCCCGAAGGCGCCGTGATCCTGGTGGACCAGAGGAGCCCTGCCGAAGTGGAGACCGGGATCTTGCGGGCTCTCGACGGGTGGACCCCAGTGGAGTCGGCTGTGACAGCCGTCCGGGAGCACTTCACTTGGAGTCGTTGTGCCGCGGAGACGTGGCGCGTGTACCGAGAAGTGGCCGGCCGCTAGGTGCCCGCACCACACCGTGGGTCACCGTCGATCGGGGTTGTGATCCCGGCCAGGAACAGCGCGGCAACGCTGGCGGCAACGCTGCGCAGTGTGGCCGCCCAGGTGTCGGAGCCGGACGAAGTCGTCGTCGTCGACGACGGGTCCGGCGACACCAGCGCCGAGGTCGCTGCCGCTGCGGGCGTGACCCTCCTACGCATCGACGGCTGCGGCGCTGCTGCTGCCAGGAATCGCGGACTCGAAACCCTCACGGCCGACTATGCGGCGTTCCTCGACGCCGACGACATGTGGCCGAGCGACTACATCGAGATCGTTCGAAGGTCCCTTCGCGGCTCCGCACCGGGATTCTTGGCGGCCGGGTGCCGCCGGATCACGCCCGAAGGCGGGCCGTGCGGGACACGGAGACCGGCGGTGGCCTCGCTCGATCCGGTCTCGCTTCTGCGACGCAACGTGGTGACCACCAGCGGAACTGTCGTCGCCGTCGATGCCGTCCGTTCGGTGGGCGGGTTCGACGAGGGCGTTCGCCACTGCGAGGATCTTGATCTCTGGGTCCGTGTCTTGGCGAGCGGCGTCTCGTGCGACACGGTGCCCTCCCTCGTGTGGTATCTGGTCAGGGAAGATCCAGAGCCGCTTGCCAAGGTCCGGGACGTGGAGGCGAATCGGCGACTGGTTCTGGTCCGGGCAGCGCGGTCGCTCGACCTGCCGCCACGACTCGTGGCGGACCTGGAGCGACGGATGGTCACGGACGTGGGGACGCGGTACCTCAAGAGCGGCCACCACAAGGACGCTCGTCGCTGCTTTCGGGAGGGGATGCCCAGCACCGTGGCAGTCGTCGGTCTGGCGTCGCTGGTTCTCCCCCGGTCGGTTCGAGACACGGCCCGGCGTCTCGTCCGCGCCGGACGACGGCGGGTGACGCCGGCATGAGGATCCTGCACGTGCAGAAGGTGGGGGGCATCGGGGGGTCCGAACGCCACCTCCTCGACATCCTGCCAGCCTTGGGCGACGCGGGGATGGACGTACGCGTCTGCGTGCTGGGCGGACGTCTCGCCTCGCCGTTCTGCAGCGAGCTGGACAGGCGCGGCATCCGGTGGGTCCGCGTACCTGCTGGACCGGATGCGAACCCTGCACTCGTGTGGCAGATCGCCCGCAGCATCACGGCGTTTCGTCCTGACCTCGTCCACACGCATCTCGTGCACGCTGACGTCCACGGCCAGCTCGCGGCCCGCATCCAGCGGACCCCGAGTGTCCTGACGCTGCACGGCACGCACACGTTCTACAGGCGGATACCGGTGCGTTGGGGAGCTCAGCTCGCCGGCCACCTGGCGGCGCGGGTGATCGCCGTGTCTGAGCACGTCGCACGATTCGCTCGCGATTCTGCCCTTGCCGCCCCGGGACGCGTCCGGGTCGTGCGTCACGGCGTAGACGTCGCCGCGTGGTCGGTGGGTGACGAACGACGCTCCAGTGCCCGCCGCAGGCTGGCGCTCCGCGACGAAGTGGTCTTGGGGGTGGCGTCCCGCCTGGTCGAGCACAAAGGCCATCGGGATCTCCTGGCGGCGTTCGACCTCGCGTCACGACGCGAGCCCTCGCTCCGTCTCCTCGTGGCAGGTGAGGGCCCCCTGCGGGCGGAGCTGGAGGCCGAGACGGCCGCGAGCGGCACCCCGGGTGTCCGCTTCCTCGGTTTCACCCATGACATGGCGGCGTTCATGGCTGCCTGCGATGCCGTCGTCGTGCCCACGAGTCCCCTCCTGAACGAGGGTTTCGGCCTCGCCGCCTTGGAGGCTCAGGCGGCCGGACGACCCGTCGTCGCAACACGGGTGGGGGCTCTCCCGGAGATCGTCGTCGACGAGCAGACGGGGCTCATCGTCCCGGCGGACGACCGGGAGAGCCTGTCCAGGGCGCTCGTGGAGTTGGCCCGCGACGGCGCCCTGCGGGCCCGTCTCGGATCGGCCGGCCGGGAGCGAGCAGCCCGCCACTTCTCCTTCGGCGCCATGGTCGAGGGGACCCTGCGTGCGTACGCGGAAGCCAGCTCAGAAGCCTCATCGCGCTCGTGACACCAGAAGCCTGGGCGGGCGTCCCCTCGCGGGTCCCCTATGAGCCGTCCCGGCGTATGACACGGTCGTAGACCCCGAGGGTCCTCTCGATGACGACGTCGAGACTGAACTCCGTCTCGGCGAGGCGTCGGCCGCCGGCCCCGAGCCGAGCGCGTTGTGCACGGTCCCCGAGCAGGTTCGCGACGGCGCCGGCGAGCGCACCGACGTCGCCGACAGGAACGAGCGCGCCGGAGACGCCCGGTCGGCAGATGTCACGGCACCCGGGTATGTCGGTGGCCACCGAGGGTCGTCCGCACGCAGCCGCCTCGGACAGCACGCGGGGCATGCCTTCGTGTCGGCTGGGCAAGACGACCACAGCCGCCTCGGCGAGCACTGACGCCATGTCGTCGCGACGACCCCACCATTCCACGGGCGCATGCTCGGAGAGACGCAGAAGGTCTTCTTCGGTGAGCGATGCCGGGTTGCCGGGGTCTGGACCGCCCACGAGCACGAAGCGTGCCGCCTTGCCCTCATGCGTGAGGACCCGCGCCATCTCGACGAAGTCGTGAACTCCCTTGTCCACGAGCATGCGCCCAGCCAGGAGCACAACCG
Organism: uncultured Acidimicrobiia bacterium; assembly: GCA_964370965.1. Taxonomy (GTDB): domain Bacteria; phylum Actinomycetota; class Acidimicrobiia; order UBA2766; family UBA2766; genus CAYJLW01. The sequence goes on along the minus strand of CAYJLW010000056.1, from coordinate 6,154 downwards.
GGGGACCCGACGGTTCTGGGGACGGCACGTAGGCTGTCGTGTCAACGCCTGAGCCGGGGATCACGACGATCCTCTCCCGATCGACCAGGCGGGTGCCAACCAGGTACTCGGCGATGCTCGAGTTCTGCACGATCGTGAGACTGCGTCGACGTCTCAGTCCGGCCCGCATCAGGGTTTCGGCGACGCGACGCGGTCTGCGCGCAGCGGGGTCGTCGCTGAACACCCACCCGAGACCGGGCAACGTGTTCACAACTGCCGCCTTGGGCAGAGCGAGAGCGGCAAGCGGCCCGTACACGACGGGCTTCATGGCGACGTGGTGGACCAGGCCGGGGCGCACCTTCCGGTAGAGCAGCGCCAGCGCCACGGCCGCTCTGGCGTCCTGGAGCGGGTTCACACCGTGGCGCACGAGCGGAACGGGAAGGAAGTCGAACCCGGCGTCGCCGATCGGCCCCGCCTTGCCGGTGTCCTCGCCGCTGATCGACACCTCCCAGCCGGAGTCGCGGGCCGCCTTGGCAAGGGCGAGGAAGTGGGACGCGAAGTACCAGTCGACGTTGGCGCTGTAGAGGAGTCGTCGCCCACCCATAGTCAGTCAGCCCGAGGAGGACCGGTCTCCACGGGGGCCCTGCGGACATGGCGGCTGCCCCGCCTTCCGAGAGAGGACGCTGATGACAGGGCCTCGCCCGGCGACGGACCCGAAGAACGCCAACGGAGTCGCCAGACCGGCTACCAGCGACCTGGGAAGCCGCTTCCCGCGCTGTTTCGCGCTCCACAAGAGGTCGCCGGCAACGTTGCCGGCTCGGCACTCCGTACGCATCCGGACCAGGCGGAATCCCGATCTCTCGAGAGTCCGGCACAACGTGTGCGGAGTGAAGTGCACGAGGTGCCGGGGTACGTCCCAGCCCCACCAGGTCGACCCCAGCGCGTGGGCGAGCCAGGAGTCGGAGTTGGGGACCGAGACGAGCAGCAGTCCGCCAGGCTTCAGGACGCGGTTCACTTCCCGCAGCGTGCCCGAGGGGTCCTCGACATGCTCCAGAACGTGGTTCATGACCACAGCGTCGAACGCTGCAGACGGGAACTCGGCAGCGCGTAGATCGGTACCGCGTACGTCCAGCCCGGCGTCGCGTGCGAACTCGGCCGCAGCGTGTGGCTCCACACCGGTCACCTCCCAGCCCAGGCGCGCGTAGGCCGCGAGCACGCGTCCCGTCCCACATCCCACCTCGAGCAGCCGGCCTTCGGGTATCCACGGCATCCAGTTCGCGTCCCTCGACAACGCCCTCGCCACGAGCGCCGCGGCGGCACGCCACCATCTCGGCGGGATGCCGGACGCGTCCATCGGGTAGCCGTATGTCTGGGACAGGCCCGCTCTGCGCAGCGTACGGAACCGTCGCCCGTCCACCTCCAGCGCCCCGGTGCCCATGTCGCTGAAGTAGGCGTCCGGGTAGTGATCGCCCAGCCGAGACGACGCCGGTCGCCGGCTCGTGAACACCAGGTCGCACCCTTTGCATCTCGAAACCTCGAAGGTGTCGGCGGACACCCCGGGGAACAGGAGATCGGGGACCTCGAAGAGCCGAACCGAAGCCTTCCCCCCGCAGAGCGGGCACGCCACGGACACGAGGGCGGCGGATGTGGACCGGGACGGCGCCCGGTCCCGGCGGGAGACGTGTCCGGTCGGCACGGGGCAACGATAGTGGCGACGCGCGCCGAACAGCGCCCGGTCCCGGCCGTCACGGAAGGCGGCGCCGGAGCGACTACGCTCGGCTTCCGATGTCGAGGACGTACCTGATCACGGGCGGGGCCGGGTTCATCGGCTCGCATCTCGTCGATGCGCTGCTGGCGCGCGGCGACGGTGTCGTGGTGCTCGACAACCTGCGCACGGGCGACGCCCGGAACCTCGCACCCGTGCTCGGGCGCCCCGAGCTCCGTTTCGTGCAGGGGTCGGTGCTCGACGAGCTCGCCGTCGACGAGTTGGTACACGAGTGCGACGCCGTCATGCACCTTGCCGCCGCGGTCGGGGTGAAGCTCATCGTGGACGAGCCCCTGAAGTCGCTCACCACGAACATCCGGGGCTCCGAGACCGTCATCGAGGCCGCCCACCGCTACCGGCGCCCCATCCTGGTCACGAGCACCTCGGAGATCTACGGCAAGAACACCGACGTGCCCCTGCGGGAGACGTCCGACCGTGTCCTCGGGGCCCCGACCGTGGCCCGGTGGGCGTACAGCACCGCCAAGGCCGTCGACGAGATCCTCGCCCTCGCCTACCACAAGGAGCGGGGCCTCCCCGCCGTCGTGGTGCGCCTCTTCAACACCGTGGGTCCCCGCCAGAGCCCCGCCTACGGCATGGTCGTCCCCCGTCTCGTGCGCCAGGCCCTCGTCGACGCCCCGATCACCGTCTACGGCGACGGCACCCAGACCCGGTGCTTCTGCCACGTGGGCGACGTCGTCGACGGCCTCCTGCGCCTCCTCGACCACGACGGCGCGGTGGGCGAGGTCTTCAACGTGGGGTCCCAGGAGGAGATCTCGATCCTCGACCTGGCGCTCCGCATCAAGACGCTCACGCGGTCCCGCTCCGAGATCAGCCTGGTGCCCTACAACGAGGCGTACGAGACCGGCTTCGAGGACATGGCCCGGCGGGTCCCGGACACCTCCAAGATGCAGGCCCTCACCGGCTGGGCCCCCACCCGGACCCTCGACGAGATCCTGGGCGAGACCGTCGTCGAGGCGGCCGCAGAGCTCGCGGACCAGGGAGCGCGCGAGGTCGAGGCCCTTCGGTGACCGGTCAGTGGGGGTGGCTCGTCGCCGTGGTGGTGGCGTGGCTGCTCGCTGCCGTGGCGACGCCTCTGATGCGCCGCATCGCCCTCCGCACGGACCTCATGGACGTCCCCGCCGAGCGCAAGGGCCACGTGCTGCCCACGCCGTACCTCGGGGGTGTGGCCATCATGATCGGGGTCGCCGCCGGGTTCCTCGCCGCCCCCGGCTCGGCTCCCAGGATGCTGGCGATCCTCGCCGTGGCTGTCCTCGTCGGGCTCATGGGCCTCCTGGACGACCGGCGCAGCCTCCGGGCCGGCGACCGGCTCCTCGTGCAGGCAGGGGCGGCCTGCGCCGCTCTCGCCCTCGGTGTCGCGGCGCGCCCCACCGGGATCGACGCCGTCGACATCGCCGTCACGCTGCTCTGGATCGTGGGGATCACGAACGCCTTCAACCTCCTCGACAACATGGACGGCCTCGCCGCCGGGGTCGCCGCCGTGGCAGCGGTCGGGGTGTTTGTCCTCGGCGCCCTGAACGGCCAGTGGATCGTCGCCGGCCTCGGCGCCTCTCTGTGCGCGGCCTGCCTCGGCTTCCTCGCCTTCAACCTCCGCCCCGCCGACATCTTCATGGGCGACGCCGGCAGCCTCTTCCTCGGGTACCTGATCGCGATCGCCGCTCTCGACCTCCGTCCCCCCACGCCGAGACCGGGCAGCTTCCTGGTGCCGGTGATCCTCCTCGGGGTCCCCGTCCTCGACACGACCCTCGTCTCGATCGCCCGGCCCCTCCACGGCCGGCGCGTAGCGCACGGCGGCCAGGACCACCTCTCGCACCGGCTCGTCGCTCTCGGTCTCTCGCGGGGAGCGGCCGTCGGGGTGCTCGTCGCCACCGAGGCGTCCTTTGCCGCCGTCGCCGTCCTCCTCGGGCGCGGGCGCCTGCCCTGGCCCCTGGCCGCCCTGGCCGCGGCCGCGGTCGCCGGGGGTCTTCTCGCCGTCACGCTGCGAGCCCGGGTCTACGCCGGGGGCGCGCCCTGACCCTCTCCTTCAAGGACGTCGGCGGAGCTCCATCTCGGTGTCCTCGTGGCCCGACCCGAGACCCGCGTGCAGCGCCCACGGCCGTCTGAGCACCGGTCGCGCCGGCTCCCCGGGGGGCCCGGCCCTCAGCCCTTCCGCCGTGCCGTGGGCACGTCGAGGTGGACGGTGCGGGCGACCTCCACCCGCTGGGTCCACGCCCTGTGCCCGCCGACCGTCCAGCCCGGGGGGGCCGTGACCGACACCTCGACGTGGTCGGGGCGCACGAGGGCCTGGGGCTGGAACACGAGGTGCAGGTGCCCGGAACGCCAGTCGGTGGGGAAACGCGCTATGCGGGAGGTGAAGCGCACGGTCTTCGTCTCCCCGGCGGGGATGCGCACGAGGGTCCGGAACGTGGGGTAGCCGGCCTCCTCGCCGATCTGGAGGACGCCGCCGCCCGCGTCCCAACGGACGAGGCGGGCCTTCTCGGGGCCGAAGACGCCCAGGAAGCCCTGGTATTCGCCTCGGGCGAGGCCTACCCCCAGGTCTGGGCCTCCCAGCACGTAGGGGGGCTGATCGAGCGGGACGGCGTTGCGGACCGTGAGCGTGGTCTCCAGCTCCGCGGAGCCGTCCGTCCGGAGGCGCACCGCGTGCTTCACCGTGCGTTCCATGAAGTAGTCGAGCTTGTTGCCGGCCTGGTTCTGGACCGCGACCCGGAGGAAGTCGCCTCCGGACGGGGCGAAGGCGCCGCTCACGCCCAGGGCGGTGACGTCGCGCTGTTCGCCGGCGCGGCGCATCCAGAGCTGCACGTGCCCCTCGGCGCTGCCGTTCGCGAGGGCGGCGCCCAGGGCGCGCTCGTCCCAGCCTCCGGCGGCGAGACGCGAGAAGACGGCGGCGGCGGTGTCCTCGAGGACCTCCCGCCTGTTCACGCGGCGCTGGCGGGTGAGGGCGTACTGGCCGTTCAGGAGGTAGGGAGCCGCGGTGGCAGCGTCGAGGCGCACACCGTCGACGTCGAGGGCCCCGAGGACGCCGAGGAGGCCGGCGAGGCCGACGGGGTCGACGGCGATCACTCCGTCGACTTCGACGCCGTACTTGGTGCGGTACAGGCCCGCCATGACGGCGGCGGCGGTGGGGAAGTGCGCCGTGTAGTCCACGGACTGGTACAGGCGGAGGCCGCCGTAGGGTCCCCACGTGTAGCGGTACCAGTTCGGGACCTGCAGGTCGGCGTCCGCTTCGAGGTCGGCGTCGCCCACGCTCTGCACCCTGGCGAGCGTGACGCGGCCGCCCTCGACTGCAACCTCCCCGATGCTCAGCGCCATGCCGCCGTCGGCGCGGAGCTCGGCGTTGTTGCGCAGGGCGAGGAGGTAGCGGCGGGGCCCGTCGGCCCCGAGGGCCGCCGGGGCGAGAGCGAGGCCTGCCGCCGCCTTCGTGACCGTGTCGGCTGCTCGCTCGTAGACCTCCACTGCGCGGGCGGCGTATTCGCGCACCGGCCCCGACGGGTCCGTGTCGAGGGCGGTGGCGGCGGCCCTCACACCTCGCAGCCTGGCCTCGGCCCGGCGCAGGCCCGGCAGGGCGGGGGCGAGGTTCCCCACGGAGATCGTGCCGCCGGACACGGACACGAAACGCCCGCCTGTGGCGGAGCGGACGCCGCCAAGGGCGTCCAGAGCGTCCCGGCCCGCCCCGGACACCGCCTCCACGACGACGACGAGGTCCTCCGCCGAGCGCACCGAAGGCCCCACGACGGGCAGGGCGGCGAGGAGCCGGAGGCCGGGGGACGTACTGATCTCGACCTTCGCCCGGTGGAGCGACTTGCGGGCGGTCTCGAGGTCGGCGCGAACCGCGGTGTCGGAGGCCGAGGGCTCCAGCAGCGTCGGAACCCGGGCCTCGGCGCGGGTGAGCGCGTCGCGGGCGGTGGTCACCTCGGCCCGCACGTGGAGATAGCCCCGCACGGCTGTGACGCCGAAGAGGACGACGAGCAGCAGGGCCGCGAGCAAGCAGGTGGCCAGCAAGGGCCGGCCCCGCAGGCCGCGTTTGCGGCGGCGGCGCTTGCGCACACGGCGGCGCAGATCGGGCCCCGGGGCCCGGGAGCCCGGCCGCGGCCCCTCCCGGCTGGGGGGAGTCGCGGACGCCACGGGGGGTTTTTCGTTCTCGGTCGTGAGGTGCTCTGTCATCCCACCTGCAGACGGCAGCCGTCAGGGACTCTACCCGGGGTGCTCCGCCGACCCCCGGCGGGAAGGTCGGGTCCGACGATCGGCCCGGCTGCCGGGCCGATCGCGTGCAGATCGTAACGCAGACGTTCCATTCTGCACGCGAACACCGTTCGGACCGCCGGGGCGCGGGGGCGCCAGACCGCCGGGGCGCGGGGGCGCCAGACCGCCGGGGCGCGGGGGCGCCAGACCGCC
>CAYJLW010000055.1:0-26531 GCA_964370965.1 uncultured Acidimicrobiia bacterium | reverse complement strand
TAGTTGCGCGCCGTTCCGGCCGGGCGGAGCCCGGCCTTACGAGCAGGTCACCGTCACCAGAGGCCTGGCTAGCGCACACCGTCCTGCGCCGAGGGGTTCCCAAGGGGACTCCGTCCCCCCTCGAACACCCCCCCTCTTCGCACGCGGCCGCCGTTCTAGTTGCGCGCCGTTCCGGCCGGGCAGAGCCCGGCCTTACGAGCCACGCTCATCCTGAGAGCGTGCGCATCACCGTCTCCTCGATGGTGCCGGGGAGGGGAGCCCCCGTCCAGGAGCGCACCGTGGCTCCCTCCTGGTCGCAGAGGTAGAGGATGGGGACACGGTCGATGCCGGCAACCCGGAGCGGCTCGGGATCCACGGAGGCGTCGAAGTCCACGACGTCCACTCGATCGAGACGGCCCAGACGCCCCCGCAGCGCCTCGCAGCCGGCGCAGTGCGCGTCCGAGAAGAGCACGGCGAGGAGGCGCCCCGGAGCGGGCGGGGCCAGCCCGAGAACGGCCATGTCGAGCTCGCGGGGCCGCTCCGGGGGGGAGTGGCCGGCGGCGAACACGGCGTCCCGCCGCCGGCGCCGGCGCTCCAGGACAACGGCCATGACTCCGACGGCTGCCACGGCGGCGAACGCCACGACGAACGTCCTCAGAGCGGGACGCCCTCCGAAAGCGACGCGTCGGCCTCGAGCGCCGAGACACGCCCGGCCACGACGGGGCCCCCCGCAACCACGAGGATCCCCGAAGCGGCCTGGTCTGTCGCCACGCCCGGGACGACCGTGACCCGCGAACGGGGCGGCACGACCACGGGCTCACCCACACGGCCCAGTTCCCTGCCCCCCGCCGGGGGGAGGAGGAAGAGCGACACCTCGACCTGGGCGGGTGTCGGGTTCTGGATCTCGATGGTCTCGGTGACGGCGTTCCCGGCGGCGAAGAGCCACCTCCTCGCGGTGGCCGGCACCGCCAGCATGGTGCCTACGCCGCTCTGCCATGCCCGCTGCTGCTCCACGACCACGCTGGTCTCAGAGTCGATCTCCAGGGCGCCGTCGGCCACGCCGGCGAGATCGGCCGACACCCGGCCCTTCGCCGGGACCTCGAACGCCTTGGGCGGGACCGTCGGGGCCCCGGCGTTCGGGTTGCTCTGGATCACGACCTCCGTGGGACGCGCGGACTGGTTGGAGATCGCGAGTGCCTCCCGCTCCCCCCCCGTCTGGGATCCCCCGGACACGTACCAGCGACGGCCGGCGGAACGGACACCGAGGCTGTACCCGAAGCCGTGACCGCCCCCGTCGGGCAGCACGGCCTGCGCGGCCACGACACGGCCCCGCTCGGCACGCACGGCGCTGGAGACGCCTGCACGCCGCACGACGGCCTTCGTGACGTCCACGACGACGCGGCCTCCTTTGGGCACGACGAGCCCCTGGGTGGGGCGGGGCGTCTCCGGGCCCGCCTCGGACTGGAAGTCGACGTTGACGACAGCGTCGTCCTGGCTGGGGTTGTAGAGGAACAGGCGCTGGGCCTGCCCGCGGGCCGTGGACCCGGTGGCGAAGTGCCAGGCCCCCGCGGTCTGCCGCGCGCACGGGTAGGTGGCGACGCCGCTGGGGCCTCCCTTCGCCCCCACGACCGTGGCCTCCACGGCCACGTCGCCTGCCGGGAGAGACACGAGCGCGGCGCCCGGTTGCTGTGAGTGCTGGGACACGACGAGGTCGACACGCCCCCGCGAGGGCACCCGGAGGCTGACAGGCGCCGGCGCGGAACCGGTGTCGGGGACGAGGCGGACGCTCGCCTCGAGTGGGCGCGGAGCGAGGCTGGCGATCGAGATGGAGGCGTCGTAGCCACCACCGCCGGGAGCGTCCGGGCAGTACCAGGCCTGCTCGATCACCGGTCCGGGCGGGGACACCGGCGTGCGTACGAGACGGTCGAGGCCGAAACCGAGCCCGATGACGACGAGGACGAGCACGGCCACGACGAGGCCGCGGGGCCTCCCCTCGTCATGCCCCGGACTCGCCGGGGCCGCGGCGGCGTCCGCGGCGAGGTCGTCGGGGTCCGCGGGTGTGCGTCCCTCGTTCACTGGCCCCTCCTCAAGGCGAACAGCCAGGCAAGGCCGAAGACCCAGAACACCACCGCGAAGCCGATCGCCAGCGGACGCCACGGACCGGCATGGAGCACGAGGGCCCGATGGCCCCTGGCCGCCTTCGAGTACGCCATGGCCCACCCCCAGGCCCGTCGGGGCCGGTGGGACTCCGCCCCGCCTGCAATGGCGAAGCGGCTGTCGAAGGGGACGGCCGCCACGGGGACACCCCCGCCCTGGCCCTCCCAGCGGGCGTCGCCGGTCCGCCGCCAGGAATCGACGACGAGGGGAAGGGACGCCTGCAACTCCTGCGCCGCTGACGGGGCCTTCCCGGGAGGCGCCTTGGCCAGCGTGGCCACGACCGGCATCCAGGCCCCGTTCTCATACACGATTCCCGTCGGGTCGTCCTGAACGGGGTTCAAGTCGAGCACGCGCGCAAGCACGCTGCGCGTCGCCCGATCGGTGTGGGCGACGGCCACGTAGCGGATCCCGAACTCGGCGAGGAGGCGACCGCCGTTCGGGGCACCCCCGGCGAGGAGAATGCGCACGCGGTCACGGAGGCGGCGCACACCGGCGCTGCTCGGGGGCAGCCAGAGGTCGCCCAGGGTGGGCCCGCCCGGGCCCGTGACAGTGAAGCGGTCGTCTCCCGTGACGGCGCGGGACGCCCCGGGCACGTCCCGGCCGAGGAACATGACGCGGAAATCTGCCCTCCTGGCCTCCTGGCGCTGCCACGCGAGCGCCTGGCGCCAGTCGACGTCGGGCTGGCCGAGCCGGCCGCCCCGGACCGCGGCGAGCGGTGCCATGAGGCCGAGCACACCCACGGCGAGGAGCGCGAAGGCGACGGGCTGGCGGGTGCCGAAACGGATGGCCGGAAGGTCGAGACGCATCGCCTCGAGGGCAAGTCCCACGAGGACGGCCATGGCCAGGGCCGCAGGTGCCAGAAGGATCTCCGGACGGCCCACCTCGGGTAGGAGCCCACGGCCGACCAGCCAGACTGCGAACCACGCCGCCAGGGCCGCCCCCCACCAGCGCAGCGCCCAGGCGAATCGCTCACCCCGAGCGAGGAGAAGTGGAAGGAAAGCCGACACGAGGAGTGTGTAGCCCATCCAGCCGGCCCCGAAGGGACCTGTGCGGAAGCGGAGGACGTCCCCGAACTCGAGGGAAAGCGACGTGCCGGCGAACGCCCCCATGGCGCCGTCGCCCCGCAGGAGCGTGAGGGACCAGGGCAGCAGGAGCAGCATGGCGCCCGCCACCGTGATCGCCGCGCGCCCGAGCAGCCGGGCGCACCGCTCGGCGCCCCCCACGAGGATCGAGCCCACCCCCCATCCCACGACGACGAGCAGGACGGGCCACACTGTGGCGGGCTCCGCCGCCGTGGCCACGGCGAAGAGCAGGACGAGCTCTATCTGGACACGCAGGCGGGCGGCAGGGTCGGGGCGCGCCTCGGCGTACGGAGGGAAGCCGCCCAGGCGGGCGAGACGGGCGGCGACGAACGGGAGGACGCAGGCCACGACGACGGCTCCGAGGTCCCCGTGGGCAAGGGCGTTCCACCAGAGCGGCAGAAGCGAGTAGGCGAGCGCCGCGACGAGGCGGAACCCCCGGGACGGCACGAGACGCCGCAGCCCTTGGGCGCAACAGAAAGCCAGCAGGGGGATCCCGAATAGGAGAAGGAGCTTCTGGGCCAGCGCCGACGACGCGAATGTGGCGACACCGACGAGGCCCGTGACGCCGAGGCCGGCGGGAGGGGAGGCCCCCGAGCCCACGTCAACGTGGCGCCAGGGAGCGACGAACTGGCCGAGCGTGTCGAGGGCCGATCCCGGCGGGGGCACCTGACGGCCGAGGAGGGGGAGGTCGCCGCCGATGAGGTGGCGGGCGGCCAAGAGCACGAATGCCAGGAGCGCGACGCCCGCCCAGACGGTGCGCCCGCCGAGACCCTCCCAGAGGCCCACGGCGGTGCGGCCTAGGGTGCCCAGGCGGGTGTCACCCCCCTCGGCGACACGCAGTTCCGACATGCTGCGCAGGCGTGTGGCACCGCCGAGCATGAGGCGCGTGATCTCGCGGTCGCGGATGTGACGGGCGTGCTGGGCCCGATGACGCTCGTGCCACAGGCTCCCGAGATGGCGGAGGTTCCAGGACCAAGGGCCGATGTGGGTGGCGGCATCGGAGGCGTGCCCGGTGAGCACTGCGCCCACCGCACGGGTGACGGCGAGAACGAGCGACTGCAGGCCGATCCACAGAGCACGCGCCGTCCCGTAGTTCTTCAGCGTGATCCGGAGTTGGTTGCGAGGCCCCAGCGCTGCCTCCGTCGGATCCGCGGGCGCGGGGCTGAACCAGGCGCGGGCGTCTGGCGCGTAGACGACGCTCCAGCCGGCGATGCGGGCCCGCCAGCAGAGGTCGAGGTCGGCTCCCGGACCGTTGAGCTCAGGGTCGAAGCCGCCCAGCTCGGCGAAGAGGTCGGCGCGCACGGCGAGGAGGCACGTGGACACGTAGAGCGCCTGGCGACGCTGGTCGTGCTGGGACTGGTCGAGTTCGGTGCCTTCCAGGGGAGAGAAGGGCGTCCCGAACTTGTCCGTCGTCATCCCCACCTCCCAGAGCAGGTCGGGATCCTCCGCCTTGAGCACCTTGGCACCCACGATGCCGGCGTCGACGTCGATGATCGTGTAGCAGGCGGCCTCGATTGCGTCAGGGGCGAGACGCATGTCGTCCCGCGTGAAGAGGACGACGTCGAAGCCGTCGAGATGGTCGAGCAGGGAGTCGGCGGCCGCCCAGACGCCCTGGACAGGATCGACCTCGTAGTGGCTCGCGAAGACCCCGGCCGCGGGGAGGTCGAGGAACTCGGGCGCGGCCACGTAGACGGCGGCCGCCGGACCGTGAGTCTGGTTCTGCAGGGACGCCACGCATTCGTCGAGAAGGCGGGCGCCCCCGAGGCCCAGGACGACCACGAGGACCCGCAACTCCTCACCCGAGGGGGAGAGGAGGGCACCACCCGATTCGGCGGCGAGGCGTTCCCAGGCGTCGGTGTCACCGTCGCCAGATCCGTCGACGAAGGTGTCGTCCTCCAGGCCGGTAGGGGCATCCCCCGCGTCGTACGTGCCGGAAACGGGCAAGGGCGCGCCATAGGGATCTGTGCGGACGGGAGGACGCATCGGTTCCCTTGCTAGCACGGCGAGCCCCTCCGCGGGGGGAGCGAGCGCCCCCTCGATCCCTCACGCGCACAAGAGAACAAGATCACAAGCGCTTGCAATCGTTTATCATTTCTGCTATTCTGCAAGCAATCAGGTAGGACTCACCCAAGGGCCCGCTCGGTTCCGCGGGGGTGCAGGACGGAAGGGTCGGAAGTGCCCAGCAAGGAGACGGTCATGGACGTCAAGCAGGTAGCCCGGGAATCGGTCTACGTCGGCATCGGTTTCACCTCTCTCACGACGCAGCAGCTCCGAGAGCAGGCCCAGAAGGCTCGCGAGCAGGCCCAGACCCGCCAGGCCGAGCGTCGCGAGCAGATCGAGAAGCTCGTCACCGAAACGCGCGAGCGCCTCGACTCCGCCACCAAGGACGTCCGCGCCCAGATCGAGAACGTGGCGCAGACCGTCTGGGGTCAGATCAGCCAGCTCGACGAGGCCTTCGAGGCCCGGCTGCCCGAGCAGGCCAAGACCGCCATCGAGACCGTACGCTCGCAGGCCAAGCAGGTCGCCGAGCAGGTCCGCACCAACGTCCAGAAGGCCGTGAACCGGGCCGCCTGACACAGGTTTCCCCGCCAACAAAGGGATCTCGCCCCCTCGGATCCCGATATCAGAACGAGGCCCGTCAACCCCCGACGGGCCTCGTTCTATTTCGAAGGGGGGCTCCGCCCCCCCTCGACCTCCCCCCCAATGAGAACCGGGCCGCCGCCCGACCCGAGCACCGTTCCGGGCCGGCAGAGCCGGCCCTCCGGCACACTCCTTCCGCACGCCCAGCCTGTGCTCAGGAGACCGTCACGGGCGGGCTGTAGACGGTGGTGCGCTGGGCGAGCGGCCGACCCAGCGGCGCCACGAGGGCCTCGAATCCGGAACGGTCCATCTCCTGGCCGTGGTGGGAGCCCGCCGCCCGGCTGATGTTCTCGTCCATGAGAGTGCCCCCGAGGTCGTTGGCGCCCGCCTGCAGGATCTGGCGGACACCCTCGACGCCCGTCTTCACCCAGGAAACCTGCACGTTGTCGATCCGCCCGGCATACGCGATGCGCCCCACGGCATGCATCAGGAGCGCCTCCCGGAACGTGGGCCCCGGGCGCGCCCGCCGCTGCAGGTACAGGGGCGCCGCCATGTGCACGAAGGGGAGGGGAACGAACTCGGTGAAGCCGCCAGTCTCCTCCTGGAGGTCGCGGGTGGCCACGATGTGGCGCGCCCAGTGCACGGGAGCGTCGACGTGGCCGAACATGATCGTCACGTTGGAGCGGAGGCCGACGCCGTGCGCGCTGCGGTGCGCCTCGATCCACTCCTCGGTCGTGACCTTGTCGGGGCAGAGCATGCCCCGGACCTCGTCATCGAGGATCTCCGCAGCGGTGCCCGGCAGCGTGGCGAGGCCGGCGTCGCGCAGGTCGGCGAGATACCCGCCAAGGGGGACGCCGAGGCGACGGGCACCCTCGGTGACCTCGAGGGCGGTGAAGCCGTGCACGTGGAGATCGGGCGCCACGGCCTTCACGGCGCGGGTGACCTCGAGGTAGTAGCCCCCGTCGAAGTCCGGGTGTATGCCCCCCTGCAGGCAAACCTCGGTGGCGCCCCGGGCGACGGCCTCCAGCACCCGGGCCTGGATGTCCTCCAGCGTGAGGAGGTAGGGGGCCCCCCGCAGGTCGAGCGACAGGGGGCCCTTGGAGAACGCGCAGAACCGGCACTTGAAGGTGCAGACGTTCGTGTAGTTGATGTTGCGATTCACGACGAAGGTGACGGTCTCCCCGACGAGGCGGCGGCGGAGGTCGTCGGCGAGGGCGGCGACCGCCCGCACCTCCGCGCCGCGGGCACCGAAGAGCGTGACGATCTCGTCCACACCTACGTCCTGGCCGCCGGCGACACCCGCGATCACCTCGCCGACGGGACCGCCGGCCTCCGCAGGGGCAGCGCACACGGTGGCCGTGGCGGTGACGGTGGCGGCCAGGAGAGCGGGCGGGGACGAGTCCTCCCCCGCCGCCCAGCGGTCGTCACGGGCGAGGCCTTCGGCGTCGGAGCGATCCAGGACAGCGAAGTGCAGACCGGGGTCGAGCCAGGCGCCGCGCCCCCTCACGAACTCCGGGTACACGGTGAGGCGGGGCGCCAGCACGTGGCCCGCCGCCTCCGTGACGTCGTGGAGGCGTTCCAGGGCGGGCCAGGGCCTCTCCGGGTTCACGTGGTCGGGCGTCACGGGGGACACACCCCCCCAGTCGTCGATCCCGGCGGCGAGGAGCACCCCGAAGTCCTCCGAGAGGTTGGGCGGCGCCTGCACATGGACGTCCCCGGGCAGCAGGAGGCGGGCGGCGGCGACCGCGCGGAGGTACTCCTCCTGCGACGGGGCGGGTGCCGCCGCCATCGCCGTGGCGGCCTTGGGGACGAAGTTCTGGACGATGACCTCCTGCACATGACCGTGGCGCCCGTGGGCGGCGGCGATCGCGCGAAGGGCTTCGAGTCGCTCGGCCGGGGTCTCGCCCGCACCGACGAGGATCCCGGTGGTGAAGGGGATGCCGAGCTCGCCGGCGGCCTCGAGGGTGGCGAGACGGCGCTCGGGGGTCTTGTCGGGCGCCCGCCAGTGGGGGCCGCCGCGGCGCCCGAGACGGCCGGCGAGGGACTCGACCATCATCCCCTGGCCCGGGCTCCAGGGTCGCAGGAGGGCGAGCTCGCCGGCTGTGAGGGCGCCGGCGTTGGCGTGCGGGAGGAGCCCCGTCTCCTCGACGACGAGGCGGCAGGCGGCGGCGAGGTACTCGACCGTGGAGTTGTGACCGAGCTCCGCCAAAGCCTCTGCCGCGGCCGGATAGCGCTCCTCCGGGCGCTCCCCCAGCGTGAAGAGGACCTCGTGACATCCCGCCGCCGCGCCTGCGCGGGCGAGGGCGAGGACGTCGTCCGGGGAGAGGTAGGCGTGCGCGACGTGGGCGGGTGCCGTGGCGAACGTGCAGTAGCCGCAACGGTCCCGGCAGAGGCGCGTGAGTGGCACGAACACCTTGGGCGAGTACGTGACCCGCCTGCCGAAGCACCGGTCGCGGACCCCGGCGGCAGCGGCCATGAGCTCGGCCGTGGGCGCCTCCAGGAGGAACCGGGTGTCGGGTGAGGAGGATCGGGCGGGCATCGACGGCAACACTACAGAAACTGAAGTGAGTTCGCCCCCATCGAAGACCGTCCCGGGACGGCGGACCCGGGGACGAGGAGTCGCCGCGCGCGGTAGCTTCCGGGCATGTCGCGGCCCTACGACCTCGAATGCCCTGTTGCGCGTTCCCTGGAGGTCGTGGGCGACCGCTGGACTCTGCTCATCATCCGTGAGATCCTCCTCGCCCGTGCCCGCTACAGCGAACTCGCCCACGCCCTGCCGGGCATCCCCCCGAACCTCCTCGCCGACCGGTTGCGCCTCCTCGAGGACGAGGGGATCGTGTCGCGGATCGCGCCTCGCGGCTACGCGCTCACGGAGAAGGGCCGCGACCTCGCCCCGGTGCTGGGGGCCCTCGCCGTCTGGGGGATGCGCCACTACGACGAACCCCCTTCGGCCCTGGCCCGCCACGCCGGCTGCGGGGGCACGGTACGGCCCCACTGGACGTGCGCCACCTGCGGGGTCGTCGTGGCGCCGCACGAGATCGACCTCGTGGCACAGGCGGGAGAGGAGCAGCGGGCATGATCGTGGCACTCGCCGGCGGCGTGGGCGCCGGGAAGTTCCTCCGGGGCCTGGCGGGGACCATCCCCCAAGAGGAGATCACCGTCATAGTCAACACGGGCGACGACGTCGTCCTGCACGGCCTCCACGTCTCCCCCGACGTGGACTCGGTCGTCTACTCCCTCGCCGGCGCCGCCGACGGCGCCCGCGGCTGGGGGCTCGCCGGGGAGACGTGGCACTGCCTCGACGCCATGGACCGCTACGGCATGGACACCTGGTTCCGCCTCGGCGACCGCGACCTCGCCACACACCTGTTCCGAAGCCGGCGCCTCGCCGCCGGCGCGGGCCTCGCCCGCGTCACCGCCGAGATCACCGCAGCCTGGGGTGTCGAAGCGGACGTGCTACCCATGACCGAGGACCGCGTCACGAACAGGATCCTCGTGGAACGCGACGACGGCTCCGCCGACGACCTGCACTTCCAGGAGTACCTCGTGGCCCGCCGGGCCCAGGACCCGGTCAAGGAGGTCCGATACGAGGGCATCGAAGACGCCCGGCCGCTGCCCGCCGCCCTGGACGCGCTCGAGGCGGCCGACGGGATCATCTTCTGCCCCTCGAACCCGGTCGTCTCCATCGGCCCCATCCTGGCGTTCCCGGAGATCCGCGACGCCGTCGCCCGCCGCAAGGTGAAGGCCGTGGGCATCAGCCCCATCGTGCACGGCGCCCCGGTGCGGGGCCCCGCCGACAAGCTCATGCCGGCGGCGTCGATGAAGGTGAGCTGCGTCGGCGTCGCCGAGGCCTACGCCGGCCTCCTGGACACGCTGATCATCGACGCCCACGACGCCCGCCTCGCCGACGACGTCGCCGCGGCCGGGATGCGCGCCGAGGTAGCCCAGACCATCATGTCCAGCGTGCCCGCCGCCACACACCTGGCGCGTGTCGCGCTGGAACTCCTCTCCGCGTGAACCTCCCGGGCGGCGCCCCCTCCCTGGAGGTCGTCCCGGTCACGGGCCTGGGCGAGATCCGCCCGGGCGACCCGCTCGCCGAGCTCATTGCCGGGGCCACCGGCCCGCTCCTCGACCACGACGTCGTCGTCGTCACGTCCAAGATCGTCTCGAAGGCCGAGGGCCGCCTCGTCCGCCTCGACGAGGACGACACCGACGGGCGTACCGCTCTCGTGGAGGCCGAGAGCAGACGGATCCTGCGCCGCCGGGGCGACCTCTTCATCACCGAGACACCTCACGGCTTCGTGTGCGCCAACGCCGGGATCGACCGCTCCAACCTCGCCCCCGGAGAGGTCGCCCTCCTGCCCCGCCACCCCGACCGTTCCGCCCGCAAGCTCCGTGACGCCCTTGCCGCCCGCTGGGGCCTCACCCGACTCGGCGTCGTGATCACCGACACGTTCGGGCGGCCCTGGCGCAGGGGCGTCACCGATGTCGCCCTCGGGACCGCGGGCCTCGCCCCCGTCGTGGACCTCCGGGGGGCCGCCGACTCCGCGGGCCGCCCGCTGGAGGTGACCGAGATCGCTCTCGCCGACGAGATCGCCGCCGCCGCCGACCTCGTCATGGGCAAGACATCGGGAGTGCCTGTGGCCGTCGTGCGGGGCCTCACCCTCTCCGGCGACGGCGCCGCCGCCGACCTCGTGCGCCCCTACAGCGAGGACCTCTTCCGGTGACGGCCGACGCCGTCCCCGCTCTCCTGCGCGCCCGCCGCTCCATCCGGGCCTTCACCCCGGACCCCGTGACTCCGGCGCTCCTCGACGCCTGCGTGCGGGCCGCGTGTCTCGCCCCCGCCCCCCATCACAGCCGGCCCTGGCGCTTCGCCGTCCTCGGGGCCGGCACACTCGGCGCCCTCGCGGACGCCATGGGGCAGGCCTGGCGGGCCGACCTCGACGCCGACGGCGTCGCCCCGGGGCGCGTCGAGAGCCTCGTGGCCCGCTCCCGGGAGCGCATCTGCGCCGCCCCCGCCGGCATCCTCGCCTGCCTCACCCGCGACGGCCTCGACCCTCACCCCGACGAACGCCGCCGCGGCGCCGAGTGGACCCTCGGCGTCCTCAGCCTCGGCGCCGCCGTGGAGAACCTCATGCTCGCCGCCACCGACGCCGGCCTCGCCACCTGCTGGATCGCCGCCCCCGCCTTCTGCCCCGAGGCCGCCGCCGCCGCCCTCGACCTCCCTGGCGGCCTCACGCCCCAGGCCCTCGTCCTCTGCGGCCACCCCGACCCGGCCCACACCCTCCCGCCCCGACCCGACGTCGATCTCGACTCACTCCGCCTCCACAGGTGAGGCGGCCACCCGGAGGGGCGGGCACGTCGGCTCCTCCCCCCCGGCCCGCCTCAGTGTCCGGCGAGCTCGCCCTGGAGCCAGGCGACGGTGGCGGTGAGGCCGGCGCCCAGTGAGGTCCAGTGCCGCCAGCCGAGGCGGGAAGCCGCCCCGGCGGGGTCGAGGGCGAGGGTGACGGGGCCCGGGGCGGGGCCCGCCACCCAGCGCACGCTGCCGACGTAGGAGGTCGCGGCGCCCAGCTCGGCGACGACCTCCGAGAGGGGCGTGGCCACGCCCGTGCCCACGTTCACGAGGCCCCGCCCCCTCTCCACGGCCCGGGCTACAGCATCGACGGCGTCGTCGACGTACACGTAGTCGCGGGCGACGCCGGCGTCGGTGTAGACGTCGGGGACCCGGCGCCGGAGCATGTCCCGCGCGATCGCCGGCACCTCCGCCTGGGCGGGGTACTGGCGGGGCCCGTACACGGTGCCTATGGCGAGGCCGCACCAGCGTTGGGGGAGCATGGCCTCCACGTAGCGGAGGCCCGCGTACAGCGCCCCCCCGTAGGGGTGCAGCGGGTGCGGACGCTGGGACTCCTTCACGGGCTGATGGGGCACCGCTCCGTACAGGTCCACCGCCGAAAGGCCGATGACAAGACGGGCGTCGCACGCCGCCGCCAGCGTGCAGAACCCGGCGACACGTCCCGCGACGGCCCGCACGGCAGCGACGGGGTCGTCACGGCCGAGGTCGGCCGGGGGCGGGTCGGCGAGAAGGACGACGGCGTCGGGCGCGAAACGCTCTACGGCGTCGCCGAGATGGGGATGCTCCGCCGAGATCGAATGGAAGCTGATCCGCGTCGTGCGACGGGCGCCCGCGAGGTTCTCCAGCCGGCCCGTGGAAAGGTCGTCGACGACGAGGATGGCCCGGCCCTCGGCGGCGAGGCGCTCAACGAGATGGGATCCGAGGAAGCCCGCGCCACCGATGACGGCGACGCGCACGTCACCCCACCATCCCGTCACGGACTACCCCGCCCGCCTCCACGTCCGACCCGAAAGACACCACCGCCCTCTCCACGAGAGCGCCCTCGCCCACCTTGGCGCCCTCCAGCACCACTGCTTCGCGCACGACTGCGCCCGTGCAGATCCTGGCGTCCGGGCCCACGGCCACCGCCGGACCCACGCGGGCGCCCCCTTCCACGACGACGCCGCGCCCGAGCACGACAGGCCCCACGACCTCCGCCCCGGCATCGACGGCGGCGTCGCCGTCGGTCCAGACGCCGGCGGGGTTCTCTCGCCCGGGCAGCGGCTCGGCGAGCGCCCCCCGCAGGCAGTCGACGTTCGCCGCCACGTAGGAGTCGGGAGTGCCGAAGTCGAGCCAGTAGGCCGCGGGGGCGAGCGCGTACAGCACGCCCTCGGCGGCCATGTCCGGGAACACGTCCCGCTCCACCGACACGGGTCCGTCCGGCGGGATGCGGGCGAGCATGGCGGGTTCGCAGACGTAGGTGCCGGCGTTGACCAGATTCGTGGGAGCGCTTCCCGGCGCCGGCTTCTCGATGAAGCGCTCCACGCGTCCCGAGGCGTCGGTGGGCACGACGCCGAAGCGCGACGGGTCCTCGACCGCGGTGAGCACGATCGTGGCCTCGCCGCCGAAACCCCGGTGCGCGTCCAGAACCGCGCCAAGGTCGAGGTCCGTGAGGATGTCGCCGTTGAGGACGAGGAACGTCTCGTCGAGATCGCGCCCCGCGTAGCCGATCGCACCTCCGGTACCCAGCGGCGTGTCCTCCACGGCGAGGCGCACCCGCAGGGGCGCGGCCGCCGCCACGGCCTCGAAGACGTCCGGCCGGTACCAGATCGAGAGCACGGCCTCGTCGCAGCCGGCGTCGGCGAGACGCCCCAGCGTGCGCTCCAAGAACGGGACGTTGGCGACGGGCAGGAGCGGCTTGGGGCGATCAAGGGTGAGGGGACGCAGCCGCGTGCCCTCCCCGCCCACGAGAACGAGAGCCTTCACCAGCCCGCCGCCTTCCCCATCGGGCGCGCCGTGGCGCCCCGGCGGGAACGCTCGGCAAGCTCGGAGCGGCGCAAGGGCCTCTCCTCGGCCACGCGCCACGCGCGGCCCCCGCGGAGCTGCGGGGGCGGCCCCGTGGCGGCGCGCACGGCGAGGGCGGTCGCCGCCCGGGCCCAGACACCGGCGACGACGACCGGCCACGTGAGCCCGCGCCGGCCCCGGCGGCGGACCAACTCGAAGCGGAGCATGGAGCGGTGGTGCTCCACGAGGAGGGAGTAGGGCCGGGCGCTCGAGGAGGTCCCGCCCACGTGCACGACGGCCGCCCCGGGGTGGTAGGCGACCACCCAGCCCTCCTGCCAGAGGCGCCAGCAGAAGTCGACGTCCTCGACGTAGAGGAAGTACCCGGGATCGAAGCCGGCGACGGAGTCGAAGGCCTCCCGGCGCACCGCCATCGCGGAGCCGGACACCCAGTCCACTACGCGGGGGGTGTCGGTGTCGTCGTCGGCCATCCGGTAGCGGCGGCTGAGGGGGTTGTCCCTCCAGAACAGGCCGAGGAACCCGTGGGCAGCGGCCGTCCAGACGCTCGGGAACGTGCGCCGGGACGGGTACACGGTGCCGTCGGGGTTGCGCACTTGCGGGCCTACGGCGCCCACGGCCGGGGCGCCGGCGAGGACGGCGGCGAGGTGGCCGAGGGCGCCGGGGACGACCGTGGAGTCGGGATTCAGGATGACGACCACGGGCGTGTGCGTCTCGGCGACGCCGCAGTTGACCGCCACCGAGTAACCGCCGTTGTCGCTGCGGGCCACCACGCGGGCACCGCCGCGGCGAGCGACCTCGACAGAGTCGTCCGCGGAGGCGTTGTCGACGACGACGACGGCTGCCGGCGACTCCCCGGCGAGTGACTGCAGGCAGGCGGGGAGATCGGGGGCGTTGTTGTGTGACACGATCACCACCGACACGTCGGCGGCGCTCCAGGCCGTCACCGCGAGGGGTCCTCCGTGCGATACCACTCGATCGTGCGGGCGAGGCCGTCGCGCAGGGGGACCTTCGGCTCCCACCCGAAGGCGCTCCGGGCGAGGGAGATGTCGGGCCGGCGCTGCCTGGGGTCGTCCTCGGGAAGGGGCTCGTGGACGACCTCGCTCGCGGAGCCGGTGAGCTCCCGGACGAGGTCGGCGAGCTCGAGCACCGTGAACTCCCCCGGGTTCCCGACGTTGCAGGGCGTCGTGAGATCGGAGCGGAGCAGGCCGAGGAGGCCCTCGACCTCGTCGTCGACGTAGCAGAACGAGCGGGTTTGCGTGCCGTCGCCGTAGACCGTGAGCGGCTTGGCGCCGAGCGCCTGGTCGATGAAGTTGGACACGACGCGGCCGTCGACGCGGAGCCGGGGGCCGTAGACGTTGAAGATGCGGGCGATGCGGACGTCGAGGCCGTAGTGGCGGTGGTAGGCGGTGGTGATCGCCTCGGCGTAGCGCTTCGCCTCGTCGTACACGCTGCGCGGCCCGACAGGATTCACGTTGCCCCAGTAGTCCTCGCGCTGCGGGCTCACGTGCGGGTCGCCGTAGACCTCCGACGTGGAGGCGATGAAGAAGCGCGCGGCCTTCTCGCGGGCGAGGTCGAGCATGCGCTGCGTGCCGAGCGAACCGATCTCCAGGGTCGTGACGGGGTGCGCCAGGTAGTCCGGCGGGCTGGCGGGACTGGCGAGATGCAGGACGGCATCGACGGGACCGGCGACCGCGAAGGCCTCCCGGACGTCGCGGCGTTCGAACGCGAAACTCGCTTCTCCACGGAGGTCGCGGAGGTTGTCCTCGTGGCCGGTCATGAGGTTGTCGAGGCAGAGGACGTCGCCGCCGTCGGCCACGAGACGTTCGCAGATGTGCGAACCCAGGAAACCGGCTCCTCCGCTGACGACGAAGCGCTTCACACAGAGTCACCCGCATCAGCGGGCGGGGAGTCGCTCTGTGTTCGTTCCCC
Source organism: uncultured Acidimicrobiia bacterium (assembly GCA_964370965.1). GTDB lineage: Bacteria > Actinomycetota > Acidimicrobiia > UBA2766 > UBA2766 > CAYJLW01. The sequence goes on along the minus strand of CAYJLW010000055.1, from coordinate 11,450 downwards.
GGGGCCGCCGAGGCCGGGCAGACCGGGGAGCGGATCGGCGGGCGCGCGTGACGCCGGTGCGGGCACGACTCCCGGGGGCGGGGCCTCCTCGGACAGAGGCATGGGGGTCGGCACGCCCCCCGAGGGGGTCCCGGGGGCGGGAACCTCCACGGGCGGGAGTGCCACGGACAGCGGTGCTTCGGCGGGCAGTTGCACGGGATGCGCTTCGGCCGGCCCCGGCACGGCCACGGGATCGGACAAGACGATCGAGGGTGCCGACTGATCCGGGGTCGCGGCGCCGGTCGTCTCGGCGGTGGGCGGGGCTGCGGGGACCGCCGGCGGGGGCGGGGCGGTCTGGACGTCGGGCGCCGGGGCCGCTGCGAACCCTGGAGCAGGGACCCGGGCGGGGGCCACGGACACGCCCAGCTCGCGCAGCAGCCTGTCGACGTGCTCCTCCCACGGCGGCACGGGCGCGAAGCCCGCCAGCCGCCAGGCGCGACCTTCGAGCGCCGAGTTGAGCGGCCGCCGCGCCGCCTCGGCCCGCGAGGTGGACGGCACCCCACGGACGCGCGAGGGGTCCTGACCGGCTCCCACGAACACAGCGCGGGCGAGGTCGGCCCGAGAACAGGCCCCCCCGCCGGCGACGTGGTAGAGGCCGAAACGCCCGGACACGGCGAGGCGCCGGATGGCCTCCGCCAGGTACCCGGCGTGGGTGGGAGAGCCCACGACGTCGTCGACGACGTCCACAGGAGCCTCGCTGCCCCGGGCGAGGTCGAGCATCGTCCGGGCGAAGTTGCGGCCGGAGGCCCCGAACACGACCGCAGTGCGCACGACGTAGCACTCCGGGAGAGAGCGCGAGGCCTCGACCTCGCCCGCCAGCTTCGAGCGCCCGTACTCGCTGATCGGATCCGGCGCCGCCCACTCGTCGTAGGGCGCCCCGGCACCGTCGAAGACGTAGTCGGTGGACACGTGCACGAGGGTGGCGCCGAGGCGGCGCGCCGCGAGAGCGAGGTTGCGGGGGCCGACGGCGTTCACGGCGAAGGCCGTGTCGCGTTCGGTCTCGCAGTCGTCGACCCGGTTCATGGCCGAGGCGTTCAGGACGAGCTCGGGACCGCATGCGTACGCCGCGGACATGACCGATTCGTAGTCCGAGACGTCGCAGTCCTCGTGACGCAGCGCCGTGGTCTCGCAGTCGGAGAAGACGCGGGTGAGCTCCGTGCCGAGCTGGCCGCCCGCGCCCAGGATCATGACGCGGGGACGCGCTCCGGGAGGCCGGGGAGCTGCAAGCGGGGACTGGTTGCTCGTCACGTCGTGCCTCTGCTCCTCACCCGTCCGCCCCGGCCGGGACGTCGGTACCCAACACCACCTCGACGTCGCTCCCGGAGGGATTCCCGGGCGCCGTGACCCCGTAGCCGAGCACGGAACGGACGAGATCCGCTTTCGCCTGGGCGTTGGGGCCGTACACGACCTGCGTGGCGGCCTTGTTGCGCTGGGGCGCCGTGGCCACGCCGGTGACCTGGAGGCCTCGCTCCCTGAGGGCGTCGGACACCGTGGCTGCCAGACCGGACTTGCCGGTTCCGTTCAGGACCCTCACGCGCACGTCGCCCGGTGCCACGGAGGGAGTGGCGGCAGCCCCCGGCGAGGGCTGACCGGCGGCCTCACCACGGAGACGGGCGAGGAGTTGGGACGCTTCGGGCTCCTTGGGCTCCACGAAGGAGATCCCGTCGCGCATGGTCGCGTAGGCGGGAAAGGAGAGGAACTCGACCCGGTCGGGCGTCATGGGTGTGAGGCGTCTGTACAGGGCAATCGCCGTGTCGAAGTCGAAACCCTGGTCGATCTTGAGGTTCTCGCGGGCGATCTTGACGTACTGGTTGACCTTGGAGACCGAGCCCACGCCGCCGATCTGGGCGAGGATCTTCTGGATGAGCTCCTGTTGGCGGCGGATGCGGCCGAAGTCGCCGTCGCCTTCGGAGACCCAGCGGCCCTCGACGGACTCCCGGTAGTGGCGCGCCCGGGCGTAGGAGAGCGCGACGTTGCCGTCGGCGTGCGTACAGCCGGCCGGGATGTTCAGACCCGTGAAGCGGTCCTTGGCCGCCGCCCGGACGCAGATGTCGACGCCACCGAGCGCGTCGACCACCCGCTTGAAGGACTCGAAGTTCACCTCGACGTAGTGGTTGACAGGCACACCCGTGTACGCCTGCACGGTCTCGACGACCTTCTGGGCGCCGTAGTTGTAGGCCGCATTGATCTTGTCGGTCCCCTGACCGGGGATCTGGACGCGCAGGTCGCGGGGCAGGGACAGTACAAAGGCCTTGCGCGACTTGGGGTCGACGTGCACGAGCATGATCGTGTCGGAGCGCTGCCCCCCGCCCGCCCTCTTCAGGTCGTACTGCTTCTTGCCGGCGGCGGAGAGATCCTCACGGGTGTCGGACCCTACGACGAGGACGGTGGTGGGCTTGCCCTCCTCGACCGGGGCGAGCGCCTTGAGGCCTTTGGGCTGGGGCACGGATTCCCAGACCCGCTGGGCGTACAGGTAGGCACCCACCCCGAAGCCCACGAGGACGACGGGGACGACACCGAGGAAGATGACGAGAACCTTCAGCCAGCGTCGGGTCCGGAACTCCTCGCGCCGGATCGGGTCGCCGAGGGGGACGCGCTCCGGCGCCGGCCGGCTCTTGGGGAGGGCGATCTCGGCCGAGGCGCCGTCCCAGCCGATGGGGGGGTCGAGTGTGGCCACGGCACCGGCCGCCCCCGTGGCTCGTATGCCTGCCCCGTCGGACCCTGCCGGCGGTGTGATGGCGCGGGGCAGGGGCAGGGATCCGTCGGGGCCTTCCCCGAAGTCGAGCAGCCCCGACCCCTGCGGCGAGCCCGGCCGGCGCGAACCGCGCGGCGGGCGTTTGCGGTGCTTGCCCACGTAGTCGCTCACGAGAACCGCAGGCTAGCAGCGCGCAGGCCAGAACAGGCTCCCCGCACGGACCCCCGAGCCTCCCTGGCTGCGCAAACGCCGCCCGGACTCCCGCGACCGGCGAGGCCCCGCCCCCCCTGTTGTCACCGCCTGGACCCGGACGCCGCCCCGCTGTGCTCGCCCGGGCCGTGGCCCGCCGGAGACGTCCACGCAGGGGAGACGGCCACGGGGGACCTCGTGGCGCCCGAGTAGCATGCCCGCACCGTCCAGCGCCCCGGAGAGAAAGCCCTCCCCCACGTGAGCCCCCCTTGCCCCCTCTGCGGGCAGCCCACCCGCCACCGTTTCACCAAGAACGGCTACGACATCGTGCGCTGCACGGGATGCCGCCTCGCCCACGTGGAGCCGATCCCGAGCGACGAGGCCCTCGCCGGCATCTACGACGGGGAGGACTTCTACGAGTACACACCCATCGGGCGCTCGACCACGATCGACGCCACGTCCGCAGAGCGGACGCTGCCGGCGGGAGTGGTGAAGGGCTGCGACGAACTCCTCGCCGACGCGCAGGGACGTCTCGGGCGCAAGGGCAGCCTGCTCGAGATCGGCTGCGGGAACGGCGGCCTCCTGATGAGAGGACGGGAGCACGGCTGGGACGTCCACGGCCTCGAGACGTCCCAGTGGGCCGTGGAGTTCGACCGTGGCACCCTCGGCCTCGACGTGCGCCGCGGCGTGCTCGAAGGAAACCCGTACGCGGGCGAACTGTTCGACGTCCTCGTGGCCATTCACAGCCTGGAGCACATGCCCCGGCCCGTAGCGTCACTCCGGGAGGCCCGCAAGCTCGTCGCCCCGGGAGGACTCTTCTTCGTGTCGGTCCCGAACGACGAGGCCCTTCCCCGGCGCCTGCTCGGGCACAAGTGGCGCGTGTTCGTGCCGCCCAGCCACCTCTGGTACTTCAACCGCCGCAACCTCACCGAGGCCCTCCGCCAGGCCGGCTTCCGGGTCGTACACGCCGACACCCGCACACTGAAGCCTGGCGAGTGGCGTGACGACTCGCTGGACACGACCAGGGGCGACCTGCCCTCGGCCGCCGAAACCGGCCTCATCGACCCGGGAAGCCCCCGCGAGGTCGTGAAGCGGATGATCCGGGCGCCACTGCAGTGGCTGTGGCTTCTCGAGTCCCTGAACGTCTGGGCCGTGCCCGACTGACGCGCCTGGCCCCTACGCCGGGTCGGGGCCGAGCGCCGTGTCGAGGAGGTCCCGGAGGCGCTTCGTCGTGTCGCGCTGTGCGGCCTCGTCGTAGTCCGGGCCGGCTTCGTCGAGGTAGCCCGTTGCGGCGTCCTGCAGAACCACGACCTCGCCCCACTCCCCCAACACGCCCCGGAGGCGCTCGACGTCGGCGGCGGGCGTCACGCCGTCGCCCTTGCCGGCGAAGCAGGCGAGGACGGGGCACCTGATGGCGCCCGCCTCCGCCAGGACGTCCGCAGGACGGGGGGTCCCGTCGGCCATCTCCACGGTCCCCAGCCGGGCGTCGAAGACCGCGGCCGCCTGGAACGCGCCGGGCTTGCGGGCGGCGAGGAGGAGCGCCAGGCGGCCCCCGAGGCCGAAACCGACGACCCCGGCCCGGGCGGGGTCGACCTCGTGGGTGAGTCCCTGGGCGAAGGTGAGGGCGTCCTCGAGATCGGTCCGCATACGGCCGTCGCCGAAATGCCCTGCGATCCACTCTGAGTCCTCCCGCGAGGCGCCTTCGGGCACCCCCCCGCCCCGGTAGAACAGGTTGGGGACGACGGCGGCGTAGCCGTGGCGGGCGAGATCCTTCGCGTTCTCCTTCAGGGCGGGGGTGACCCCCCAGACGTCGGGGACGACCACGACGGCGGCGCTGCGTCCCAACCGGTCGGGCCGCGTGAACCAGGCGTCGAACTCGTCCGCCCTCCCCGTCACCGACAGGTTCCCGTAGATGATGTCGGTGCGGCCCTCGCCCTTCATGACTGCCATCGCCGCTCTCCCGGCTCGCGGTATCCGTCCGGGAGATCTTGGCACCGGAAGCCGCGCGACCACCAGAGGACGAGCACTCGTCGGACGTGACGCCCTCCCGGTTCGAGGTTGTCACGATCGCGCGATGACAAACGGGAAAGCCCTCCTTAGAGTCGCCTTGGCGGCTTCCCGCAACGACTTGCGGAGCGCCAGACAAGGGAGGTCCGAGATGCCACGGAAACGAGCCGGGCTGCGATCGCTGAGTGTCTTGGCGCTGTGCGTCGCCATGTGGATGTTGCCGGTGACGCCGGCCCGGGCGGGGGACGGTGGCACCGTCGTCGGCCCGAACTACGTGTTCGACAACTTCAACCGCGTCGAGGTCAAGCAGCCCGGGGATCTCGACAACGACCCCTACTGGTGGGTCGTGGCCGCCGGGGACGACGGCCCCGTGCCACGGAACTGCAGCGACGCCTCGTGCGTGACGGCGCAGCGCCAGGGCCACACCCGCTTCGCCGACCTGACGCTGAGCCCGGACCAGACGCCCGGGAACTACACACTGGCCGAGATCTCCGAGCTCTGGTCGGGGTTCTCCTACGGGACACCGACCCAATGGACTCCGACCCCTGGCCACCCCGTGATCATGTCGGTGCGTGCTCGCTTCAGCAGCGGCTACAACCAGGATGGAACGGGCGGAGCCGTGGGGTCTGCGGGGGCGTGGCTCTGGAACTCGCCCTTCGACTGGATGAGCCCGGAGCCGTTCAAGCCAATGGACGCCATCGGTTTCGACTGGAGCCAGGACGGAAGCATCCTCGGAGCTGGTCTCAGCATGACCGTGCTCCAGGGCACCTACCCCGTCTACCGCCAGCCGGTCGCGATCCCGGTCAACATCCAGAACTGGAACCGCTACACGAACGTGTGGAGCGTCGACGGCGGCGGCACCCAGTCGGTGTTCTTCTTCGTGAACGGAGTGCTGACGGGCCACACGACCCTGGGGAGCCCGCTGTCGTCGCTCTCCGTGGAGACCTGGAACGACAACCAGGTCCCCGTCGGCTTCGACGAGGGAGGCCAGCCGATCATCGAGTTCAACAACCCACCCGCGGACCAGTCCTACCAGATGGACATGCTCGCCCTCGCCAAGCCCTGAGGCGACGCTAGCCCCGGCGAGGACCGGAATACGGGAGGGGCGGGCGCAACGCCCGCCCCTCCCGCGCGCTCCGGCCCGGGGGCGACGTCCGGGGTGGGATCGACGCCGCCGCGGGATCCGGCATCCGGGGTGGCTACAGGCCGAGTTGACGGGCGATGATCGTGCGCTGGATCTCCGAGGTGCCCTCGCCGATCTCGAGGACCTTGGCGTCGCGGTAGAAGCGGGACACGGGGTACTCGTCCATGAACCCGTAGCCGCCGAAGATCTGGGTCGCCTGGCGGGTGGCGTCCACGGCGATCTCGGAGGCGTGGAGCTTGGCCATCGCCGCCTCGGTGGTGAAAGGCCGGCCCTGGTCACGCAGCCAGGCCGCCTTGTGCGTGAGGGTGCGGGCGGTCTCGACGGCTAGGGCCATGTCGGCGACCTTGAACGCCACCGCCTGGTTCTTGCCGATGGGGCGCCCGAACGCGATCCGCTCGTTGGCGTACCGCAGCGACTCCTCCAGGCAGCCCTGGGCGAGACCCACAGCGAGGGCGGCGATCGCGATGCGTCCCTCGTCGAGGATCTGCAGGAACTGGCGGAACCCGGCGCCCTCCTCCCCCACGAGGTTCTCCAGCGGGACCCGGCAGTCGACGAACGTGAGGCCGTGGGTGTCGGAGGCCCGCCAGCCCATCTTGGCGTACTTCGGCTCCACCGTGAAGCCGGGGGTGCCGCTGGGGACCACGATCGTGGAGATGCGCGGGGCGCCGCTCTCCTCGCGCCCGGTCACCGCCGTGACCGTGACGCAGATCGTGAGGGGCGTACCGGAATTCGTGATGAACGTCTTCGCCCCGTTGACCACCCACTCGTCACCGTCGGCCACGGCGGTCGTCTTGGTCGCCCCCGCGTCGGAGCCTGCCTCGGGCTCGGTGAGGCCGAACGCTCCCAGGGCCTCACCGGCGAGGAGAGGCCCCAACCAACGCTCCTGCTGGGCGGGCGTACCGAAGTGGACGAACGGCGCCGCGCCCAGGCTCACCCCCGCTTCGAGGGTGATGGCCATCGAGGAGTCGACGCGGGCGAGCTCCTCGAGAGCGAGGCAGTAGGTGAGGTAGTCGGCGCCGCCGCCGCCGAGGTCGGCGGGGAAGGGGAGCCCGAAGAGACCGAGGTCGCCCATCTTGCGCACGAGGTCGACGGGGAACTCCCCCGTGGCGTCCATCGCCTCCGCGCGGGGGGCGATCTCGCTCTCGGCGAAGTCCCGCACGACCTTGCGGAAGGCGTCCTGTTCCGGGGAGAGGTCGAAGTTCACGGGCGGAATCATCGTTGCTGGACCCAGGGGGGAGCAAGCCGCCGGGCGCGGGCGGGCAGAATGGGCCCGGTGAGCGAATCCACGACTGCCGCCGCCGGCGACACCGACAGCCCTCTCGGCCGTTTCGTCTGGCTGAACGGGAGCATCGTCCCCACCGCCGAGGCAAAGGTGTCCGTGCTCGACCGGGGCCTCCTGCGGGGCGAGGGCGTCTTCGAGACGATGCGCACATACGGCGGGGCGCTCTTCGCCGCCGGCCGTCATCTCGCCCGCATGCAGATGAGCGCCGACGCCGCCGGCGTACGCCTCCCGCCGCCCGAGGTCCTCCGGGAAGCGGTGTCGGCGGCTGTCGCCGCGAACGGCTTCCCCGAGTCCCGGGTGCAGCTCACGGTCACCTCTGGGCCGGGCGGGCCCACACCGGACCCTATCGGGCACCCCGAACCCACCCTGGTCGTGATCGTCCTCCCCCTGGGGAGCCAGACCGCGCGGCCAGTCGTGACGGCGGTCACGCTGCCGTGGATCCGCCACGAGTCCGCCGCCCTCACAGGCGTGAAGCCCACCTCGTACCTCGACCATCTCGTGGGCCACAAGTGGGCTCACCAGCAGGGCGCCGACGAGGGTCTCTGGCGCAACTCCGCGGGGGAGGTCACGGAGGCCACCGGGTCCAACCTCTTCGTCGTGCGCGGCGGCGTCGTCCTCACCCCCCCGCTGTCCGCCGGCCTGCTGCCCGGGGTGACCCGCGACCTCGTCCTGGAGCGCTGCCGGGCCCGCAAGGTCCCAGCGGAGGAGACCACACTCGCGGTCCCCGACGTCGCCGCCGCCGACGAGTGCTTCCTCACCTCCACCACGAAGGAGGCCGTCGCCGTCGCCTCCCTCGACGGCCACCCCGTCGGCACGGGCCACCGCCCCGTGCTCGACGCCCTCGTCGCCGACTGGCACGAGTGGGCGCCCCGGCACCTCGAGCCTTAGGCCAAAGGGAGGCAAGGTCCCCGTTTGGGAACCCCCTCTGCAGCGGACGGCGCCGCCAGGACGCCGCCCCGAGCCGCACCCGTGGATCTCGGGTGGATCCCGTGAGCCGAGTTCCTCTCGACACGCGGTGGACGCCGGACGGCCGCGTCAGGGGCGGCTCCGCCGCCCCGGGCCCACTGCGAGAGGGTTCACGGCCGGGGACAAGGGGGCCGCTGGGGGGGAGCCCGCTCCCCCCACGGTGGATCGAAGAGATGCTCGATCTCCCCGAAGGACACCCGCCGGGACGCCCCGGCATCAGGCTGCACGACGAGGGAGCCGTCGTCGTCGACGCCCACCGCCGTCCCCTCGACCTCCCCCCCGGCGACCTGGGCCCGGACACGGCGGCCGATCGTCTCGCAAGCAGCCCGGTAGCGCCCGAGGACGTCGTCCTTCCGACCGCTCTCCAGGGCGCCGAGGGCGGAGTCGTAGGCGTCGAGGAAAACCCTGAGGACGTCCCGGCGTCGCAGGCCCGCGGGGGCTCCGCACCGCTCGAGAGACGTGGCCCTGGCGGCCACATCGGGAGGCAGGGCGGCGTCGCGCAGGTTCAGGCCCACGCCCACGACCACGGCCTCGACGGATCCGTGGGCCGAGTGCGCCTCGCTGAGGATCCCGGCGAGCTTGCGGCCTCCGTGGCGGAGGTCGTTCGGCCACTTCACGTGGACTTCGACACCCGCGGCGGCGGCGACGGCGTCGCGCATCGCCACGGCAGCGGCGAGGGTGACGAGGGGCAGGTCCGCCGGCGCGAGGGCTGGACGCAGCAGCACCGAGAAGAGCAGGGCGGAACCGACCGGCGCCGACCACGTCCGCCCCAGGCGGCCCCGACCGGCGCTCTGGTGGTCGGCCACCGCCACCGTCCCCTCCGGCGCTCCCCCGGCGGCGAGACGCAGCAGCTCCGAGTTCGTGGAGTCGATCTCGACGAGACGGCGCACGTCCCGGAAACGCCCGGCGGCGGCGAGGGCGAGGTCATCTCCCTCGCCCTCTGCCGACGGTCCGGACCTGAGCTGACCCACACGCGAACCCTTCTCCACAAGGACCGGGCCGAACGGCGTCCGGCCGCGTCAGGGGCGGCTCCGCCGCCCCCGGGCCCACCTCCGGCGGCGAAAGTCGAGGAGGGGGGCCCGTGGGGGAGCCTGCGCCCCCCACGTGGTCTGGCGGCACGGCGGCTCCTCGGGGAAGAATACGGGCGGGCTGCGGGCACGGTCGCCTCCGCTCCTCGCGCCCCCCGCTTCTCGAGCCCACTTGGGGGATGAGTGTTCGACAAGATTCTGATCGCCAACCGCGGGGAGATCGCCGTCCGCGTCATCCGGGCGTGCCGGGAGCTCGAGATCCGCACGGTGGCGGTCTCCTCGGAGCTCGACCGGGACGCCCGCCACGTCCGCGCTGCCGACGAGGCCTACGACATCGGCGGCAAGACGGCCGCTGAGTCCTACCTGCAGATCGAGAAGGTCCTCGACGTCGCCGTGCGCTCCGGAGCCCAGGCAGTCCATCCCGGCTACGGCTTCTTCTCCGAGAACGCCGGGTTCGCCCGCGCCGCGGAGGCCGCCGGAATCACCTGGATCGGCCCACCGCCCGAGGTGATCGAGGTGATGGGCTCGAAGGTGGCGTCGCGCCACGCCGCCCTCGCCGCCGGAGTCGAGCCCGTCCCAGGCACGACCCACCCCGTCACGTCCGTCGGAGACGTCCTCGCCTTCGCCCACGAGCACGGTTGGCCGGTGGCGATCAAGGCCTCATACGGCGGTGGCGGCAAGGGCCTGCGTGTCGCTTTCGACGAGAAGACCGCCAAGAGCGGCTTCGAGTCCGCCCAGCGCGAAGCCCAGGCGTATTTCGGCAACGCCGAGATCTACCTGGAGCGCTACCTCGAGCGACCCCACCACGTCGAGATACAGGTTCTCGCCGACACGCACGGCAACTGCGTGTGGCTGGGCGAGCGGGACTGCTCGGCCCAACGGCGCCATCAGAAGCTCGTCGAGGAATCCCCCTCCCCGGCCGTCGACGAAGACCTCCGCCGCCGCATGGGCGAGGCCGCCGTGGCGGTGGCGAAGTCCACGGGCTACGTGAACGCCGGTACCGTCGAGTGCCTCCTGCAGGACGGCGAGTTCTGGTTCCTCGAGATGAACACCCGCCTGCAGGTCGAACACCCCGTCACAGAGCTCTGCACCGGCATCGACCTCGTGCATGCCCAGCTTCGCATCGCCGCGGGCGAGCCCCTCTGGTTCACGCAGACGGACGTGACGCCCCGGGGTCACGCCATCGAGATGCGCATCAACGCCGAGAACCCGGCGAAGAACTTCCTCCCCTCCCCGGGGCGAATCGCACGCTACGCCGAGCCGGGCGGGCCCGGCGTGCGGGTCGACGCCGGCTACGGCGAAGGTGACGAGATCAGCCAGTACTACGACAACCTCGTCGCCAAGCTCGTCGTCTGGGGCTCCGACCGTGAGCAGGCCCGCCGCCGCGCCCTGCGGGCGCTCGACGAGTACGTCGTCGAGGGCGTGCATACGACGATCCCGGCCCACAAGCTCATCCTGCAGCACCGCGACTTCTTCGCCGGCGAGATCACCACGAAGTGGGTCGAGAACGCCGTCGACCTCTCCGACCTGCCGGTGCCCGCACCTCTGCCCCGGCCGGAGGAGGGCGAGGCGCCCCTCGTGGAGAGGACGTCCACGGTCGAGGTCGACGGCCGCCGCTTCGAGGTGAAGATGTGGCTCCCCGAGGACGCGACCGCCGCCGCCTCCCCCCCCGCGGCCCGCAAGGCCCCGCGGCGGGGAGAGCGGAGGGCCTCCGGGTCTGGCGGGGCCGCAGGGGCCGCCGGGGCCGCAGGCGTCCCGGGTGCGGTGACCACGCCGATGCAGGGCACGATCCTCAAGATCCTCGTCACCGCCGGCCAGACCGTGAAGGCCGGCGAGGCCGTCGTCGTCCTGGAGGCGATGAAGATGGAGAACAACATCAACGCCCCCGCCGACGGCACCGTGGCGGAGATCAAGGTCGCCACGGGCGACACCGTGGGCTCCGGCGACACCCTCCTCGTCCTCGAATAGGGAAGGGGCCCATTCCCCTGGTCGACGAGGATTCCACGCTCCCAAAGTGATGCCGTCGTCCCGGAACACCGGGAAATCGGCATCCCCGTGTTGTGATGGGTCCGCCGGATGGGGCTGACGGGCTCCTACGGT
>CAYJLW010000054.1:14790-27701 GCA_964370965.1 uncultured Acidimicrobiia bacterium | reverse complement strand
GGGACGAAGTCCCCCTTCGAAGATCAGAACTGGCCGGGGATCCAGTCGGCGACCCAGGGGAACACCCAGAGGAGCAGGACGGTGACGACGGCCAGGGCGACGAGAGCGACCACGAGCCACCGTCGGGCGTGGCCGTGGCGGGGGGCCGACTGCTCGTTCATGCCGCTGCGGGGACGCGGTCGGGGACCCCGGAGACGGCCCTCGCGATCACGAGGAGCCGCTGCCGGGCGGAGAACTTCGGGTTGCACGTGGAGAGGGTGAGGCGGTTGTCCCCGGTCGGCTTCGTGACCGAGACCTCCGTGGGCGCCACGATCCGTTGTTGCGCCGCGGCGTAGACGGCCCGACCCTCGCGCGTGGTGAGGACGACCTCGTCGCCGGGCTGGAGTTCGTTGAGGCGGTTGAACTCCGCTCCGTACGTCGTGCGGTGCCCGGCGATGAAGACATTGCCGGGGGTGCCGGGGAAGGCGGTCGTGGACATCCAGCCCGGGCCCTTCTTGAGGTCGTTGCGGTCGACGCCCTTGACCACGATGACGTCGACGCCGATCCGCGGGATCTGGAGGCGGGCGACCCCCTCGCCGGCGGCGAAGCGGGCGCCGACGTCGTCCGGGGCTCCGGAGGACGGCGCCGACGGTGTGGCGTCCGGAGAAGGGCTCGCCCGGCGAGCGCCGACGAGGGAGCGCTCGAACTGCTTCTCGAGCTCCGCCTGGGCCCGGTGCGTCTCGAGGCGTGTGCCCCAGAGCATGTACGCCACGAACAGGAGCACGAGCATGCCGGCCGTGATGAGGCACCATCCGATCGTGCGCATCACGAGACCCACGAGGGCCCCCCGGGTCCGGCGGGGCTTCTGGGGCGTGGCGGGAGCGAGCAGGCCGCCGCCGCCGGCGGGGCGAGGGCCGCCGCGTGGCGCCTCAGGTTGCGCGCCGTCGTCGGGGACCCCGGGGGGGGCCGCAGTGTCGGCTGTTTGTTCGGCTGTGCCTTCAGCGCCTGCCACGGCCCCAACCGTAGTGCGCCCGGTGGGCGGGTCCGTGCCCGGCTCCGGCGGGCGGCCCGCATATCCTGGCGGGCGTGACGACGACACGTGTGATCTTCGTGTGCACCGCGAACCAGTGCCGTTCGCCCATGGCTGAGGCGCTGGCACGCAGGCGTCTCTCGGATTGCGGCCTGGGCGACCTCGTCTCCGTCGGGTCCGCCGGCCTCCTGGGAGGCGGCGCCTCCGCGACGAGGGCGGCGGTCGAGGCCGTGTCCTCCTACGGCATCGACATCTCGACGCACCGCTCCCGCCTCCTCACCGCCGACGTCGTCTCGGAGGCTGACCTGATCCTCGGGATGACGCGGGAACACGTCCGCGAGGCAGCACTGCTGCGCCAGGACGGCATCAACGGCGTCTTCACGATGCGCGAGCTGGAGCGTCGCGCTCTCGAGACAGGCTCGCGCACGCCCGGAGAGGCGCTCCCCGCGTATCTGGGCCGGCTGGGGGCGGGACGTTCGGCGCGGGCGCTCCTCGGCGAATCGGAGAGCGACGACGTCGCCGATCCCGTGGGCCGGCCGCTCTCCGAACACAGGGCGACGGCGGCCGAGCTCGACCGTCTCGTGGGCGTCACGATCCGGGCCCTGTGGGGATCCCTCTGACTCCCTAGGCGCGCCGGCGGGGGGCGCCCGCGGGCATGCCCTGGGGGGCGGAGCGGCTGATGTCCAAGGCGACGTCCGCGCTGCTCCGAGGACTGCCCTGCCGGCCCGATTCGGCTCCCAGGGCACCGGAAGCGCCGTTGCCGTTCGCTTCCGTCGTGGACCCGTAGTGCTCGTACGAGTAGTAGTAGTAGTAGCCCTTGCGCCCCTTGGGTTTGACCGCGTTCAGGACGCCGCCGAGCACGGTGGCCTTCACCTTGGCGAGCGCTTCCCGGGCATGACGGAGCTCGCCCTGGGAGGTGTGTCCGGCGCGGGCCACGAGGAGGACGCCGTCGAGATACGGGGCGAGGACGGCGGCGTCGGCGACGGGGAGCAGGGGAGGGAGGTCGACGAGGACCATGTCGAAGCGTTCGCGCAGGGCGCCCAGCGCCTTGTGCATGCTCCGGGAGCCGAGCACCTCCGAGGGGTTGGGCGGGACGGGTCCCGCGGTGAGGACCGTGAGGGTCTGGCCGCCCTCGACGCCCACGGCCTGAAGGGCGGACTCGAGGGGTGTCTCGCCCGTGAGGACGCCCATGAGCCCGGTGGCGCTGGGCAGGGTGAAGGCTCGGTGGAGGGAAGGCTTTCGGAGGTCGGCGGTGAGGAGGACGATGCGGAGGCCGGACTGCGCAAGGGAGATCGCCAGGTTCGCCGCCACGGTGGACTTGCCCTCGTCGGCCTTGGCAGAGGACACGCCGACCGTGCGCAGCGGCTGGTCGAGTTGCAGGAAGCGCACGTTCGTACGCAGCCGCCGGAACGCCTCGGCTCCCCCCGCGTGGTGCCCGGCCAGGGCCGGGGGTGCGGACTTCTTGCGGGTGGCGCGTGTGGAGAAGTCCGGGATGACGCCGAGCAGGGGTGCGCCGATCGCGTCCTCGATGCGCTCCTTGGAGTTCACGGAGTCGTCGAGACGCTCGCGCAGGAAACCGAGGCCGATGCCGAGGAGAAGCCCCAGGACCCCTGCGAGGGCCGTGTTGCGGATGGGCCGGGGGGCGGAGGGGCCCACCGGCACGGCTGCACGCTCGGAGACGACAGCGGAGTCCTGCTGCAGGCTGGCCTGGATCTGGAGGTCGTCGTACTTCTGCTTCAGCGACGTGTACTCCTCGAGGGCGGCGTCCCTCTGTGCCGTGAGCGCTTCGGCGTTGCCGGGCTTCTTGGAGTTCAGAACGGCGCGGAACTCCGCGTCGAGGCGGTCCAGGTCGGCCTTGGCGCTCTGGAGGCGGTCACCGATCTGCTTCGTGAGCGTCTGGATCGTCGCCAGGGAGCGGGACGCCTGGAAGGCCACGAAGGCGTCGGCCATGGCGTTGGCGATCGCCGCCGCCCTTTCCGGGTCGGTGTCGGTGGCGCTCACCTCGATCACGTCGGTCTGACCCACCGCGGACGCTTTCACCTTGTCCGACAGCGCCTGCGGTTTGCCCCGGTACCCGATCTTCTCGGCGGCGATCCTGGCCACCTCGACGCTCTTGAAGAGCTCCACCTGGGTGGCGATGCGACGCGCTGGGTCCTGGCTGAACGCGCGCACGTTGGAACCACTCAGGACACCGCTCACGTCCGGAGGGCTGGACACGAGTTGGGCAGTGGCCGTGTAGACCGGGGTCTGGACGTAGGACACCGTGGCGGCGGCGACGGCGGCGACCAGCGTGACCTGGATGATGAGCCACTTGTGGCGGAAGACGACCCTCGCGTACTCGCGCAGGTCTACTGCCTCTGCGTCGTCGGCGTGTCGTTCAACGGTCATGCCGCGGTGTCTCCCCGTACCCCGGCGCTCGCCGGGCCGGGGCCCGACGGCGAGGTCAGTTGGTCGCCCTGGTGAGCCGCCTCCGGCGGGCGAACAGGACGAGGCCGGTTCCGAGCAGGACGAGCATGCCGCCGATGCCGGCGTTGCGCCAGACGTTGTCGGCACCGGTGAAGCCCAGAGTCGTGGCCCCGGCGGCCCGGACGCAGACAGTTGTGCTGTCGGTGCGGGTGGCGTTGGCGTTGGCGTCACGTCCGGACGCCGTCACCGTGTAGCAGCCCGGGTCCAGGGAGGGCACCGTGAACGTGCAACTCGCGTTGCCGCTGCTGTTCGCCGTCGTGTTGCACAGCGTCGTGCCCTGGAGGGAGAAGAGGACGCCGGTGCCGGGCTGGAAGCCGCCTCCGGTGACGGTCACGTTGTCCCCCGGATCGGCCGGGTTGTCGCTGGAGTTGCCCCCCGACAGGGTGCCCGAGTACGGATCGACGGCGACGGCGGCGCCGGCGAGGAACACGACACCCGCGAAAACGGTGGCGATGACGATGGCACGCCTCATGGTCCTACTCCAATCGTCCTGTCTTCCACACCCGGTCTGGCTGCGGACCGATCGTTGTGGCTACGGCCGACCACGCTCCGCCGTTCCGATGGGGTGTCCCCGCCGGACGCGGCCTGCCACGAACGCGCGACAGCCTAGACCAAAGAACGGGGCGGGGCGCGCAGGGTCTGCCAGGGTCTGCCAGGTGGACCCTGGCAGCGGTCCTCTCCGGGTTCGGGGGAGGCACCGTTCTCCCCCCTGGCAGATAGAGTGCCACGGGGCGAGAGGGAGCGACGTGTGACGTCAGTGCCGACACAGGGATGCGCCGGGATGCGCGTCGCCGTCACGGGCGGGGCGGGCTTCATCGGGGCGAACCTGGTCGCGCACCTGATGGCATTGGGGGCCGAGGTCGCCGTCCTCGACGACCTCTCCACCGGAGCGAGGGAGAACCTGGCGAGCCTCGACGGGGTCGAGTTCCGGGAGGGCTCGATCCTCGAGGACGGCGACCTCGACGCCGTCCTCGACGGTGCCGGTGCCGTCGTCCACCTCGCCGCCCGCCCTTCCGTGCCCAGGTCGCTGAGAGACCCGGAGGCCTCCCACGCCGCCAATGCCACGGGCACGGTGAAGGTCCTCGAGGCCGTGCGACGTGCCGGAGGGCTCCACGTCGTCGTGGCGTCCTCGTCCTCGGTCTACGGCGCCAACCCGGTCCTGCCCAAGGTCGAGGACCTCGCCCCCATGCCCCTGAGCCCGTACGCTGCCGGCAAGTTGGCGACGGAGGCCTACACCCTCGCCTACGGCGCCTCCTTCGGCCTCGACGTCCTCGCGTTCCGGTTCTTCAACGTCTTCGGCCCGATGCAGCCTGCCGGGCACGCGTATGCGGCCGTGGTGCCGGCCTTCCTCGAGGCCGCCCTGTCCGGCCGGCCGCTCACCGTCCACGGCGACGGCCACCAGAGCCGGGACTTCACCTATGTCGGTACCGTGGTCGGCGTGCTCGCCGACGCCGTGGCGCGCCGGGTCACGGCCCCCGCGCCCGTGAACCTGGCCTTCGGGACGAGGACCTCACTGCTCGAGCTCGTCGCCCGCCTGGAGCGCATCCTGGGCCGGCCGCTGCCCGTGGAGCACACCGAGGCCCGCCCCGGAGACGTCCGGGACTCACAGGCCGACAGCGCCCGGCTGGCCTCCCTGTTCCCGGACGCGGTGCCGGTCGATTTCGACCGGGCCCTTGCGGCCACCCTGGACTGGTTCAGGTCCCGACTCCGGGTGCCCTGAGACGGGGGCGCCGGGGCCGCCCGGGGCCTGGACACCCCTCGAAGGCTTCCGTGCGGTTGGCGCGAGCGTGCCCTCGCGGCCCGGGCTCCCCCTTCCCCGGGACGCCGAAGCGGGGCCTCTCCGAACGTCTCGGGTCAGGGAATGGCGTCCAGCAGGCGCCCGACCACCTCTGGCCGGGCGTTCTCGCCCATGAGGCCGATACGCCACACCCGCCCCGCCCAGGGGCCGAGACCGGCGCCTATCTCGATGCCGGTGTCCCGCGCCAGAGCGGTGCGGAACGCCCCGTCGTCGGTGCATCCGGGGACGGACACGGAGGTGAGCTGCGGGAGGCGCGCGCCGGGCGCGGCGAAGAGACGCATGCCGCGTTCCTCCAGAGCGGACTGCAGTTCGGCGCCGGCGGCCGCGTGGCGTGCCCAGCGGGCATCGAGTCCCTCCTCGAGGACGATGCGGAGGCCCTCGTGCAGGCCGAGGATCGCCGAGATCGGGGCGGTGTGGTGGTAGGCGCGGGTGGCGGAGTCCAGGTAGGCCGAGATCATGTTCACGTCCAGGTACCAGGACTGCACCGGGGTGGGACGTTCCCTTGCCCTGCGCAGAGCGCGCTCGCCGAAGGTGATCGGGGCGAGGCCGGGCGGCACCGAGAGGCACTTCTGTGTGCCGCTGTAGCAGACGTCCACCCCCCAGGCGTCGACGTCCACAGGCGTCCCGGCGAGAGACGTGACCGTGTCCACGACGAGGAGCGCATCGGGTGCTTCGCTCCGAACCGCGCCCGCCCAGGCGCCGACGTCGGTGGCGGCGCCGGTGGACGTCTCGGCGTGCACGAGGGCGGCGAGGCGGGCGCCCGGGTGCGCAGCGGCCGCTTCGGCGACGACGGCGGGGTCGACGGGGTGGCCCCAGTCGGCCTCCACCCTCACGACCGTGGCTCCGCAGCGGCGGGCGACGTCGCACATGCGTTCGCCGAAGACGCCGTTCACGCACACGATCGCCGTGTCACCCGGCTCCAGGAGGTTCACGAAGGCGGCCTCCATGCCCGCAGAGCCCGTCCCGGAGACCGGGAACGTGACCGCGTTGGCCGTCCGGAAGACGCTGCGGAGCATGGCGCAGACCTCGTCCACGACGGTGAGGAACGCGGGATCGAGGTGGCCGGCGAGCGGCGTCCCCATCGCCCCCAGCACCCGCGGGTGGACGTTGGAAGGCCCGGGGCCGCAGAGAAGGCGTTCGGGCAGGAGCGCCGGGGGAGGGGGGGCGTCGGCCATCGGCCGGTCAGGCTACCGTGAGCCCGTGCCCGGACGCATCACCCCGGACCCTCTTCTCGCCGCCCTCGACGGCCGCCTCTCGCCGGGCGCCCGGGTGGTCGACGACCCCGGAGAGGCAGCGCTGTACGCCGGCGACGCCTCGATCCTGCGGGGTCGCGCCGGGCCCGTCGTCTTCGCCGCCTGCACAGCGGACGTGGTCGAGGTCGTGCGGGCCTGCGTCCGGTGGGGGCGGTCGTGGGTGCCCCGGGGGGCGGGCACGGGACTCGCCGGCGGGGCCGTCCCCCTCGACGGTGCGCTCGTCCTGTCGACAGCGAAGATGCGTCGAGTCCTGTCCGTCGACACGGAGGCCGCCGTCGCCTGGGTGGACCCCGGTGTGGCCAATCTCGCCCTCACCGAGCACCTCTGCGAGTCGGCCAGCGGGCTCCACTACGCCCCGGACCCGTCGTCACAGGCGGCCTGCTCGATAGGGGGCAACGTGGCCACGAACGCCGGTGGGCTGCACTGCTTCGCCCACGGAGTGACCCAACACCACGTCCTTGCCGTGGAGCTCGTGACGCCCGAGGGGGACGTGGTCGTCTGCGGGGCGGTCGCCCCCGACCCCGTGGGCTACGACCTCCGTGGCGTGGTCGTGGGCTCCGAGGGCACGCTCGGTGTCGTGACGAAGGTCTGCGTGCGCCTCATGGCCGACCCCGGGGCGCGGGCCACGCTCCTCGCCGCCTTCGGCGACGTCGCCGCGGCGGCGTCCGCAGTGGGCCGCATCGTGGCCGAGGGGGTCTCGCCCGTGGCCCTCGAGATGATGGACAGGCGCATCGTGCGCGCCGTCGAGGCGTTCGTGGAGGCCGGCCTCCCGCTCGACGCCGCCGCAGTGCTCCTGGCGGAGGTCGAGGGCCCGCCGCTCGCTGCCGAGGAGCGGGCGGCCGCCGCCGCACGGCTCTGCGCCGAGGCGGGAGCCACCGAGGTGCGCCGGGCCCGGGACGCCGCGGAGGCGGGCCTCTGGTGGCGGGCGCGCAAGTCCGCGTTCGGGGCCGTCGCCCGCGTGGCGCCCAACTACCACCTGCATGACTGCGTCGTGCCCCGCACGCGCCTCGTCGATGCGCTGGCCGGCGTGTACGAGATCGCAGACCGTCACCGCCTCGCCGTCATGAACGTCTTCCACGCCGGCGACGGGAACCTCCATCCCCTCCTGGGCTTCGACCTCGCGGCCCCCGGCGAGCTCGGGCGCGTGCAGGCGGCGGGCCGGGAGATCGTAGAGCTCTGCGTGAGTCTCGGCGGGGTGCTCTCGGGCGAGCACGGCATCGGCGTGGAGAAGCGCGACTTCATGGCACTGATGTTCTCGCGCTCCGATCTCGACGCCCAGGCGAGGCTGCGTGACAGTCTCGACCCCACCGGCCTCTGCAACCCGGCCAAGGTCTTGCCCGCCGGGAGCCGCTGCCCGGAGATCGGGGTCTTCGGGTCGGGATCCCCCGCTCCGCGGGAGGGGACGTGGGCTTGACGGACGTGGACGCCGACGGCTGGCTCGGCCCCGGGCGGGCCGCCGATCCCGGGACCTGGGACTTGCGCGGGCGGCGGCCCTCCGCTGCCGTGGCGGCGTTCACCGCGGCCGAGGTGGCCGAGGTCGTCCGCCGCTGCCGTGCCGACGGGCTCGCCCTCGCCGCCCTCGGCGGCGGCACCCGCCGCCACCGTGGGAACCCGCCCCGGCGTTACGACGTCGCCCTCCTCACGGCGGGGTCCGTCGGGGACGTCGCGTACGAGGCCGCCGAGGCCGTCCTCACTGCCCCTGCAGGGGTCCGTCTGGACGATCTCGTCCGGCTCGCCGCCCGGCACCGCCAGGTGCTCCCCTTCGACGGCCCGCCCGGCGCCACGCTCGGGGGCGCCGTCTCCGTCGGCGTGGCCGGAGAGCGTCGTCTCCGCTTCGGTCCTCTGCGGGACTGGGTCCTGGGAGTCGAGGCCGTCACCGGGTACGGCGCGGAGGTACGCGGTGGTGGTGCCACGGTGAAGAACGTGAGCGGCTACGACATGCCCCGGCTTCTCACGGGTTCCCTGGGGACGCTCGCCGTCCTCACGCGCGTCACTCTGCGCCTCGTGCCCCAGGAGCCTTGGTCCGTCCGGGGGGTGCGGGCCCCGGCAGACACCGGCGATCCGGCCTGGGATGTCCTTGCCCGCCGGCCCGGCGTGCTCGTCGTGCGCCTGGACGCCGGCGTCGGCGGCCGGGACGCCCGGGTTCTCGTCGTGGCGGACGGCCATCCCGAGGAGGTGCCGCTTCCTTCCGGTGAACCGCTGGACACGACCGGATGCGCGGACGCGCTGGAGGCCCTCCCGTTGGCCGACGCCGCCCCGGTGGCCGTGTCGGCGGGCGTCGTGGCCGGCGACGAAGCCGGGTTCCGGGAGGCGTGTGGCGTGTCGGGAGCACGGGTGTCCGCCCTGTGCGGCACCGGCGTCGTGCGGGCCGCCTGGGACGACGTGGAGCGGGCCGCTGTCGTCGTCCCACGCCTGCGGAGGGCGGCCGAGGCCTCTGGGGGGAGTCTCGTCCTGGACAGTGCTCCCGGCGGCTTCCCGGTCGATGCGTGGGGGGATCCCGGCGGCGCCGTGGGTCTCATGCGTCGGGTGAAGGCGGCCTACGACCCGGGCGGTGTCCTCGCCCCCGGCCGGTTCTGCGGGGGGATCTGACGGTGGCGGGCTGGGCGACACCAGAGCACCCGGAGGCCCGTGACCTCGCGGCCTGTGTGGGTTGCGGTCTCTGCCTGCCGCACTGCCCCACGTTCCGTCTCAGCGCTGAGGAGGCCGCCTCGCCCCGAGGCCGCCTGGAGGCGATGAGGGCCGTGGCCGCCGGCCGCATGGGGACGCCAGGGGTCTTCGCCGACACGATCGACGCCTGCCTCGGGTGCCGTTCCTGCGAGACCGCCTGCCCCTCCGGGGTCCCCTTCGGACGCATCCTCGACGGCGCCCGCGCCGAAGTGGAGGCCACCCGGTCGGCACCTTCCCGCCGGGTCCGGGGCTGGCTTCTGGGCAGGGCGGTAGCCAATCGCCGCCTCGTGGCCACGGCCACGGCCACCGCCCTCGTCGCCCAGCGACTCCGCCTCGGGCCGCTCCTGCCCGCCGCCGGCCGCCGCCTCCTCGCGTCCTTGCCGCCTCTCGGTCCAGAGGGCCTGCGACCCTTGCCCGAACTCGTCCCGGCGCAGGCGGGCACCGTCCACCGGGGACGGGTCGGGTTGCTCGCCGGCTGCGTCGGCGATCTCTGGTTCCGCGACGTGAACCTGGCAGCGCTCGCCTGCCTCACCGCTGCGGGCTACGACGTCGTCGTCCCCCGCCGGCCGTTCTGCTGCGGCGCCCTCGCCCTGCACAACGGCCACCCCGGCGAGGCCCGCCGCCTTGCCCGTCGCCTCGCCGCCGCATTCCGGGACGTCGACGTCGTGGTGAGCACGGCGGCAGGTTGCACCGCCACGCTGGTCGGCTACGAGAGCCTCATCGGCCGGTCGATCCCCGCGGCGGACGTGTGTGACCTCCTCGCCGACCCCGGCGTGCCCCTGCCCGAGCCCCGGGGCGCCCGCCTCACCGTGGCGGTGCACGACGCCTGCCATCACCGCAACGCCGGGTCCCGATCCGTGGACGTCCGGGTGCTGCTGGGGCGCCTGGCAGGGCTCACGCTCGTGGACGTGGGCGAGGGCTCCGGGTGCTGCGGGGCTGCCGGGACCTACGGTGTCCTGCACCCCGAAGCGGCCGGTCGCCTGGGGAGGGAACGGGCCGCCGCCGTGGTCGCCACCGGGGCGGACGTCGTCGCCGTCGCCAATCCCGGCTGCGCCATGCAGATCGGCGCCCACCTGCGCGCCCTCGGTTCGGGCATCGACGTGGCCCACCCCGTGCAGCTCGCGGCGGGCCGATGAACCTCGAGATCGCCACCTCGCGCCTCCTGCTCCTCCCGGCGTCGCGTCGCCACGCGCGCGACCTGCACGAGGCCACCGTCGAGTCCGTGCCCGAGCTGGCGTGTTTCCTCTCCTGGGCGCGCCCCGACATCTCGGTGCACGACACGAGGGCGTACCTGCGCCGGATGGAGGCGCGCCGCCGCGAAGGGACCGGCTGCGCCTGGCTGGTCACGCGACGCGAGGACGGCCGGGCCCTCGGCCAGATCGAGCTCCGCTTCGGGGAGGGCATCCCCGTCGCCGAGGTGGGCTACTGGATGCGGTCCTCGGAAACGGGCCGCGGCCACATGGCAGAGGCGCTGGGCGCCTTGGTGGAGTTCGCTTTCGGCCGCCTGAGCCTGCACCGCATCGATCTCCTCGCCGCCGTCGACAACCTGGCGAGCTGCCGGGTGGCCGCGAAGGCGGGCTTCGTCCGCGAAGGCGTCCTCGCGTCGGCCCGACCCGACGCCGCAGGCCACTGGCACGACGTGTACATCCACGGGATCGTGGCGCCAGAGAGGCCGCCGGGAGCCGTGGGCGAAGTCATCGCGTCGCGGCGATAGGCTGGGCCGATGTTCGAGTCGATCCGCTCACCGACGGACCTTGCCCGCCTCGATGCCGCCCAGCTCGCGCAGCTCGCCGACGAGATCCGCTCCTTCCTGGTCGAGAACGTCGCCAAGACGGGCGGGCACCTCGGGCCCAACCTCGGCGCTGTCGAGCTCACCCTCGCGCTCCACAGGGTCTACGAGAGCCCCCGCGACGTCATCGTCTGGGACACCGGCCACCAGGCCTACGTGCACAAGATCGTCACGGGCAGGGGCGACGGTTTCGCCACGCTCCGCCAGTACGGCGGCCTGTCCGGGTACCCGTGCCGCTCCGAGAGCGAGCACGACTGGATCGAGAACTCCCACGCCTCGACGTCGCTGTCCTATGCCGCCGGGTTCGTCGAGGCGTTCCACCACCTCCGGGCCGACCGCCGTGTCGTGGCCGTGATCGGCGACGGCGCCCTCACCGGCGGCATGGCGTATGAGGCGCTGAACCAGATCGCCCACCGTCAGAGCGACCTCGTCATCGTCCTGAACGACAACGGCCGCAGCTACAGCCCCACCGTCGGAGGACTCGCCGCACACCTCGCCCAGCTCCGCCTGGATCCGCTGTACCGCCGCGCGAAGCGGGACGTGAACGAGGTCTTGGAGCGCGTGCCGCGGGCGGGGGAGTGGATCGCGCAGGGCATCCACCGCCTGAAGGGCTCGATCAAGGAGCTCCTCACCGACCCCACGATCTTCGACACCCTCGGGATGACCTATTCGGGGCCGATCGACGGCCATGACATCGAGGCTGTCGAGACGGCGCTCCGCAATGCCCGGGAGATACCCGGCCCCGTGGTCGTCCATCTCATCACCCGCAAGGGGGCGGGCTACGGCCCCGCCGAGGCCGACGACGCCGACCATCTCCACGGCGTGGGTGTGTTCGATCCCGTCACGGGCCGGCCGGTGCCGTCGTCGGGCAGGTCCTGGACGGCCGTCTTCGGAGACACGCTGGCGGAGTGCGCCCGGGAACGGCCCGACGTGGTGGCCGTCACCGCGGCCATGCAGGCGTCCACGGGCCTCGACCCCATGGCGGCGGAGTTCCCCGACCGGGTCTACGACGTCGGCATCGCGGAACAGCACGCCACGACATTCGCCGCCGGCCTCGCCATGGCCGGCCTCCGGCCCGTGGTGGCGGTCTACGCCACGTTCATGAACCGGGCCGTCGACCAGGTGATGATGGACGTCGGCCTCCACGGGCTCCCGGTCACGTTCGTCCTCGACCGCGCCGGGGTGACAGGCGACGACGGCCCCACGCACCACGGCATCTACGACATGGCGTTCTTCCGGCAGGTCCCCGGCCTCGTCATCGGGGCCCCCGCTGACTCCACGGAGCTCCAGGGGATGCTCCGCCTCGCCCTCGACCACGACGGGCCGTTCATGATCCGCTTCTCCAAGGGGGTCGCCTCCGAGGGCGGCGCCGGAGCGGAGGCGCTGGTCGTGGGCCGCTGGGACGTCGCCCGCGCCGACGGCGGCGTTGCCCTCCTCGGCGTCGGCCGGATGGTCGACGTCGCCCGCAAGGCGGCGGTCCTCCTCGAAGAGAGGGGCATCCCGGCCGCGGCCACGAATGCCCGCTTCGTCGCCCCGCTCGACGCCCGCCTCGCGGAGATCGCCGCCGCCCACCGTCTCGTGGTCACGGTCGAGGACCACTCGGTCACGGGCGGCTTCGGTACCGGCGTCCTCGAGGCGCTCTCGGACGCCGGGGTGGCGACTCCGGTGTTGCGCGCCGGGATCCCGGCGGGCTTCCTGCGCCAGGGCAAGGCCGCCCGCCTCCACGAGGAGGCCGGCCTCACCCCCGAGGCCATCGCAGCGAGGGTCGCCGCCGCCCTCTGAGCAGCGTTTCCGACCCCGCCCCCCCCGGGTCCCGCCCCCCGGGTCCCGTCCCCCCGGGTCCCGTCTCCCCGGGTCGACGCCCCGGGTCCCGCCCCCCCGGGTCCCGTCTCCCCGGGTCGACGCCCCGGGTCCCGCCCCCCCGGGTCC